>OZ242372.1:1242500-2178278 GCA_965209035.1 Gammaproteobacteria bacterium
CAGGCCGAACGATGCGCCGGATGACTGCCCGCAGGGAGAGCTGAATTGGGATTCCACCGACACCGCGCTTGATTTTGATCAAGACGGTTGCCGTGATAGGGACGAAGACACGCCAATTTTTACCGAAGATTCTTATGAGTTTGAATTTTTGTCCGGGCAGTTCGAGCAGCCCGGTGAGATCGGTATGGTTGCGACACGCCATCCGGTGACGGATTTTGTGCGCATTAACGGCACCGAGGATATTGAGATTGTAATTACAACCGCCACAACCGCAGTGCTTTCGGCGCGCACAGACCTGGCAGCCGGTGATTATGTTGTGTGGCTGCGTGCCGAAAATGCGGTCGGTCAAACCGAGGTCATGGTTTTGGTGCGGGTCGCAACCCAACTCACATCCGACGCGACAGTGTTCGAGATGGCGATTCCGTCCCAAGGCGGTATGCAATTAATTTGGGAGTACCGGGATCTGATGAATGTCACTTCCTTTAACATTAGTTGGGTCGGGCCAACCAACGGCAGCGCACAAAAAAGTGATCAAACCATGCCGGGGGAAAGAGCCGTGCATGACATTACCGGTCTTACGGATGAGAGCAATTACACCTTTTTGGTATTTGCACGGATTGGCGACGGTGCCGAAAGCACACTCATTGTCAATCTTACGGCCAGCACGGGCGTCAATGCGGACGGAGATTCTCTGCCGGATTCCCTTGATGATGATGATGACAATGATGCAAAGGATGATGGGGATGATGACTGCCCGCGGGCAGGCGAAGTCAACTGGGTATCCAATACGACTTCGGATCACGATGGCGACGGTTGTCGCGACGGTTTTGCGGAGGAAATCGATGATGATAATGACGGCAAACTAAACGCTGCTCCGGATGCATGTCCGCGCGGTGTGTTGGATTGGGATTCCACCGACACCGCGCTTGATTTTGATCAAGACGGTTGTCGTGATATGGACGAAGACGCGCCGATTTTTATCCAAAATTCTTATGTGTTTGAATTCCCGCCCAACCGGCGCGGTGAAATTAACGAAATTGCGACACGCCATCCGGTGACGATTTTTCAGCGCATTAACGGCACCGAGAATATTGAGATCGGACGCACAACGGACACAACCGCGGTGCTCTCGGCGAGAGCACCCTTGACAGTGGGTGATTATGTTGTGTGGCTGCGTGCCGAAAACGCGATCAATCAAACCGGGATAATGGTTTTAATAAGGGTTACGGATATTCCTACAGATCCTCCAACTCTTTTGCGGGAGAGGACGGTGATCCGACCAGTCCCGGGTGAACCGTATAACGGCGCGCCGAACTTGATTTTTGAAAACTCTTACACGGTGACAAGACATAACGAATTGGGCTTGGGTAATTTCAGCGGGTTTGATACGAGTATATTCGGGTTTGACGAGTTTGGCAATTTCAACATCACGGAGCCGCTAGATCCCGCCAAGATTCAAAGCCTTGTTTTGAAAATTACAGCCGAAAACGATAGGGGGGACACAGAAGGGTTCATTCACATTTTGGTGCAGGATCCCGCCAATCGCAGTTTTTACTTTTCGGCGGACGGCAGTGTACCGGTCATAGGCAGGATTCATCCGACTTTGACTTCCCCCGACGATGCTGCTAGGCGGCGGTTTGAGATTGTGGAAGGCAATGCCACTCTTTTTGAAATGAATAACGCCAACGGGGATCTGTCCGTCACGCAGGCCCCGTCGGCCGGAATGCACAGGCTGAGGGTGGCGGAAAGATACGGCACCGGCGATGCCTTGGAAGAATACTTTGCCAATGTGGAGGTCGTTGGAAGAAAAAAAATAGGCAACGAAAAATTTCATTATGTGCACTGGATGGCGGAAAATGCTTGGATAAAGCCGGCCGATGCGGCGAATCTGCCCGAAATCGATGTGCGCTCCGGAGATAATATTCGCTTTGTGTGTCCGGTTGCCCGGTCCGCATTTCCATTCCCGAATGTGTACAGTTTTACCGGAAGACAATCTGTGGATCGTTGTCCCGTCGTTCTGATTCAACAGGATGAGCCTACTTCTCAAGGTGGCTGCCCAAGACCGGGGGCAATGCCTTCGCTGGCGATATCGCAAACTTCGGCTAACCTTGGCAGTGCAACCTCAGTTGGGTCCGGATTGCCTTTTTACTTCGGCTCTTTTGCCGGGTTGACTCTTCGGGAAAATTCTAGAGCGGACCGAGTCGCAACCACTTGCGAAGCCGGAATGAAGATGCAACTTAATGTATTGCCGCCCGCCGATTCCAATTAATATTGCCCCTGTTTTTCCTGAAGTTTCCTTGAAGTTTGACGCCGTCATTTTCTTCGCTGACTAACAAGCATATTCTGTTAGGCATTAGCGGTGGGATCGCCGCCTACAAGGCCTGCGAACTGACTCGTCTGTATCAGCGGAACGGCGCGACAGTGCGTGTGATCATGACGCGTGCCGCCACAGAGTTCATCACTCCCTTGACTATGCAGGCCCTTTCGGGTCAACCTGTGCATACCGAATTGACAGACCAGCGACAAGAGGCAGCTATGGGGCATATTGCTTTGGCACGCCGGGCGGATGCATTGGTCATTGCGCCGGCAAGTGCGTCTCTTTTGGCAAGGTTGGCGCAAGGAAGTGCCGATGATCTGTTGGCCGCCGTTTTTTTGGCGACCGCCGCACCGCGCCTGATTGCCCCTGCGATGAACAAGGAAATGTGGGCAAAGAGAGTTACGGCGGATAACATCAAGTTATTGAAGAAGCAACCAAATACCTCGATCATTTCGCCGGGCGAAGGTTGGCAGGCATGCGGCGAAACGGGTCCCGGTCGGCTTGCCGAGCCGGCGGAAATCCTTGCCGAAACCGCAAAACTGTTTCAAACGGGAAGTCTGGCGGGACGCAAGGTGACGGTCACCGCGGGCGCCACGCGCGAGCCGCTGGATGCCGCCCGGTTCATCGGTAACTATAGCAGCGGCAAGATGGGATATGCGCTGGCGGCGGCGGCGGCCGAAGCCGGCGCCAAGACGACCCTCATTTCGGGACCCACATGCCAGAAGCCACCCCCGCGCTGTCGCTTTGTTGCGGCGGAGACGGCGCGCCGGATGCACACCGCTTCTTTGGAACACGGCAAGAGTTGCGATGTTTTCATCAGTGCGGCCGCGGTGGCGGACCTGCGACCTCAAAATCCGCGGCGGGACAAGCCCGCCAAAGATTTTTACAGGGACTGTATCCCGGTGGAACAGACGGAAGATATTCTGGGAGACTTGAGGGTTTCTCTCGATCGCTCCGATCGCCCCGGACTATTGATTGGTTTTGCCGCGCAGACTTCCGCGGGAGCGGCCCTGGTGAAAGAAGGGTTTGCCAAAATGCGTGAAAAAAAATTGGATATGATCTGTGTTAATCGTATTCCGCGAGCATTTGAGGAAGACGAGAATGAGATTTTGTTATTGCGTCCCGATGCCCGCAACATTAAAAAGAAAAAACTTGCGCGCGCCCGTAAGGACTTTTTGGCACGGCAGATTATCACCGAAATAGGGCTTCTGTGGAAAAGAAAGTTCGCTTAAAAATCCTGGACAAACGGGTGCTGGAATACGGCCCGCCCAAGCCCGCCACGGCCGGCTCCGCGGCCGCGGATCTTCGGGTTCTGCTGGACAAGCCCTTGTCGTTGCAACCGGGCGACAAGCAGTTGCTTCAAACCGGCATCGCGATTCACATACAAGACAAAAAATATGCGGCATTGATTTTGCCCAGATCGGGACTGAGCCACAAGCACGGCTTGATCCTTGGCAACACCGTCGGCTTGATAGACTCCGACTATCAGGGAGAACTGAAAATCTCTTGCCATCACTGCGGTAATAAAACCTATGTGCTGCAGCCGGGCGAGCGAGTTGCCCAGCTATTGCTTGTGCCGATTGCCCGAATGGACTTTGAGGTGACCGGGGAGTTTGAAGACAGTGAGCGCGGTGACGGCGGTTACGGACATACGGGAACATCTTAATGGTTCTTAATTATGAAGGTTAGAAAAGAAGAGATTGGCAGACATCGTCGCCGCAGCAAGCAACCGCCGAAACGTCGCACGCGGTTCCTGTGGGTATTCTTGCCGTTGATATTAATTTTATTTTATCTGGCATACGCAGAGCGCGCTCTTTTGGAAACTTATGCGAAACGATTGGAGTCCGGGGTTGCCGGGGTTTTGGGATTGCCGTCGGGTTTTTTGTCGGGCGATGCGGTTCAAACGGTGAAAGAGGGGCCGGAGCCACTTGTGCCGCAGCATCCTGCGGAATCGCCTGTGCCGCAGCCAAGCCCGGATCTTTGGACTTTGGAGCAGGGACAGGCACAGGAGAACAAAATAACGGAGCAACAGGAAAAGATCAATTTGTTAACAAAAGAGGTGCGCTATGTCGGTGCTGTGATGCGTCGGTTGTCCGCTTCGGCGGAGGCATTGCAATCCGGTGCCGCCTCGGAAAGAGCGCGGCTGCGCGGAATCGGAAAAAGGCTGGAAACACTGGATACGAATATGCAAGCATTTGGCGAAAAGTCTTTAAACGATCGCGCGGAACTGAACCGAGTGATGGCCGAATTACAACAAGGACTTGCCGTCTTGCTGAGCGATAACGATGCCAATAAAAAGCGCTTGGATCAAATTGAAGCGAGTATCAGCAATCTAAATGCCCGGCTCATAGAGTTGGAAAAATAAGCAATCCCATCCCATCCAATCCCATCCAATCGACGAGACGAGCGGATTTCTTATTCCGCCAGGTGTTTCGCCGTCCTGACGGCTGCCTTGTTAAAACCTTTTATTAAACTTCTTTAATTCTTTTTTAAAGCTTTTTAAAAGCTTCTTAAAAGCTTCTTAAAACTTATTAAATGTGCGGTTGCCAGTCTAACTTGTTACGGCATGCGGCATAAAAATCATAATTGCACGGATGCACCAATCTGGCGGTTCGCTCGGATACCCGAATATCAATTTTGTCACCGACTTCAACATCCAGGTCTTCCCATCCGTCCGCGTAAAGGGTGATATCTTTGCCGTCAAGAATGCGGACACTGACAGGACTGTTATAAGGAAGCAACAAGGGGCGATTGCTCAGAGTTTGCGGTGAAATATTCACCAGTGCAATGACCCGGGACGGGGGGACGATGATCGGTCCGCCCGCGGAAAGAGCATAGGCGGTGCTGCCGTGGGGGGTTGCGGCAATAATGCCGTCCGAATGTTCGCGATAGACAAACTGATCCTTAACAAACAATTCCAATTTCAGAACCCTTCCGCTGCCGGAGTGAATCACAAGGTCATTAAAAGCCAATCGCTGCCCGATGTTGCGGCGGCCGCGCCGCAGCATTCCTTCCAAGAGAATGTGTTCTTCTCTCAGGCACTTGCCGTTCAGAATGGCGGGTAACTGCTCGGCGATGTCGTCATGTGCCAAGTCGGTCAGAAAGCCCACCCGACCGCAGTTGACACCCAACAAAGGAAGATTCCGTATGGCGGCGGCCTTGGCAAACCGCAGAAAATTGCCGTCTCCTCCCACCACCACAATCAGATCGCAATGCTCGCCAATTGCTTCGGCGGGGATACTTTTTATCCGGTCCGTCCGGCAGCCCGCGGGCGCCAGCCCTATGAAATTAACCTGTCTGTTTGTTTGTTCCAGGACCGACAGGAGATGTTTGCATGTTTTGAGAACTTCCGGTCCTTCTGAATTGATGCCGATACCGATCCGGCGGAAGCCCGATTCTTGCGTCTCTTTATTTGAAGGCATTTTGAGAATGCCCAAAATATTCGGCGACGCGGTCGGCAACATCCGCAAGCGGGATAAGACGCGCGTCTCCGCCGGCACGTTCTTTAAGTTCGGCCGCATTCTGTGCCAGCGACTTGGAGCTGACGATCAACCGCAGCGGGACGCCAATTAATTCCCATTCCGCCAACTTCCCGCCGACACGCAGATCGCGATCATCATAGACAACACGGATTCCCAACTTGAGTAAGTATTTGTAAAGGTCCGCACTTTTTTCCCCGACAGCCGCGTCTTTGGGCGGCAAGGGAATGAGGACCGCATCAAAAGGTGTCAGCGATTTTGGCCATATGATGCCGCGCTCGTCGTGATTCTGCTCAATGCAGGCGGCCACTATGCGGTCCACTCCTATGCCATAGCAGCCCATCTTGACAGCGACCTGCTTGCCGGTTTTATCCGGAACCCGAGCCCCCATGGATTCCGAATACTTGGCGCCCAATTGAAAAATATGTCCGACTTCTATGCCGCGCATGATTTGCACCGTGCCTTTCCCGTCCGGGCTCGGTTCGCCCGCCGTGATATTGCGCAGATCGGCAAATGCGGGCTGCGGGCAATCTCGTCCCCAGTTAACACCCTTGTAATGCTTTGCTTCTATGTTGGCACCGCAGGCAAAGTCTGTCAAGTGTTGCAATTCCAGATCGGCGATACAGGTCAGCGGCATGTTAACAGGTCCCAGCGAACCGGGAGAGCAGCCGATGCTTTGTTTTATTTCGTCCCGACCCGCCATCGTGAACGGCTTTAATAGTACTTCGGTCTTCTCGGCTTTGACAACATTGAGTTCGCGATCGCCGCGCACAAACAAAGCCACCAAATGTGGCTTGTCCTTTTGCCAGTCCTTGCCGCGCGCAATCAGTGTTTTTACGCCGGATTCGGCGCGCAACCCAAACTTCTTTTCCAAATCGGCAATGGTGCGGACACCGGGTGTATCTACAAGTTCCATTGTTTCTTTGGGAGCCGGCGGCCTGCCCTGCGGCGGCGGAATCGGCACCAGTTCCACATTGGCCGTGTAGTCACTTTGATCGCTAAACACGATGCCTTCCTCGCCGGAGTTTGCCAACACATGAAACTCTTCGGATAGACTACCGCCGATAGTGCCGGTGTCCGCGGATACGGCCTTAAAGGAAACACCCAGGCGGGTAAAGATGTTCGTATAAGCGCGCCGCATGTCGGCATAGGTTTCCGCCAAAGAGGCGTCGTCCGCATGAAAACTGTAGGCGTCTTTCATTTGGAATTCCCGCGCGCGCATCACGCCAAAGCGCGGGCGAAT
Source organism: Gammaproteobacteria bacterium (assembly GCA_965209035.1). GTDB lineage: Bacteria > Pseudomonadota > Gammaproteobacteria > CBDBNL01 > JAAOII01 > CBDBPY01. Next base: position 1,249,540 of record OZ242372.1, read on the forward strand.
TTCGTCGCGAAACTTGGTATGTATCTGGTAAAGAATGAAAGGCAGCTGCTTGTAACTTTGGATTTCGCCGCGCAGTATGTCGGTGACTACTTCTTCATGGGTCGGGCCAAAGCAAAAACGGCGATTGTGTCTGTCCGTAAAGCGCAGCAACTCGGGTCCGTAATCATTCCAACGGCCGGATTCCTGCCAGATATCTTCCGGTTGAACACAGGGCAACAGGATCTCTTCGCCGCCGATGGCATTCATTTCTTCGCGCACCACCTGTTCCACTCGGCGGCGCACCCGCAAACCCAACGGCAGCCAACTGTATAGCCCGCTGGCAAGAGGGCGAATCATTCCCGCTCGCAACATCAGTTTGTGGCTGATTAACCGGGCATCGCTGGGGTTCTCTTTCAGCGTGGTTAGGAATAACTTGGAGGCAAGCACGGGACTAATTGCCGTTTGTCGGCAGCAAAAAATGCATCACAAAATCCTTCATTTCCTTCATTAGTGATAAGTAAGTCATATAAATGTAATTCGGGCTATAACGGATCAAGCCGCAAGAGTTCAATTTTGGATGCATTGATATTATTATAAGAGGATTAATAAGCGGTAACTTTTGGTGTATGATCCCGCCCATCCCCGGACTTTTATTGTTTTTGCAAAAACCGGATCGGCGAGAGTTGTTTGCGGGCATCATGAGGACGCTCTAGATTGTGCAGCCCGGCCGCCCTCACAGACCACACAGTCTCGCCGGCGAAGGCACCTAAACAGTTTTATTAACAACAAGTTTCCGCTGTCTGTGCCGGCGAGAGCAAAACAGATCTCCGTCTTTTATCCGCCTTGCTTACCCGGTTCATTCATCCGGCTTCCTATCTATTTGGGACCCGTCCGACAGAACCGCCGGCTCTTTAATTTGAGGACGCACCATACCAAACTCAGGGTCCGGAACCTTTATGAGATCATGCATTTGGTCTTTAATTTTGACTTAGCAAATACCCGCTTTAATAGTGCGGGCGGCGGTCGCGAACCTTTTGGGATAATTGGTGAAAAAACCGCTGACACCGCGCTGCAAAAATGCACCGAGCGATGCGATATTGTCCGTTGTCCAAACCAGGATAGGAATGTGGATGTTTGGCGGTAATTCAAAGGCACCCGCGCTCAATTTTTTGGCATTTAGGTGAAAGGCAGCAAGGTTTGGCACGCGTTGCCGAATTGCGTCAATTTCTCTTTCGGTCGGCATCTCGTCGTGCAGGGAGGCGAGTGCAAGTCGCGGACAGAGTTCTTGCAGTTGAAAGAGCGTTCGGCGGTCAAACGCCGAGACAACAAGATTTGTCGTGTTTCTTCTGCCGGCAAGAAGCCGGGCAAATCGTTCTTCGGTCTTGCGTCTGAGTTGCGGATCCTGTTGCGGTTTGATTTCCACATTAATAAGAACTTTTTCCGTTTCAAACTGTGTTAAGACTTCGTCCAGGCTCGGCACCCGTGCCTTGCAAAATTTCGGATGAAACCAACCGCCCGCGTCCAATCCTTGTAACTCTGCCATCGTTTTTTTGGCAACCGGCCCGGTGCCGTCTGTGGTTCTGTCAAGCGTGTCGTCATGGATCACCGCCAATTCTTCGTCAAGGGTTAATTGAACATCCAATTCAACTCCGTGCGCTCCTTCGTTTACGGCGGCCGCGAATGCGGGCAAGGTGTTTTCGGGATAGTGCCCGCTTGCTCCTCGGTGGCCGATCACCCAGGGACGGCCGGCAGAAAACAAGGGTCCGTATTGCATATGTTGCCGATATTTACCGATTGCGAAGAATATCCCGCATTTCGCGCACGGCGGTCCGCATACCCGCGAACAACGCCCGGGCAACGATGGAATGTCCTATGTTGAGTTCGTAAAAAAGATTCTTGCCGGTAAGAAGACGAACATTATCATAGTGCAAACCGTGGCCGGCATTCACGGTCAAACCAAGTTGTGCCGCCAACTTCGCGCTTTCAAGTAATCTGTGTATTTCCGCGTCCCTCCGATTGTCCGCGGCATTGGCGTATGCCCCGGTATGCAACTCCACAAAAGGAGCGCCGGCCGCGTGTGCGGCTTCCATTTGCTTTGGCTCCGGCTCCGTGAACAACGAGACAAGAATTCCCGCTGCCGCGAATGTTTCGCATGCCTTGCGGATGCGTTGTTTATTCCCCGCCAGATCCCCCGCCACATCCAAACCTCCTTCCGTGGTCAGTTCCCGGCGTTTTTCCGGCACCAAGCAAACATAGGCGGGTTTGATCCGCAGAGCAAAGGCGAGCATCTCATCTGTTAAAGCCATTTCCAGATTCAGACGGGTTGCGATCTTTTCTTTTAGTTCGGCAACATCCCTGTCTTGAATATGTCGTCGATCTTCTCGCAGATGCACGGTGATGCCGTCCGCCCCGCCGCGCTCCGCTTCCAGGGCGGCGGCAAGCGGGCTCGGATAATCCGTATCCCGGGCTTGACGAATGGTGGCTATGTGATCTATATTCACACCCAGGAGAGGATACTCGGTTTTCATTGGCGGTCCTCTTGCGAAAACGGCGGTCGGACGAGTAAACTGCGACTGACCAAAGGCCTTCCCTCCAACAAGTGATGCAGCACCGCTCGGTTAAGTAGTTTGGCCGCCCTGAGAACGCGCGGGTCGTCCAGTTCTCTTCGCCCGATTGCGATGAGAATCCGACCCGGATAGACATTCTCCGCGCCGGCTTCCCGACTTTGGCGAAACCCTCCGCTCGGATCATAAATGTAAAACAGATCCGCTTTTATGGGTTGTTTGCTGCCGTGATCGTGTGCAAAAGACAGGCCATAGCCCAACTCGGCGAAAAGGGTATACTCAAAAGAACGCAATGCCTTCTCGGAAAGCGGTGTGTTTTCGGCATCTCTTAGAAGATCCTGATAGGCGTCATACAATTTGGCGTGGGCGTCAAACGGCTTGAGAAGTTTGTATAAAAGTTCGTTGAGATACATCAGAACAATTAGAAATTTGCCGGCATAGGCTGCGTGACCTTTGCGTATGTGGATATCGCAAAGAGTTTTTAGTTCCGTTCGTCCCGACCAGGCAATAAAAAGTTCTTGTGCCGGTTGAATGATGCCGGTCAGTTGTTTGTTTTTGCGTGCCCCCTTCATCATCAAGTGCATGACCCCGTGCTCGCGCGTGAAGAAGTATCCAATCAAACTGCTTTCGCTAAAAGGGATGCGGTGCAGCAGATAAGCGGGCTCCTTGTCCGAGCGATTGACGGGACTCATGGCCGCGTTCTTCTTCCTTTAACAAGAAACATATCTTTATTCTACCACTTTTGCGGTGGTCTTTTTGTCAAAGGTTGCTCCGGCAAACGGGAACTTTGTCACAGAACACAAGTAAAGGGAGAGCTCAAAACTCGAGAAGATACTGCGAATCGCATCATCCCGTAAAGATTTTGGGCTCTGAGTTTGGTATTGTGTGCCCTCAGATCAAAGAACCGGCGAAAGCGGTGGTAAAATTGTAGAACCTTCTTTCTTTTTATCTTGCCAAATGATTCTGTTAGTTCGCCGGATGTCCTGATCGGGGCGGAGAATCTCCGCTGTCGTCGGGGAGGCAATCTTTTGTTTGCGGGAGTCGGTTTCCGCCTTAAAGGAGGAGATGCTTTGCGAATTGTCGGCGCCAACGGCAGTGGCAAGACCAGTTTGATTAAGATCCTTTGCGGGCTGCTTGTCGCCGAAGAGGGCACAATCCGGGCGAAGACTTCTTTACATTATCTCGGTCACAAGGACGCGCTTGCCGATGAGTTGACGGCGGCGGAAATGCTGTTATGGTACCAAAGCATTTCGTCCGATACCGGAAAACACAACACGCCGAGTCCGGATGCAATCTTTGCCCGCCTTAACTTGCGGGACATTGGTTGCCTTCCTTGCGGCAAACTCTCGGCGGGGCAGCGAAAGTTGGTTTGTCTTGCAAAGTTATTGTTGTTGCCGCGTCCTCTTTGGATTCTGGATGAGCCATTTGCATCTTTGGCACCCGCGGCCGTTTTGTCGGTTCGGACCCTGCTAAACGAACATCGTGCGAGTGGCGGTGGCTTAATATACAGTGATCACAGCGATTTTTACGGTAAGACAGACGAATTGCGTCTTTCTGAATTTAAGCCCAAATTGGGTTCCCAACTCGGGTCTGACTTTGCCGGCCGATAACAATAAGGGTTTTGCTCCTTGTTTTTTGCTTCCGGCGTAAAATTAACAATTAATGATTATTTTTATAAAAAGTGCTCTTTTAACGAATTTTTGTATTACAATAACGCAATATAAATTATATTTGTGATTAACTATTAAAAAAATTATCATTATGAAAACATTTTTACGAAAGTCTCTCATAATCTTTTCGTTTTCCTTTGCTATGCTGTTTGGCTCATTTGCTTGGGCAGCCGAGGTGACGATTGGTTATCAGGGAATTATGAATCCTTGGAAAGTTGCTATCAAGGATGGTGTCTTTGAAAAAAGAACCGGCTACAAAATTAAATGGCGAAAGTTTGACTCCGGTTCCGCAGTCATCAATGCGATGGCATCCGGCGATGTTCATGTGGCGGTAGCGGGCTCCAGTCCGATTGCCGCGGGCGTGGCACGCGGTTTGCCGATTCAATTATTTTGGGTCATTGAAGACATTGCTTCCGCGGAGGCATTGGTTGTCCGAGATGGCTCGGGTATTTTGTCGCCGCAAGATCTTAAAGGCAAGCGCATCGGCGTTCCGTTTGTATCCACAACACATTTTCATATGTTGTTTGCATTGGAACAATTCGGCTTGAAATCCAAAGATGTCAGTCTGCGTAACCTGCAACCGCCGCAAATTTCGGCTGCCTGGAAACGGGGCGACATAGATGCCGCGTTTGTATGGGATCCCGCTTTGGGCGAAATCAAGAAAAACGGCAAGGTTTTGATTACCTCCGGGCAATTGAGTTCCTGGGGCAAAGCCACTTTTGACGGTATGGTCGTGAGCAAAAAGTTTGCGAGTGCAAACGACAAGTTCATGGTTAATTTTGTCAGAGTCTTGGACGAGTATGCGGCCGACTATCGCAATAATCCGGGAAGCTGGGGCGCAAAATCTGACAAGGCGCGCAAGGTTGCTGACCTGGCCGGCGGTGATGCGAGTCAAGTGCCCGGTGTTCTGGCTCTTTATAGCTTTCCTTCGGCGGCCGAACAGGCTTCCGCGGCATGGCTTGGTGGCGGTGAAGATGGCGGCGGTGCCCGTGCTCTGCGTTTTACCGCGGAGTTTTTGAAGAAAGAAAAGAAGGTAGACAATCTCCCGTCTTCGTTTGCCGGCTTTGTTAATTCTAAGTTTGCCGCCGAAGCTGCAAAATAACAAAATAATCTAAAAAAGGACGTCGTCGTTCGCGACGACGTTTCTTTTATTTGTTGAAGATCGAAGATATATGTCAAATTTAATTGCCCGTAATGTGAATTTTGTCTACTCCGTGAAAGGAGAGCCATCTGTTCAGGCACTTAAAGATGTCAACCTTGCAATTAAAGAGGGGGAATTTGTTGTTGCCATCGGTGCTTCCGGTTGCGGTAAAACGACACTTCTTAATCTTTTTGCCGGTTTTTTGCGACCCACAGACGGCGACATTCTCTATATAAACGATTCGGCTGCCAAAACGGGAGACACGGATGCGGATACAAAGACAAAAGAAGTCCCGATTGAAGGCCCCGACCAGGATCGGGGAGTGGTATTTGGCGAAGACCCTGTGTTGGGTCCGGGTAGCGACAGAGGGGTGGTATTTCAAAAGCATGCCTTGTTACCCTGGTTGACAGTGGTTCAAAATGCGGCATTTGGTTTGAAATTACAAGGAATACCTGCCAAAGAACGATACGATACCGCTTTACGCAATCTGTCGTTGGTTGGTTTGGAAGACTTTATTGATCATAAAATATACCAACTTTCGGGTGGTATGCAGCAAAGAGTGGGTATTGCGCGAGCGTTAACTTCCAACCCGTCCACTCTGTTGATGGACGAGCCTTTGGGTGCTTTGGATGCATTGACGCGTGAAAATACGCAAGAATTGATTTTAGATATATGGCAAAAAACCGGTAAACAGGTTTTTTTCATTACACACAGCGTGGAAGAGGCGTTGTTTATGGCGACTAAGTTAATTGTGATGTCGCCGAGACCGGGACGAATCACACATACATTTGACCTGGATTTTTGTCACAAGTACTTAAAGATACGCGATGCGCGTAAAATTAAGTCGGACCAGAAGTTTATTCAAATGCGGGAAACCGTATTGGAAATTGTTTATACCGATGAAAAGTCTGCGTAATATTCTTGCCGGCTTATTCGGCAGCAGCACGGAAGGTGCCGGCGAAGCCTACGGTGTTCCCGGTCAAGGGAAAAGTGCTTTTATCAGTGTTCTCAGTGCGATAGGGATTATTCTTTTATGGTATCTCAGCACAGAGGCATTGCAGTTGGTGCCGCCGCTCTTTTTGCCTTCTCCTTTTGCCGTTTTCGACAAGTTTGTTCAGATCCAGTTAGACGGATTTGGCGGTGCCACTTTATTGGAACACACTGCTTGGAGTATGTTGCGCGTGTTTTCGGCTTTTTTCCTTGCATGTGCTACGGCCATACCCATCGGTGTTCTGATGGGTGTCAACCGTTATGCGCGCGGTGTTTTTGATCCGCCCATAGAATTTTATCGTCCTATCCCCCCGCTGGCTTATTTGCCTCTGGTGATCATCTGGCTGGGTATCGACGAAGCCGCAAAAATTCTTCTGATTTACTTGGCTATTTTTGCGCCTATGGTTCTAAATGCCCGTGCCGGTGTTCGCTCGGTTGCCATAGAGCAGATTCATGCCGCCTATTCTATGGGGGCGAGCAGATGGCAAGTATTGACCCAGGTGATTTTTAAGGCTGCTATGCCTGAAATTTTGACGGGAATGCGTATCGGTATCGGGTTTGGTTGGACTACATTGGTCGCAGCCGAAATGGTTGCCGCCGAAAAGGGATTGGGTTTTATGATTCTTAGTGCCGCCAACTTCTTGGCTACCGAAGTCGTTGTGATGGGAATTGTTGTCATAGGCGTCATTGCCTATATCTTTGATCTCATCATGCGATATGTTGAAAATACCGTGGTTCCTTGGAAAGGAAAGGTCTGAGTCTCCAAGTTTGATCATTCGATCATCCTGATATAAAAAATTAGATGCCCGTTAGCGGGCATTTTTTTTGGCTGTTGCGGACATACGGGGCGACGCAAAATCTCAACCGGCAGTCAATTCAATGAATGTCCTTACTGCTTTTCTTACTGCCTTTCTTTAATGCTTTCTTAGCTCTTTATTGAACTCTCCCGCCGCCCCCGCCGCGTTGACCTTGGACATTCAGGACTGATGCCGGAGCATCCCGGTAAAGATTTTGGCACATTTGGCACACCCGGCTCCTGCCCATCATCGCGGGAATTCCAGTCGGAATCCCCGCCGGTATTTTTTAGTGCTTTCGCAGTTCCTAGTTTGACGGAGGCTTAGTAAATCATATGGTAATTGCATACCGCCTTCTGCCGAGGCAAAAGGCGGAGCGATGATCTGCGTGTCCCAGCCGGTATTTTTTAGTGCTTCCGCAGTTCCTAGTTTGACGGAGGCTTAGTAAATCATATGGTAATTGCATACCGCCTTCTGCCGGGGCAAAAGGCGGAGCGATGATCTGCGTGTCCCAGCCGGTATTTTTTAGTGCTTCCGTAGTTCCTAGTTTGACGGAGGCTTGGTAAATCATATGGTAATTGCATACCGCCTTCTGCCGGGCAAAAGGCGGAGCGATGATCTGCGTGTCCCAGCCGGTATTTTTTAGTGCTTCCGCAATTCTTTGTTTAGTAAATCATAAAGTAATTGCATATCGCTTTCTTCCATTACAAAAGGCGGGGCGATGATCAAGGTGTCTCCCGTTCCTTTGACATGCAGACCCGACCAAAAAAGATTTTGATACACCTTGTTCCCGCGCATTGAGGGAATCTCTTCCGGTTCCAACTCAATCCCCGCCAGCATTCCGTAATTGCGGATATCCTTGACGACGGGTATCTCTTGGAGTTGAAACAGAAGATCTTCCAATCGGGGAGCAAGTTTCCGAACCTTTGAAAGAATGTCTTCGTCCTTCATTATCTTTAATGTTGCCAAACTTGCGGCACATGCGACCGGATGTGCCGAAAAGGTATAGCCATGGAAAAACTCAATCGTTTTTTCGTGAGAGGCATTAACCACCGTTTTGTAGATATTTTCGTTAAATGCCACGGCAGCCATGGGAACGGCGCCGTTGGTGATGGCTTTTGCCATGCTGATTATATCCGGTTTGACGCCGAATTCCATAGCACCAAACCAATTTCCCAACCTGCCAAAGCCGGTTAGGACTTCGTCAAAGATCAGAAGAATGTCGTGCTTGTCGCAAATTTCACGCAGTCGTTTCAAGTACCCTTGCGGCGGGACAAGGCAGCCGATCCCGCCCGAAACGGGCTCAACAATGCAAGCGGCAATATTCTCGGCACCGTAGGTATCAATATGCTGTTGCAGATCTTCCGCCAGGTAGGCGCCTTTTGCCGGCAGACCGCGCGTGAACCGATTTTCCTCCAATAAAGTATGTCGCATGTGTGCGGTCGGCGGCGAAATCGGGTTAAAAAACCGGCGATTGTTGACGATACCCGTCAACGAAATCCCGCCCATATTGACACCGTGATATGAGCGTTGCCGGGCGACAAACATTGTTTTTTGGCCCTGCCCTTTGGCGCGCCAATATGCGTAAACGCCTTTGATGACTGTTTCCACCGCTTCGCTGCCCGAATTGGCAAAGAATAACTTGTTCATTCCTTCCGGTAATATTTGGCTCAGTTCCTCCGCCAGGCGAAAAGAGAGCGCGTGCCCCGTATTGAAATGCGGGGTAAAGTCCAAAGTGGCGAGTTGCTCGGACACCGCATCCCGGATTTCCGGTCTGCAGTGGCCGAGTGGTGTCGTGAACAGGCCCGCGCTGCCGTCCAAAATTTTATCGCCCTGTTGGTTCCAGTAATAAACACCCTTCGCTTTTGCCATCATCCTGGGCTTTTGTTTAAAATCCCGGTTGGCACTGAAAGGCATCCAGTGATTTTGCATGTTCATATCGTTCGTATTGTTGTTGTTAATGTTTTGTTCTTTCATATTTTTGATTCCTCTTTTTTGTCAGGTATATTAAAAATAAATGTATAATATTATACATATTTTTTGCATTAATGGAATAACCGACGAAAAAACCCGAAAAAATATTTTTCGTCGCCGCCTTTCCTCTCTTGCTCGGCTCATAAGATCCGTGACACATCGTTCTTCTGTTCTATCATCCGGTTTTAAGTTTTATAAATAGAATAAGAAAGGTTATAATCTAATTTCGGGTCTCAAAATAGAATAAGAAAGGTTATAATCTAATTTTGGGTCTCAAAATAGAATAAGAATTAATATGGGATTTTTATGATCCCTCACTACGAGTTGAAAGATCATTTCACGGATACAGATTTATGAGCATTTTACTAAGTTCCAAGTTTCCCGGAGAAACAAGAAGAGGCGGCGGCTATGATTACTTTTTGCCGGCCGATATTTTCCTGGCGAAAAGACTTGTGTTTGACGGCAACCTGCTGCAAGGGCTGGAAATAGCAAGCCACTCCTTCGGCAAGTTCACAGCCAAAATTAATGACATCCCGCATATTGAAATGTTTATGCGTTCTTATGCCAACAAGGAGGCGGTCCATTCCACTCGCATTGAGGGCACACAGGCGAGCATTCCGGATGCGTTTGTGGATGACGAAAGCAGGATTGCGTTCGCAAAAAGGAGCGATTGGCATGAGTTACGACAATATATTTTGGCGTTGAACGCCGGAGTGGCGATGTTGGATCAGCTTCCTTTGGGAGAAAGACTGATCCGTGACATTCATAAAATTGTTCTCTCGCAAGCCCGCGGCCATGGCCGGTCGCCGGGTGAATATCGTAGGATGCAAAATTGGATCGGCGGGAGTCATCCGGCGAGTGCGCGTTTTGTACCGCCACCGCCGCAATGTGTGGACGAAGCGATGCGCAACCTGGAGTTATTCATTCAGGACCGAAAAGTGCCTATGCCCGAACTCATCAAGATTGCGTTAATTCATTGGCAGTTTGAAACGATTCATCCTTTCTTGGACGGAAACGGCAGGGTTGGTCGCATTTTAATTCTTCTTTATTTGATGGAAAGAAAAATGTTATCCCGCCCCGCTTTGTTCCTATCCGCCTTTTTTGAAAAACACAGGCCGGATTACTATGATGCGCTGCATGCCGGCCGTGTAGATGAGAAGGGTATCAAAAGGTGGATAGCCTTCTTTTTGGAAGGAATCGCTGTCACATCCCGTCAGGCGATGCAAAAGACAGAGAGTCTCATAAAACTTAAAGAGCGGATTACCGGCGCAGGTGTCAATGTGTCCGGTTCCGGCAAGCAAGTCAAGAGTGCCATCAAACTGGCCGAGTTTCTCTTTAAGAAACCCGTAGTACATTCCGCTTTGGTGAGCAACGAGTTGCAATTAACGCCCCAAACAACAAATACTCTTTTGAACGGCTTCTTGAAGAACGGCATCTTGAAAGAAATTACCGGCCAAAAGAGAAACCGGGTGTTTGTGTTTGAAGAATATTTGAATCTTCTTAACAGAGACGAAGATCTGACGGATACAAACGGGCGGGCTAACGAACAGACGGGCCGGCAGGCGAACAGACAAATAGACGGGATGACGAATAGAATCTCCCAAACAGAAGATGCTTCGCAAACAAAATACCAAGCAAAATAACGGTTTTTCCGTGCATTCTTTCAAAACACTGTGAAGATCTCCAAGGAAAGCATCCTGTCATCTCCCATGTGGGTGAAGACGGTATTTCGTTCTTTGTTGCCCTTCGGCATCGGCATGCTGGGCATGTTGGGCGGGTATGCCGTGGGCTTGCCGCTGCCGCCCTTGATGGGACCCATGCTCACCAATGCGGGCTGTGCCATTGCCGGTTGGTCTATGCGACTTTCCTCCAAATTCATGCCACCGATTTTTTTAATTGTCGGCTGGTACCTCGGCAGTCGCGCCACCCCGGAAATTTTGCAGAGCATGGCACAGTGGTGGCCGGCGGTCCTGCTGGTCATTGTTTGGACAGTCCTGACTGTTTTGATAGGGTTTTGTTATTTTGTTTTTGTTGCCCGCTTTGACAAACAAACCGCTATTTTTGCCTCTCTGCCGGGCGCGTTGGCAAATATTATCGCATTTATCCGGGATTCTGTTCCGGATCAGCACAAGATCATTGTCCCCCAGGTTGTGCGTGTCTTTTTTATGGTAGGATTGCTGCCGGCCCTATTTTCATTTTTTCTGCCGCCGACGGACTTACTGTCATCGGAGGGCGTATCATTCTCTTTGCGGCGGTTTGAGTTACTTCACTGGGGTCTGTGTGTTTTATTAACCTTCGCTTTGGCGATAGTATTTCGTTATCTGCGTGTTCCTTCCCCCGAATTCTTGGCGGGCGTGATTGCATCGGGCTTTTTTTACGCCACGGGACTCATTACCGAGCCATTCCCCAACTTCCTGATCATTGCCGCCTTTTTCCTGCTCGGCTGTCTCATCGGCGGCAGGTTTACCGACACCCCTCTGCGGCAAGTTCTTTCTCTGGGAAAACACGGAGTGGCGGTCAGTTTCCTGATGCTCCTTTTCTGTATTCCGGGGGCGTTCCTAACCTTGTTCTGGGTGGATGTTCCGCGGTTTAGTTCGGTGTTGGCTTATATTCCCGGTGCGATTCACGAGATGTCGATCATCGCGGCCGCCTATGAACTGGAACCCCTGTTTGTTGCGTCCATGCATTTTGTGCGGGTCGTTTTTATTGTCTTGTCTCTGCCGTTTTTGTTAAGGTTTTTTTCAAACTCAAAGTAGGGAGAAGGCGGAAAAGTGCCGGGCATCTTGCCGGGGATGACTTCTTGACTTCTCATCCCGCTCGCCCCTAAGCCCCAATCCTTAAAAGCCCTAAGCCTGCAACGCCGCGATACAGGCCATCAAAACAAGATCCTCGCTGTCACAGCCGCGCGAAGCATCCATACGCAACATCCATAAAAGAGGCGTTTAACCCCGTAACAATCGGTCCTACGGCGGTGGCACCCGCAAAATGGCGGACCAGTTTATAGCCGATATTCCCGCTATTTAAATCGGGAAACACCGGAACATTTGCGTCCCCATGAATCGTGCTTTGAGTGGCCCTGGCGGCCGCAATTGCCGGCCGCAATTGCCGGCACCAAGGCTGCGTCCGCTTGCATTGATTCCCGGTGCGATTCACGCGATGTCGATCATCTCACCCCGTTCGTCCCTAAGCCCCAAGCCCCAATCCCTAAGCCAACAACGCCGCGATACAGGCCATCAAAACAAGATCCTCGCTGTCACAGCCGCGCGAAGCATCCATACGCAACATCCATAAAAGAGGCGTTTAACCCCGTAACAATCGGTCCTACGGCGGTGGCACCCGCAAAATGGCGGACCAGTTTATAACCGATATTCCCGCTATTTAAATCGGGAAACACCGGAACATTTGCGTCCCCTTGAATCGGGCTTTGAGTGGCCCTGGCGGCCGCAATTGCCGGCCGCAATTGCCGGCACCAGGGCGGCGTCCGCTTGCATTGATTCCCGGTGCGATTCACGCGCTGTCGATCATCTCACCCCGTTCGCCCCTAAGCCCCAAGCCCCAAGCCCTAAGCCGGCAACGCCGCGATACAGGCCATCAAAACAAGATCCTCGCTGTCACAGCCGCGCGAAGCATCCATACGCAACATCCATAAAAGAGGCGTTTAACCCCGTAACAATCGGTCCTACGGCGGTGGCACCCGCAAAATGGCGGACCAGTTTATAACCGATATTCCCGCTATTTAAATCGGGAAACACCGGAACATTTGCGTCCCCATGAATCGTGCTTTGAGTGGCCCTGGCGGCCGCAATTGCCGGCCGCAATTGCCGGCACCAGGGCGGCGTCCGCTTGCATTGATTCCCGGTGCGATTCATGCGATGTCGATCATCTCACCCCGGTTCTATCCAAGCCCTAATCCCTAAGCCCTAAGCCTGCAACGCCGCGATACAGGCCATCAAAACAAGATCCTTGCTGTCACAGCCGCGCGAAGCATCCATAAAAGGGGCGTTTAACCCCGTAACAATCGGTCCTACGGCGGTGGCACCCGCAAAATGGCGGACCAGTTTATAGCCGATATTCCCGCTATTTAAATCGGGAAACACCGGAACATTTGCATCTCCTTGAATCGGGCTTTGAGTGGCCCTGGCGGCCGCAATTGCCGGCCGCAATTGCCGTCACCAAGGCGGCGTCCGCTTGCATTGATTCCCGGTGCGATTCACGCGATGTCGATCATCTCACCCCGTTCGTCCCTAAGCCCCAAGCCCTAAGCCCTAAGCCTGCAACGCCGCGATACAGGCCATCAAAACAAGATCCTCGCTGTCACAGCCGCGCGAAACATCCATAAAAGGGGCGTTTAACCCCGTAACAATCGGTCCTACGGCGGTGGCACCCGCAAAATGGCGGACCAGTTTATAGCCGATATTCCCGCTATTTAAATCGGGAAACACCAGAACATTTGCGTCCCCTTGAATCGGGCTTTGAGTGGCCTTGGCGGCCGCAATTGCCGGCACCAGGGCGGCGTCTGCTTGCATTTCACCGGCGCAGAGAATCTGCGGTGCCGCTGCTTGCAACAGCGCGGCGGCGGCGCGCACTTTCCGAGCACTCGGATGGTCGGCGGATCCGTAAGTAGAGAACGAAAGCAAGGCCACCCTGGGTTTCTCTTTGCAGAGTTTTTCATGCAGTTCGGCGGCCGCAAGAGCAATGTCAGCCAACTGTTGTTCGTCCGGTTCCGGCAGGACCGCACAGTCCGCAAAAGTCAGTGTCTTATTTTTCATAAGCATCAAAAATGCCGAAGAGACCAAAGATGTCCCGGCTTGCAGACCGATGACCTGCAAGCCGGCACGCATCACCTCGGCTGTGGGAAACAACGCCCCGCCGATTCCGCCGTCTGCCTGTTTGGTTCGCACCAAAAGAGCGGCGAAATACAACGGATGCCGAGCCAACTTTTTGGCCTGCTCCCGGCTGATGCCTTTGTGTTTCCTCAGTTCGTAAAGAACCTCGACAAGATCGGCAAATTCGGGAAGTTCCGGGTGCTGCGAATATTCCGCGGGATTGAGTCGCTCCAATCCCGCCCCCGCCGGAAAATCATCTTTTTCGGACAGAAGCAGCGGTCGGCAAAGACCCTCCAATGCGAGTTTTTGGGCGGCCGCCCGCACCCGCGGATCGTCACCTTCGGCAAAAACAATCCGCCGGTTTTTCATTTTGGCACTTGCCAAAATATCCCGCAGAACCGAGTTTGTCATCACTTCGCCAAGGTTGGCGCGGCTGTCGCCAAGACACCCGCGGCCAAGCTCGGCGTTACAACAACCCCCTGCGGAAGATGAGCAAGATGCCTATTACTGAAACTTCTTGTATTTGGACAGATGGCGCACCGGCATCTTTAAGGCATCGCGACGAAACGGATCTCCCAGTTCTTTGGAGCACATCACTTCCAGAACGGTGGTCTTGTTTTTCTTTTGATTGTCGCAAGACTTCTCAAAGGCTTCTCCCAGGTCTCCCAAGTGTTCCACCCGCACTCCTTCGGCGCCCATCGCCATTGCCAACTCGGCAAAATTGGGGTTCTTAAGATTGGAGCCGAGAAAGCGCCGCCCATAGTAATCCACTTGATTCTTCTTTTCCGCCCCCCATTGACCGTTGTGAAATACCACGGCGGTCACCGGGATATCTTCGCGTACACAGGTCAGGATCTCGCCGAAACTCATACACCAGGCACCGTCGCCGACATAGGCAATTGCCGGTCGCTTCGGCGCGGCCGTTTTTGCCCCGATGATCGCCGGCAGCGCATAACCGCAGTTGCCAAAACTCATTGCGGCAAAGAAACTTCTCGGTTGATTGAAGCGCAGATAACTGTTGGAAACAGAGCAAATGTTGCCAATGTCGGTGGATACCATCGCGTTTTCCGGCATGGCATCTTCCAGCACACGCAGTATTTCTCTGGGCGAGGGATAAGGGCTTTTCTGTTTCATTTCCAAACTCCACTCGTCTTTTTCGCGAGTCCATTTGTCCAGTTCCTTTTCCCATTTGTTTTTTTCCGCGGTCAGTTTCCGGATTCTGTCTTCTTTGTTGGTCCGGCAAACGATTTGCGGTATTTTTTTCAGGCGTTGCATCAGGGCGTCCGTCGCCGCACCCGCGTCCGCTTGAATGCCGACAGATATCTTGTTCACCAGTCCCAGCATCTTGCGGTCCGAATCAATCTGGACAATTTTTGCCTTTTTGGGCCAGTAGTTTAGTCCGTACTGCGGCAGGGTGCCAAATGGCCCGAGCCGGGAGCCGATGACCAAAATGAGATCCGCCTTGGAAATTACCTTCATTGCGGCTTTGGAACCCTGGTATCCCAAGGGGCCGCACCAAAGAGGATGGCTGGCGGGGAACGAGTCATTGTGCAGATAACTGTTGACCACAGGCGTTTGCAAATACTCCGCAAGCGCGATCACCTTTTCCGTGGCATCATTCAGAATGACGCCGCCGCCGGAAAGGATCACCGGGTTTTTGGCTGCGGCAATGGCCGCCGCCGCTTCGTCCAACAATTGGCCGTCTCCCGCACCCAAGGCATACTTGACTTCCGGCGGTATGACCGCATCCAACTCCCCGTAAAACTTGTTGCGCGGGATATTTAATTGCGTGGGCCCCATTTCCGCCATTGCCATATCAAAAGCACGCCCGGTCAACTCCGCCATTCTCTGGTGTTCGGTGACATGTGCCTGATACTTGGTGATGCGGGAAAAGATCGGCAGCTGGTCGGTTTCTTGAAACCCGCCCAAGCCGATCGTCATACTGGATGTTTCCGGCGTAATGGCTACGACCGGTGAGTGGGCCCAATAAGCGGCCGCGATCCCGGTCACAAAATTGGTGATACCGGGGCCGTTTTGCGCGATGCAAACCCCGTGTTTTCCGCTGGCGCGGGAATAGCCGTCCGCCATATGTGCGGAGCCCTGTTCATGCACAGTGGGAATAAAACGAATTCCCGCGGCAGGAAAAAGATCCAACGCGTCCATGTATGCCGAACCGACTATACCGAACACATCTTTAACATTGCGTGAAACCATCGTTTCCACAAATGCTTCGCTTGCGCTTATTTTCATGCTTCCTTTCATAGTTTTTTTCATAGTTTTGTTACCTCGTAGATACTTCGTAGATACTTCGTAGATACTTCGTAGATACTTTCAATAATAAGTTTCTATTATATACTTTTTCCCGATATGTTTTTTGATAATTTTTCCCAAAGGGTTTATCCTATAATTAATGATATGCCAAAAATAAAATTTCTGCCGCATGCGGAGTACTGCCCCGAAGGAAAGGTGATTGAGGGGATGGAAGGCGAAACCGTTCTGGACGCGGCCGCCCGTTATGGAATGGACATTGAGCATGCCTGTGAAAAATCCTGTGCCTGCACCACCTGTCATATTTTGGTGCGCACGGGTTATGATTCGCTTGATGAAGCTACCGAGGACGAAGAGGACATGCTGGACCGAGCATGGGGGTTGGAACCCGTCTCGCGCCTCAGTTGTCAGGCGGTAGTGGGGAAGGAGGACTTGGTTGTGGAAATTCCCAAGTATACGATCAATATGGTTTCGGAAAATCACTGAGCTTAGAAGAGCTTGGAAGAGCTATGAAGAACTTGGAAATCACGATTGTCGGGATGATGAGATGACAGATAGATTGACTATTATTACTATTATTAAAGACAAACAAAAAATATAAATAAAACACAGAAAAATGGAAATTAAGTGGACAGACACGCGCGACATTGCAATCGCACTTGCGGAAACGCATCCCGATACGGACCCGCAGTGGGTTCGATTCACCGATATGCACAAGTGGATTTGCGAGTTGGAAAATTTTGCCGATGACCCGCAAAAATCCAACGAGAGTATATTGGAAGCCATTCAGATGGCATGGATTGAGGAGGTGGCAGACTGATGGCAACCGAACAGACTCTTTCCATCATAAAACCCGATGCGGTTAAGAAGCAACTGATCGGGGTGATCCTTGCCCGTTTTGAAGCAGCCGGCCTGTCTCTAAAAGAGATGAAGATGCTGCGTTTGACAAGAGAGCAAGCGGAACAATTTTATGCCGAACACAAGGGCAAACCGTTTTTTGAGCCTTTGGTCAATTTCATGACTTCCGGCCCCGTTGTGGTCCAAGTCTTGGCGGGCGAAGATGCGATTGCGTTCAATCGGCGTTTAATGGGAGACACGGATCCGCGCAAGGCCCGGCCGGGAACCATACGCCGCGATTTTGCCGACAGTATTGACGCCAACATCGTGCATGGTTCGGATTCACCGACCTCGGCCGCCCGTGAAATTGGCTTCTTTTTCCCGGACGCAAATTAAAAGCATCCAATTAAAAAACCTCCGACCCCCTTCGTGCATGAAAAACCGGTTATTGCTGTGCGGTGCTTGTATTCTGTTACTCTCGGCCTGTGCCACAACCGCCAAGAAGAATGCCAAGACCTTGGATGCGGCAAACGCGCATGTGGAACTGGCATTTTCTTACATAGAAAGCGGTGACCTGCCGGCCGCAAACGAGCAACTGCAAAAGTCCGAGAAAATTGCAAAAAACAACGCCCAATTGGATCACGGTTATGCGATTTACTATCAGCGATTGGGAGAGTACGCCCGGGCGGATCGTTATTTTGCGGAGGCCCTGAAAAAAGTGCCGGATGACCCGAGTATCAACAATAATTACGGCGTTTTGTTGACAGCCATTGAAAAATACGACGATGCCTATCTCAAGTTTCAAGCGGCTTACAGCAATCGGGATTATCCGTTTCGCTACTCGGCATATGAAAATTACGGCGATGTGGCACGACTACTCGGCGACTACGATAAAGCGTTGGAAGCCTACCAACAGGCATTGAGTCTCAAAGCGAATTGGTTTATTTTGCATCTCAAAATAGCCCAAAGTTATTACAGCAGTGCCAAATTTTTACCGGCATACGAGTCTCTGGAAATCTATATGCGACAACTTGAGTCTCTTAATCTTTCTCCCAGTCGGGAGGATCTGGAGCTTGGCATAGCCCTTGCTTCGGCGATTAAGGATTATGAAACCGTAGATTCTTACCAAGAACTCCTGCAGCAGCAAACGCCCCAAACGCCTTGAGCATTCGACCATAAACAACAATTAACAATCAATAATCAATAATGAATTCGGAAAGCGACAACAACAACAATAATAAGGATCAAAATCTTTTGGACGAGAACGGGAGTCAGGGCCCCATGAGCACACCCGTGAGCACAGAGGACGCCCGGGAGAATTCTTCCCCCGCGAGTCCGTCCTCCCCGCCGCGGGCGGCAGATCCATCCCTGCCGCCTGCGGCAGACCCATCGAAGCCGCGGGCGGCAGACACAGCGGAGCCGCCCAAAACGCAACAAGATGCCATACAAAGGTTGAGTCGGATCCTCAAGGATGCCCGTCTGGAAACAGGGCGCGAGTCCGAAGAATTGGCACATGAAATGAATATTCCTCACACCACCTTGGCGGATTTGGAGAAAGGAACTCTTTATGGGCGGATGAGCAAGGTGTTTGTGCGCGGTTATATTTTGGCATACGCCAAAATTTTAAGATTGGAACAGGCGGCTCTTTTGGAATTGCTGGAAATCATTTACGCCGAGAACGCGAATAGTACGAAGCTCGGCAAACCGGAGCCGCCCGGGCATTTGCGGCGGGAGGAAAAGAAACAGAGTCCGTTTATGACCGACTATGAATTCGATCATCTTGCCCGCAAGAGACAAAAACAGGGGATGACAATTTTTGTCCCGATTTTGTTTTGTGTTCTCGCGATAGGAGGGCTTGTTTATTGGAAATTATTTTTAGATTCTCAGCCGGAGCCTGATACAACAGCATCGGTCCTGCCCGAGCTGCGTTCCGCATATTCTCCCGACCCGATTGCCGCAGAAACCCAAGATGATGCCTCCGTGCCGCCCCGGAACCATTCGGACGAAAAATCCTTCATAGCGGTCGAGTCGCCGTTTACGGACACAACCGGCGATGCGGCCGCCGAGGGAATCGCTTCATCCGAACTGCGTTTTCTTTTCTTGGAAGAATCCTGGCTGGGAGTATCGGATAACAGAGGGAAAGAAGTGGCTTGGCAGCTATTCGGCCCGGGAGAGGACATTTCGTTTGGCGGCGAACCTCCTTATAAAATTGTGATCGGCAATGCCCCTGTAACAAGAGTGTGGTTTGGCGGCAAAGAAGTCAATTTGACGGCATGGACGGAAGGGAAAGTTGCCCGCCTGGTTTTGCCTTTTGTGACACCTTAATCATCTGTCATCACAAGGCATAATCACAATTCACAATTAATGCTCCCCCGGAATTCCTATCCCGGTATAACGGCATCTGTCTTTAATTAATGTTTTATTCCGCCGAACTTCCGCGGCGTGCGTCGCGGCGCATCATGGTTGGCGATGTGCCTGTCGGCGGCGGTGCCCCCGTATCCGTCCAGTCCATGACGAATACGGATACTTGCGATGTTTCGGCAACCCTGCATCAAGTACAAAAACTGGCGACCGCCGGCGCGGACATGGTGCGACTTTCCGTGCCGACCATGGAAGCGGCCGCCGCCTTTGCCAAGATTCGGCGCAAAGCCGGCCTTCCTCTGATAGCGGACATTCATTTTGATCATAAGATTGCCCTGGCGGTCCTGAAAACTGGCGCGGATTGTTTGCGCATCAATCCCGGCAATATCGGCAAGATGGAAAAAGTGCGCGAACTGGTGGCGGCCGCCAAAGACAAAAAGGTGCCTATGCGCATCGGTGTCAATGCGGGCTCGCTGGAAAAAGATCTGCAAAAAAAATACGGCGAGCCCAACCCGGCCGCCCTGGTAGAATCGGCAATGCGACATGTGGACTTTTTGGATAAACTGGACATGCCGGACTTCAAGGTCAGCGTGAAGGCATCGGATGTGATGATGGCGGTGGAAGCCTACAGACTACTTGCCAAACGCATTGAGCAGCCGCTGCATCTCGGCATTACCGAAGCGGGCGGGCTGCGCAACGGCGCCGTCAAGTCGGCAATGGGAATCGGCACTCTGTTAATGGAAGGCATAGGAGATACCATCCGTGTTTCGCTGGCCGCCGACCCGACGGAAGAAATAAAAGTGGGTTGGGATATTCTTAAAGGTCTGCGGCTGCGGGCGCGCGGGATCAACTTAATAGTTTGCCCGGGTTGTGCCCGGCAGAATTTTGATGTCATTAAGGTAGCCAACGAGTTGGACAGCAGGCTGGAGGATCTGGATGTCCCAATGGACCTGGCGGTAATCGGCTGCGTGGTGAACGGCCCCGGCGAAGCCAAGGAGGCGCGTGTCGGGTTTGTCGGCGGCAAGAAAGCCGGTTTGGCATACATAGAAGGCAAGGGCTACAAAAAAATCTCAAACGAATCCTTGACAGCCGAGTTGGAAAAAATGGTAAGAGAGCAAGCAAAAAAAATTATTGCCAAGTCTTAGGGCGACAACCGGCGGCGCCTGTCTCTCCGGCAGCACCTTATCAAAACGAAATGATGCGAAAAACTTTCCGGAGTGACAATCGGAGGCGCGTGTCTCCCCGGTAGCATATTGTTACTGTTACATTGCTTTTAATTTAAGTCACTTCCAAAGTCGCTTTTTAAGTCACTTCCAAAGCCGCTGCCAAATCCACTTCCTAAGTCGCTGCGGGCGGTTCAACCGGTAAGGCCTCATCGGTTTTTTCGTCATAGAGTCCCAGCAGCGTTTTGCTCAGAACCGAGGCACTGCTTTTCCAATCCTTTTGCGTATGCACCCGAACGCGCAGCATCACTTTTTTGCCAAAGAATATCTCCATTGACTTGCGGGCGGCGCTCGCCATCGTTTTCATTCTCGCGCCGTTTTTGCCGAGGATGATCGGCTTGTGGCTTTCTTTTTCCGCCAGGACCGACAGATCAATAAAGAGCATATTCGGTTTGTCCCGGCTGTCTGTCAGGTGCTCGCAGAGAACGCACAAACCAAAAGGGACTTCTTGCCGCAGTTTGCGGAACAGTTGCTCGCGCAGCAGCTCGCCGGCAATAAATGCATTGCAAGTATTCGGCATCGCGTCCGTAACCGGCGAGGCGGGCAACATCGCGAACAAGGCCTTCCGCAATACCGGGATCCTGTACCCGGTGAGTGCGGACACGGAAATAATTTCTTTGGCTTTTAATCCTATTTTTTTCAGTTGTTCGTCCCAATGAACGATTAAAGGAAACACCTCCGCGCGATTCGCCAAAAGATCCGCCTTGTTGAGGACCAGGATGAGCGGCGTTTCTTTTTTTTCTTCCGTCAAACGCCGCAGCAAACGCTGATCGTTTTCACCAAAACGGCGGGCGTCCGTCACAAAAATCCGCCCATCGGCAAAGGAGAGCAGTTGTTTTATCTGTTTTCGCATCAGTTTGCTTTGCAGATCGCCGTGGATTGGCCAACCGCCCGGCGTGTCTATACAAACGACTTCCCTGTTGTTTTCGTTGTTTTCGTTGGCTTCGCAAATTTTTTTGTAAACAGAGCCGCGGGTGGTGTTTGGCATAGGCGCCGTTGCCGAAACTCTGACAGATGCCAGGGCATTGAGCAGCGAAGACTTGCCAACATTGGTTTGCCCGAGCAGTGCAATGTGTCCGAGATAATTGGTATGCTTTTGTGCCATGCCGATCTTATTCGCTCAGGTCTTCCAGGGCCCGCGCTGCCGCCTCTTTTTCCGATTCTTTGATACTTTGTCCCTGCCCGACATACCTCTTGCCGGAAGGCAGCTCACAGAACACGGTAAAAGATTTTTTATGTGCCGGGCCCTCTTCGGTCAAGAGCCCGTAAATGGGAAGTCTCCCGTATCGCGCCATTGCCAATTCTTGCAAACGGGTTTTGCTGTCCTTGTAAGAAGTGCCGGCTTCAAGGTCAATGGCCGCCAACTTTTGTTTGTAAAGAGCAAGAACGACATCTTGACACTTTTCCCAACCGCCGTCCAAGTAAATCGCACCGATGATGGATTCCAACGCATCGGCGAGTAACGCCAACGGCTCGCGTCTAAGAGATTCCTTTTTGATCACCTTGGCATGGCGGACATGCTCGACTAAATTTAAGCCAACGGCAATATCCAACAAAGCCTGCTTGTCCACAAGACGCGATCGGATTTGACTCATTTCGCCCTCCCGTATTTGCGGGAACTGTTTGTAAAGATAGGCACTGATGACGGCATTCAGAATGGAATCACCCAAAAACTCCAACCGCTCGTTTGTTTCCTGTCCCATACTGCGATGGGTGAGCGCGAGTTTCGGCAGTTCGTCATTCCGAAACCGGTAGTTCAATTTTTTTTGTAATTCTTCCATACTTCCATGTTATTTATGTTATTTATGTTATTCATGTTGCTCCCCAAAATTCTTTTTCCAAATTCAAGGAGGGCAGAGGGCAACCCGGTTGCCCCGAATCTGTCATATCCCGGCTGTCCTTGCGTGCTCGAATTCCGAAGAGTTTTCCGCCATCGGGACATTGTCTATGAGCCGCGCCTTTCCCAGCCATGCCGCCGCCAGAATGACCGGCTTGTCGGCCGGACCGGTGGCCGGCAACAGATCTTCGGTGCGGCATACTTGCACATATTCCGGCTTAAATCCGTGTTGGCGCAAGCGTTGCATGCCGTCTTGTTCCAACTTGCGATAATCATTTTGTTTTTGCAAACTCAGATCCTTGTTCAGATCTTTGCTCAAATCTTTGCTCAAATCTTTAAGAGTGTCATAGAGACGGGGGGCGATGCGCCGCTCCGCCGCCGTTAAGTATCTGTTGCGCGAACTTAATGCCAGCCCGTCCGGTGCCCGCCCGGTATCCACCGCCACAATTTGTGTCGGCAAGTGCAATTCTTTGGTCATAATTTGGATAAGACGCAATTGTTGAAAGTCCTTTTTGCCAAAGGCCGCCTTGTGCGGCAACAGAATGTTAAACAAAAGATTGACAATGGTGATGACAGCGGGAAAGAAATGCGGGCGCGTCCCGCCGCAGAGAAGACCGGTCATGGACGGAATGTCAATGAGAGTCAGCGGTTTCTTCCCGCCCGCATAGATGTCTTCCGCTTTTGGCAAGAATACCAGGTCGTTCTTTTCCACCCGGCAGAGGTTCAGATCTTCGGTTGTGCTGCGGGGGTAGGTATCCAGATCCTCGTGTTCGGCAAACTGCGTCGGGTTAATGAAGATACTGCTCACCAGAATATCGCACTCGGGTCTCAGGGCGCGCATCAGTTTCGCATGTCCCTCGTGCAGATTACCGAGCGTAGGAACAAATCCGATGCTTTTGCCCGGTTTGCGCGCCTCCAAACTTCTTTGGCGCATCTCTTGCGGGCGGGTAATGATGTTATCGGGATGCATTTCTTGTCATAAGACATTATAATGCGATTCGCTACGGATGCATGCCAATCGCAAGATCTAAACTGCGGTGGCACCGCCTCGGCAAACGCCGGTTTTTCTAAATTTTCATTGGAACTTGCCCGTCCGGCGGCCAATCCTGCCGGTTTCTTAACGCCGCGCCATAATTCGCCAGCCGGCTTCTTGTCATCTTAGTGCATTGCCGGCAGATCCAAACCGGCATTTAATCACAGTGAACAGTCGCAGTTCCGCCTTCATCTTCACCTTCGCCTCCGCTTCCGCCTCCGGGTAGTTCCGGGATCCTAACGCAATCTTCCCGGCGGATTAAAGTTGCATCGGGGGCTATGAAAAGAAAAAGGCAAAGACACAGACAAAGAGAAAAGAAAATAACAAACATACCGATCCCGTATCGCATAAAATAGGTTCTATGACAAGCACACAAGTATCCCCGGTAAAACTGGGGCGGGTTTTGACGGACAGTTGCCGATTTATCGGTTTTTTCTCCCGTCCGATAGTGACCTATGCGGTTGTTGCCATTGCCGCCGAGTGGCTGTTTCATTTACTCAAATCCGGAATAACAGCACAGTTGTTTTTGGGGGTATGGACGATTTTCGGTCTCCTGCTCAGCGCGCTCTTGCATTGTGGCTTTGTCGTTTTTCTGGGGTCGCTTAATAGCGGCAACAAGTTATCTATTGTGCAGGCAATAGGACTCGGTCTGAACCGCTTATCCTCCTACCTCATCACCTATGTTATCACCGCTCTGGCTACCTTCATAGGGTTATTGATGTTTGTCATCCCCGGGGTGTATATTCTTTCCCGCCTTTTGCTGTATGACTTTTTTATTTTGTTGGAAAAAAAGAGACCCCTCCCCGCAATCAGCGGGAGTCTTCGCACTACCCGTCCCGCCCGCCGGCTTATGTTGGGAGGGCTTTTGCTGTTCATTTTTACTTCCTTGCTGATGCTTGGGGTCATCGAATATGCCGCCGCAGACATACCACCGCAATTTTCCGGCTATGTCTACTCCCCGTTTTTTTGGATTCTCGCGATGTTTTTCACCGTTTTCAGATACAGATGTTTCCTATTGCTCTTTAATAATAGTACAAATAATAGCACAAATAAGACTAATAAGGCAACATAATGACGGTTACCGATACGGGTAACAACACATACCGCAGACTGGCGGTGGCGATGTCCGGCGGGGTGGATTCATCGGTTACGGCGGCCCTGATGCTTGAAAAGGGGTACGAGGTTTTCGGGGTATATATGCGGAATTGGCGCGACGATGATCGCACACCCGAATGCACCGCCATTCGCGATTGGACGGATGCTCGCCGAGCCTGCGACAAACTGGGTATCAACTTGGAAGTCGTCGAGTTCAGTCACATCTACAAACAAAAAGTGTTCGCGCCCTTTTTGGACGAACTGCGGCAAGGGCGAACGCCCAACCCGGATGTTATGTGTAATCACCATATTAAGTTTCGCGCCCTCACCGAGCATGTAAAAACCTTGGGCGCGGATGCTATGGCGACCGGGCATTATGCCCGTTTGATCCCGACGGTCGACGGCGGGCATCTTTATTGTGCGCGGGACAAAAACAAATGTCAGACATACTTTTTGTTCGCGGCCGCATCCTTTGATAACTGCCTGATGCCTTTGGGTGAAATGCAAAAACAAGAGGTGCGTGCGTTGGCGCGTAAATTCGGTTTGCACAACCATTCCAAAAAAGACAGCACCGGACTTTGTTTTATCGGCGAAAGAGATTTCAGCAAGTTTATTTCCCGCTACTTGCCGGACGAACCGGGCGAGATACGCGACACTGCGGGAAATTTTTTAGGGATGCATCGCGGCCTGTTTCACCATACTTTGGGACAAAGGCGCGGGCTGGGCATTGGCGGCACGCGCGCCCGAACTGATGGCATGCGGGCGACTCGGATGCAAGATGTCCGTCCTCATCCGGACGAGGCGGGCGAAGTTGCCGAAGTGAGCGCGTCGGATGCATCGGACAGATTTGACAGCTCGGACGGATCGAATGAAGCCTGGTATGTAGTCGACAAGATCCCGCAACAAAATATCTTGGTAGTGGCGTGCGGCCGGAACAACCCCCGCCTTTATGCGACCGCAGCTCTGCTGGCGAAACCTGTGTGGATCGGCGAGCCGCTCCCCTTGCCGGCGACATGCGATGTGAAAACCAGATACAGAATGGCGTCCGCGCCCTGTCGCCTCAGCCCGACCGAGGGGGAACAGGGGAAGCAGGGGGAGCAGGGGAAGGTTCTGTTACAGTTCGCCACACCGCAGCGCGCGCTCACGCCCGGACAGGCGGCGGTTTTTTATACGGGAGAACGCTGTCGCGGCGGGGCGATCATTGAGCACGCTCTGACGGCAGCAACCGAAACAACCAAAGCAAGGAGCGCGCAAAAACCAAAACAAACAGTTACAGAAACAGTTTAAGCAAGCAGCGGCGTCCCGCTCGCCATCACAGAAATATCCGCGCCGGCAATATTTCTATCGTGTTTTTTTACTCGGTTGAAGACACTGTAAACCCCGGCTTCGGGGCAGTTAAAAGTCCGGGAAGTCCGGGAAGTCCGGGAAGTTAAGAAAGTTAGAGCAGTCAAAGCAGCTAAAAACAAACAACTGCGATGACGCACCGGCAACGCGCAGAGTTCGCCGCCTGCGCGCGTCCTTTTTTGCCGATGCGCTCGCCGCGCAGATACATCGTGGATACATCGAGGATACATCGTGCTCTGATGGATGGTCCTCCATAAAAAATCTTAACAACTCTTGTAAGTACAATTTTTAAAAACCTAAAAAGTTCTTGTCAACACCAAGAATGGAAACTTTCTTGTATATAATCACATTTATAAATACCTTTATATTTACTATTACAAATCACTTTATATGAAAATTAATATTAACTTAAATAGTTTTGCCCGCTTGTTCTCCGGAATAATGATGTGTGGTGCATTACTTTTGATCTTGCCTTCTTTCGTGTTGGCGGGTCAGCAAGAAGACAGCGATGGAAACGGCTTAATAGAAGTCCGTTCGGCTGTTGACCTCGACAATATTCGCCATAATCTGCGCGGCACCTGTGCTGACGGTAATTGCTATGGTTACGAACTTATCAACGATATAGACCTAAGTTCTTATCCTAATTGGGAACCTATTGGCACACTTTATCGACCGTTTCGTGCCACATTTGAAGGCAATGAACATAAGATATCCGGCCTTACTTCAACCGGTTACGAACGTGCCGGTTTGTTTGGTGTGGTTTATTCCGCCCATTTTAGAAAGGTGCGAATAGAAGCCAAAGAAATTTCTGCGTTCAGTAGTAAACGCGATGCGCATGCCGGCGTTCTCTTGGGAAGCGGGCAATTTGTTAGTATAGAGGATGTGCAGGTCTCCGCGACTGCCGGCGTTAGTGCCAGTGTAAACATCATAAATTTGGGCGCATATGCCGGCGCTTTGGCGGGTTATTTGCAAGGAGATCCCAATCTGTGTTTCACAAGAGATTGCCCTGATAACTTTCCCGAGCAACTCTCTGTTAGCAGTCTATCCGGCTCTTCGGCGATGGTATCCGGTGAAGTTGCCGCCACGAGTCGTAACAAAGCCGCGGCCGGCGGTTTAGTCGGGTATGCAAAGAACTTTGTTATCCGGGATAATTTTGTCTGGATGGGCTGGCTTGGTCAAAACGGTGACCAACCCATTGAAAGTGGTATTTCCGCTTCCATTAACAGTTTTATCTTTAACAATAATAACCCTGCCTTTTTTAGTGTTGCCGGCGGGCTGGTGGGTGCCGCCCAGCGTATTCAGATTGTAGATAACAATGCCATCTTAGAACGCACAGTCGGCGTCATTGTCTTTCCCAATAGTCTGACTCTGGATCAAGATCCTTTTTATATAAGCGGTGGCGGTTTGGTTGGCGCTCAAATAGATCGTTCGGGAGGAAATCTTCCGAGTGTTATTCGTCATTCGTATTACGCACCGGGTCTGATTACAGATAAGCACTGGAAAAATTCGGATAAGACTAAGCGAATTAACAACTTGGGTGAGCAGCGTACCGGCAGTCAGCTTTCGTGTCCGGTCGGACCGGGAGATAATTGTAAGGATGCAACAACTTATGTTAACTGGAATAGCGACGAGCCAATTTATAGTCCAAATACGTGGGTATTTCGTCGCATCGAAAATCCTTACCTAGCTTTTCCGCGCCAGGAAAGATTCAAGTGCGATGCTTTTTTCGATGCTATTTGCCAACTTTATTTTGGTTTGCCTCCTCAAAAATAATCGCATGATCTCTTTGGCACTTTTGCTGTTTATTGAAACAAAAATACGCCGGAGATAATCTAAGTTGCCACGGTGGCATTGTCGTTGCCGTGGCAATTTTGTAGCACAGAATGTGCTCGCTGTTGTAGCACAAGCACAAAGTGTGCTCGTTCCAAACCATCCCCAAAATACTTTGCAATGCATCCCGGCAGGATCAAAGTAGAATCAATCTTCAATCATTTCAATGAAAACAACCCGGGCAAAATCTTTGATGCGGGTTTGATAGCCTTCGGCCTGAGACATTCTTTGTTATAGATTAACTTTGGAAACTTCTTTCAAAAACTCCGGGAAGTTAAGAAAGTTAAGAAAGTTAAAGCAGTTAAAGCAGTTAAAAACGAACAACTGCGATGACGCACCGGCAACGCGCATAGTTCGCCGCCTGCGCTTGCCATCTATTTTGTGTGCTTGTATGTTTTTGTGCGTGTTTTTTTATTCGGTGGGGACCGGCAGAATGGTCTCGTCGCCGGCTATGTTGCGCACCTTGATGCGTTTGGGCCTTGTATCACAGGTGATTTTGCCATCCCAAGGTTCTTTTAACTGATATGGTAACTGATTTGGCGATCGTTTTTGCGACCGCTCTTTTAGATGCTCCGGCGAATTTTGCCCGGTGCGTGTGACCGTGTTGTCCGGGTTAATCACAACTTCGGCATCACTGTGCCAAGCACCCGTACTGCGCCGACAATCCACGGACACCATCTCCACAATCTCTAAGCCGCTTTCGCTCAGGCGAACGGGGGCGGGCTTTGGCTTTTTGGCATCGGCGTTTAGTTTGCGTTTTTGATTATACTCATCCAGTTTTTTGGTAACGGAATCGCTGAAGCAAGATTTCAACACAATGCGATGTTGCCGATCATCTCTCTTGGACGCCGTATACCGAAATATAATGGTATCTTCCGTGATGGTGTGGTCCAGAAGTTCCTTTAAATCTTTTAGTTCAATGTTTTTATAGGCGATGCGTGTTTGATTGTACTTGCGAATGTAATCTCTAATGTCATCCGAGTTTTGCATATCCGTGTAATAGATGATCACCTTTTCCACATCCCAATCTTCCAGTTTTGGAATCTCGTCAAACAGGATGACTTTCATAGTGGATACATCCAGCACACGCGCCGAATGATCTGCCAGGTTCGGCAAGTAAACAGGGACCATGCCGATCTTCTTATCATGCAGCACGCCCGCCCAAAACTTGCTCATCGCGAATGGCTCGGTTGGGCGCGGACTTAATCCTTTGATCAGAGGCTTAATCTTTGCCATAGTCTGCACAGGGTTGCGAAACAGACGAACACCATCTTTAATGTCCAGAACCCGGAAACAGGCGTTGCTTTTTTTCAGCCGATCGCGTGTGGTGTGCAAAGCATTAAAGCCGACATCCGCCGTGACAAACTTGCGCCCTAACCTGGCCGCCACTTGTGCCGTGGTGCCGCTGCCGCCAAAGAAGTCGGCAACCAGCATCCCTGCGTCGGAGGATGCTTTGATAAGGCGTTCCAAAAGTGCTTCGGGTTTTTGGGTGGGGTAGAGTGTTCTTTCTTTGGATGATCCTATGTTCACATCGGGAATGTCTTCTATGACACTGCGTGTTAACAAATATTCTCGATCATACTCTATTGTTTCATCCAACGAGGCGATCACTCCGCCAATTTTTTGCATACGTTTTCTCTTAACCCGCTCTCCCGTCGGTTCCAACAGAGAATTGAACAGATGCTCCGTGCCTTTCGTATAAAACAATATACTATCATGCATCTTAAAAAATAATTTTTTTGTTTTATCGGGAATTTTGTTATAGCGATACCAAATGACTTCACTTTTAAAATTACTTTCTCCAAACACCTCATCCATCAGCACCTTGACATAATGGCCGATGTGCCAGTCCAGATGCACATAGATGCTGCCGGTGTCACTCATCACCTCGCGAATTGCGGTGAGATTCTCAAACATCCAGTTAAGATAATCGGTTTTACTCCAAAAATCCCCGTAAAACTTTTCTTCCCAGCCCGCATCGTTCGGTAACTCGGTGCCGGCCGGGCCGGTTGTTTTATCTGAACTGCGCCTGAGTGCGATCTTCTTGGCATAGTCGGCGCCACTGGCAAAGGGCGGGTCAATATAAACCAGGTCCGGCCGGATGTTCCGCTCTTTGAGGTGGGCACAGGTATGCAGGGCATCGCCGCGAACAACCAGGTTTTCGGACTTGGCACCCACCCGCTCTGTTTCCGCGAGGTCGTAGTAGGGCAGGCCGCGCGCGATGCGCGGCGACAAGTTGTCGTCCCCTTGGTAGACCAACGCCCGCTGACTGCGGGCAATATTGCGTAATAACGCTTGTTCCCGCAAGGGATTGGCGGCATAGGGAATGTATTTAATCGGCATTTCTTTCTTCGCCAAAAAAGAGATTCAACCGGTCGTCGATCCTTTGAATATTGTTTTCCATAGGAACATTATCCTCCAGATAAAGAAAATCAAACTTGGCATAGTTGAACTTTGCGTTGTTCCGGCAAACAAACTCGTTTTCAATATATTGTTTTCGCTCCGCAAACTGATGTTTGAAACCATGCCCCTTGGTCTCCACCAGCATCGCCTTGTGAATCTTCTTCTTTTTACGCTTGATGATGAGGAAGTCGGTTGTGTAACGCCCGAGATTCTTCCAGCCGCCGTTTTGCTTGCCGTAACAGTTAATCACAAACTCAGTCAGGCGGCGCGCGCCCTGATAGTAAACCTCCAGTTTTTTGTCATCAAAGGTTTGTAATCTTAAAACACTGGCTAAGAATTCCCGTTCAAAATTGCTTGGCGTGAAGTCGTAGGGCAAATAATGAAATGTCTTGTCTTTGTTATTCACCGCGGCAGTTCGCTGCTCCGGCGCCTGTAGCATATCCGGGCTTAACCCCCGTCGTATTAATACCTGCTGCGCTTTTTTAAAATCCTCCAATTCCTGTTCAAAAGTTGAATAGTCTTTGTCCAATTTCAAAATCCGCTTCACTTCTTCTGCGCCGGGGTAAAGGGCGGGGGATTTTTTGACAGGAGTCAATTGTTCTACTCGCAGCAGGGTGGCTTGCTCCGGCACAGTTTCCGTTTTTTCCCACAGTGTATGACGAATATGAAAGCACAGCCGCACCCGACTGCGAATCTGTTCCAAAAAATAGGTTTCGTTCCATAAGCGTGTGCCGTCCTCTTCGCTTTCATATGTAATGGCTTTATAAATCCCTCTTAATAATTCTCGGTGTTTTAATAGTTGTGCAATGTCGACTGTGGAAAAACTTTCCAGACTGATTTGCAACAGCCAATGGTTAAATATCGCCGGCTCTTCGCCCTTGGTTCTTATCACCTCGCGAACCCCCGTGCCGAGATCATCCAAGCCGGTTTTGGTGATACTAAAAAAATTGCGCATCTGTGACAGGTTGTGGCCCAAGTCCAGGAGTTTGCTTTTTGTATCCGCGCTTTTTTCTTTTTCTATCCAAACATAGTACATTTTCAACTGATAAAAATCAATTCCCGGTTGCAGTTGCAAATGCTCCACACGCGCATGACGGGGCGTTTTCTCGGCCGGCAGCTCCCCCGGCTTTTCAATCTCCTCAATAGTGGTGTTCTGTTGTTGTTTCAGTTGGCTTTCAAGCAGCCGGGCGTTGCCCTCATTCAACCAAATCAGGGCGGTTGCCTGCCCCGCCCCCGCCTGCCGCAGACATCTGCAACAGGTTTGCAACACCATATTCTTTTTACAGTCGCCTTCCTGCGACAGAATGACGCAAGTTAAACTGCGACAGTCCCACCCCTCTCTGCCGATGCCGACCAACAAAATATAGCGATGGGGCGAGGCGGGTGTGTCCAGCGCGCGAAAAGCGGCATCGCTCTCCGCTATGGCGGGATATTGTTTATTGCCGCGATGATAACGCAGGACTTCACTTTCGCGCAGGCCTAATTCGCCGGTTAATAACGGATACACTTCTTTTTCCAAAACTTCTATGGTGGGGCAGTAGATCGCCAGTTTGGCGATGCCCGCTGCCGGATATACTTTGTCGCCGTACTCGCGGCGGAACTCTTCAACACCGCGCCGAATGATTTCCGAGCGATCCAAATTCAATGCTCGGCGCACAATCGGCTGCTTCAAAAAATGACGCACCCCCTCCAACAGAGAATAGTAGTACACCGTATTACTAATTTGCCCCATACGAAACCCGACGGTTTCACTCACCCGGACATTGTCTTTTTCCTCCAAATAAGGAGTTCCCGAAAATCCCAGAACAACGGTAATCTGCGATGCGCGATGATCGCACCAGCCGTTCACCACCTGACGCAGTTTGATATCACTGTCGGTTGCATGATGCACCTCGTCTATGAAGATAGCCAGCCTCGGTAACTTGCCAATATATTCGCGCAACTCATTGGCATTGGCAAGTTCCGCCGGAAACAAGTTTTTTTGGCCGTTCATCCTGTTCAGAATCACCTTCTCCGCATTCACCACAAAGATATGATTAAAAGAGGAACGCAAGGCATTCGCCACCTTGACTGCGTTGGGGTTCTCGGTGCGCATGCTTTTTTTCTTTGACTTGCTTTCATCGAGCACAACAAACTTAATGTTGGACTTGATCCGCTTGGCAATATCCGCCGGCAAAACCCATTCCGGATCAAACGCATCTATAGTACGCAGGCTGGGACCGATGGAAGATTTTTGCGCATTGGGAATTAGAATCAGAAAGTTTTGTGCCAAATCTTTGTCATCCGGACTCGCTTCCGCCAGATACAAATCCAAGTAAATCAATGCCGCCATTAAATAGGTTTTGCCCGCCCCCATAGGCAAACTCATCAGATAGTCCGGATAGGCAACCCCATAAAACATATCGCGAATGATTTGTTTGTAGTTCAATTTTTTTTGCTCCCGTATGATTGCCTGCTTCACCTCTTCCAGTTTGGCGGTATGCGCGTAGTTAAACAGAGAATGGGCGAGGCGATTACTTCGAAGAAATTTTCGTGCCGGCACATTGATATCCAGTTCGTCCAAGTTCAATTCTTCACAAAAAAAGCCCTCACCAAATAAGTCTTTAAGTGGCTTGTTTTCCCCCATTATCTTTAAATACAAATAGGTTTCTATGGCTTCTATTTGCGGTTCCCGCAGGGCGCCGCGTTTGCGTATATAATCCAAAACACCTCGCATACTGCATCTTTCGGACTGACACCACTGACGGGCTTTCTTGGCGATGATGGTATGCAGCATTTGTTTGTATTTTGCGTTTTTTATTATTATATGGCTGAACTCTCTCGGGACTGTTTGTGTTGGACGAATTCCCCTCGGGCAAACCGCATCGGGATCCTCTGCTGGCTATTGAATGCCCGGGCGAGGTACATAAAATGATAAGCATAATGAGTTATCAGTCAATGGGGGATCACTTGGTGGGGAATCACTCGGTATCGGGTGAAGGTGCATAACAAGGGTTTGGGAAAAACCAAAAGCAACATTGGGGTGCAAGGGGTGCAGTCTCTGTGACAGAAATTCTTTGGGGGCTTGGTCTTGAGATTACCTTATCCCTGCTGGTCGGTGCTGGTGCCATCATGGTTGGTATTGGCAGTATCATTGCCGCTTATCGGATCAGTCGGGCACATTTTCAAGCCAACCGGGAAGCGATTTTTAATCAGGCCGTTACCCATCTCGGCAACACGGATTCTGCGTCCGCCCGCCTGGGGGGTATCTATGGTCTCTATAACCTACTGGATCTGGAACCGAAGCGACTGCGGAGCGTTGCCGAAATCCTCTGTGCCCATCTGAGAGAAACCACTCAAGAAAAAGAATACATAAAAAAATATGAGAAAATCCCTTCCAACGAGGTGCAGTCTCTGTTGAATGTCCTCAGTGAAATCAACAAGAAGTTCAAACGCCCGGATCCGGACATTCCTCTTTTGGATCTGTCCAAGGCTTATCTGTTCGGGGCGAATCTGGATAATATGGATCTGCGAGGGGCAAACTTATGGCGTGCCCAGTTGCAAGAGGTAAGCTTACTGGGCACCCGGTTGCAAGGAGCATGCTTACTCTATGCTCAATTACAAGGAGCACACTTATGGAATACCCAATTGCAAGGAGCAAACTTATGGAATACCCAATTGCAAGGAGCAAACTTATGGAATGCCCAATTGCAAGGAGTAAGCTTATGGCATGCCAAATTGCAAGGGGCAAACTTACAAGGTGCCCAATTGCAAGGAGCAGACTTACAGGGTGCCCAATTGCAAGGAGCATTTTCCAAAAAAGCTATGGTTGGAAAGGATGATAACTTGGAAGAAAGAATCAATCAGGTCCGGGGGAAGGACACCTCCCTCGAAACCACACTCTTTAGCGGCGGGATTGAGAAGAGCGAATTAGATAAAATTGAATCAAACTTAAAAAAATACGGGGCCCCTCGTCAGGAAGTGCGGGAGATCATAGATCGCATCAGACCCCATGTAGGAAAGGACGCAAATTATACCTTGCCACCAAAGTCCGGGGCAACCACAGGCGTTCTGACAAATGCAATGGCGGACAAGATTATTGCTGACTACAAAAAATCACTGCAACCCGATTTAAGCGGCTCTGTTCAATAACAAACACTAAGCGCAAGAGGGCAAAGACTCAAGGACTGATCTGTCCGAAAACTGCCCGCAAACTCTTATAGACCAAAATCTTTAATTAAGAACTTTCTTTAAGGAAGTTTCCGAAAGTCGCGATGACCGGGACTTGGCGAGTGCCCCTCGGGCGGATCGCCATCGGGATCCTCTGCCGGCTATTGAATGCTCGGACGATGCACATACAATGATAAACATAATGAGTTATCAGTCAATTCATCCGGGATACTTGGGGAATGCTTGAGGATAAAGGTTTCAGAAAAACCAAAAACAACATCGGGGTGATTGCCAAGACACAAACCCGGTGGTTTGTCATATTTGGCCTGGCCGGAGTCGGCGGTATTATTGTCGGCTTGTATGTCGATCTTCCGGGCATTCAACGATACCTTGAATCCAACGAAGTACAGGTTCAATCCAACAAGGCACAGGTTCAATCCGACAAGATACAAATTCAATCTAACCAAGAAGCGTTTAATCAAGCTATCACCCATCTCGGCAACACGGCTTCTGCATCCGCCCGCTTGGGAGGTGTTTATGGTCTTTATGACTTATTGAATCTGGAACCGGAGCGGCTGCCGAGCATTGTCGATATCCTCTGTTTCCATCTGAGAGAAACCACTCAGCAAGAAAAATACATAAATGAATATGAGAAAAATCCTTCCAACGAGGTGCAGTCTCTGTTGAATATCCTCGGTCGCATCAACAAGGAGTTCAATCGCTCGGATCCGGACATCCCCCTTTTGGATCTGTCCGAGGCTTATCTAGTCGGGGCGAATCTGAAGGATCTGGATCTACACGGAGCAAACTTACATTTTGTCCGGTTGCAAGGAGCAAGCTTATGGGATGCCCAATTGCAAGGAGCAGACTTACGGGGTGCTCAATTGCAAGGAGCAGGCTTATTCGGTGCCCGGTTGCAAGGAGCAAACTTACATTTTGCCCGGTTGCAAGGAGCAGACTTATTCGGTGCCCAATTGCAAGGAGCAGACTTATGGTATGCCTGGTTGCAAGGAGCACGCTTACGGTATGCCCGGTTGCAAGGAGCAGACTTATCCGGTGTCCAATTGCAAGGAGCAGACTTACGGGATGTCCAATTGCAAGGAGCATTTTCTGAAAAAAATTATAGACGGAAGGGAAATAACTTAGAAGAAAGAATCAATCGGGTCCGAGGGAAAGAGACCTCCCTCAATAGCACACTCTTCGGCGGCAGGATTAAGAAGAGCGAATTAAACGAAATTGAATCAAACTTAAAAGAATACGGGACCCCTGGTCAGGAAGTGCGGAAGGTCATAGATCGCATAAAACATCATGTGGGAAAGGACGCCAATTATATCTTGCCGCCAAAGTCCGGGGCAATCACAGGCACTCTGACAGATGAAATGGTGGACGAGATTATTGCTGATTACAAAGAATCCTTGAAACTCGAGTTTATAAACCCTGAAATTCAATGACAAACATTAAGTGCAAGAGAGCAAAGACTTAAGGACTGATCTGTCCGAAAACTGCTCGCAGACCCTTATCAATTAAGAACCTTTAAAGAAGGATCCGAAGTCCGGTGATAGTGCTGAACTCTATTGGGACTGTTCGTGCTATCGGAGTCCCGCTCGCCAACACAGAGATATCCGCGCCGGCACATTCTTCTATTTTCCCCTCGCAATTTTTGTGTTCGGTTGAAAAAACAGACAAAACAAGGGAACACCCGCCCGGATTTTATGCTAATATAAAAGTAAGTCGGCGCTTATCGGTGCCGATGGCCGGCGAGACCTACCGGGCTCAACGGATTGATCGCAAACGACGTGCTTATCGGCCGTTTGGCGGGATCATTCTGTTCCGTTTCTCGGAAATTCTCCCGATATGATGAGTTGTAATTACTTATCATTAAAGACGCTTTAAAAGACGCTTTGGATCCGCGCACACAGATGCGCCTGTCCCAAGCGATAAGTATAAGTTGAAGAACTGAAATTGTTCATTAGTTAATGAAATGAAGAAAGAAACGGACAAGTTATCCGGCGGCGAACTGCTGATGCGCGCACTTGCGGACGAAGGGGTCAAATATATATTCGGTTACCCCGGCGGCGCATCCCTGCATATTTACGATGCGATTTTCCGGCAGGAAATCGTCCAGCATATTCTGGTGCGGCACGAACAGGCCGCAACCCACATGGCGGACGGCTATGCGCGCGCCACCGGTGAGGCGGGCGTGGTGCTGGTGACTTCCGGCCCCGGCGCAACCAACGCGATCACGGGCATCGCCACGGCCTATATGGATTCCATCCCGATGGTGGTCATCTCCGGTCAGGTCGCTTCCGGCTTGGTGGGGCAGGATGCGTTTCAGGAAACCGACATGCTTGGTGTTTCCCGCCCCGTGGTCAAACACAATTTTATTGTTCAGGACACGCGCGACATTCCGCGCATCATTAAGCAGGCGTTTTACTTGGCGCGCAGCGGCCGACCGGGACCGGTGGTGGTTGACATCCCGAAGGACAAAACAGATCCGCATCAAAAATTCGCTTACAACTATCCGGAGCGGATCGCGATGCGCTCCTACAACCCGGTTCGGGAAGGGCATGCCGGCCAGGTGCGTAAGACCGTGAGCGCTCTTTTGGCCGCCAAGCGACCGGTGCTTTATGCGGGCGGCGGCATTATTCTGGATCGGGCTTCGGATGAACTGCGCGAACTGACGGATACGATGGATCTGCCGATCACCAATACTCTGATGGGGCTGGGTGCTTATCCCGGCGATGCCGAGCGTTTCCTGGGGATGTTGGGAATGCACGGCACCTATGCGGCCAACACGGCCATGCACAACAGCGATTTCATTTTGGCGTTGGGCGCGCGTTTTGATGACAGGGTGACGAATAACACCGCTCTTTTTTGTCCGCACGCGCTGATCGCCCATGTGGACATAGATGCGGCAAACATTTCCAAAACCATTAATGCTCATATCCCCATTGTGGGCCCGGTAAAGCGGGTGCTGCGGCAGATTCTGACGGAGTTGGAACAAAGAAAAGCCAAGCCGGCAAAGAGCGAGCGCGCCGCCTGGTGGAAACAGATCAACGATTGGCGGCGGCAGGCGCCTTTGGGTTACGAACCCGCCAAAAAGGGCGCGCTGATGAAACCGCAACAGGTGGTGGAAGCCCTGTATGAAACCACCAAGGAGATGGATCCGTTTGTGACATCCGATGTGGGACAGCACCAGATGTTTGTCGCCCAGTATTACAAGTTTGCCAAGCCGAATCGTTGGATTAATTCCGGCGGCCTCGGCACCATGGGATTTGGTTTTCCCGCTGCCATGGGCATCCGCTTTGCTTATCCGGACAAGCCGCTGATTTGCGTTACCGGCGAAGGCAGTATTCAGATGTGCATTCAGGAGATGTCCACCTGTCGCCAGTATTCCATTCCGGTGAAAATTGTTAACATCAACAACCAAGCGTTGGGTATGGTGCGCCAGTGGCAGGATATGCAATACGGGGGCAGGCATGCGCATTCTTATATGGACTCCTTGCCGGATTTTATCAAACTTGCCGAAGCTTACGGACACAAAGGGATCCGGGTCACCAAGCCGTCCGAACTTGTGCCGGCATTCAAAAAAGCATTCGGCGAATACGCCAAGGAGTTGGTGTTTTTGGATATTTATGTGGACCCGTCCGAGCATGTTTATCCGATGCACATTAAGGATCACGCCATCAACGAAATGTGGCTTAGCAAAACCAAGAGGACCGACCAATGAACGACAGAGGAAAAAAACATATCATCGGTCTGCTGGTGGAAAACGAGCCGGGCGTTTTGTCGCGCGTTGTCGGCCTGTTCTCCCAGCGCGGTTACAATATTGAAAGTTTGTCCGTTGCGACAACGCAGGATCCGAGTTTGTCGCGCATCACAATCACCACCTACGGTGCCGAGAGTATCATTGAGCAGATCACCAAACAACTGAATAAGGTGGTGCCGGTTTACAAAGTGATGGAAATTTCCGAAAGCCGATTCATTGAGCGGGAAGTGGGGTTGATCAAGATACGGACCTCGGGCGATTATCGCGCCGAGATCAAACGCATGGCGGATATTTTTGGGGCAAAAATTGTTGATGTAACCGCCACCACCTATACGCTGGAATTCACGGGTCGCGGTAAGGACCTGGATGCGTTTTTGAATATTTTGGAATCTTCGCACATTTTGGAATGCGCGCGCAGCGGCATTGTTGGGATGACGCGCGGCGACAAAGGGATATCCGTTAAGGCGCGGGAGACCGAAAAGTAACAGCCCGAGCAAAACGAATCCTTCTACCCTACCTTATCCTACCCCCTACCCACTTTTATGCCGGCGGAAAAAACAAACATTGACAGGGAGCAATTGATCCTGCTGCAAGAATTGGCAAGGCTACAAACAGACCCGGAACGCGCGGAAGAGTTTCGGCTGGAACTTGCCCGCATGCTGGAGTTGATCGATCACCTGCGGCAAACGGATACCGAAGGAGTTGAACCGCTCACCAACCCTTGCGACGATATTCAACGACTGCGAACCGACGAAGTGACCGAAGAGGATCAGCGCGAGTTATTTTTGCGGAATGCGCCGCTCAGCGAAGCGGGACTTTATCTGGTGCCAAAGGTGGTGGAGAAATGAGAACAAAGATTATTAAAGAGGCAATTAAAGAGGCAGGGCGAATTTCGTTTTTTTCTTGTCGCCCGCCGCTCAGCGAAGCGGGACCTTACCCGTCTTTAAAGGTGGAGATAGCAGAGAAATGAGAACAAAGATTAAAGCGGCATTAAAAAATAAATCGGCGATGCGAATTTCGTTTTTTTCTTGTCGCCCGCCGCTCAGCGAGGCAGGACCTTACCCGTCTTTAAAGGTGGAGATAGCGGAGAAATGATAACAAAGATTAAAGCGGCGATCACAGCGGCAATAAAAACAAAGATAAGCATTGCGATGCGATTTTTGTTGTTGTCCGCCGCTCGGCGAAGCGAGGCCTTACTCGTCTTTAAAGGTGGAGATAGCGGAGAAATGAGAACAAAGATTAAAGCGGCGATCACAGCGGCGATAAAAACAAAGATAAGCATTGCGATGCGATTTTTCTTGTCGCCCCCTTGCCCGTGAGTTCGCCCGGTTCGCCCGGTTTGGCGGGGCTGGCCGAATTGACCGCGCAACTCGGGCGCGGTGAAATCTCCGCCCGCGCCCTGACGGAAAATTGCTTGGCAGCCGCCAAAAAACTGCAGAAGTCCTGCAACCTCTTTGTGAATATCGCCGGCGAAGGAGCATTACGGCTGGCGGACGAACAGGACGCCGTCATTCGCGCCGGCAAAGGGGGTGCCCTGACCGGCATTCCCTATGCCATTAAAGACATCTTCTGCAGCCGCGCAATGCCGACAACCTGCGGTTCCAAGATGCTGCACAATTATGTGTCTCCCTATGACGCCACCGCCCATGCAAAATTGCTGGATGCCGGCGGGACCCTCATCGGCAAAACCAATATGGACGAGTTTGCGATGGGCTCTTCCAACGAGCAGAGTCATTACGGTCCCGTTTCCAACCCTTGGGATACGCGGCGTGTGCCGGGCGGATCTTCCGGCGGCTCGGCGGTGGCGGTTGCAACGGGCTTGGTTCCTTTTGCGTTGGGAACGGATACAGGCGGCTCGGTGCGACAGCCGGCCGCATTTTGCGGTGTTTGCGGAATTAAGCCCACTTACGGACGGGTATCCCGTCACGGAATGGTGGCATACGCATCCAGCCTGGATCAGGCCGGTGTGTTTGCCCGCCATGCCGAAGACCTCGCTCCGGTGCTCGCGGCAATTTGCGGCAAGGACGAAAAGGATTCCACCTCGGCCGACAAGTCGGTTCCGGACTGGCCGGCACGTATTGCGGCCGGCGAAGATCTCACCGGCATCACGCTGGGAGTGGTGCATGAGTTCACCGAAGGTCTTGACGAGGACATGCGCTCCATCCTGTTGTCGGCGTTGGATGTTTTGAAGGAGCGCGGCGCCAAGGTTACGGAAGTGCGTCTTTCGCATATTTCCAACGCCACTGCCTGCATTGCCTGCTACTATACTCTGGCATTGGCGGAAGCATCTTCCAACCTGGCACGATACGACGGTGTCCGTTACGGCTACCGCGCCGAAAACCCGAAGGACCTGCGCGATCTGTATGTGCGCAGCCGCAGCGAAGGGTTTGGGGACGAGGTCAAACGCCGCATCCTGCTCGGCACCTATGTGTTAACCGCCGGCTATTACGATGCCTATTACCGCAAGGCGCAGCAACTGCGGCGTCTGATCCGCGAGGATTTTTTGCGGGCGTTTGAAACTGTGGATCTTCTGGTGGCGCCGGTCACACCCCGCCCGGCTTTCTTAAAGCAGGAAAAACCGGACTCGGTGGAGATGTATCTGCAGGACATATATACTGTGCCGGCGAACCTTGCCGGCTTGCCCGCCATGTCCGTTCCCGCGGGTTTTGCGGACAACTTGCCGGTGGGTATGCAGCTGCTGGCGCCGCATTTTGAAGAAGAGCGACTGCTAAGAGTCGCCTGTGCCTATCAACGAGAGACGGACTGGCACAAACGGCTGCCGCAGCTCGCCGCATAAAAACGGCGGGCGGCATAAAAGCGCGAGAGACACGAGAGGCAAAGAGAATAATATGTCGGATTGGGAGACGGTCATAGGGTTGGAGGTGCATGTCCAACTTGCCACCAAGAGTAAAATGTTTTCGGCTGCCGCCGTGGCATTCGGTGCCGGGCCGAACACCCGTGCCTGCGCGCTGGACCTCGCGCTTCCCGGGACACTGCCTGTTGCAAATACAATGGCGATTCGGATGGCGGTGCGATTCGGGCTGGCAATTTCCGCCCGCATCAATCACACTAATCAGTTTGTCCGCAAGAATTACTTTTACCCGGATCTGCCAAAGGGCTATCAGATTTCTCAGTTGGAGTTCCCCATCGTGGAGTGCGGCAGCTTGACGATTCGCGATGCCGCCGGGGCGGAAAAAGTCATCGGCATCAATCGGGCGCATCTGGAAGAGGATGCCGGCAAGTCATTACACGGTGACTTTCACGGCATGAGCGGGATTGATTACAACAGGGCGGGCACTCCCTTAATGGAGATCGTTTCCGAACCCGAGTTGTCGTCCGCCGCCGAAGCGGTGGAATATCTCAAGGCGGTCAATCGTCTGGTGCGTTATCTCGGCATATCGGACGGCGACATGTCGCAAGGTTCCATGCGCTGCGATGCCAATATCTCCGTCCGCAAAAAAGGGGACAAGACGCTCGGCACGCGCAGCGAAGTCAAAAATGTGAACTCCTTTCGGTTTGTTGAAAAGGCCATTCACTACGAGGTGCGGCGTCAGTGCGAACGCTTGGAACGCGGCGAAAGAGTGATTCAAGAAACCCGCCTGTACGACTCCGAGCGAGACGAAACCCGTTCCATGCGCAGCAAAGAGGAAGCCCACGATTACAGATACTTCCCGGAACCGGATCTTTTGCCGATTC
Source organism: Gammaproteobacteria bacterium (assembly GCA_965209035.1). Lineage (GTDB taxonomy): Bacteria > Pseudomonadota > Gammaproteobacteria > CBDBNL01 > JAAOII01 > CBDBPY01. The sequence continues at coordinate 1,291,323 of OZ242372.1, forward strand.
GGCTGAGCGAGGAATTTGTGAAAGAGGTTGGGTTGGAGTTACCCGAGTTGCCGGATGCCAAGCGGGAACGATTCATCGGCGCATACGGGCTCAAGAATCAAGATGCCGTCACCCTGGCACAGGACAAAGACCTGTCGGATTACTACGAAGCGGCTGCAACACTTTGCGGCAAGCCACTGCAGGCCGCATCCTGGGTACTGACCGAGTTACTGGGTGCGCTCAATAAGGAAGGACGCCCGGTGCGGGAAAGTCCCGTGTCGGCAAACGAGTTGGGGCAGTTAATAAAACGCATAGACGATAATACCATTTCGGGCAAGATTGCCAAGGAAATCTTTCGGCAGTTGTGGGTGGGAGAGCAAGGGCAAGAGCAAGGGCAAGACAAAGAACAGGACAAAGACAAGGATGCTCAAAAACAAGGAAGCGAGCGGGATATTGACCGGCTGATAGAAACCGCCGGGCTGAAGCAACTGACCGACAACGACCAAATTGACAAGGTCATTCGGGAAGTGTTGGACGATAGTCCGCAGCAGTTACAACAGTATTTATCCGGCAAAGACAAACTGTTCGGCTACTTTGTCGGCCAGGTGATGCGGCGGACGAACGGACGGGCATCGCCCGGCGCGGTCAACGAGCGACTGCGTCATGCCCTGGGGGCCTTAGCGGGCCTTGACGGGTCTTGACGGGCCTTGACTGAAAGCGCGCGCCATAATAACGGATATATATGAACAGGTCACGCGACAGGAGTAGCATCGTTTATCCGGGATCCTTTGATCCCGTAACACTCGGACACCTGGATCTGCTGCAACGGGCGGTCAAGTTGTTTGACGAGGTCACAGTGGCGATTGCCTACGGCAGAAATAACGGCGACAAACAGCCGATGTTCTCCATCACGGAACGCAAACAACTGATGCAAAAAGTCTTACAAGAGAGACAACTGCATAATGCGGTGCGTGTTGAAAGTTTTGACTGTCTTCTCGTGGACTTTATGCGTAAGAACAACACCCGCTTTCTGTTGCGCGGACTGCGCTCGGTGACAGACTTTGAGTTTGAATTTCAGTTGGCGCGCGCCAATCGCCTGATGTATCCGGCAATGGAAACGGTCTTTTTGATGCCGGACGAAGGTCTGTCTTTTATCTCATCCTCGCTGGTGCGAGAAATTGCCGGACTGGGCGGCGACCTTTCTTTGTTTGTGTTGCCGTGTGTTGCCGAGGCCCTGCAAGACAAGATCGCCGAAAAACGAACTAAAAAGAAAAACCCTCCGGCTTAGTTTCCCGGCGCACCGCCGAGGAGACAAACAGCCCGGGCGATGATGGTTTCGCCCCTGCCAACCGCATCCGCCCCTTCTCCTCTGGTTGCTTTAATATTGACACAGGTCGGATCCAATGCAAGCAAGCGGGCAACATTTTGGCGAATACGCGGCTTGAATTCTCCCAACAGAATATGTTCCAGTTGAACGGTGCAGTCCGCATTGATAATAGTCCAACCGCATTCTGCCAGAAGTTCCCGGCAACGGCCGAGCAGTTCGCCGCTGTCCGCATCCTTCCACTGTGCATCCGTGTCCGGAAAGTGCTCGCCGATATCTCCCAGACCGGCCGCCCCCAGCAAGGCATCGCACAGAGCATGCAGCAGGACATCGCCGTCCGAATGTGCCAGTGCCTGTACTGAACGCGACACCCGGACGCCGCCGACCATCAGTCCCCGCCGCTTGTCCGCCGGCACAAGACGATGCACATCATAGCCGTAGCCGACGCGTAAGTTGGGTTGCATTTCGTTTTTAATCGTTTGTATTATTCTTAAAATTATAGGAAAGAAGCGGGCGCGGTCTTTTTCTTTTTAAGAGTTGCATCCTCCCGGCAAGGTTTTGGATGCGGGAGTTGGAATGGCGTGTTCTCACATTAAAAAGCCGGTTTTTACAAAACACGCATATCCCAAACCCCGGCGGGATCGGACACTTATTTGAGGAATAGCCGCCGAAATATGGTATATTATGACTGTTCCTTATTTAAGGAACTATGCACTATGTTATTCACAAACTAATTACAAAAAGAAATTATGAAAATATTTGCAATAAAAACTATCAGTAGTAACTGCATTGCATGCATGGCCGCGGTCGGGCAACCGGCACGCAACGCTATCAATCTATTATTGACAATCGTCCTGTCGGTCGTCTTACTCGCCGCCTGTGGTGGCGGCGGTGGCGGTGGCACCACGATAACGAATCAGGATGCTGCCTGTCCGCGCGGCGATTCCGATCAGCCTGTGGATAGTGATGGCGACGGTTGTAGCGATCTGGTGGATGTGGACGACGATAATAACGGCCTCATAGAAATCCGCACTTTGGATGACTTGGCGCGGCTGCGCGATGATCTGAATGGCGATGGGACAGATGATGGCAATATTGACGAGATCACCTCTGTGGGTGCTGTGGGTTGCCCGAGCTCCGGCTGTAATGGCTACGAGTTGACTCGCGCGTTGAATTTCAGCGATGCGGCTTCCTATGCCGCGGGTAGCGATAATAGGACTGTCTGGACCAATCGCAGCGGCCGCGGCTGGGTGCCGATCGGCTTCTGTCCCACAAGTACTAATTGCACCGCTTATACCGGAACATTTGACGGCGGCGGTCATACCCTTGCCGACCTGTTCATTTCTGCGAATAATAATGTTCGCGGAGTTGGGTTGTTTGGTGCGTTGACCGGCAGTATCCAAAACTTGCATCTGTTGGACGCAAATGTTCGCGCGAGTTCCCGTAATGTGGGCGGACTGGTCGGCGATGGACGGGGTGCCATGATTCGCTCGGTGTCCGTATCCGGTGTTACTGTGTCCGCAGGTGGTAATAACGCCGGTAACGCCGGCGGACTGATTGGCGCCGGGCTGGGTGCTATGATTCACGCTGCGTCCGTATCCGGTGTTAATGTGTCCGCTACCGGTGACAATGTGGGTGGTCTGGCCGGCAGTGGACAGGGTGCTATGATTCGTGCTGCATTCGTGTCCGATTCTGTTGCTGCGGGTCGTTCAAATGTGGGCGGACTGCTCGGACTCGGGGGAGGTGATGCTGAGATTAGTTATTCTTATGTGGTCGGTGGCACTGTTTCCGATGCGAATACAGGTTCCGTCGGACCCGCCGGACTCACCGGAACCGGCGGCCTGGTCGGATATGGAGAAGATTCTATGATTCGTTTTTCTTATACGGCCAGCGGCTCTGTCTCGGGCATGCGTGCCGGTAATATCGGTGGCTTGATCGGCAGCATTGGTTTCCAAGGAGAAACAATGGTCGACGCCTCCTATTGGAATACGGAGACCACCGGGCAGTTAACCAGTGCAACCAACAGTACCGGTGATGTTCTTGGCATGGGTCTGACCACCGCCCAACTACAAGATCCGACAGGCTTCACGGGGGCGGATAATATCTATGCCGCCTGGGGCAACTTCTGGTGTGATCCGGATACGGGCGATGTGATGGAAAGTACCACCGCGCCGGCATCTTCTTTTGTTCGTGTTTGGGATCTTGGCACAAGTTCGCAATATCCGGCTTTGAACTGCCTTCCTGTCAGTGTGGAACAACAGCGACAGTAACACAATAACGCAAGGATTACCATGAATGATTTTGAAACTATATTACAAATCCATTACAAAAAAATTATGAACATACTTAAAGAACAAACTATCAGTAGCGACTGCATGGCCGCGGCCGAACAAACTGCACGCAGCGGCACAAAGTTATCAATGTTATTCATACCATTATTGACAATCGTCTTGTCGGTTGTCCTACTCGCCGCCTGTGGTGGCGGAGGCGGTGGTTCCGGCGGTGGCGGTGGGGGACCGGACACGGATGAGGACGGAATTGCGGATTCGGCGGATGCCTGTCCGGACGGCGATACGGGCTGGACTTCCGCAGCATCTACGGATCTGGACAGTGACGGTTGTCGCGATGCCGGCGAGGATCTGGACGACAACAATAACGCGCTCATAGAAATCGACACTTTGGATGACTTGGCGCGGCTGCGCGATGATCTGAATGGCGATGGGACAGATGATGGCAATATTGACGAGATTACCTCTGTGGGTTCTGCGGGTTGCCCGAGTTCCGGCTGTAATGGCTACGAATTGACCCGCGCGTTGAATTTCAGCGATGCGGCTTCCTATGCCGCGGGTAGCGGTCAGATGGCTGCCTGGACCAATCGCAGCGGCAATGGCTGGGTGCCGATCGGCTTCTGTCCCACAAGTACTAATTGCACCGCTTATACCGGAACATTTGACGGCGGCGGTCATACCCTTGCCAACCTGTTCATTTCTGCGAATAATAATGTTCGCGGAGTTGGGTTGTTTGGTGCGTTAACCGGCAGTATCCAAAACCTGCATCTGCTGGATGCAAATGTTCGCGCGAGTGACGATAGTGTGGGTCTGCTGGCAGGCTTTGGCGAGAATGCCCGTTACGAGGATCTGTCGGTAGTTGGCGGCAGTGTGAATGTTTCGAGTCAATTTGCTGGCCTGGTGGGCGCTCTGGTCGGCGATGGACAGGGTGCTATGATTCGCTCGGTGTCCGTATCCGGTGTTAATGTTTTCTCAGGTAGTAATGACGTCGGCGGCCTGGTCGGCATTGGACGGGGTGCTATGATTCACGCTGTGTCCGTGTCCGGTGTTACTGTGTCCGCTGCCGGTAACAATGCGGGTGGCCTGGCCGGCAGTGGAAATAATGCTATGATTCGTGCTGCGTTTGTGTCCGATACTGTTGTTGCGGGTCGTTCAAATGTGGGCGGACTGACCGGCTCCGGGGAAAATGCTGAGATTAGTTATTCTTATGTGATCGGTGGCACTGTTTCCGATGCGGATACATCTGGCTTCGGAAGCGCCGGAACCGGCGGCCTGGTCGGTTTCGGGGAAGATACTAATATTCGTTTTTCTTATACGGCCGGCGGCTCTGTCTCGGGCATGCGTGCCGGTAATATCGGTGGCTTGATCGGCAGCATTGGTTTCCAAGGAGAAACAATGGTCGACGCCTCCTATTGGAATACGGAGACCACCGGGCAGTTAACCAGTGCAACTAGCAATGCCGGTGATGATCTCGGCATGGGTCTGACCACCGTCCAACTGCGATCTCCGACCGGCTTCACAGGGATCTATGCCGCCTGGGGCAACTTCTGGTGTGATCCGGATACGGGCGATGTGATGGAAAGTACCACCGCGCCGGCATCTTCTTTTGTTCGTGTTTGGGATCTTGGCACAAGTTCCCAATATCCGGCTTTGAACTGCCTTCCTGTCAGTGTGGAACAACAGCGACAGTAAGCAATAACCCGTATTTTCCGTTAGAGCAAAGCAATCCGTCCGGGCGGTCGGTAAACCCGCCGCCCCGGCACTTCGGTGTCATCTAATCTAACTAATCTGCCTAACTAACTAACCCGCCCGGGGCTTCGGCAACCGAACCATGATGGGGCGGTTCGAGATGATACCAAGCCAGTCAGTCAACTATATCGTAAACGCATTCCTTTCATTTGAAATTGATCGCTGCACCCGTACATAACATTGTCTCGGAAGCGGAGGATCTCGCCAAGATGACAAAAGTATATGGAGTGGAGTTACACCTGTCCTACGGCGAGGAATTATTTCAATTATTAAATCACACGGCCGCGTGGACTCAAATCTTAAAATATTTGAAAAAGCGGAAAACGGAAATACCCGATTTTCCGGAAACTAATTTTGACCCGGATGCCGAAAGTTCTTTTGAAGAAATAAAAGACTTGTCGCCGAGTATTTACAGACAAATTTTTGAAGACGATGCGATTTTTGAAGAGATTATTTTGACGCTTTTCCCGAAAAAAAGACCTTACAACTCTTGCTGCATCATTTTCAATCCAAAGCATCGGCGCAAGTCATCTATCGAACAATTGCCGACTTATTGCAAAGTAAGTTATCAATGACACCCGAACGCACACGGCGAGCGTTACTCCCGCGTGCAACGCCAAACTTGTTGGCTGACCGGTCTGGTATCATCGCGAAAGCCCGCACTATGTTCACAAACAACTCTCGTCAATCCGGTTCTCAACCGAAGAGTCCAAACCCGGCGGGACCGAACATCTGCCAATTCTCATCCCAAATAGTTCGTATAATACTTACTTATAAGTGATGAATAAAAGAGACGAACTTCAAAAAACATTCCAGAAACATTAAAGAGCATTAATGGTTACAAACATCCGGCATAATCCTCCGACAGATCCGGGCGATGCCTATAAAACCAGATCCTACTTGTCGGCAATTGAAAGTGCCGGGTTTCTGGGAATTTCAGTAAGTGAGCTGCATCGCATGACCAAAACTGGAGAGGTTCCCGCTCGCAGGTCCGCGGGCGGTCAGTACAGGTACCGATTGAGTGATCTGCAATCTCTGCAATGCGGGCAACCACCTGAACGGCAACTTTCCGCGAAAGCCTCGCCGCCCGCGCCAAAGCCCGATCCACAGGCTGTCCGTGGCGATGAATTCGCTTGCGGCCCGACCGTGCAAAAAATCATTTGCGGCAATTCTATGCGGATGGATGTGCTTGAGGATCAATCCGTTCACTTGATCGTCACCTCGCCGCCCTACTTCAATGCCAAGATGTACTCGGCAAACAATATTGAGAACGATCTGGGCAACATCCATGATCTGGACGAATGGTTTGAAAACATCAAGTGCGTTTGGCAAGAATGCCTGCGCGTGCTGCAACCCGGCCGCAAAATTTTCGTTAATATTATGAATCTCCCCATCCGTTATGACAAGACCTTTCGCTGTCTCAACTTGGCGGGCAAAACTATTGACCTAATGGAAAGCGTCGGCTTTATCTTTAAGCGGGACATCATCTGGCACAAAACCAACGGCGTCCGCGCGCACTTCGGCACCTATCCTTATCCCGGCGGCATACTCATCAACAATATGCACGAGTTTATTTTGGAGTTTGACAAGCCGGCTGCATCCGGCACGCGCAAGTATGGGCATCTGTCAGCCGAGCAGAAAGAACAGTCCAAGTTGGATAAAGAGTTCTGGCTGAGTCTGAAGAATTCGGACATCTGGTTAATGAAACCGCAACAAAGCGGGGACGGGCGCAGCCATGTCGCCCCCTTTCCGTCCGAACTTCCGTACAGATTAATCAAGGCATATAGTTATGTCTCTGAAACCGTTCTGGATCCCTTCGCCGGTTCTTGCACCGGCTTGTTGGCCGCCGCCGACCTGAGACGCAATGGCATCGGTTACGAAATCAACCCGGAGATCCTGAAAGCCGCGACGGAACGCTTCAAGAATTATCAAATGAAGTTGGTGAATCATGACGGATCATAAAACTGTTTATGCTCAGTCTAGTGACATTAAGTCTCGTACTTTCTTGGAGTACCGAAAGGATATGAAGCACAAAGCGATTATTAAGGGCTTTTGAAAAGTGTTCCGGCGGAGTTTGGTGTGGTGCGTGCTCATATCAAAGAACCGGTTTTTATAAAACACGCAGAGCCTAAAACCGGATGGATGAGACAGAGGCATGATCTTTGCCGGGTACTCTTTATAATAAAACAAAAAGCAATGGCGAATTGATTTTCGCGATTGCCGGGCGAGGCGGGGAATAGGAAGAGGAAGAGGAATAGGAAGAGAAAAGGGAGTAAAAGAGAAAAGGGAGTAAAAGAGAAAAGAGAAGTAAAGGAAATCGGGTTGCAGATACTTGTAACAAAGGGACTTTCTCTTCCCCGCCCCGCCGATAATTATTTTTTGAAACCGATTATTAATTTAATGAAAGTTTAACTGTTATAAATTGAACGAACATGCGTGCCGAGACCATTAGCATAAAAAGAGGATTGGACATTCCCATTGCGGGTGTGCCCGCGGATGTGCCGCCGGAGGAAAAACAGACCGGGCGGGTTGCGCTGCTGGGCGGCGACTATGCGGGCATGCGCCCGGAACTGCTCGTAAAAGAGGGTGATGTCGTCCGTCGCGGGGATCCCTTGTTTGCGGACAAGAAGAACCCGGCCGCGCGTTACACATCGCCGGCTGCCGGTAAGGTGACGGAAATCTGTCGCGGTTACAGACGCGCTCTGGTTTCCGTCGTCATAGAAAGGACCTCACAACAACCGCAGAAACAACTTAAGATAGACGCGTCGCCGAAGCCCGGCAAGTCACAGTTACGCCCCCAACAAATCGCCGCCTTGCTGATTGAAAGTGGCCTCTGGTGTTCTTTTCGCACCCGTCCTTTCAGCAAGACACCGCCGGAGTTTAAGAATCCTCCCAAGGCGATCTTTGTCAATGTGATGGCAACAGCGCCCTTGGCATTGGCGCCGGAAGTTTTTTTGCGCGACGGGGACCATGCGGATCGCTTTGCCGCCGGCTTGCGGGTTTTGGCGGCTCTGGCGGACTGCCCGATTTATGTCTGTCATCACCGGGATGTCAATCCGCCGCAAACCGACATTAAAAACAAAAACATTGCATACCGGTCTTTTGGCGGCAAGCATCCGGCCGGTCTCAGCGGCACCCATATGTATTTTTTATCTCCGGCCGGCAGAGGAAGCACCAATTGGTGGATCAATTATCAGGATCTTGCCGCTATCGGTCATTTTTTTACCGAAGGCGAGATAAGCGACAGCCGTTATGTGTCGCTGGGCGGCCCCGGCGTGAAACGACCGCGTCCTTTAATTGTGAATCAGGGGGCGGATCTGAAGGAACTTCTAACGGACGAACTGACCGAAGACGGGATGCGTGTCATTTCCGGTTCCGTTTTGCAGGGGCATATCGCCGAAGGCGATGCCGCTTTTTTGGGCAGATACCATTTGCAGGTGAGCGCACTCAAACCCGGCGCGGAGCGCGAGTTCATGGGCTGGTTGTCGCCCGGGCTCAATAAGTTTTCGGCTCTTAATATTTACATTTCAAAGTTGTTTCCCGGCAAGCGATTTGCACTGACCGGCACAACCAACGGCAGCGAGCGGGCGATGGTGCCGATTGGTATGTACGAGTCTGTGATGCCGCAGGATATTTTGCCGACACAATTACTGCGCTCTTTGATTGTCGGCGATATTGAGACAGCCGAAGATTTGGGCTGTTTGGAATTGGACGAAGAGGATCTCGCATTATGCACCTTCGTCTGCCCCGGCAAATACGAATACGGGCGTCTGTTGCGGCACAATCTGACGCGCATAGAAAAAGAAAACTGGGAGATATGATTAAGCGATTTATGGAAAAAATGGCCCCCCATTTTGAGAAGGGAGGCAAACTGGAGAAGTGGTATCCCCTGTTTGAAGCGGCGGATACGATTTTTTACACGCCCGGCAAAATCACTTTCGGTCCCTCGTTTGTTCGTGATGGTGTGGATCTCAAACGCATTATGATTACGGTTTGGCTTTGTACCTTTCCGGCGATGTTCTGGGGAATGTGGAATGTCGGCTATCAGGCAATTACCGCCATGGCGGAATACGATTTGGCGGCACCGGACGGCTGGCGCGGATTTTTGTTGACCCGCCTGACGGGGTTTGACGCCGGCAGTATCTGGGATTGTTTCGCCTATGGTGCCGTTTACTATATCCCGCTTTACTTTGTTATTTTTGTTGTCGGCGCTTTTTGGGAAGTGTTGTTTGCCATAAGACGCAATCACGAGGTTAACGAAGGTTTTTTTGTTTCTTCGGTTTTGTTTTCTTTGATCATCCCGCCGTCTCTGCCTTTGTGGCAGGCCGCGTTGGGAATTAGTTTTGGCATTGTCATCGGCAAGGAAATTTTTGGCGGCACCGGCAAGAACTTCCTCAACCCGGCTCTTACCGGCCGGGCGTTTCTGTTCTTTGCCTATCCGGCGCAGATCTCCGGCGACGCTGTCTGGACAGCGGCGGACGGGTTTAGCGGCGCCACCGCACTTTCTTTGGCGGCGAGCGGCGGTATGGATGCCGTTTTTGCGGAAAACATCACTTGGCTGGATGCGTTCTTCGGTCTGATGCAAGGGTCCATCGGCGAAGTTTCCACTCTGATGATTTTGCTTGGCGCGGCTGTGCTACTCTACACCCGCATCGCTTCATGGCGGATTATGCTGGGCGTGTTAATCGGGACATTTTTTGCCGCCGCGTTGCTTAATTTTGTCGGCTCGCCGACGAATCCGATGTTCTTGGTGCCGTTTCACTGGCATCTCGTTCTGGGCGGTTTTGCTTTCGGCACAGTGTTCATGGCAACGGATCCGGTTTCGGCGTCCATGACCAATACCGGTCGCTTCATCTTCGGCGTTTTGATAGGGATTACTGTGATTTTAATTCGTGTTATCAATCCGGCATACCCGGAAGGAATGATGCTCGCCATTCTCTTGATCAACATATTCTCTCCTTTAATAGATTATTTTGTGGTGCGCGCCAACATTAAGCGGCGTAAAAAACGATTGACGGCGGATGCCGTCTCTATTAAATAAGATCTCAAATAGAAGACGAGTTGCCGGCGCGGCCGGGTTGCCAGCGTCTTGCCCGCGGAATGCGGTGCGGTTCTTTTTTGCCTATTTCTCCTTCTTTTTGCAGCAGGGCGAGTTGTCGCTTGGCGGGCGGGCTCTCCGGGCTGAACGCAATTTTCATATCCCCGCGCACCACCCGGTGCCACGGCAGATCCTTCTGTTCTTTGGCATCGGCTGTCCGCAGGCAATAGGCAACCCGTCTGGCATGGGTTCGGTATCCCAGCCCGGTCGCAATGTCGCCGTAACTGCTGACCAGTCCCGCCGGGATCATCCGCACCAGCGTGTAAACCGCTTCGCAAAATTCACAGGCGGCTTTTTTCTTTTGTTTCTTGTTCCGGTCCGAGGACATCCGTGTGTTCTTCTTATATAAGGTTTGTTTAAGGTTCATTTGGGGTTCATTTAAAGCTCGTTCATATTTTAGTCCCCTTCGCCAAGCGACAACTCGCTCCCTCGCAAAATCGTATAATGACAACAACACAACATATATGGCAATACAAACTCAGTTAAACAAGTGATCGCAAAAACCAAGCACAAAGACATAGGATCCTCGCCGGTCGGTGCGTGCCGTTTGAGCCCCCTGAGCCCCCCGAACTTCCCTAGCTTTTTAAGATTTTTGAAAACTTTGGGATCCTTAAAACGAGAATTGCCGCGGTCGCGTTGCCGACGACCGGCATTCTTGCAAAAGATTTGTTTTTTCTATGCATCTCTGTTATGCGGTTGCCGACAATGAGAGCACTCGCCGGCATCTTGCTGTTGCTAACTTTTGCGGTAATTGTGTTGGGTGCATATACCCGCTTGTCCGATGCCGGTCTGGGTTGCCCGGACTGGCCGGGCTGTTACGGCAAGATCCTGGGCCCGCAGAATGCCGAAGAAATTGAGGCGGCACGGACCGCCTATCCCGGCAATTCGTTTGACCGACAGAAAGCCCTGACCGAGATGATTCACCGACTTGTGGCGGGCTCGCTGGGGTTGTTGATTTTTCTGGTAACCCTGGCGGACTACCTGCGGGTGCGGCGGCGCGGCGGTAAGGTTTCCCGCATTTTATTAATTCTTTGTCCCGTCGTTTTGGCTCAAGGGGCATTCGGTGCCTGGACGGTCACTCTGCAATTGTTGCCGCAGGTTGTATTGACCCATCTTCTCGGCGGCTTTTTAATTCTTTCGCTGGTTTACTTGTATTTTTTGTCCGTCAGCGGCCGGGGGCAAGTCTACAAAAAACGCACTTGGAATCTGACAACAATGGCTGTCCTTGTCGGCGGTATGCTTGTGGTTGCGCAGATTGTTTTGGGCGGCTGGGTGTCCGCCAATTACGCGGCCCGTGCCTGTGTTGATTTCCCGCTCTGCAACGGCAGCTGGCTGCCGCCGGAGATGGACTTTGCCACGGGGTTTCGTTTCTTGCAGCCGTCGGGACCGAATTACGAGGGCGGCGTTTTGTCTGCGGATGCCCGCCTGGCGATTCACTTCGCCCACAGACTAAACGCATTCGCGGTTCTCGTTTATTGGTTGCTGTTGTTTTACTTTGGCAGGCGTAATCATTTTCTCAGGGCATCCGCTCCCTCTTTTCTCGGTCTGTTGTTTCTGCAAATGGCATTGGGCATCACCAACATTCTCGGCGACCTGCCGTTGATGGTTGCGGTTGCTCATAACGCGCTGGCGGCGATTCTCTTACTCAATGTTCTGCATATTCTGGTTTTGTTCCGGGACAGGCCGGCGACCATATCAGCAAAAAAAGAAGCGATAACCAACCCGACTTCGTGACAACCGCTATCTGGAAAGACTACTGGCAGCTGTGCAAGCCGCGCGTGGTGGCGTTGATTCTGCTCACCGCTCTGGCAGGGATGCTTTTGGCATCGCCCGTCTTGCCATCGCCGTTGCTGCTCCTTGTCGCCTTCCTTGGCATAGGGCTTTGTTCGGCATCCGCCGCCGTTGTTAATCATCTCCTCGACCGATACTTGGACGCCAAGATGAACCGCACCAAGGGCAGGCCTATGGCACAAAAGAGATTGAAGCCGGTCAATGTCATTCTGTTTGCTCTGGTTCTTGCCGTTTGCGGTTTTTTGGCATTGTTCGTTTATGTGAATCCGCTGACCGCCTTTTTGACTTTGGCGGCTCTCCTCGGTTATGCTTTTGTTTATACCGGTTATTTGAAGTGGGTGACACCGCAAAACATTGTTCTGGGCGGGCTTTCCGGCGCCATGCCGCCGCTGCTCGGCTGGACATCGGTCACCGGACACATAGACGCTTACCCGCTGATTTTGGTGGCGATCATTTTTGTTTGGACCCCTCCGCATTTTTGGGCTCTGGCGATGCAAAAAAAGGACGACTATGCGGCCGGCAATGTGCCGATGCTGCCGGTAACCCACGGCTTGTCTTTGACACGATTACATGTTTCTCTGTATGCGATGCTCACCATTCTCTTTTCTCTGTTCCCCTACATTCTGGGATACTGCGGCATTGCATATCTGTTCGGCGTTTTGCCGTTGAACGCCTGGTGGGCATACAGGGTTTGGCGTTTGTGGTTTCCGCGGCACAACCGCGAGGCCTATATTTTGTTTCGGCACAGCATTAATTACCTGGCGATTTTGTTTCTCCTTCTCTTGGCGGATCATTGGGTTAACTACTAAGCGGCAGCCGGCGGCCTTGGATTCCGGGATCTTGGGATGCCGGATACTTGGTGTTGGAAGGAAACTCAAATGCCGGGATAAAAAAATGGCTCCTCGAGCAGGACTCGAACCTGCGACCAATTGGTTAACAGCCAACTGCTCTACCGACTGAGCTATCGAGGAACCGGCTTTATTATTATAATCACAAAGCGACTGATTTTATGATTGTTGTGCGTTAAAATCTTATGCCGCCCCGTCTATTTTTATCCTTTAAATAAACGCTCGCCCGTTTTAAAGGCTTACCCGTTCGGTAAAAACAGACAAAAACACGCCGAGTCCAAAACCGGGCGGGATGATAATTTATGGGTTAATTCTTTCACTGAAAAAGACGGAAAAACAAGAAAAAACAAGGACTTGGAAAATATACGGTTTTGTGTTTTTATGGAATCATTATGTATAAATTGATGTTTATACGTAGTTTTGTGTGTAAAATAATATTGTTATGAAAAATAAAACTATAAAACTATGATTATTGTGGAAACTTTATTGTGGCTGTTGTATTTTGCGGGAGGCCTTTTTATGTTTTTTATCTTTTTGTTATATCTGCGTGAACTCATAGGCAGCATATTTTACGAAGATAAGGATGTAATCAAAATGATACGTGAAATTGTCAAACCCGGTTCGGCCCGAGAAGTATTCAACAATATTGCTTTTGGCAGATGTTCTCAAACACACGATCGTGTTAAGCATGGTCTTTATGTGCTTGTGGATCAAAAAACCGGTGAGGTAGAAATAAAAAAATGTTCTCGCCCGGAGGACGGACTCATTGCCAGCGCAACTCGGGATTCTTAAATCTCAGGGGCGTCTAATAAAATGTTGTTCGGATGCCCTAAATTCAAGTGCCTAGTGCAACACCGCGAAATATTTCCTTGAATTTTGCAAAATTTAAGGAAACATTTACAAAAAAACATGAGAGTTGATCCCGGTTTGAAGTAAGATGCTTAATACTATTTGCCCCGAATCGCAAGAACAAGAATGCGGTCCGGCGGGATAAAGATTAATCCAAAACAGAGGGTGCAAAAACACCGTCGGACTTCATTAATTCGTTAAGTATATTGACCGGCTACTTACGAGAGACACTTTCAAACAACCCGGTAAGACCCGTCAATCATTTTCGCCCGTTCGGTAAAAACAGACAAAAACACGCCGATTCCAAAACCGGGCGGGAAGATAACTTATGGGTTAGTTCTTTCACTGAAAAAGGTGGAACAACAAGAAAAAACAAGGAAAAACAAGGAATAACAAGAAAAAACAAGGAAAAACAAGGACTTGGAAAATATACGGTTTTGTGTTTTTATGGGATAACTATGTATAATATTATGTTATTACGGAATAATTGTGTATAAATTGATGTTTTTATGGAAGAATTATGTACAATTACTGTGTTGTTACGAAATAGCTATGCATGAATTGATGTTTTTGTGTATTTTTTCGTTAGAATTAAATTATTATTAACCAATTAGAGGAGCAAACAATGGCATTTATAGAAATTTTATTGGGTCTTTTGTATTTGACCGGGGGGTTCCTTATCTTATGTTTATTTCTTTTCTTCGTGCGCGATTTCATAGATGGTGTGTTTTACGAAGATAAGGGTGTTATCAAAACGATACGGGACATTGTCAAACCCGGTTCGGCCCGAGAAGTATTTGGTAATATTGCTTTGGGCGAATGTTCTAAAAAACACGATCGCGTTAAGCATGGTCTTTATGTGCTTGTGGATCAAAAAACCGGTGAGGTAAAAATAAAAGACAGTTCGCGTCCGGATGACGGACTTATTGCCAGCGGAACTCGGGATTCTTAAAATCTCAGGGGCGTCTAATAAAATATTGTTCGGATGCCTCAAAATAAAATAAAGAAAACACACACTATTTGGTTTCCCATAAAGAGATAATCTTATCTCTTTATGGGGGGAGGTAGATTTCATACTGTTATCTCGTGTGAGAAATGAAATGGTTTTCCCGATAGAAAATAAACATCTGCCGGTGCAATGAGTAGATCCGGGAGCAGAACAGGGATGGAAAAAACTACTGTCCGAAGTGTGCTCGTGTTTTTTACAGTTTAGAGATCCTCATAAAATTAAAGTTAGATATTATTGGTGCTCGGATAGCAAAATGATGGTAAGCGGAGTTTAAGACATCGCATGAAAAATGATGTAAAAAAAGTCTCAAGTTTCACAAACAAAAAATGGTGTGGCTGGATTCCAAATACAAGCGGTTCCATATCTTTTTACATTGCGGGACGCAGAGAAAATCTTGATATGCCTGTCACGGTTTTTTCTTACAAGATACCGTATCACAGTATTAAGCCCCAACAACATAAACACATTTTTCAACTGAGGAGTAGGGATAAAGATAATCAAAAAGATCAAGACGCAAAGAACAGCGTTTTTGTTTTATCTTTTGTATGCCAAGAGAGAGATAATTTCGACGGCTCTTTGCCTTTATTTTTTTTATGTCCTATTCTGATGTTTTTGCCGCGAAAGTGGTATAAAAAAATTGAAAAATGCATTTTTCATCTATATTTGTGGCTAGCTACGTTCGAATGGCATCTGAATACTCTTCCCTTTCGGATCCGTAAAACCGAATGGCATTTGAAAATTCCTTATTTCCGGCTTCGTAAAGCCGAATGGCGTTTGAAAATTCCTTATTTTCGACTTCGTAAAATCAAGTTGCGTACGAAAATTCCTTATGTTGCTTTTTATTTTGGTAACTATATCTCACCGCCGGACGAAGCAAATCAAAAATTATACGAAGGCGTGCAATTAATTAAGGGGACAGTATTTTCTATTCTTCATCATCCGCGGATGAAAAGCATTCTTGAAGAGATCATAAAAGATATGTCGGAGATGGAGATGCGGGAAAGCCAAATAAACGATGAGCAGTCGATAGATCGCATAGATGCTTCTCTGGGTAAGTTACAAAGCAGGATAAAGGAGTTTACCGATAATGAAGATAAGGGGGGCGTCGGCTTTTCTGCTGACTTTGAATTAGAACGCAATGGCATAGTAAATATGGGCAATTTTCGATGCTCGGATTCCGTGCAAAAAGATTTGAAAAATGACCCGGATAAAAAGGACCCGCCGAAGCACTATGCAAATCAATTATTTTATTTCATTAAGGATATCTTTCATGCACATTCTCATCATTCTGAGACAGATGATTGCTTATCTTCTCTTCACTCCATGCCGGATAACAGTTCTGATTTAAAGTATAAGTTGGGGTGTTTGCGTCGCGTATTTCAAAGGTTAATGCGGCGCTATGTTCAGATGGAGTGCACATCCGTCGAAAAAAAATACTTATTGGGGTTTTTAGCGTACATTCGTAGTCTACAAGTTCTTATGGACAAACTGGGTAAGTCCCTCTCCAAAAAGAGTTTTAAACCTTTAAATCTTAATGGCAAAATTGTACGGGAATCCGCAGAAGCGGCAGTTGAAAGAGGAAATACCAAGGAAGAACAAAGTTTTACGACCAGGCGTTGGATTTATGGGCTATTGACCGCCTATTTCCTTTTAGAATTACAGATGGGCGAAAAATTGTATTTTACACCCATTTCATCTGGTATAGTGAAGACACTATACCCCCTCTTTCTGCCCTTTTTGCCGGAATCTTACCCTTACCCTATGATTATTTTTATGTTATGGTGTCTCTGGATTGCTATTGGTTGGTTTTGGGTTTATGTAAATTATCGTCAAGTGGGTGATAAATTAGGGAGAACCTGGCAAGAATGGATTTATTGGCGACGGGCTTCTTTTCAAGGTCGTCGAAAATGGATATACTGGCCGTTGGTTTTAATAATATTGATCATCTGGGCTCTTTTTTATTTTTGGGTTTGGACTTTTTTGAGTTTTTGGGTTTGGATTCCTCTTTTAATGGTGTTTGTATGTGTACTAATTCTTTCTTTATTTTTCTATTTGAAACCTAAATTCAAGTGCCTAGTGCAACACCGCGAAATATTTACAAAAAAATATGAGAGTTGATCCTGGTTTGAAGTAAGACGCTTAATACTATTTGCCCCGAATCGCAAGAACAAGAATGCGGTCCGGCGGGACAAAGATTAATCCAAAACAGAGGGTGCAAAAACACCGTCGGACTTCATTAATTTGTTAAACACACTGCCTGGCTACTGACGAGAGACACTTTCAAACAACCCGGTAAGACCCGTCAATCATTTTCGCCCGTTCGGTAAAAACAGACAAAAACACGCCGAGTCCAAAACCGGGCGGGAAGTCATTGCCTTAACAAAACCTCATTAAAAGGTACAACATCCGGTTCCACTAATTATCCTCAAACCTGTCTGTCTGTGTTCCATTTTACCGGGTGCAAAATTTAATAGAGAACGGAGATTAAGCGAAAAAGTTTGTTGATCTGATTGCCGGGTCAAACCACTGAGTCCGTATTCGGCTCTTAATGACAAGACACCGAAAATCTCTTTATGCAACACCGGAAGTGCCAAGCCGGGTGCGAGCATAAAATCCGCATAATCTCATAAAGATTTTGATTTCTTGCCTTATAATTAATAGTAGTATTTGTGGTTTATGTAATTTTTATTCAGTAATGACAAAATGGAAAGAGTGTTAAGAACAATCGTTGGACTTTTTTTAAGATCTGTTAGAGCAATCATGAATCAACCGACCGGATATTTTTTATCTTATTTATTCGTTGGCGGATTTTTGCTCTTCTCTCTTTCCTCTTGTGGAATTGGCAGCAGCAGAAGCAGTATTATCACCGCCGGTGATTCCGTTCTCTTGCCGGTTACCGGTTCCGTTCTCCCTGTCTTTGATTTCAAGGTCGTGCCGGAACGGGATATGTTAATGTTCAGTTGGACCAACCCGGATCGAAATGACATAGTCGGGTTTAATATTACCCGGAGCAACTCGGAACAGAATAAAACCTTCTCACTCAAGAAGTCGGAAGTCAATGTTGATGTCCGCCCTCTGGCAAAGATGCGCTATACCATGGATGATGAAGATATGAGCGAAGCCCATATCTATGCGGTGAGCGTGATGGTAATCTATGAAGACGGTCGGGTAGCCGCATCAAATTTTTTGCTGCGCAGACCCGGGAGAAACACAGACGGCGATGAATTTCCGGACAGTCTGGATCCGGACGATGACAATGACGGACTGAACGATTTTTGGACGAACGGGACTGTGCGAGATGCCTGCCCGCGGGGTGAGACCGGTTGGCATTCCAATGCGACGGCGGACCGGGACGGTGACGGCTGTCGCGATGCCGGTGAGGATGCGGACGATGACAATGACGGGCTGAACGATTTTTGGACGAATGGCACGGCACGAGATGCCTGCCCGCGGGGTGAGACCGATTGGCATTCCAATGCGACGACGGACCGGGACAGTGACGGCTGTCGCGATGCCGGTGAGGATGCGGACGATGACAATGACGGGCTGAACGATTTTTGGACGAACGGGACCGGAACTGTGCGAGATGCCTGCCCGCGGGGCGAGACCGGCTGGCGTTCCAATGCGACGACGGACCGGGACGGCGACGGCTGTCGCGATGCCGATGAGGATGCGGACGATGACAATGACGGGCTGAACGATTTTTGGACGAACGGGACTGTGCGAGATGCCTGCCCGCGGGGTGAGACCGGCTGGCATTCCAATGCGATGACGGACCGGGACGGCGACGGCTGTCGCGATGCCGGTGAGGATGCGGACGATGACAATGACGGGCTGAACGATTTTTGGACGAACGGGACCGGAACTGTGCGAGATGCCTGCCCGCGGGGTGAGACCGGTTGGCATTCCAATGCGACGACGGACCGGGACAGTGACGGCTGTCGCGATGCCGGTGAGGATGCGGACGATGACAATGACGGGCTGAACGATTTTTGGACGAACGGGACCGGAACTGTACGAGATGCCTGCCCGCGGGGCGAGACCGGCTGGCATTCCAATGCGACGACGGACCGGGACAGTGACGGCTGTCGCGATGCCGGTGAGGATGCGGACGATGACAATGACGGGCTGAACGATTTTTGGACGAACGGGACTGTACGAGATGCCTGCCCGCGGGGCGAGACCGGTTGGCATTCCAATGCGACGACGGACCGGGACGGTGACGGCTGTCGCGATGCCGATGAGGATGCGGACGATGACAATGATGGGCTGAACGATTTTTGGACGAACGGGACTGTGCGAGATGCCTGCCCGCGGGGCGAGATCGGTTGGCATTCCAATGCGATGACGGACCGGGACGGCGACGGCTGTCGCGATGCCGGTGAAGATGCGGACGATGACAATGACGGGCTGAACGATTTTTGGACGAACGGGACGGCACGAGATGCCTGCCCGCGGGGCGAGACCGGTTGGCGTTCCAATGCGATGACGGACCGGGACGGTGACGGCTGTCGCGATGCCGATGAGGATGCGGATGATGACAATGACGGGCTGAACGATTTTTGGACGAATGGGACGGCACGAGATGCCTGCCCGCGGGGTGAGACCGGTTGGCATTCCAATGCGATGACGGACCGGGACGGTGACGGCTGTCGCGATGCCGGTGAGGATGCGGACGACAATAGTAACGGTTTGATAGAAATCCGGACGCTGGATGCGTTGGCACTGCTGCGCGATGACCTAAACGGCGATGGTGCGGACGATGAGAATCTTGCCGAAATTGCCGTGCCAAGTCGGGCGGGCTGCCCCGCTGCGGGTTGTATCGGCTATGAGTTAATACGCTCTCTCAATTTTAGTGATATCCGTTCTTACGCATTAGGCAGTCCCAATAGAAATATCTGGACCGGCGGCAGCGGTTGGTCGCCGATTGGATCTTGCACCGCCGATGACGGCTGCCGAGTCTACGGCGGAATTTTTGAGGGCAATAATCATAGTATTTCCAATCTGTTCGTTTCGGCGAACCATTCGGTCAATGGCGTAGGTCTGTTTGCCGCGACGAATGGGACTGTGCAAAATTTGCGTCTGCCGGCGGCGAATGTCAGTGGCGGCGGCAATCATGTGGGTTTATTGGCGGGAAATGGAATGAATGCCTATTTTGAGAATATTTTGGTTTCGGGGACGGTGATAAGCCGGACTGCCCATGGCATAGGAATGCTTGCCGGGGATGTTTCGGGCGCGACCTTAATACAAGTAATTGTTAATGGGGGTTATGTGTCCGGAAACGGGAGTGTCGGCGGTTTGGTCGGAGCGGGCGAAAGAACCCGGATTCTTCATTCGTCTGCGTCCGGCGCGATTGTATTTGGTATTGAATCTGTGGGCGGTTTGGTCGGAGCGGGTGAAAGGGCAAGGATTCGCCATTCGTCCGTGTCCGGTGGCAGTGTATCCGGTGACGGAAATGTCGGCGGTTTGGTCGGAGCCGGAAAGCTGGCTCGCATTGCCTATTCGTCTGTGTCCGACAGCATTGTATCCGGCAGCGCCAATTTTGTCGGCACTCTGATCGGAGCCGGTAAGAATTCTCGGATTAGTTATGCGTATGTCTCGAATAGCAATGTGTCCGGCAGGAGGTATGTGGGCGGCCTGGCCGGGCTTATAGAGGGCGGGAGTTCTCAAGTGATTCACTCCCATATATCCGGGGTGCGCGTATCAGGCACTTTAAATGTGGGCGGTCTGGCCGGATATGGCGTTAATACTCGGATTAGCCATTCGTTCGTTCTCGGCGGTGCCGTATCCGGTCTTCGGGATGTCGGCGGCTTGATTGGACTGGGCGCGGATTTTTCGATTAATTATTCGTATGCGCTCGGGAGCAATGTATCCGGCAATGATGGCAACGTGGGCGGTGTTGTCGGCTCCGGCACCGATATCCGGATTAGCGATTCGTATGCGTCCGGCGGCCCCGTATCCGGTCTTAATAATGTCGGTGGTCTGATCGGAACCGGGACAGATGGTTCTGTTAGCCGTTCATACGCATCGGGCGGCCCCGTATCCGGTAATTCAAACACGGGTGGCCTGCTTGGTTCCGGCACAATACGTTTTCTCTATTCCCATTGGGACCGAGAGACCACCGGACAAAGCCGAAGTGCCTCGGGTTTCGGTATCCTTGGCAGAGTTACCCGCGATCTGCAATCACCGCTCAGTTTTTCCAGTAGCATATACTCGGGTTGGGAAAATTTTTGGTGCAATCCGAATACAGGCGAGGTGAGACAAGCCAGGACTCTCCCGACCGCCGACTTCGTTCGTGTTTGGGATCTCGGAAGTAGGAGGCAATATCCCGCTCTGAGCTGCACGCCGGGCGGAGTCGCAATCCAACGCCCCGATGATGCGTTTCCCTAAGTTGCCGGTGCCGGCATATATACGCACTGACGGCGACGGTTCTCCGAAGGTTCGGATTGTCAACTGCCGGATACCGACATCCTTGCAAGCGAATACGGATAACAACAATTCCGCATAGTTCCAAAATAGGTGTGAATTTAATCGGAAACACATCGATCGGCAGGATTGGCAGGACCGGCAGCCGAAACAAATTACTGAGTCCGTATTTGGCTTTTAATTAATGACCGGTAGCGAACGACTTTTTATGCAACACCGAAAGCGACAAAACGAGTGTGATCATGCAATTTTTATCCGGGTATCCCGTATAATAGTAAGTACTATCGAAGATGGTTTTAACTAATATGAAACTTGTGATAAATATGATGTGTTTGAAATTTTACGGTCTGGTTGCGGGCAGGCGGTTTGGTTCTTTTTTATCATCTTTATTGCTCGGTAGTTTTTTGATTATCTTTCTTAACGCCTGTGGCGGTACGATTAATGACGGAACCGGCGATGATGGTTCTTCTCCTGCCCCTGCCGTATTCAGTGCCAATGCCGTGCCGGCCGAGGACATGCTTCTTCTCAGATGGACCAATCCGAATCATAACAATATCACGGGATTCAATATTAGTTGGACAGATACGAACGACCCGACCAAGAGCGGAACAATTTTTCTTGCGGCGAATGACATTGATGTGAGGGTCGCCGCCGGGGCTGAAATGCAATACGGTATTACCGAACTGAAGGACAGTCGTGCCTATAAGGTGAGCGTGGCAGTCATCTATACCGACGGCAGTTCGACGGTTTCCGAGATTTCAGCGCACGGGCCGCGAACGAATACGGGTGATGACGAGGATCGGGATGATGATGCAAATGACCGGGACGATGACACAGAGGATCGGGACGATGATAATCACAGTTTGACGGATAATGAATCTGTTATTCCGGTAGCGAATAAGAACAGCGGGCAGGATCCAACGGATGATGTGTGTGTTTCTATTGTGTACGATAACAATGGCGATCTTGCGGATGATCTGTGTGTTGTGGACGGTGATGATGACGACCGGGATGGTGATAATAGCAGTTTGACGGATGGTGCGGATGTTCTGCCGGTGGCGGACAATCCCGGTTTGACAGATGGCGAAGATGTTCTTCCGGTAGCGAACAATCCCGGTTTGACAGATGGCGAAGATGTTCTGCCGGTGGCGGACAATCCCGGTTTGACAGATGGCGAAGATGTTCTTCCGGTAGCGAATAAGAACAACAAACCGGATACAACGGATGATGCGTGTGTTGCTGTTGCGGACGATGACAATGACGGTGTTGCGGATGATGTGTGTGTTGTGGACGGTGACAATGACGGCGTTGCGGATGAGGCGGATGTGGATGACAATAATAATGGCTTAATAGAAATCCGCACGCTGGATGCACTGGCGCGTCTGCGTGATGATCTAAATGGCGACGGCGCGGATGACGGTAACCTTGCCGAAATTACCGCGGTTGGGACAGAAGGCTGTCCCGTTTCGGGTTGCATCGGCTATGAGTTGACCCGCTCTCTTGATTTTAGTGATATTGCTTCCTACGAGCCGAGTCGTAGCAATCTGTATACTCGGGCCGCCGGCAAAGGCTGGCAGCCGATAGGTTATTGTGTCGATGTTAATGATTGCTTCGCCTATCGGGGAATTTTTGAGGGCAATCATCATCGTATTTTGAATTTGTTTGTTTCCGCGGATGAGACTGTCAACGGTGTTGGGTTGTTTGCGGCGGTGACCGGCACTGTGCGGAATTTGGATTTGTTGTCCGCGCATGTCAGTGGCGGGGCTTCCGATGTGGGCTTGTTGGCGGGTCATGGTCGCAACGGGCACTTTGAGAATATCTCGGTTTCGGGCAAGGTGGTGAGTCCGGCAGCCATCACCGTAGGCGGACTTGGCGGGGATCTGACGGATACCAACTTGATTAAAACTGTTGCCAAAGATATTCATATACGGGGAAAGAACATTGTCGGCGGGCTGATCGGATACGGAGAAGATGTACGAATTAGCGATTCGTCCGTGTCCGGCGTAGATATATTTGGAAAAACCGGTGTCGGCGGTTTGGTCGGCTACAGTTTTAATGCCGAAATTACCCGTTCCTATGTGGCCGACGGATCCGTATCCGGTGATGCCGATGTCGGCGGTTTGGTCGGCCAAGGTTATGATGCTTGGATTGGTTATTCTTATGTGATCGGCGTGTCCGTATCCGGTGATGCCGATGTCGGCGGTTTGGTCGGCGATGGTTACGGATCTCGGATTGACCATTCGTATGCGTCCGGCGGCTATGCATCCGCGGCAGTCGGAACATCCGCGGCAGCCGGAGTATCCGGCAATTCCAACGTCGGCGGTTTGGTCGGCTATGGTTTTGATACCCGAATTAATCATTCGTATGCATCCGTCGGCCCCGTATCCGGCGGTTCGTTCGCGGGCGGATTGGTGGGAAGCCATAATATTAATACTGTGGTCGCCGACTCCTACTGGGACAGAGAGACCACAGAGCAACCGACCGGTGGCGGCAATCTTGGCCGGGGCAAGACCACAGCCGAACTGCAATCACCCACCGAGTTTGCCGGCGGCATTTATAACGACTGGGGTAACTTCTGGTGTGATCCGAACACAGGCGAAGTGATGGAAAGTCGGAGCAGACCTGCCGCAGGCTATATGCGTGTTTGGGATCTGGGAAGCGACACACAGTATCCGGCATTAAGTTGCGCCTCCGGCGGGTCGGTTCGGCAACACTGCCGGGTGGGAGCAAGTATTAACGGAGATGGCACAGGCAATGCGAATGACGGCGGGGATGCCTGCGTTGCGGACAGTGACAATGATGGTATTGAAGATGAAACGGATGTGGATGACAACAACAATGGCTTGATAGAAATCCGCACTCTGGATGCATTGGCACGGCTGCGCGATGATCTGGATGGCGATGGAACAGATGATGGCAATATTGCCGAGATTACCGCCGTGGGTTCCGCGGGCTGCCCGAGTTCCGGTTGTGTGGGTTACGAATTGACCCGTTCGTTGAATTTTAGCCGGGCAAGTTCTTATGAGGAGAACAGCGGCAACCCGGCTGTTTGGGCGAGTCGCAGTGGCAGCGGCTGGGAGCCGATAGGTTACTGTGTTGACTATGATGGTTGCATCGCTTATTCGGGCGTGTTTGATGGCGGGGATCATGCTATTGCCGACCTGTTTGTCTCTGCGGCTGATGATGCCAACGGAGTGGGCTTATTTGGTGCGTTCAATGGTAGCATTCAAAATCTGCATCTCCGGAATGCGCGCGTCAGTGGCGGTGACTTTGATGTAGGGTTGCTGGTAGGCTATGGCAGTAATGCCCGTTATGAGAATCTGTCGGTTACGGGTGGCAGTGTGATGAGCCCGTCTGCCGGCGGAGTGGGCGGTCTGGTTGGGTCCGGTTGGTATGCGGATATTCGCCATGTTCATGTATCCGGCACAGATGTTTCCGGGAGATCCGGTGTCGGCGGTCTGGTTGGGTCCGGTTGGTATGCGGATATTCGCTATGCCGGTGTGTCCGGCGGAAGTGTTGTCGGCGATAGTAATGTCGGCGGGCTGATTGGGTATGGCAGGTATGCGGATATTCGCTATGCTCATGTATCCGGTGTAAATGTTTCCGGTTGGAATAATGTTGGCGGTCTGGTTGGGTTCGGTGAGGAAGTTAATATTCGCTATGCCGGCGTGTCCGACGGAAATGTTTCCGGGGACCTTGATGTTGACGGATACGGAGCCTACTTTATTGGCGGATTGGTTGGGTATGGTCCGGGTGCCGCTATTCGCTATGCTCATATATCCGGTACAGATGTTTCCGGGAGGTCCGATATCGGCGGACTGGCCGGGTATGGGGCCTATACGGATATTCGCTATGCTTATGTGTCCGGCACAGATGTTTCCGGAGATCGTACTGTTGGCGGGCTGGTTGCAAGTGGTTGGGCTGCGGATATTCGCTATGCTTATGTGTTCGGCGGAAGTGTTACCGGCGAGAATGAAGTTGGCGGACTGGTTGGGTATGGGCAGCTTAGTCAAATTCATTATTCTTATGCCGCCACCGGTCTTGTTCCGGGTTCCGGTGATATTATTGGAGGCTTGATCGGCAATGCCAATAGTCAAACTACCGTCCATTCCGCTTATTGGGATACTCAAACCGCCGGGCGGCCGATGGCGAAGAGTGGCGGCAATCTTGGCCGGGGCAAGACCACAGCCGAATTGCAATCACCCACCGAGTTTGCCGGCAGCATTTACAAAGACTGGGGCAATCTCCGGTGTGATCCAAATACGGGCAATGTGATCGAGACCACTGATCCGGCTGCTCCGTTTATTCCTCTTTGGGATCTTGGCACGAATTCCCAATACCCGGTGCTGAATTGCCTGCCCGGTGGCCTCTCGGCGCAAGGCAGGTAGACAGGCAGGCAGGTAGGCAGGGCAGATAGAGAGAGAGTGCGGGTAAAAGAGAAGCCGGGGCTGCCGGCCGACAGAGCGGCCGGGATAAGACAAATAAGCAGACATTAAAAAATTTTTTGGAAATCTATAGACAAGGTGTTAGGTCGCCGATGCTATCGGGACGTGCTCTTAACTTATTCTTAATTTAAAAGAACAAAAGAACACTTAAAAAAAGAAGCCGGGGACAGCTTCCAACTCCTCTATTCTCTATTCATACCCCATTCGCTAACGCCCTAATACTACTACTAATACTTAGAGAACAACTCTCACCGACTAGATTCGCTGCGGACAAAAACACACGGAGTCCGAGACCGCTCGGGATGATGCCCGGATGACACAACAGGCTGGGCTGGTATCATCTCGCGCTTCCCCATTATGCCCACAAACAACCTTCGCCAATCCGGTTCTCAATACCGAAAGCCCAAAACCGGACGGGATGATGCACACAGGCCGCAACTTGGAAATCGGTGTTATAATTAACAGTATGGAATTTTTGTATCCATTAAAAATTAATAACTATCACTATATAGAACAAGTCACGATGCATCCCATTAACTTTTTATCTGCTCGGCTGGTGCGAGGAACACGCGGCCGACAGTCACGCCCGGCATTTACCCGGGGCCTTAATCATTTTCCAAATACTTTGATGTCGTTTACCGGGCGGGTTAGATTGCCGCTAACACGGGCATCCGATGCCAGCCGGCGGCTGAATCGACTGCCTCGTTTGCCTCGTTTGGTGTGTGCTGTTCTGCCGGCATGCATCTTCGGCTTGCTTCTTGCCGGTTGTGGCGGGGGGGGGGGCGGCAATGGTGGTGGCGCTCCCGCTCCTGCGGCGAGCCCATCTGTTTCCGATATCGAGTTTGCGGCGGGGGGTACAAACACGAGTTTGATTGTCTCCTGGACGAACCCGGATCAACCAAGTATTACCGGCTTTAATGTGACTTGGCAGAATATCGCAGTTCCGGCTGACAAGGGCGTCCGGGAATTGACAGCGGCGGATGTTAATGTCTCGGCCGGTGCGCGCGTGGTTGAAACCATTACGGGTTTGATGCACAATGCTACTTACCATCTTACGATTGTGACGATCTATACGGGTGGTCGCTCGGCATCGGCTGTGCCGGCTGATCCGGCCAGGACCGGGTCTGCGGGAAGGACTCCGTCGGGAGACCTTGACAGAGACGGAGTTCCGAATGCGGATGACAACTGCCCGCAGACACCCAATGCGGATCAAACCAACACGGACATGCATTCTACTGACGGCGGTGATGCCTGCGATGATGACGATGACAATGATGGCGTGAAGGATCTTGCGGATACCTGTGCGCGCAACGCGATAGGCTGGACTTCCGATGCGACAACGGACAATGATGGTGACGGCTGTCGCGATGCCGATGAGGATTTGGACGATGACAATGACGGTGTGGGGGATGGTTCGGACAACTGTCCGCTGACAGCCAATGCGGATCAAACCAACACGGACATGCATTCTACTGACGGCGGTGATGCCTGCGACCCGGACGATGACAATGACGGTTTTCCGGACATAGCCAACGCGACGATGGCCGCGGATGTGGATGACAATCATAACGGTCTCATAGAAATCCGCACTTTGGATGACTTGGCACGGTTGCGCGATGACCTAAATGGCAACGGGGCGGATGATGGCCGGTTCGGTGAGATTACCTCTGTCGGATCTACGGGCTGTCCCGCCGGCGGCTGCCAGGGTTACGAATTAACCCGTTCGTTGAATTTTAGCGATGCGGCTTCCTATGTCATGGGTAGCGGTGGCAGCGGCAATCGGACTGTTTGGACGGATCGCAACGGTAGCGGTTGGATGCCGATCGGATCCTGTTCCGCTTTGGATGTTTGCACCGCTTATGCGGGCGTGTTTGATGGCGGGGGTCATACTATTGCCGATCTGTTTATCGCTGCGAGTAATACTATGCATGGAGTGGGCTTGTTTGGTGCGTTCGCCGGTCGTCTTCAAAACCTGCATCTTCGGAATGCGACTGTCCGTGGTGGTGTCGGTAATGTGGGGCTGTTGGTAGGTCATGGCAGTCTCGTTGATGAGAATGGGCGCTTTACCGGGCGTACCTATTATGAAAATCTGTCGGTTACGGATGGCAGTGTGGTGGGTCCGTCCGTTTTCAGTGAAAGAGTGGGCGGGCTGATTGGGAATGGCGGGAATGCTAAAATTCGCTATGCCGGTGTATCCGGCGTCAAAGTTTTCGGCAGGGCGTTTGCGACTGGCGGACTGATTGGGTATGGTGAGCGTGCTGAAATTCGCTATGCTACTGTGTCCGGCGTAGATATAGATTTTTCCGATGGAGGTAACGGTGGCGGACTGGTGGGGTTCGGTAATAGTGCTAATATTCGTTATGCTACTGTGTTCGGCGGAAGTGTTGCCGGAACCGGTCAACAAAATGTTGGCGGGCTGGTTGGCATCGGCTCGGGGTCTGTGATTGACTATGCCTATGTGTCCGACGTCAATGTTTCCGGGGATTTCGCGGTTGGCGGACTAATTGGGGATGGGACTTTGGCTCAAATTTCTTATTCTTATGCCACCGCCGCCGTGACTAATTCAAAGTTCTCCGGCGGCGGCTTGATCGAACTTGCCGATACTCCCCCCGTCATCAGCGCTTCCTATTGGGATACTCAAGTCAGCGGGCTGTTAACCAGTGCCGGCGGTGTGGGCTACAACACGACAGACTTACAATCGCCGACCAACTTCACGGGGGCGGATAATATCTATGCGGCCTGGGGCAATGCTTGGTGCAACCCGAACACCGGTGCGGAAAGCGCCACCGAGTTGCCCACCCCCTTCGTCCGTGTCTGGGATCTCGGCAACAGCACACAATACCCGGCTCTGAATTGCCTGCCCGGCGGCCTCTCGGCTCAAGGCAGGTAGGCAGGGCAGATAGCACGGTGTTGCACCAGTTACCGGAATTTAGGCTTTCTTTTTTAATGCTATTTATCGGACAGGTTATATTGTCACTAATATATAGGACAAGTCACGATGAATCCCATTAACTTTTTACCCGCTCGGTCGGTGGGCGGGACACGCGGCCGACAGTCACGCCCGGCACTCGCACAGGGCTTCAATAATAATGATGATGTTCCGAATACCTTGATGTTGTCGTTTGCCGGGCGGGTTATATTGCCACTAACGGCAGCCTTTTTTAATGCCAGCCGGCGGCTGAATCGGCTGCCTCGTTTGCCTCGGCTGGTTCGTTGGACTCGTTTAATGTGCGCCGTTCTGCCGGCATGCATCTTCGGCTTGCTTCTTGCCGGTTGTGGCGGTGGTGGCGCTCCCGCTCCTGCGGTGAGCCTATCTGTTTCCGATATCGAGTTTGCGGCGGGGGGTACGAACACGAGTTTGATTGTCTCCTGGACGAACCCGGATCAACCAAGTATTACCGGCTTTAATGTGACTTGGCAGAATATCGCAGTTCCGGCTGACAAGGGCGTCCGGGAATTGACAGCGGCGGATGTTGGTGTGAATGTCTCGGCGGCGGCGCGCGTGCTTGTCACTCTTGAGGGTCTGCGGCCGAATGCCGCCTACAACCTGGCGATTGTGGTGATCTATATGGGTGGTCGCTCGGCATCGGCTGCGCCGGCTGATCCGGCCAGGACCGGGTCTGCGGGAATGACTCCGTCGGGAGACCTTGACAGAGACGGAGTTCCGAATGCGGATGACAACTGCCCGCTGATACCCAATGCGGATCAAACCAACACGGACATGCATTCTACTGACGGCGGTGATGCCTGCGATGATGACGATGACAATGACGATGTCCCGGATGCAACGGATGCGTTTCGTCTGGATGCCTGTGCGAGCATCGACACGGATAAGGACGGAAAACCGGATATGCTAGTTGCCATTTGCACCATCGCTGACACCGCCTTAATAGAGGATTTGGACGATGACAATGACGGCGTGGGGGATGGCCCGGACAACTGCCCGCTGGTAGCCAATGCGGATCAAACCAACACGGACAGGAACGCAACTGACGGCGGTGATGCCTGCGACCCGGACGATGACAATGACGGTTTTCCGGATATAGCCAATGCGACGACAGCGGCGGATGTGGATGACAATCATAATGGTCTCATAGAAATTCGTAGTTTGGATGACTTGGCACGGTTGCGCGATGACCTAAATGGCAACGGGGCGGATGATGGCAATATTGACGAGATTATTGCTGTGGGATCTACGGGCTGTCCCGCCGGCGGCTGCCAGGGTTACGAATTAACGCGCTCGTTGAATTTTAGTGATGCGGCTTCCTATGTCACGGGTGGCAGCGGCAATCGGACTGTTTGGACGGATCGCAACGGTAGCGGCTGGACGCCGATCGGATCCTGTTCCGCTTTGGATGTTTGCACCGCTTGGACGGCTGTGTTTGATGGCGGGAATCATACGATTGCCGATCTGTTTGTCTCTGCGAGTAATACTACGCATGGAGTGGGTTTGTTTGGTGCGTTCACCGGTCGTCTTCAAAACCTGCATCTCCGAAATGCGACTGTCCGTGGTGGTGCCAGTGATGTGGGGCTGCTGGTAGGCTATAGCAGTCTCATTGAGGAGCTGGGGGTCTTTGGCGGGCATACCTATTATGAGAATCTGTCGGTTACGGGTGGCAGTGTGGTTACGGGTAGCAGTTTCATGGGTGCGGCCATCACCGTCGGCAGAGTCGGCGGGCTGATTGGGTATGGTGGGAATGCTAAAATTCGCTATGCGGGTGTATCCGGCGTCAATATTTCCGCCGAGAGGAATGATGTTGGCGGCCTGGTTGGGGATGGTCAGCGTGCTGAAATTCGCTATGCTACTGTGTCCGGCGTAGAGGTTTCCACCGGGGAGGAGGGCACTCGTGTGGGCGGTCTGGTTGGGTTCGGTGGTCGTGCTAATATTCGCTATGCTTATGCATCCGGCGGAAGGGTCGACGGTGAAAATCTTATTGGCGGCCTGGTTGGGAGTGCTCAGTCTGCTGAAATTCGCTATGCCTATGTGTCCGACGTCAATGTTTCCGCGAGATTTAATGCTGGCGGACTGGTTGGGATTGGGGATAGTGCTATAATTTCTTATTCTTATACCGCCACCGTGGTTAATTCATTGTTCTCTGATGACGGCTTGATCGGTTCTGTCGTCCTAGGGACAGGGACAACGTACACCGTCACCGATTCTTATTGGGATACTCAAGTCAGCGGGCGGTTAACCGGTATCGGCGGTGTGGGTTACAACACGACAGACTTACAATCGCCGACCAACTTCACAGGGGCGGATAATATCTATGCGGCATGGGGCAATGCCTGGTGCAACCCGAACACCGGTGCGGAGAGTTCCACCGAGTTGTCCGCCCCCTTCGTCCGTGTCTGGGATCTCGGCAACAGCACACAATACCCGGCTCTGAATTGCCTGCCCGGCGGCCTCTCGGCGCAAGGAAGGTAAGGCAGGCAGAGCAGATGGAGAGCGCGCAGGTAAAAGGGAAGCCGGGGCTGCCGGGCAACCGACAGAGCGACCGGGGCAGGGCAGGACAAGACCGATCAGCAGACATCGCCTGCCGGGGAAGGGAGAGTCGCAAGGGTCGCAACCTCGCCAGATTGTGCTCACTGCCCGTGTCATCCGCTTTTTCGGATAGGAACAACTCTCGCCGGTTAGGCTCGGACAAAAAACGAAATACACAAAAATCAATTTTTATTTGTATAATAACCGGATAAACATAAAATTATTAGTAAACTTTAAAACTTAACAAAACAAAAAAATGATGAAAAAAATTACAAAAATACTCTTGGTCCCTCTGTTGCTTATCGGTGTCGTTTTCGGTGCCGGCGTTGCGACGGCTGCGGACTTTTCCGGAAAGACCATTGAATGGATCATTCCCTTTAAGGAAGGAGGAGGCTCGGACAAGTGGTCGCGCTATTATGCTCCCCTGCTTGCCAAGCATCTTCCCGGCAATCCGAATGTGGTTGTCAAAAATGTCCCGGGCGGCGGTTCAACAACCGGCACCAATCAGTTTGCCCTGCGTGCCAAGCCGGACGGACTGACCATCCTCGGCACATCCGGCTCCACCCAATTCCCCTTCCTGTTGGAAGACAAACGGGTGAGATATGACTATGCCGATTGGACCACGGTTCTCGGCACCCCGACGGGCGGCGTTGTTTATGTTTCTCCCAAACTGGGTGTGACTTCCGCGGACGATATTGCCAACCTGAAAGGACAATCCATGATTTATGCCAGCCAGGGTGCAACTTCGTTGGACCTCATCCCGCTTTTGGCGTTTGAACTTCTGGGTTTGGATGTCAAGGCCGTTTTTGGCTTTAAAGGGCGCGGCGCCGGTCGTTTGGCATTTGAAAGAGGCGAGGTGAATATTGATTACCAGACCACTTCGGCATATCTCAAGAATGTTGCTCCTGCGATGGTGAAGGAAGGCAAGGCAATTCCTCTGTTTGCTTGGGGCATTCTGGATGCCGGAGGCAACTTGGCAAGAGACCCCACCTTCCCGAATCTTCCCCATTTTGGCGAAGTCTATCAGAAGGTGCACGGCAAGAAACCGTCCGGCACGGAATTTTCGGCTTGGAAGGCTTTCTTTGCCGCCGGCTTCCCCGCCCAGAAGATGGTCTTTCTGCCCAAAGGATCTTCGCGCGATCTGGTGCGCACCTATCGCAAGGCATTTGCGGACATAGTTGCTTCGCCCGAATTTAAAGCGACGAGTCAAAAACTCTTGGGTGTGTATCCTCAGGCAACCGGTCGGGGTGCCGAAAAACTCAAGAAGATTGCCACCAGCGTAGACGAAAAATCCAAAGCGTGGATTCAAAATTGGCTGCGTGAAAAATACGGGTTCACCGGGTAGTCCCGGGTAGCCTCACCGTATTCGGTTGAAGAAATGCCGTCAAAAGTGTCGCCCGCGGGTGGCACGGTTGGCGGCACTTCTTTTTTACCGACAAACGATAACACCAAGTAAGTTAAACACATAGCCGTTACGCACAAGGCAACCGGCGATTTGGGATTCCATGGAAGCACTTAACGCTTTTTTTGCGGCGTTTCTGACGCTCACAACCACACATCACTTCCCGTATTTAATCGGCGGTGTGCTGTTGGGGATGAGTATCGGCGTTCTGCCCGGTTTGGGCGGCATCGTCGGCTTTTCCATCATGCTTCCGTTTCTTTACGGTATGGAGCCGGTCAGTGCCCTGGCCTTGCTCATCGGTTTGGTGGCGGTCATCCCGACATCCGATACCTTCGCTTCGGTGTTGCTGGGTATTCCGGGTTCCAGTTCGTCTCAGGCCACCGTGCTGGATGGTTTTTCTCTTGCCAAAAAGGGACAGGCGGCGCGCGCGCTGGGCAGTGCTTTTTCCGCTTCTTTGCTGGGCGGTCTATATGGTGCCGCCATCTTGACCGTGTTTATCCTGTTTGCCCGGCCGCTCATTCTGTTATTTGGTTCCGCGGAGTTATTCATGCTTGGTGTCCTGGGGGTCAGCATGGTCGGAGTGCTCAGCGGCAAAAGTATCTTTAAAGGATTGGCGGCATGCTGCTTGGGGCTGGCACTGGGCAGCCTGGGCAATGCGCCGGCGACCGGCGAATGGCGGCTGGCGTTTGACAGTGCCTATCTGTATGACGGGATTAAACTGGTCATCGTCGGCTTGGCGGCCTTCGCCCTGCCGGAAGTGATTGACCTGCTGCGCAAGAATCAAGCCATTTCCTCGTCTTCTTTGCTCGGCTCCGGTTGGCTCAAAGGAATTAAAGATACCTGGCTTTACAAATGGCTGGTGTTACGCTGCGCCACTTTGGGAGTCCTTGTCGGCGCTCTGCCCGGGCTGGGCGGCAGTGTGGTGGATTGGATTGCCTACGGGCATGTGGTTCAAACGGCGCGCGATAAGTCGCAGTTCGGCAAGGGAGACATTCGCGGCGTCATAGCGCCGGAGTCGGCCAACAATGCCAAAGAGGGCGGCGGCTTAATTCCCACACTGCTTTTTGCCATCCCCGGCAGCGGGAGCATGGCGGTATTTCTCGGCGGGCTGACAATCCTTGGCATAGAAGCGGGCCCCACGATGGTGCAACAAAATTTGGACTTGACCTACATTATTGTTTGGTCGCTGGCAATTGCCAATGTTATCGGCACTGTTTTATGTATCGGCTTGTCGTCTCCTTTGTCCCGTCTGACAACCATTCCTTACGGTTATCTTGCGCCGTTCCTTTTAATGATCATCTCGTTTGCCGCCTTTCAGGCGACCAAGAGTTTCTGGGACCTGTTTGCTTTGTTGATGCTCGGCACTTTTTGTATGTATATGAAGCGGTTTGATTGGCCCAGACCTGCCTTGCTGATAGGCTTTGTTCTGGCGGATACGCTGGAAACCTATCTTTATCAGGCGGTTCAGTTTTACGGCTGGGGTTTTTTGGCAAGACCCGGCGTGCTGATTATTGGAGCCTTTACAGTGTTTTCCGTGTTGGCGGGCAGTATGTCCCTCCGCAAAAGAGTGCATGCCAAGGTCGGCGGCGGTAAAAATAATAAGAGGAAGCAAGCCGGAAGCATCTTTCATTTTCGCATGGCCCCGGACCGAAGTTGGCTGCGCCCCGAAGTGTTGTTTGTCGGTTTTGTTCTTGTACTCTTTCTGATCGCTCTCACGGATGCGTTGCAGCATTCGTTCCTGGGGGCGATCTTCCCCGCGATGGTCTCTTCTATCGGCTTGATCGCGGGTGTTATGTTGCTTTTGTCTTTGCTGTTTGTGCCCAAACGCGTCGGCGCCGACAGCGAAGTCCAAATGCGAAACGCGGGCGATGCCAACTACGACAGGTTTGGCGCCTACAAGGCGATCGGTTGGATTTACGCCCTGGTGCTGCTGACCTACATATTCGGTTTCTTTTTGGCGATGACGATGATCTTTCTCGCACTCCTTGGCACCAAGGTGCGAGCGCACCCGCTGTTTCGCCTTGCGGTGATCCTGTTGGGAATGGGCGGCGTTACCACCCTGGCATACTTTATGAATCTGGACTTTCCTTACGGCCTGCTGCAGGATGCGATAGAGTTGCCCTGGCCCTTGGGATAATGTTGGCATTGGTTTGGCAGAATTAAGCATTAAACAAACATTAAAAATTAAACATTAAACATTAAAAACGAACAGCGAAAAAATGAAATGACAACACAATTTGTAGACTGCTATTTGATGCGCGGCGGCACCTCGCGCGGCGCTTATTTTCAAAAAAAAGACCTGCCGGCGGATCCCTCTTTGCGGGACAAGATACTGCTCAGAGTCATGGGCTCGCCGGACCCCCGTCAGATAGACGGACTGGGCGGCGGGAGTATGCTCACCAGCAAGGTGGCTCTGGTGGAACCTTCCGCGCGCGCCGGCACAGACCTGGATTATACCTTCTCGCAAGTTTATGTGGACAGGGCAAAGGTGGACAGTTCGCCGACCTGCGGCAACATACTGACCGCCGTCGGTTGCTTCGGTATTGAATGCGGCCTGGTGCCGGTACAGGGGGCCGAGACCGCGGTGACCGTTTACGATGTCAATACCGGATACACGGTCCGTCAAGTTATTCAAACGCCGGACGGCGGGGTGAGTTACGCAGGCGAGCATGCGATTGCCGGCGTGCCCGGCAGGGCTGCGCCGATTGCAATGTCCTTCCGCGGCATTGCCGGGGCAAAAACGGGCAAGGTGTTCCCGACCGGCAACAGAACGGATCGGATTGACGGCATTGCCGTTTCTTGCATTGATGTTGCCATGCCGACGATCTTCTTGCGGGCCGAGGACTGGGGAGTTGATGGCTATGAAACCAAAAAAGAATTGGACGAACATCCGCACCTGATAGCGAGGCTTTTGGAGTTTCGTAAAAAAGCGGCGGCACGGATGGGCATGGGAGATGTCGGCGAGAGTGTCATTCCCAAAATTGCCCTGATCGCCGCGCCGCGCGCCGGCGGTCATCTTTGCGGCAGATACTTTACTCCCTTTCAATGTCACGATGCCTTTGCCCTCTCCGCCGGGTTTGGTGCGGCCGCGGGCAGTCTGTTTGAAGGGACGCTGCTGTCCGAGATGGCGACCTTGCCCGACGCCGATAAAAAAGTGGCAACCGAATGCCGGTTTTTGCTGGAGCATCCTGCCGGTAAAATGGAAATCGGCGTTCGGGTTAAGGACGAGAAGACCATCGAAACCCAACTTGTCCGCACCGCACGCTTGCTGATGCGCGGTCAGGTGGCTGTTTAATTGTTGGGCCCGGTTGCCTTGCCTAGTTACTTTGTTTGGCTGTTCGGTCCGGCCGCTTGCCTAGTCTTTTGCCTAGTCTCTTGCCTAGACGCCTTGTCCGGCTGTTGGGACCAGCCGCCCTGTCAAGACGCCTTGTCCGGCTGTTGGGCCAAACCGCTCTGTCAGGTTGCCGGGTATGAATATCTTTAAACTCTTCCTTTAAGTAAAGTAAGTAGGAGAGCGCGCATGCGAGTTCTGGTTGTCGGTAGCGGGAACGCGGCCCTTTGTGCCGCGTTGGCCGCAGCCGAGCGGGGGGCGGAAGTTACTGTGCTGGAAAGTGCCCCCGAGAAGGAGTTTGGCGGCAACAGTCGCTATACGGCCGGTGCCTTGCGTTTTGCTTACGAGAGCCGGGAAGATGTCTTGGACATACTCAACTAATAGAGCGCGAATGCGAGTTCTGATTGTCGGTAGCGGGAACGCGGCCCTTTGTGCCGCGTTGGCCGCAGCCGAGCGGGGGGCGGAAGTTACTGTACTGGAAAGTGCCCCCGAGAAGGAATTTGGCGGCAACAGTCGCTATACGGCCGGTGCCTTGCGTTTTGCTTACGAGAGCCGGGAAGATGTCTTGGACATACTCAACGCCGGCGGTGTGTCGGACGAACGATTGGAACAAACGGATTTTGGCACCTACCCCGCCCGACAGTTTCTGGAGGAGCTGACCGCGGCGGCCGAGGGCGAGGGCAACCCGCAACTTCAACGGATTCTCGTTGAACAGAGCCGGCCGACTGTGTTGTGGCTCACCCAAAAGGGAGTTCGGTTTGAGCCGATTTATACCCGACAGGCCTATCGGGTGGATGGCCGATATGTCTTCTGGGGCGGTTTGACCCTGGCGGCCGAAGGCGAGGGCGAAGGATTGGTGCAGGCCGAGAGACGCATTGCCCGGCTTTTAAAAGTCCAATTCTGTTACGACACCGAGGTCACGGAATTAATCCGCCGCGATGACAAGGTCGTCGGTGTTGTTTGTAAACAAAACGGCAACAGAACCGGGTATGCCGCCGACAGAGTGATTCTGGCGTGCGGCGGCTTTGAAGCCAATGCGCGCATGCGCAAAGAATACTTGGGCGAAGGCTGGGACCAGGCCAAGGTGCGCGGGACCGAACATAACCTGGGACAGGGCATAGAAATGGCATTGGCCTTGGGTGCCAAAACGGCCGGTAACTGGGGTGGCTGTCATGCGGTCTTCATGGATACGGCTTCGCCGGAATACGGCAACCTGTCCATTCCGCACCGGCAGCGCAAGAATTACCGTAAAATCAGTTATCCGTTTGGCGTCATCTTGAACGCGAACGGAGAGCGATTTGTGGACGAGGGCGCCGATTTTCGCAACTACACATACGCCAAGTACGGAAGGGAAGTATTGCGGCAACCGGGTCGGTTTGGTTGGCAGATTTTTGACGCACAGGTGACGGATCTTTTGTACGAAGAATACAAACAAGAGGGCGCGACGCAGGTCAGCGCGCCGAGTTTGGAAGATCTAGCCGGACTTCTGGACGGCGTCCGTTCCCAAAATGCCCTGGCGACTCTGCGGGCATACAATACCGCCGTTGCGGCTACCCCCGCGTTCAACCCGACCGTGAAGGATGGCAAGTGCACGCACGGGCTGGTGCCGCCAAAATCCAACTGGGCGCTCAAACTGGAGAAACCGCCTTTTACCGCCTATCGGATGACTTGCGGAATCACCTTCACATACGGCGGCTTGGCGATAGACAATCAATGTCGGGTTCTTGACACGGCCGGCAAGCCTATTGCCGGCCTCTTTGCCGCCGGCGAACTTGTGGGCGACATTTTTTATCATAACTATCCGGGCGGCAGCGGGCTGACAGCCGGTGCCGTGTTCGGTCGCCTTGCGGGTGAGGCCGCCGTTCAGTAACAGGGATTATAATAATTCCGAAATATCTTTTTGGGCGGATGTGTTCTCGGATGAGGCCGCCGTTCAGTAACAGGGATTATAATAATAGCGGATACTTATTTTTATTATTATTATTATTAAAAGAGAACAACAGACATGACAACAACAATGAAGAAAAACAAACTTGGAAACAGCGGTCTGCTGCTCGGCGACTTGACGCTCGGCACCATGACCTTTGGCGATACAACCTCGGCGAAGGATGCCGCCAAAATGATCGACCTATTTGCCGCAGCGGGCGGTAATCACCTGGACACGGCAAATGTGTATGCCGGTGGCGAGTCGGAAAGCATCATCGGCGACATTCTCCAAAAGAGGCGGGATGATTTTATCATCGCAAGTAAGGTGCGTTTCCCGCGCGGCGACGGCAGCAACGCAGCGGGTCTTTCGCGCCGCCATATCCTGCGGGCGGTGGAAGCCGGACTTGAGCGTTTGCGAACCGACTATCTGGATATTCTTTATCTGCACGGTTGGGACCCGCTGACCCCGCCGGAAGAGACCCTGCGGGCGACGGACGATTTGATTACCGCCGGCAAGGTGCGTTACCTGGGCGTATCCAATTTTAAGGTTTGGCAGTTGATGAAATCCCTTTGGCACAGCGACCAACGCGGCTGGCACAGGTTTGTGGCGGCCCAATATCAATACAGTCTGGTGATGCGCGATATTGAAGACGAGTATGCGGAAATGTGCCCGAAGGAAGGACTGGGTATCATGCCCTGGGGACCCCTCGGCGGCGGTTTTTTGTCCGGCAAGTATTCCCCCGACAAGCCGCCCGTCAGCGGACGGCTCAGTGTTGCCGGCGACGAAACCGAAGAGCATTGGGATCGCCGGAATACAAAACATAACTGGGCTATTTTGCGCGAACTGGACGATCTTGCCAAGCAACATAACGCCACGCATGCAAGTGTTGCCATTGCTTGGTTGCGCGCCAAACCGGCTGTGACCAGTGTCATTTTGGGGGCGCGCACGGAGGAGCAACTGCGGGATAACCTGACGGCGGCAAAACTGGATCTGACGGCGGCGGAGGTTGCCCGGCTGGACGATGTCAGTGCGGTGCCGCCGAGATATCCCTATCGCTTCTACGAGCATTACTGCAACCGTACCGTTAATCCGTAAACGCAATAGGTTGTTTTTTGACCGGTTTGGCTGTTGCCGGCTTCCGCTTAAAATAAGTTTTTAATCTTATGAAAGATCTGCAAGAATATAATCGTTTGATACAGGTTTCGCGCGTGTATGAGTGTGCGCGGGAAACACCTCTGGGGCACGCGGCCGCCCTCTCGGCGCGCCTGAAAAAAAATGTGTATCTCAAACGCGAAGACACGCATCCCGTTTTTTCTTTTAAGCTGCGCGGTGCCTATAACCTGATCGCTTCTTTGCCGCCGTCAAGATTGAAGGCGGGTATCCTGGCGGTTTCCGCGGGCAATCACGCCCAGGGCGTGGCATTATCCGCGCAAAAACTCGGGTTGAAGGCGGTCATTGTGATGCCGCGCACCACGCCGGATACCAAGGTTAGGTCGGTGCGCTCCTACCGCGGTGTTTCGCTGATACTGCACGGCGACACTTTTGACGAGGCGCGTGTCTATTCGTGCCGACTGATCAAAGAAAAGGGTTATGTGTACATCCCGCCGTTTGACGACAAACTGGTGATAGCGGGGCAGGGAACGATCGGGGCGGAGATTCTGCGGCAGCGGCGGCGGGACCTGGATGCGATTTTTGTGCCTGTCGGCGGCGGCGGCCTCATCGCCGGCATAGGAGCATATATAAAGTATGTGCGTCCCGAGGTCAAAGTGATCGGCGTGGAGCCGGAAGATGCCGCCTGCATGACCGAGGCTCTGAGGCGCAAGAAGCGGATCACCTTGCCGCATGTGGGTATTTTTGCGGACGGAGTGGCGGTCAATCGCGTCGGCGCGGAGCCATACAGGCTGGCGCGCAAGTGTGTGGATGATATGATTACGGTGACTACGGACGAAATCTGTGCGGGAATCAAAGATGTATTTGAGGATACGCGTGTCCTTGCCGAGCCGGCCGGGGCGCTTGCCGTCGCCGGCATGCGAAAATTCTGCGAGGAGCATCCGGCGGCGGCCGGCGTCCACAATCTGGTCGCAATCCTGTCCGGTGCCAATACAAACTTTGACAGGCTGCGCCATATTGCCGAGCGGACGGAAATTGGCGAACAGCGCGAGGCGTTGTTCGGTGTTACCATTCCCGAAAAACGCGGAAGTTTTCGCGCCTTCTGCCGTCTCTTGCGAAAATACGAAATCACCGAGTTTAACTATCGTTATGCGGACCCGCACCGGGCAAACATTTTTGTTGGTGTGCGTATTGCCTCCAAAGAAGACATAGTCCGTATCGCCGACACCTTAAATAAGAATCATTTCCCGAATGTTGATATGACCGACAACGAGGTGGCAAAGTTACACATCCGCTATATGGTCGGCGGGGTGCCGCCGTTTCCGCGAGAAGAAGAAGTCCTGTTTCGTTTTGAATTCCCGGAACGCCCCGGGGCACTGCTAAGATTCTTGGACACACTCAGCCCCAAATGGAATGTATCGTTGTTTCATTATCGCAACCACGGGGCGGCTTACGGGCGTATCCTCGCCGGCATACAGGTTCCGCGGGCCGAACGGGGGGCCTTAATGCGTTATCTGCAAGAAATCAACTATACTTTTTACCCCGAAACGGACAATGATGCCTATCATCTGTTTTTGAGCCGCTCAGCCCTAAAACCTTTCTCGAAATCTTCCCCAAAATCCTCTTAGCCCCGAACCCGGCAGTCCGCCCAACCGCATTCCGTTACAACAAAGTCAAGTCGGATGTCGCGCGGCTCGGTCGGTACCCGAAGGACACCCTGACAGGCATACCCCACCCCAATCAAAGTCGGCAGTCGGCGACACCTGCCGAGATGTCTGTCATAGAATCCGCCGCCCATCCCCAGGCGGCCGCCGTGCCGATCAAAGGCAAGGAGAGGGAGGAACAGAATATTAAGATGGTCCGCGGCCGTTTGGCGGGCGGACGCAGTGACCGGCTCGGCGATGCCATAGCGGTTCGGAAGCAGAGGCGTTTTGGCGTTGATCGGCAGAAAGCACATCTCCGAGCGTAACCACAGCGGCGGCAATAGTTTCGGACAATAGAATTCTTTGTTGAACGCCGCCCCCGGTCGCAGCAAGGCGGACAGATCCGCTTCGTTATCCTTGGCAAGATACACCCCCGCTCTGCGGGCGAACTTAAACAGAGAATGGCAGACGATGTGCCGGCAAATCCGGGCGGATGCCGCCGCCGCCCAATGCCGCTCAAGGTCCCGGCGGCGCGCCGACATCTTCCGGCGCAATTGTTTCTTTGAAGTTGTTTTTTCCGCAGACATTACAACAAGGCCGCTAACAGCCCGGCCGGGTATCTCATCGGGACGGATAAAGAACAAACAAAGTACAAACAAAGCATATGGGGTTATTTTAATCCGCTTTGATCTGTTTTCATCCGTTTTAATTCGCCGGGGGCAATTAAGAACCGGGTCCGATACGGCATCATCTCCAACGCATCGGCGGCTTGCCGAATTCACTCTGTCGAAATCCTATTCCTCTTTTCATTGATGAGAGGACACCGAATCATTTTTTATGCAGCAAGAACAAGAACAAGAACAATAACAAGAACTGGCATAAAAAGTGCCAAATCGAGGGCGTTCCTATATTTTGGGATATTTTTAGAGTGTAAAAAGAAGTAAAAAATCATATGTTGTTATCAAAAAATTGTTGTAAAATAAGGTATTGTTAACAACTTTTGTTGTCGGCATAGTTTTTAAAATTAATAATACATAACCAATAAATAAAGGAGAAATATTATGACAAAACAAGAAATAGTGTCCGCGGTCGCCGAGGCGGCTGACATTAATAAGAGTCAAGCCGAAAAGGCATTGGGCTCTGTTTTGAGTAGCATCAGCGAGTCCTTATCGAAAGGAAACTCCGTTTCCTTCGCAGGATTCGGTGCTTTTAATGTTAAGCGCCGTGCCGCGCGGGCCGGCAGAAACCCGCAAACCGGTGCGGTGATTCAAATCGCCGCCGCCAACGCTGTTTCGTTCAAACCGAGCAGCGTTCTTAAAAAGATGGTTAATTCGTAAGACCGCCTTTTTATTGTTAGGGAGAGGAGGGTGTTTACGGATGCTCTCTTTTTCTTAGCAGGGGTCGCGGTCGGACGGGCCAAGGGCATAGGAATTTCCGACACAGAAAAAAATACACATACCATCAATCGGAAAAGAAAGAGTGTTACAAGAGATTAAAAAAAAATCCGGCAGCTGGATCGTCAAGACTCTAATCGGATTCATCGCCTTCACCTTTGTGTTGTGGGGGACCAGTTCTTTGTGGTCCTTATTACTGGAACCCGAAGAAGTGGCGGCTGTCAACGACGAGCCTATTTATATCGGGCAGTATGAAAACGCATACACCAATGCCAGGCGGACCGCCGAAGAGAATTTGGGCGCTTTGGAGGTGCTCTCCCGTGACAAGCAAAGAGAATTGCGGCAAGTCGTTCTTGAGGAGCTGATCAATAGCATTTTGGTTCGGCAAGCGGCAGACGAAGAGGGTCTCGGCTTATCGCCGGCACAATTGGATCAGATTATCGTTAATGACCCGACCTTTCAGATTCAGGGTAAGTTTGAGCAACGGGTTTATACGGGTTTCTTACGCAACTCGCGTTTAAACTCGCGCGGTTACAAAGACTATTTGGTGCGCCGGTTTAAGCGCAACACCTATTTGGACGGACACAGATCGGCCGCTTTTTATACATCGTCCATGCTGGAAGATTACATTGCCTGGAAGTTCCGGGAATATACCTACCGTTATGCCGAACTGCCGGCACCGGCCAAAGACAGGAATGACCTGCCCGCGGAAAACGAACTGCGCGTTTACTACGAAGAAAACTCGCGGCAGTACTTTCTGCCGGACAGATACAGGCTCCGTTATGTGCATCTTTCCCGGGAAAAAACAGAGCCGCTGGCGGTGGTAGAAGAAAGTGAATTGGATAATCTGTATAACGAACGATACGGCGGTGCCTTGTTGCAGGCCAATGTGAGTATTTATCATATTTTGTTTAACGACCCGGGGGCAATTGATGATGAACTCATTGATCGGGCGGCGGCTTTGAGCGAGGGAATCCAAACTCTGCAAGAATTTAACGCAGCGGCGCGCGCAAACTCGGAAGACACGGTGACAGCCGCAAACGGCGGCTATATTGGCAATCTGCCGATCGGCCAGTTGCCGACAAGTTTTGTGGGAGCAATCCGCGATCTGCCGCCGGGTGAAAAGAAGACACCCCCTTTTCGTTCCAACTTGGGGGTGCATTTGATGTGGGTGGATAATATGACGGACGCGGATGTCCCGGCGTTTGCCGAGGTGCGCGAGGAATTGATCGCAGAGGCTCGCTACGAGCAAACGGAGGAACTTCTTTTGGAGAAGGCGGAATTCCTCTCGGACTATATTCAATCCGAAGGCCAATTGCCGCAGGTCACCGCGGACTTTCCTTATCCGACGGAACAAAGCGACACACTGACCGCCGCATCGCCGCTGGTCATGGAATTCGGGCATGCATTTGCGGAAGAACTTGTCCTAATAGAAAGCGGTCAAACAAGCGATGTTATCTGGTTGGATGACGGCAGTTTTCTTGCGTTTGAAATGCAAGAGACTGTGCCGGCGGAGTTGCGCGGCTATGAAGAGGTCATGGAACAGGTGGCGGAAGACTATCTGAACCACCGGGCAAGACAACGCTTTCTTGGAGAGTTGACGGAAACCATAGCCGGGATTAATAACGGCAGTTTGGATCCCAATGCGGCGGCTGATGTTCTTCCGCTGGTGAGATGGGAGACGGCCGACACACTCTCGCGGGCAAAAGAGTTTAGAACCGAAACCGAAGATCGGATTCTTGCTTCGGTGTCCTCGCACCGAGTGCCGTTTGCAAACTACACGCAAACCGAAGACGGCGGTTATCTCTTGTTTGTTGTGGACGACATTGCCGTCAAATCATCGGAAAGTCTTGAAGACGAACTGCGGTTGCAAACGCACGAGGAATATCGCGCCGCCTTGTCTTTGACGACGGAAGAATGGCTGCTGGAAACATTAAACAACAAAGCCGAAATTAAAATCAATGCCGTTTCCGATATCGGCAGGTGATCCCGCGGTCGCTTTTCTGGGTTGCGGCAATTTGGCAAGAGCCCTTCTTGGCGGTCTGGTTGCGGTCGGCTGTTCCCGGGACAAGTTTTACTTAACCGCCGGCAGCTTTCCTTCGGCGAAGAAAACGGCGCGACTTTACGGGGCGCATGCCGTTGCGGATAATCCGACCGCGGTGCGGCTGGCGGATGTGATTCTTTTGGGTGTTAAACCCAATCTGGTGCCGCAGGTTTTGGCGGAAATTGCCCCTCATACGGATAAAAAACGGCATCTCACGGTGAGTCTGGCGGCCGGTTTGCGCTTGAAGAATCTGCAAACCTTGCAGCCCGGCGCGGTTGTGCGTGCCATGCCCAACTTGGCGAGCCGAGTGGGCGGCGGTGTTACCGCGATACTGGCTTCGCCGGATACGGACAAGGACCGGCTGTCTTTTGTCAAAACCTTTTTTTCCGCTTTCGGCAAAGTGGTTTGTATGAAAGATGACAAAGAAATGGATGTGTACACCGCGCTTTGCGGCAGCGGTCCCGCCTACTTCTGTTATTTTTTGCAAGCTCTCATTAGTAGCGCGAAATCTTTGGGGGTTAAAGAGGCGGCTGCGCGCGCCGCCTTGTTACGGACGGGACACGGCACTTTGGATTTGATGCGTGCGACCGGACGGACCCCCGCGGAACTCATTAACAAAATTGCAGTGCCGGGCGGGACCACGCGCGCCGCTTTGGATACTCTGGAGTCTTTCGGCATGGAAGAAAAGCTGCATTCCGCTGTTTCCGCCGCCGTTCGGCGTTCGGCGGCCCTGGGCGATACGCACGATGCGCA
Source organism: Gammaproteobacteria bacterium (assembly GCA_965209035.1). Classification (GTDB taxonomy): domain Bacteria; phylum Pseudomonadota; class Gammaproteobacteria; order CBDBNL01; family JAAOII01; genus CBDBPY01. The sequence continues at coordinate 1,336,215 of OZ242372.1, forward strand.
CGCAACGGAACCCCTGGAATCACCGTGACCCTGTTGGCTTTTTTGGCGGTGTTGCCGCCGAGTATTTTGGCATTTCTAAGTCTTCTGCGTTTTGTGTGTCAACTTCACAAAGTAGACTTTTACAACGGCATTGTCCGATTTTTGCGGACATTCACCGATTTTTATTGCCGACCGCTGCGGGCAATCTTGCCAAGTTTGGGGCGCATAGACCCGGCAAGTCTGCTCGCGGCATACCTGTTGGAATTGGCCGCTTTTTTCTTGTTGTTTGGTATTCAAGCGGCCGGCGTTCTGCCGATATTTCAACTGATGATGTGGGCGGCACTTGCCTTGCTGGGCATGGTATTACGAGTTTACTTTATCGCGCTTCTGTTGACGGTCATATTCAGTTGGGTGCGTCCCCAAGGCTCCGGCGCGATTGCCGGTTTAAGCAATCAGTTGATCGCGCCGCTTCTCGCCCCCATTCATAAAATCTTGCCCCCTATGGGCGGCCTGGACTTTTCCCCCATCCTGTTGTTCTTTTTAATTTACTTTCTGCGTGCTGTTTGGCGGAATACGGCTATTCTAACCGGTATGCCGATGTTCTTGCTATTTGGCGCATAGGTATTTTTAGATTTTTCGTTTCTTTGCCTGCCCCCCAAAATAACTGGCTGTTGCCGGCCGCCATAGAAGAATTTCATCCGCCGCATGCGGAAACCTTCCGGAATATGCAGTCGCGTCTTCTGCAAATTTTCTTCGGTTACGGTTATCAGTTCATACTGCCGCCGACTGTGGAGTATGCCCATTCGCTGGTGCTAAACTCCAAAGCGGACCCCGAACACGAGCCGGTTGTTTTTTACGGCGCGGATCCGCCGCTGGGTTTGCGCGCCGACTTCACGCCTCAGGCGGCGCGTATGGATGCCGGTATGGCGGACCAAAGCAAGGATAAGGAGATGATCCCAAACCGACTGTGCTATTGCGGCGAGGTGTTTCGTCGCCACGGCGAGAGTGAGTATAACCCCCGGCATCTGGGTGCGGAACTGTTTGGCGAAGAGGGGACGAGTGCCGACCATGAAGTGATTTCTCTTTTGGCGAGTTGTATTGCCGATGTTCACCGGGACGAGTATGTCTTAAGTTTGGGGCACGCCTCCTGGTGCGGCAAGCTTGTCAAGGCGGCCGGCCTGCGAGCCGAAGACGCCGAGCATTACTATCAATTATTGGCGTGCAAGTCCATCGATAGAATCACATCCTTTGTGGCGTCGCTTGATCTCGCCGACGCGGTTCGTGACATATTGACACAGCTGCCGCACCTTTGCGGTGACGACCGGATTCTTGCCAAGGCGGTGCTTCTGACAGAGCCTCTAAAAAACAGCGAAGTGAATCAAACCTTGGCGGAATTGCAAAAGTTGTGCCGTCTCATTAAAAAGGACGGCGACGCCAAGATGCGTTTGTTTCTGGACCTGGCGGAGGTGCCGGGGCGCGGTTATTCCTATCACAACGGTCCCGTATTCGGTGTTTATCTGCCCGATCATTCGGCATGCCTTGCCAAGGGCGGCAGATACGACGCCATAGGCGCGCACTTCGACAGCGGCGGCAGCGGCGGCAGCGGCCGACCCGCCACCGGGTTCGGTATTAACTTGGGCGCGCTCTTTCGTTATCTTGTGAACCGTAACGCTATTTGTTCGGAGACACCCGCCCCGATTTTTGCACCCTATGCCCCGAATGACGCATCCCTAATTACGACTTTGCGCGCTCTGCGTGCCGACAACAAACGCATCGTCCGCGCCCTGAGACCCGGCCAAACCGCCAGATCTCTCGGCTGTGCCGCCGAATTGGTGAAAGAGAACGACAGATGGCGGGTTAAAAAACTGCCGCCCAAACAAAAGGCGGGGAATAATAAAGAGAATAAAGAGAATAAAGAGAATTAAGGAGTAATAAGGTGACGAGTGACAAGATGCGTTTAAGCGACCCAAATAGCAAGGTAACGGTTCTCCTCGGCTTGCAGTGGGGAGACGAAGGCAAGGGCAAACTGGCGGACGCGCTTTGTGAGGATACGGATTTTGCGGTCCGCTATCAAGGGGGGCATAATGCCGGGCATACGGTCTTTCATGCGGGCAAGGTGCGCAAGTTGCATCTTCTTCCTTGCGGCAGTCTGCGTCGGTCGGTGCATTGTGTGATTGCCGAGGGTGTCGTTCTGTCTTTGGATGCTCTGCTCGCCGAAGTTGCCATGATTTCGGACATCGGCCCGTTGGACGGGAGACTCTCTGTCGGCGCCGACTGTCCGCTGTTGCTGCCGAGCCATCGGGCCCTGGACGAGGCAGCCGAAAAAAAGAATTCCCTTATCGGAACGACCAGACGCGGCATAGGTCCGGCCTACGAGGATTTTTACGCCCGGCGCGGTCTGCTGTTGCGAGATGCTTTTGCCGCAGATTTTTACGCCCGCATCACCGAACTAATGAATTATCATAATTTCCTTCTCAAAAACTACTACGGCGCGCCGGAGGTGCCCGTGCAAAAGACAGCCGCCCTTGTGGTAAGTCAGGCGGAAGAGATCAGCGCGTTTGTTACGGACACCGCCGCGTTGCTGCGCACCGCCAAGGATGCGGGCAAAAGGATCTTTCTGGAAGGCGCGCAGGGTTGCGGCCTGGATCCTTGTCACGGCACCTATCCGTTTGTTACTGCTTCGTATCCGTCTGTCGGCGGCGCATTGATCGGCAGCGGTCTTTCTCACAAAGACATTGATCGGGTGCTGGGCGTCATCAAAGTCTATGCGACTCGGGTCGGCGCGGGTCCTTTCCTGACGGAACAAAAAAATACGAACGGCGAATCCTTGCAAGCACGGGGCAAAGAATTCGGCACTACCACGGGGCGGAAACGGCGCTGCGGCTGGCTTGATCTGGTCGATGTTCGCAGAACCGCGCAAATCAACGGCACAGACGCCCTGCTTGTTACCAAGGCGGATGTTTTCGATGATCTTGAACGGATTCGGGTATGTACCGAATATGCCCCGAACGGCGAGCCGATTTACCGGGACCTGCCGGGCTGGCGGGAGAATATCAGTGACAAACGCACTTATGATCAACTGCCCGCCCGTCTGCACGATTTCATTTCCCTAATAAAACAGAAGGCGGGGGTCCCCGTCTTGGGTCTTTCCGTCGGTCCCCGCCGGGAACAATTAATTCCTTGTCAATAACAACATGACAACCGATACCCCGACATGGGGTGAATTGACAGAGCAAGCGGCGGACTTTCGCCGCCGGACGGACGACTTGAAACGCATCGCCGATTACGCAACAGTGAAGCGGGAACTGGCCGAGGTGCGCGAGCAACTGAAAGCGAGCAATCTCTGGGATGATCCGGACAAAGCGCGCGAACTCGGTAAGCGGGAATCCCGTCTGGCGGTAACCTTGGGTGAGTTGGATGCGATTAGCGAACAGGTGGCGGATCTGTTGGGTCTCATAGAACTCGGACGCGACGAGAAGGATGAAAGCATGCAAACGGAATTGGCGGCCGATATGGGGAAACTCTTGAAAAAATTGGAAAAAACGGAGTTTCGCTCGGTGTTTTCCGGCGAACACGATGCCGGCAATGCGTTTTTGGAAATTCAAGCCGGCTCGGGCGGGACCGAAGCACAGGACTGGGCGGAAATGCTGCTGCGCATGTATCTGCGTTGGTGCGAAAGACGCGGTTTTGTCACGGAGATGTTGGAGTATTCGCCGGGCGAAGTGGCGGGCATCAAAGGTGCCAGTGTTCTTTGTCGCGGCGACCATGCATACGGCTGGCTGCGCACCGAAAGCGGTATCCATCGCCTTGTTCGCAAGTCGCCCTTTGACTCCGGCAATCGGCGGCATACTTCGTTCGCTTCGGTTTTTGTTACGCCGGAAATTGACGATAATATTGAAATTCACATCAACCCCAAAGACCTGCGGGTGGATACCTATCGGGCGAGCGGTGCCGGCGGCCAACATGTCAACAAAACCGACTCGGCGGTGCGCATCACCCATATCCCCAGCGGACTTGTGGCACAGTGTCAAAGCCAGCGTTCGCAGCATCAAAACCGGGAGAACGCCATGCGTCAGCTGCGCGCCAAGCTGTGGCATATTGAGGTGGAAAAGTTATCCGGCGCCAAGCGCGAGTTGGAAGCCGCCAAGGATGACATTTCCTGGGGTTACCAGATCCGCTCTTATGTGTTGGATGCGTCGCGCATCAAGGACCTGCGCACCGGTATCGAAGTCAGTGACTGCAATCGGGTGCTGGACGGCGACCTGGATGTCTTCATAGAAGCCGGGTTGCGTCATGCCGGCGAGCAACGGCACGCTTAAGATAGATCTTTGGCGGTGACGATGATGGGCGCAGGCGAAGGAAAGGTCAGTGACTGCAATCGGGTGCTGGACGGCGACCCGGATGTCTTCATAGAAGCCGGGCTGCATCATGGACTGCGTCATGCCGGCGAGCAACGGCACGCTTAAGATAGATCTTTGGCGGTGACGATGATGGGCGCAGGCGAAGGAAAAGTCAGTGACTGCAATCGGGTGCTGGACGGCGACCCGGATGTCTTCATAGAAGCCGGGCTGCATCATGGACTGCGTCATGCCGGCGAGCAACGGCACGCTTAAGATAGATCTTTGGCGGTGACGATGATGGGCGCAGGCGAAGGAAAAGTCAGTGACTGCAATCGGGTGTTGGACGGCGACCCGGATGTCTTCATAGAAGCCGGGCTGCATCATGGATTGCGTCATGCCGGCGAGCAACGGCACGCTTAAGATAGATCTTTGGCGGTGAGCGACGGCAATCTGTCCTAAGTAAATTCTCACGATGCCATTGAAAGAAACGGAATCGGGTATTGCCCTCGGCGAAATCGCCCGACTACTGGGTGCCGAACAGGTACACGGTCACCCGGAACTGCGGATCACGGGTCTGACCGAATTGGGCATGCGCGCACCCGACAAGATGACATTTTTTACATCGGCCGCGTATGCCGGCAAGTTGGCACAGACCGACTGCGCCGCGCTGCTAACCGCCGATGAGTTGTTGGAGCGGACAAAACAGGAACTGCCCAAGTCGGTTGCCGTTCTGGTTTGTCGCAAACATTCTCTTGCGGATTCTGTGCAACTGCTGTTCGAGATGTTCGCTCCCGCGGAACATTCTCCGGACGGCGAGAAGGATCTCTCGGCACATGCGATCATCGGCGAGGGAACGGAATACGGCGAAGGGACGGTGATTGGCAGGGCGGTAATCGGCAAGAACTGCAGTTTGGGAAAAAACTGTCGCATTGCCTCCGGCGTTCACATTGCCGACGATGTTGTGATGGGCGATGACTGTGTCATTTGGCCCAATGTCACCGTGTATGCGCGAACCCGAATAGGTAACAGAGTGGCGGTGCATGCCGGCAGTGTTCTCGGCAGTGATGGATTTGGCTACACGGATGCGGCGGCCGGCAAAGAGCGAATCAAAAAACCGCATCTCGGCCGCCTGGTCATAGAAGACGATGTGGAAATCGGCGCCAACTGTTGCCTGGACCGGGCACTTTTGAGTGAGACCCGAATAGGCGAAAAAACCAAGATAGACAACCTGGTGCATATCGCTCACAATATCACGATTGGCAAGCGTGTGATCATTTGCGCTCAGGTCGGGTTCGGCGGTTCCACACACATAGGCGACGACACGGTGATCGGCGGTCATGCCTGTTTTGCCGATCATATCCGGGTGGGCAAACGCAATTTTATTTACGGCGCCAGTGTGGTCATCGGCGATACCAAGGATGACGAGCACCTGTTCGGCTACCCGGCCCAAAACAAACGCAAATTCTTGCAAGAAACGGCAATGATGCGCCGCCTGCCGGATTTCATGCGCCGTCTCTTGCGTTTGGAAGCGGGCAATTCAAAGAAATAGCCTCTTCACCGGCAACCGTCGGAGATGACGCGGCAGCCGGATTTTTATAACAGACTGGCGGAAGAGACGTACGGGAAATGCTTAGGGGCTTCTTAAAAGTAAAAGTAGCCAAAATTGGTTCCTGCCAAAACCGGGTGAGATCATACGGATCATACGAAAAAAAGTAACTTAGGCATAAAATATAACAACACGACAACGCAACAATGCACCGATTATGAATCATACTCTTCTTAATGTTCCAAAGCGGACAATTTTTTGCCACGATAACTTGAATATCTTACGCGGTATTAACAATGCATGTATAGATTTGATTTACCTGGACCCTCCTTTCAATAAAAACAAGGGGCTAGACTAATTGAGAGGTAAAATATGAGCATAAATGCCAGTAAATACAAGGAAAAATCGGTATGTTTTTCGTTCCAGAATCTCGGAGCGGAAATTTCGGCAGTTGATCAAGCTATTTGCCCTGGATCTGGATGCAAATAAGATAGCAATACTGACTGGATTGAATCGTAATACGGTGAACAAATATTTGATGATGCTTCGGCAACGGTTGGCGGGGGCGTGTTGTTACCAAAAAAATCTTGCGGTGAATTTGAAGTGGATGAGAGTTATTTTGGACCAAGGCGTATTCCCGGTCCTCGTGGTCGCGGTGCCGGCAACAAGACCATTGTCGTTGGTGTGCTCAAACGCGGTGGCAAAGTGTCTACGGAGATTGTGCCGGACTGCTCAAAAAGCCAGTTATTACGCGTGATTCGTGGTCGTGTCGGTGAGGATAGTATCATCCACACGGATAGCTGGCCAGGTTATAATGGATTGATTGATATGGGTTATAAGAAACATTATCGGGTTCGTCATGGAGACCATGAGTTTGCTGTGGGAACGAATCACATCAATGGGATAGAAAGTTTTTGGAGTTATACCAAGGCGCGTCTGGCACGTTTGCATGGCTTACGTGCCGAATATTTTTTGTTGCACTTGAAAGAATGTGAGTTCCGTTTCAATCACCGGAACAAAAACTTCTATCAAGTCATGCTAAAATTGTTAAGAAAAAGACCCCTCAGTTAGTCTAGCCCCAAAACAAAATATTTACCGCACCCCGTGACAGTTCAGCGGAAGGGGCCGAGTTTAGTGATATTTTTCGCGAGGAGGATGTTAAAGATGAATGGGTAAACTCTATTATGCAAGACAACCCGCAGCTCTATGCGTTGCTTAACGGGGTGAAGTCATTCGGCAACCATTACAACTACTGCTACTGTGCGTATATGGCTATTCGTTTAATTGAGATGCATCGTATTCTTAAGTCCTCGGGTAACATTTACCTGCACTGCGATCAGACAATGAGTCACTATCTCAAACTCATCATGGATTGTATATTCGGTGAGAGTAAATTCAGGAACGAAGTGATATGGTGTTATCACGCGGGCGGGGCAACTAAAAAACATTTCCCGAGGAAACACGATTCTCTGTTGCTTTATGGAAAAGGAAATGATGCGACACACAACATCCTGCGAGTTCCTTATCGAGATTTTTATGCTTTATCAGACTCAACAGGCCGTTACAATCCGGCGGGAAAAATGATGTCTGACTGGTGGGAAATATCACAGATTTCGTCTGTCGCCAAAGAGCGAACAGGCTACCCAACCCAGAAACCGCTGGCACTATTGGAGCGCATCGTCCAAGTGAGCAGTAATAAAGGGGATTTGATATTGGATCCCTTCTGCGGTTGTGCAACAACTTGTATTGCGGCGGAAAAATTGGAGCGCAGTTGGATCGGCATAGATGTATCGCAGAAGGCTTATGAGTTGGTAAAAGAAAGGCTGGCGAAAGAAGTACCGGAAGATTTTTTTAGAGGCGAACCGCACTTCACAACAACGCCCCCCAAACGCAGTTACAAAGATGACGACGCGGATGGTAAGAAGTATGTCTACATCATATCCAATCCCAAATATCCGGGAGAATATAAAGTGGGTGTTGCACGAGACACAACAAGGCGTCTAAACTCCTACCAAATAGGCGACCCGGATCGCAGTTATCAATTGGAATATCGCCTACTAACGGTAAAGTATAACGAAGTGGAACAACACATCCACCGCATGTTTCCAAACAAGCACGAATGGGTCCTGGGAGAATTATCTAAAATTAAGGAAGCAATAAAGAACTATAAGGAATAGCCACAGAAAACTTTTAAGAAATGTCAAAAAACGCGCGCGAATAGAAACAACGATAATAATTCAAAGAAATAGCCTCTTCACAGGCGACCGCCGGAGGTTATGCGGCAGCCGGGTTTGGACAACAGACTGGCGGAAGGGACGCACGGGAAATGCTTATGGGCTTCTTAAAAGTAAAAGTAGCCAAAGTTGGTTCCTGTCAAAACCGGAATAGCTCAGAACCGGGCGAAATGCGGCACAAAAGGTCATTCGTGCGGGCTCTTGTTGTATAATATTTTTATAGTTTGATTGGTCGGAATATTGCGGTCGGTTGTTTCTATTATTATTATTAATAGTTAGTTATTACACAAAAACAGAAGTTATGGCAAGAGTTACAGTAGAAGATTGTTTGAAGTATGTGGAGAATCGCTTTGAACTGGTGCGGCTGGCGGCGGTGCGAGCCCGGCAGTTGGATGAGGGACATATGCGCAAGTTAGAAGATACGGGCGAGAAGAACACCCTGTTCGCGTTGCGCGAGATTGCGGCCGGCAAGATAGACCCGAGTATCGTCCGCACCAGAATGATCGACGAAGCGGATGAGAGTCACCCCGATTTCCAAGAAGGGATGCGTCGTTTGGCAGAGAAAGAGATAAAGAAACGCCAAGAAGAGGCGGCCGCCATGAAGGCTCTTGAGGCGGCGGCTCCCCAAAGCGACGAAGCAAAAGCCGAGGCCCAAGACGACGAAGCAAAAGCCGAGGCCCAAGACGACGAAGCAAAAGCCGATACGGACGGCAACCCCGAGGAAACGGATCCTATACAGGCGGGGAAACCCGAGGCCCAAGACGACGAAGCAAAAGCCGATGATGCGGTGTCTGAGCCGCAAGAGGATAACAATAACAAGGAGGACTGAACTTGAAGGTCTCCGCGTATGACAGAGACTTCATCTTCACAACGGGCGGTTCGGCGAGACGGATACAATTCAACTCCCGACGCCCAACCCACAAATACCCAAACCGCTGATAGCGTAACAGACAAACTCAAGTCTTATTCCGGCTTCATTTTGCCGCCCTTTCGCTCCTTGCGATTGCGGTCGGACACGCCGGCAAATGTTTCCCTTTACTACGACACTTTTTACAAAAAGATGCGGGACAAGTTATCCCGCAAAGAAGTTGCCGTTGTCTTGCGCGTTTATAGGTTTGCCGAGCGCGCCCATGGCAAGCAAAAGCGTTCTTCGGGCATCCCCTACATCAGTCATCCGATGGCGGTCGCCAACATGGTGGCGGACATGGGATTGGATGTGCGTGCGATATCGGCGGCCCTGTTACACGATGTCATAGAAGATACCGGGGTTTCTCACGCGGACATTAAAAAAGAGTTTGGCGAGGAACTTGCCCATCTGGTGGAAGGTCTAACCAAGTTACGCGGCCTCAAAAAACAACCGCTGCCGGACAGGAGTATGAACCCGTCACAATCGGCAAACTATCAAAAACTGGTATTGGCGATGGCGCGCGATCCGCGCGTCATTCTGATAAAACTCTCCGATCGCCTGCACAACCTGCGAACCATTCATGCGTTATCTTCGGAACGGCAGCGCCGCATTGCCAAGGAAACGATGCTGGTGTATGCCCCGCTGGCCGGACGTCTGGGGATGGAGAAGTTGCGAATGGAGTTGGAGGATCTAAGTTTTGCCGCCGTCTATCCGATGCGTTACAAACTTCTTGCCGGCGAAGTGGAAAAGGCGCGTCACAAAAAAAAGAATGACATGCTGGAAGTCATCGGGCAGCTGCGTGTTTATCTAAAGAAAAAAGGAATCTCTTGCCACATTTACGGCAGAAAAAAGAACCTTGCCGGCATCTACAACAAGATGACAAGGCGCCACAGCGAATGGCTGACATCGGAGCCGGCCCGGCAAATCGGCAAAGAATCGTCCACTTTGCATGAAATCATGGATGTGTATGGCATCCGCATCTTGGTAAAAAAGATTGACGATTGTTATGCGGCTCTCGGTGTGCTGCATGTGAGTATGCGTCCGATTGCCGGCAGATTTAAGGATTACATCGCCAACCCAAAGAAAAACGGCTATCAGTCGCTGCACACCACCCTGGTGGGCCCCGGCGGCTATCCGGTTGAGATCCAGATTCGCACGCGGGATATGCATTTGATTGCCGAGTCCGGTCTCGCCGCCCACTTTCTCTACAAAGCGGGTCTCTTTTCCAAGAAAAAGAGCGGCACCGAGCACGCCGACAAAACGGTTGGCTGGCTGCGCGGCATCGCCCTTTCGGGCGGCGAAGGGCGGGAGTTGATGCGGACCCTTGACCGGGAGTTTAGTGCCCGCGAAATTTATGTTTATACGCCGGAAGGCGATATTATCAACCTGCCCGCGGGGGCCTGCGCCGTAGATTTTGCATACGCGGTGCATACGGACATGGGGGCCAAGTGCGTTGCCTGCGAGATTGACAACAAACCGGCTTCCATTACGCAGTCTTTGCAGACCGGTCAAGTTGTTAAGATACGCACCCGCGCGGATGCGTCGCCGGATTTTTCCTGGAGTTCTTATGCGGTCACTCCCAAGGCCCTAAGTCATATTGCGCAGTATGCGCGCATGAAAGAGAGTACGGACATCAGAGAATTGGGTCAAAAGATGCTGACAGACGCGCTGCGTATTTACAAACCGAACGCCGCTCTGGCCGATATCGGCGAAAAAGAATGGCAAGAATATCTGAAAAAGCACTCCTTTACGACCCGCGATATGTTTTATGAAGCCCTGTGCCAGGGAAAACTGACACCCCTGACGGCGGCTTTTTATCTGTTGCCCTCGTCTTCGTCCGACAGATCCCCGAATATAAATAGCAAAAAACCTTCACTGGAGGTGCGTTCACAGGACGGCGCGATAAAATATGCAAATTGTTGTCACCCGATTCCCGGCGACCCGATTGTTGCCATGCCGATGAAACAAGGCGGGCTATATATTCATCGGCTCAATTGTCGTAATGTGGATATCAAGCGCCGAAGTTTGCCGGCACACTGGGAAAACGAGAAAGGAGATATCTTTCCGGTGGCAATTCGCTGCCACACGCGCAACATGCCGAATGCGGTTAGTAAGATTGCCGGCGAACTGGCACGCAACAAGATCAATGTGGAAAGCATTGTAACCGAAAACGATTCGGCCGCCGTGCGCGTTCTGGTCATCAGTCTCTGGGTGCATAATACCGCGCATCTCGCCGAGGTGATCCACAAACTGAATCGGGTCCGCGACCTCACCGCCACCGAAAGAATTCGCGGCTAACCGGTAAGAGGCGGCGCGCCTGCCGCCCGTCCGCCCGTCTGTTCAACCCGACTGCCGAATTATGCCGGTGAGCACATCGGGCATGACGCGGATCAAATCCTCGGCAATGAGGTTCACTCCCGCCCGCCCGTCTGTTCAACCCGACTGCCGAATTATGCCGGTGAGCACATCGGGCATGACGCGGATCAAATCCTCGGCAATCTGGTTCACTCCCGCCCGTCTGTCTATTTAGCCCAACTTCCGAATCATGTCGGTGAGTACATCGGGCATGACGCGGATCAGATCCTCGGCAATGAGGTTCACTCCCGCCCGTTGCCCGCAAAGTTCGTGAATATGCGTGCCGGCGCAGGCGGCGACGAAAGGCGTCATTCCCTGTGCCAGAAAAGAAACGATCATCCCGCCGAGCACATCGCCGCTGCCGCCCGTCGCAAGATAGGAAGATGCCGATTGTTGCACGGCAACTTTGCCGCCCTTATGGCCGCCCTTATTAATGAGCGGTTCGGCGATCACGGTGTCCGCCCCTTTGAGAACAATCACAGCCCCGGTCTCCGCCGCCGCGTTTAGTGCCAGTTCGCACTTGTTGGCGCCGGTAATATTCGGAAACACACGCCGAAATTCTGCGATATGCGGAGTCAGGACACACTTGCCGTGCCGCCGCAACGCCCGCTTCAGCGGTTCGGGATTCGACTCAAAAGAAGACAGAGCATCCGCATCCAACACAAGAGGAACCTTCCCTTGCAGCAAGCCGAGGGTTCGCTCTGCGGTTTGTTTGCCTACCCCGCTGCCGGGACCTGTCAAGGCGGCACCGGCTTTAAAGTCCGCCAGGTTTTGAGCGGGCGTCCTGCCTTCGTCCGAACGCAGAATGCAACTGACGGGCGCATACCCCGGCGGCTGCGATGACGGGTCGGCAAGGATTCTGCTTACAAGCCCCGCCCCGGCCCGCTGGGCGGCCATACATGCCAGCACACCCGCCCCGCCGAATTGCTCGCCGGCAAAAATCAGAACATGCCCGCGATTGTACTTGTGCGACAAATAGTTTGGTGTTTTTCGGATCAGCTCGTCCGCATACAAATGCGCTCCGTTCATCAGATGCCGCGGGCGAATACCATTCAACACATCATCGCGAATCCCGATGGGAAAGCACACAACCGAACCGCAATAATGAGCGGCCGGGTAAAGATAATGTGCCAACTTGGGACGAAAAAAGGTGACAGTCAGGTCGGCTCGGATATGCTCGCCGCCGGCGGTTGCCCGGTCGCCGTGAATGCCGCTTGGCAGATCCGCCGCCACCTTACGGCCGCGACATCGGTTGAAGGCGCGAATCACCGCAGCGGCTGCGCCTTCGGGTGCGCGATTCAAACCCGTGCCAAATAGGGCGTCTGTGAGAATACCCGCCTTACCCAAAAAAGAGCGATAGACTTTTTCGTCCGTCTGTTCTTCGGCAACCAGAAGATCTTCCGGCTCCAACAATGCAAGCGTTTTGTGCGCGAAAAGACGCGCCTCGCCTTTAAGTTGTTCCGGCTGCCGCAGGGACAAAATACGCGCCTTCCGGCCGGCAAGCAGCAGATCATGCGCACAGGCAAATCCGTCCGCCCCGTTGTTGCCGACACCGCAGCACACGGCAATCGGCTCGCCGGGCAGGGACATACCGCAAATTGCACGCGCAAGTTGCCCGCCGGCTGTGGCAATTAACCTTGCCTCGGCGACACCGCCCTCAATGGTCAGTTTGTCCGCCAGAGCCATTTCGGCAATTGTCAAAATTTCCCGTCCGCCCGTTTTCATATTTTCATTTATTACTTCCCATAGGTTTATTATATCGCTCTTGGCTGCCGGCTTTCTTGCTTTAAAAGTTACGATGATATTGTCCAATTCCACCCGGTTTTGGATTTTTTCTGTTGAGAACCGGGCCGGCAAGAATTGTTCGTAAACATTATCCGATTCGTTTTATATGGAATGCATAATCTCAGTAAGGTTGCGGACGCTTGCTTTAAAGGTTACGATGAGATCGCGGGAGATATCGCGGGACCGGACTTCCGAATAGTTGCCGACAGGATTGCCTCGGATTGCGGTAGAATGGCGGACAGTCGTTTTGAAGTTTCGTAGTTCTTCCGGCAGTTATAAATACAAGGTTTTTTAAGGGCGTCCTGCATGATCTCATAAAGGTTCCGGACTCTGAGTTTGGCATTTCTCGCTGATACGCTTTTTGTAAAAACAACCGAGGTCCGGCAATGGGTGGGATCATACAAAGTTCCCAAAATTATTGAGACGATGCGTACAATAGATGTTACCGGAGTACTTTGCCATAAAAACACAGATGAATAAAAAACAAGAAACCGAATGGGAAAAAGAAATAGATGCCAATTATCGGGCATTTAAGGAAATTCTACCCGAGTTATTGGAAAACTTTCCCGGTAAATTTGTAATCATGTATCAACACAAAAAGGTTGCAATCTTTGACACGGAACAGGATGCTTTTCAAGCTGCCTCTATGCTATATGGGAAAAATGTACCCTACTCGGTTCAAAAGATAACAAATCAATCCGTAGACTTAGGTTGGCAAGGGTGTGCCTTCTTTGGCGCCTCCTCTGCGACGACACTTCCCTGAATTAAAATAGTCAATTCATTAAGGGAGTATTTCAATTCTCAAACGGACTCTTTACTTTCTGTTTGTAAAAGAAAAATCAAAAAAAGTCCTTGCCCCGAACATTCGCCGGGCGCATTAAAAACTTCTCAAACTCACGCAACTTGATCTTGCGAAAATAACCCTCTTTTGAATTTGTATTGTTCATAGTATTCGTTCAAATTCGCAGATCCTCATATCCTCATTTGTTCCTTTGTCACTCCCTATGCGTTTGGTATATCGCTCTTGGCTGCCGGCTTTCTTGCTTTAAAGGTTACGATGCGCGGGGAGGGGGAGGAGGGGGGAATGCTCCCCGGAATGCGTATAAAGAGTATGAAACTTTTAATTAATATTTATAATAACAATAAAATTATGAAATACATTTATACACTTTTATTGTCCGGTTTGATGCTGTTAGTGGCACTGCCGGCCAATGCGCTGACCTATGGCGGACACGGCAACAACGGCCGCGACCTCATCGGCAGCACACGCAGCGATGTGGTCAAGCATGCTTCCGAGCATTTTGATCGCATGGATGCCAACAAAGACGGGATAGTTGAGATGAGCGAGTTGTCCGGTAAGAGCCGGAAAGGCGATTCATCCAAATATCAATACATTCTTCGCCAACTTGACACAAACAACGACAAGGTCGTTTCCAAAGAGGAGTTTGTGGCACGGGCGACAGAGCGTTTTGACCTGGCGGATACCGACAAAGACGGTAAGATCAGTTCGGCGGAACGCGAAGAATCCCATTCCATCATCCGTGCACACGGTATGCAACAGGTGTTTGAAGCGGCCGATACCAACGGCGACGGTCAGCTGTCGCCGGAGGAATTTGCCAATCTTGGTGTCCATGCCGGCAACCCGCAAGGGAGAGGCTACCGCCGCGGCGGGCATCATCGCGAGTAGCCTCACAGAAGCTGCTTCCAAAAGCTGAATGCGGGATGAAATCGGCGATGCCGAATTGCTTGAAGCGATCGGCAAAGCCGATTCCGCCGCTTTTGGGATCTTGACGCGCCGCTATGCGCGCAAATGTTACGGCCTGGCATACCGATTGCTGGGAAATCGCGAGATGGCGGAAGACACCGTCCAGGAAGTGTTTATGAAAATTTGGACCAAGCCCTTTATGTGGCAACCGGATCGCGGTGCCAAGTTTGGCACCTGGTTGTATCGGGTGGTTTCCAACGCTTCTGTTGATACCTATCGCCGATATCGTTCTGCGTCCGGCACCTTTTATCCGATTTCTTTGGACGAAATGCCGATAGAACCGGCGGCCGCGGAAGACGAACTCACCAAAGTCCATCTGCGCCGAGTGTGCGACACGTTACGTGCGGAGATCGTCAAGTTGCCCGCTAATCAAAGACTGGCGATCATTTTTTGTCGCATGGAAGGCAAATCATACGCCGAGGCCGCGGACATGATCGGCGTCACGCCGAAGGCTGTGGACGGTTATGTCAATCGGGGCGTGCGAACGCTTAAGAAAAAAATGGCGGCGGTGAGCTTGAACATAGAAGAAATTTTGAAATAACAATTTAATCTCAATTATTTTATTAATGAAGAAACACGAAAAACAAATTAGGCAAGAACTCTTGCGCGTTCCGCAACCGGGCAAGAACTGGGAAGAGCGGTTAATCCGAGAAGCGGTTGCCCGCCCTCAATCCGGCATCACGGTAATCATCGGGCTCTTTGTGCGCTCCGCCAAGGTGCTCGGCGGCTTGTTCCGGCGTCAGCCGCTGCTGGCACCGGCCTTGGCGGCCGGCTGCCTACTAATGTTAGTCGTTTGGAACCCGATTGACTCCTACTTGGTGCCGGGAGGTTCCGCGAGCGAAGACGCTTTGTATCACAATGCGATCTCCTATACGGAAGACATCACCGGGATGAACGACGCCCTGCCCGAAGAAGAAATTCTGGAAGAGATAAACGCCTGGATTCCGCAAGACTGGTAGGGAATCGCCCGGGTTAGCTTGGGCGGCCTGTTTCGGCCTGCGGCTCAGATCTCGCACAGGGCGAAGTCGCTCTTGCCGGCTCCGCAATCCGGGCCTACCCAATCTTCGGGGGCATCTTTCCGGCAAATGCCGGCGGCTTTCCGGCAAATGCCGGCGGCTTCCCGGCAAATGCCGGCGGCAATGTTGTCTTCCGGTCTGTTTCGGTCTGCGGCTCAGACCTCGCACATAGAGAAATCGTTCTTGCCGTGTCCTCTGTTCGCCCCGTCCGACAGAACCGTAGGCTCTTTGATCCGGGGAAGCACAATATTAAACTGCCAAACTGCCAAGCCACCAAACTGCCAAGCTATCAAACTACCAAGCCCTGAGTTCAAAATCTTCCGGATATCATACGGATATTGCCGGGATGCTGAGAGAGGGGAAATACTCCCCCGAATGCGTATCAATAGTATGAAACTTTTAATTAATATTGATAATAATAACAATAAAATTATGAAATACATTTACACACTTTTACTTTTGCTTTTATCGCCCGGCTTAATGCTGTTAGTGGCACTGCCGGCCAATGCACAGACCTTTGGCGGTTATGGCTACGGCCACAGCCTCAACGGTAACACGACGCGCGGCGATGTGATTAAGCATGCCTCGGAGCATTTTGATCATATGGATGTCAATAATGACGGAAAAATTGAGACGAGCGATTGGTCCGGTAACGGCAGGCGCCGCGGTGGCTCACCCGCATTTGGAAATAGGATGCTCCGCCAATTTGACACCAACAACGACAATGTCGTTTCCAAAGAGGAGTTTGTGGCGCGGGCGGTAGAGCGTTTTGACCTGGCGGATACCGACAAGAACGGTAAGATCAGCGCGGCGGAACGGAAAGCATCCTACTCCGTGATTCACGGATACGACATGCAACAGTTGTTTAAAGCGGCCGATACCAACGGCGACGGTCAATTGTCCCCGGAAGAATATTCCAATCTTGGCACTTTTGAGGGCAACTCGCAAGACAGAGACTATCGCCGCGGATATCATCACGAGGATTATCACGGGTATCATCGCGGCTACCACCGCGGCTATCACCGCGGGTATCACCACGAGTGAGTAGCCCCGCAGAGGTTGTCCCAAATAGCCGAACGCGGGATGCAATTGGTCCCGGTCCCATATAGAATTGGATGCCGAATTGCTTATTCTGTCAATCGGGGAGTGCGAACGCTTAAGAAAAAAATGGCGGCGGTGAGCTTGAACATAGAAGACATTTTGAAATAATAATTTAATCCCTCAATTTCAATTAATGAAGAAACACGAAAAACAAATCAGGCAAGAACTCTTGCACGTTCCGCAACCGGGCAAGAACTGGGAAGAGCGGTTAATCCGAGAAGCGGTTGCCCGCCCTCAATCCGGTATAACGGCAATTATCGGGATCTTTGTGCGCTCCGCCAATGCACTCGGCGGCCTGTTCCGGCGTCAGCCGCTGCTGGCACCGGCCTTGGCGGCCGGCTGTTTGCTGATGTTAATCGTCTGGAACCCGCTTGACACCTACCGGGTGCCGGGAGGTTCCGCGAGCGAAGACGCTTTGTACCGCAATGCGATCTCCTATACGGAAGAGATCACCGGAGTGAACGACGCCCTGCCCGAAGAAGAAATTCTGGAAGAGATAAACGCCTGGATTCCGCAAGATTGGTAGGGAATCGCTTGGGTTAGATTGGGTGGCTTGTTTCGGTCTGCGGCTCAGACCTCGCACATGGAGAAATCGCTCTTACCGGCTTCGCAATCCGGGCCTACCCAATCTTCGGGGGCGTCTTCCCGGCAAATGCCGGCGGCCTCCCGGCAAGTGCCGGCGGCAATGTTATCTTCCGACCTTCCTTCTTGCCTGTTTTGGTTAGTCTATGGCTCAGACCTCGCACATAGAGAAATCGCTCTTGCCGGCTCCGCAATCCGGGCCCACCCAATCTTCGGGGGCGTCTTTCCGGCAAGTGCCGGCGGCCCCCCGGCAAGTGCCGGCTGCAATGTTATCTTCCGGCCTTCCTTCTTGCCTGTTTCGGTTAGTCTATGGCTCAGACCTCGCACATAGAGAAATCGCTCTTGCCGGCTCCGCAATCCGGGCACACCCAATCCTCGGGAACATCTTCCCAGCGAGTGCCGGCGGCAATGTTGTCTTCCGGCCAGCCTTCGGCCTCGTCATAAATGAAACCGCAAATGAGGCACTGCCATGTCTTATATGTCTTATAATCAGTTTGTTGGTTCATAATTTTTTTACATACATATTTTCTTGATTATTTATTAATGATTAATCACAATTATACGGATTTGCAAACCCGCTATATTCCTCGTTCCGGGATCATTATTCTGGATAACTACGATTCATTCACCTACAACCTGGTGCAGTACCTTGGCGAACTTGGACAGGATGTTCGGGTGTATCGCAATGACGAGATTACAACCCAAGAAGTGGGCGCGCTGCGACCGGCGGCGGTTGTCATTTCACCCGGCCCCGGCACTCCCGACCAGGCCGGGATTTCCCCGCAGGTTTGTCGTTTGGCGGAAACGGGCTGCCCGGTGCTGGGTGTCTGCCTCGGCATGCAGTCCATGGCACAGGAATACGGCGGCAAGGTCATCCGGGCGGGAAGGATCATGCACGGCAAGGTCTCCTCGGTGCATCATCGCGAGGATCCTCCGTTGTTTGTCGGCCTGCCCAATCCCTTCCCGGCGGCCAGATACCATTCTTTAATCGTGCAAGAAGAGGGACTGCCGGACTGCTTTGAAATTCAGGCACGCAGCGAAGACCCGGCACAGGGCGATATCATGGCAATTCGTCACAAGAGTCTGCCACTGATGGGTATTCAATTTCATCCCGAATCCGTCCTGACCGAATGTGGTAAAATGCTTCTTAAGAATTTTGTCGGCTCTCTTGAGGGCGCCGACACGATCAAACATTAAAAAACAAAAAAAATAAAACATTAAAAATATCATGACAACAGTAACTATAAAAGGAAATCCGGTGAGCATACTTGCCGATCCGCCGGCACCCGGGCAAAAACTGCCCGACTTCCGTTTGGTAAACAAGGACCTGGGCGAAGTCACAACCGATGACTACGCAAACAAAATCCTGCTGCTTAACATCTTTCCCAGCCTGGACACAGGCACCTGCGCCGCTTCGGTGCGAAGGTTTAACCAAGAAGCCGCCGAGCATCCGAATGTGGCAATTCTTTGTATCTCGGCGGACCTGCCGTTTGCCCAGGCGCGCTTTTGTGCCGCCGAAGGCATCGACAAAACGCAAACCCTGTCCGCTTATAGGTCCTCGTTCGGCAAGGACTTCGGTGTGGAAATGACAGACGGCCCGCTCAGACAACTCTTGGCAAGAGCGGTCGTGATTGCCGATGCATCGCGTCGCGTCCTATACAGCCAACTGGTGCCGGAAGTGACCGAAGAACCCGATTACGCCGCCGCCCTCAAGGCTCTGAACACGGATTAGTCTTCTCGCCCGGGAAATACTCAGGTGCCTCGCTCAGCCCGGGCGGGTATTGGGATGTGTCGGGACTTAGTTGGCCCGCTCGAGAATCACTTCGGTGATCGGGTGCCTCGCTAAGTCCGGACGGGTGTTGGGTGGGCATTAAAGTCTATCGGGGAGGGCTGTCGGGGTGGGCTGTCGGGGCTAAAAGTCCCGGTTCTAGCCCGAGTAGTTTCGGCGAAGTCGGCCGGTTAAACCCGCAAAGAGATCATAGGGAGAGCGGCCGACCGCCGCCGCCACCTTCTCCGCGGGAAGCCCCTCACCCCAAAAGATGACCCTGTCGCCGACCCTTGCCGGGGCACCCGCCTCGGCCGGTCCCAGGTCTATACTCACCAGATCCATTGAAACTCTTCCCGCCAGGTAGCACATCCGGCCATTGACAAGAACCGGCACACGCGCCGCGGTTGCACCCTGCGTGCGCGGATAACCGTCGCCGTATCCCAGCGAAACCAAACCCACATAGCGATCGCCCGGCGCCGTCCATGCTTCGTCATAGCCCACCTTGTCTCCTCGCCGCACCCGACGGACAGAGATGAGTTCGCCGGCGAGAGTCATTGCGGGTTTGAGTTTCAGTGACGCGGCCGAAACATCGTCCAAAGGCGATGCCCCGTAAAGCATCAGACCGGGTCGGTTGAAGTCCGCCCGACTTTCGGGCAACGCCAAAAGGGCGGCGGAATTCGCCAGGCTTTTCGCCGGACTTTTTGGCAGCTGCAAGCCGGCGACGGCCGCATCAAACCTTGCCAGCTGCCTGTGCGCCGAATGCTTGTCCCGGCGATTGGCGGCGGCAAAGTGCGTCATCATCGCCAAAACCCGAATGCCCGGTTTGTTTAAGACAGACGGAACTTCCGCAGGGTCCGCGCCCATTCTGTTCATCCCGGTATTTATTTTTAGCCAGACACGCAGCGGCCCCGCCGGGTCATTTGCAAACTCGGCCGCATAGTCGGCCTGCCCGACCCGGTGGATCACGCAAGTCAGGTTAAATTGCCGCGCCGCTTCGGCTTCCTCCCGGTCCGCCGGACCCTGCAAGACCAAAATGTCCTTGCCCGTTTCCTTGCCCGTTTCGAGATCCGTTTCGATGCCCGTTTTAAGGTCCGTTTCAAGTTCTTGTCTTAGGGTGACCGCCTCTTCCGTCAGAGCCACCGCATAGCCGTCGGCTGCCGCCAGGGCGCGTGCGGCTTCTGTCAGTCCGTGACCGTAAGCGTTGCTTTTGATCACCGCAAAGATTTTGCCATGGCCGCTCAGCTTGCGCGCCACACCCAAGTTGTGTGCCAGAGCGTCCCTGCTAACGGTAATCTGTGTTTTGCGCATAGGGCTTTTATT
Organism: Gammaproteobacteria bacterium; assembly: GCA_965209035.1. Lineage (GTDB taxonomy): Bacteria > Pseudomonadota > Gammaproteobacteria > CBDBNL01 > JAAOII01 > CBDBPY01. Next base: position 1,356,913 of record OZ242372.1, read on the forward strand.
GGTTACCGAAGTTACCGATTGCCGCCGCACCGGACGGTGCGGCACCGGATCTTAAATGTCCGAGTATTCCGCTTTCTCGGTTTCCAGATTGAAAAAATTGGTATACTTTCCGTTGAAGGTAAGTCGCACCATACCGGTGGGGCCGTTGCGCTGCTTGCCGACAATGATCTCGGCGATGCCTCTGTCCTCGGAGTTTTCGTTGTATACTTCGTCGCGGTAAATGAACAAAATCAAATCCGCATCCTGCTCGATGGCGCCGGACTCTCGCAGATCCGACATCACCGGCCTCCTGTTTTGTCTGTTTTCCACGCCGCGATTTAACTGCGACAATGCAATTAACGGCAGATTAAAATCCTTCGCCACTCCTTTAAGTGAGCGGGAAATTTCGGACATCTCCGTGGTTCTGTTCTCGTTGGTCTGGCTCAGATACATCAGTTGCAGATAATCCACCATGATGATGCCGGGCTCAATACTGCCGGGTAAATTGCGGATCACTCTGCGGGTGCGCGAGCGAATTTCCATTGGCGTCATGTTCGCCGAATCGTCAATGTAAATCGGCGCATCCTCCAGCATATCCGCGGCCTGGCGAATTTTGTTCCAATCGTTATCGTTCACTTTGCCGCTGCGTAGCTTGCCAAGTTCCACATTGCCGAGCATCGAAATCAAACGCACTGTTAACATCACGGCGGGCATTTCCATACTGAAAATGATACTCGCTTTCGGGTTATCCACATTCACGGAGGTATGGGCGGCGATGCTTAACGCCAAAGAGGTTTTGCCCATACTCGGCCGCCCGGCAACAATCACCAGGTCCGCCGCTTGCAGCCCGTCGGTTAATCCGTCCAGCAACTTAAATCCCGTGGAAATACCCGGCAACTCGTCCGGGTGCTCGGAGCGATATTCTATTTGACCCAACGCCTCTTCCAAATATTTGGAGATGCGATGCGAATAATGCAAACCCGTTTCCTGGTCGCGCAGTTGAAAAATCTGCTGTTCGGCCTTGTCCAGCAAACTGCGACCGGTTTCCGAATCGCTGCGGGCGCTTCTGCCAATCTTCCCAATTTCCGAGATCAACCGGCGGCGCAGAAAGCGATCCATCACCTGCGCGGCATATTGGTTAATCTCCATTCCCATCACGGCACCCGCCGACAATTCGGCGATGTAGTCCTTGCCACCGGCATCTTCCAGGTCGCCGCGCAGTTCCAATTCTTCTATGATGGTCACCTCGTCTGTGCCGACGCGCTTGCCAATCAGCGCGACCACCGCTTCAAAAATAATTTGGTGACGCGGATTGTAAAAATACTCTTTTTTCAGAGGCGTATCCAGGTTATCCCAACCCTCGTCATCCGAAATCAGTATGCCCAATACCATCTGCTCCGAGAGAACGGCGTTGGGACCGTCGCCGGACGGCTGTTGTTGCGGCTGTCGCTGTTCCGCCTGCTTCTCTTCCGGCACAGCGGTCTTTTTGGGATCCGATGAAGGTGTCATCTTTCCAAATCCCAAAACAACAAAATTGCCATTGCCTCTTTTATCGCAGTCATCGCAGTGATTGAAGTGATGGCGATTATTATTAAGGAGGCTATTAAGGTCATTGAGGTTCGGCTTTCCGCCCCGCCGGATGCAAGGCGCGCATTAAGGCGCGAATTAAGACGCGAATTAAGACACGAATCAATGCCGAGGCAAATACAAGAATCAAAGCCCGCGCCCCCAAAGCCCGCGCCCCAAAAGTTCCTTTCAATTCGTTCCTTTTTCATAGAGTTTTTTATTAGTGCTTTTTTGTTATCATGATCATTCATTCGACCTCACACCACAAAACAAGCACAAAAAATTATAGCATAGTTTCGCATCATTCGCCGGGCGTGCATATCATCTCGCCCGATTTTGGGCTATTTTATTTTTGTGTGTTGCCGCCCGAAGCAAATTAAACCGATGCGAGTTGCCGGCGTGAGTGGTTGCCGCCCGAAGCGAACTAATCCGGCACGAGTTGCCGGCGCGAGTGGTTGCCGCCCGAAGCGAACTAATCCGGCACGAGTTGCCGGCGCGAGTGGTTGCCGCCCGAAGCAAATTAAACCGATACGAGTTGCCGGCGTGAGTGGTTGCGCCCGAAGCGAACTAATCCGGCACGAGTTGCCGGCGCGAGTGGTTGCCGCCCGAAGCAAATTAAACCGATGCGAGTTGCCGGCGTGAGTGGTTATCGGCATGCATAACGGGGATGCCGGACAGTTTGATGGGTTTGACACATCCCGCACGAATTGCGAATTAAGGTTCGACGCATTCCACGCGAACCGATGATCTTGCCCGGGCGAGCGAGTGGAGGGCGGACGGTTGGGCAGGCGAGTGGACAGACGGGCGGGCGGGTGGACAGGGATGATGTCGGTGATTGTAACGGAACTCCGTTTGGTCGTTAGGTTGCCGAAGCAGCGGACAGGCGGACGCAGAGTGTTGTTTTTATTGCGGCTTCCTAAAACAACAGCGGCGGGAAGCCCGCCATATTAACAAATAAAGTGATTCTTCCGCCGCGTGATGTTGTTACGCATTCGCTCCAATTCTTTTTTTGAGTTGGCGACACAGGTGATATGCCCGACCTTGCGCCCCGGCCGCGTCTCCTTGTCGTAGATGTGTGCCTTTCCTTCCTCCGGCTGTTCCGGCGGTTGCACGCCGACAAAGTTTAACATCATCGCCATCACTTCGGCGCGCTTCCCCATGCGCTCCTGTTCGCGCATAGCCGTCTGCCCGAGTGGCATCCCGCAGATTGCCCGCAGATGATTGGCAAACTGAGAGGTGACTGCCCCTTCAATTGTCCAGTGTCCCGAGTTATGGACCCTGGGGGCAAACTCATTGGCAAAAAATAGTTCTTTTTCCCCGGATCCGGATGTCCGTGTCTTGGGCTCAAAGCCATCAAACACCTCCAACGCGAGAACACCGATATAGTTCAGATTTTCCATCATGGTCGCCGTCCATTGTTGCAGTTGGTCGCGGCGATCTTTGGCGAGATCCGCCGGAGCCGCGCTGCAATACAGAATGCCGTTGCGATGTTCGTTCTCTGTCGGCGGATAGTGTTTGATCCGCCCGTTTTTGTCACGCACACTGATCTGCGAAATCTCACGCCGAAATCGGATCCACTCCTCGGCGATGTACGGGGCATCAATGGGCGGAGTCACTATGGGCGGAGTATCGGGGGACGAAGTATCAATGAGCGAAGACTCGTTTTTTGAATCCTTGTGCGTGTCAGTTTCTACCGAAGCATCCGCATCGGCAGAGAAGGGCGACGCGGGAGAGGATGCAGCCGGCACGGGAGAGGATGCAGCCGGCACAGGGGAGGGTGTTGACGGCACGGAAGAGGATGCTGCCGCCGAAAACAGAGAAGCACTCGCCCGTTCCAAGTCCTCCGAACCGGTAATGCGGATCTGTCCCTTGCCGTCATAACCCAGCCGGGTGGTCTTAACCAAAAACGGAAACCCCAGTTGCTCTTTTGCTTGCCGCAGATCCTGCGGCGACGCCACGGTAAACCAATGAGCCGTCCGCATTCCCAGCCGCTTAAAAAGACGCTTCTCCGCAAGGCGGTTCGAAGATATTTTGAGAGCCTGCAACGAAGGAAAGAGTTTGTCTTCTTTGTCCAATCGCTCGGCAAGAGTCAGGCTGGCATTTTCAAACTCATAAGTATATATATCCGCCGCCTTTGCAAACGCATCCGCGTCCGTGTAAATCTTGCCGAAACGGCCGGCACAGGCATTCGGGTTCTTGTCGTAAAACACAAACTCCAAGCCCAACGGAATTCCCGCCTCTGCCAGCATCCGCCCCAACTGGCCGCCTCCCAAAATTCCGATTTTCAAATGCGTCTCTGCCATATCCGCCGTCTCATTCGCCGCTTGTTTTGTGTTGATTCTCGCGCCGCCTTGTATTTGATTCGCGCCTTATGATTTCTGGTATCGTGTCGCGCGGATGCAATTCCGTCCGCCGCCTGCCATAAAGCCCGGCAAGGACAGTGACAGCCTGCGGAACATTCGCCGGAGTTCTCTTGCATAGGAATTCTTTTTCACAGGTCTCGGAAGTTCGCGGCATCACGCCCGAACGGTAATCTCATCTCTCTCTTATCCCCCCGTTTTGCCCGCCAATCATCTTTAAATAATTGTGGGAGGAGTTGTGGGAATATTCGGGGGAATAGTTGGATCGGGGTTCCGGTTGTCGGGGGCTTTAGTTTAGATGTTAATTTTGAAGTCAATTTTGATGCGGGACCGGCTGCGACAGAACTTTTTCGGTCTGCTCCTTGCGAAACGCGCTCAGTTTCTTTTGTATTTGCGGATCCTCCAAAGCGAGAATCTGCGCCGCCAACAGGGCCGCATTCACCGCACCGCTTCTGCCGATGGCAAGTGTGCCGACCGGCACCCCGCGCGGCATCTGCACAATGGAAAGAAGCGAGTCCAAACCGCCCAAAGATTTCGTCTCCACCGGCACACCCAGAACGGGCAGAAGCGTGTATGCGGCAAACATTCCCGGCAAATGTGCGGCACCGCCGGCGGCCGCAATCACCACCCGAAAGCCGCGCTTTTCAATATCCCGCGCATAACTTTCCAGCAGGTGCGGTGTGCGGTGTGCCGAAACTACCCGTTCCTCATAGGGGATTTCCAGGGCATCCAACTTCTCACAACAGGTCTTCATCGTGTTCCAATCGGAATGGGAACCCATGATGACCGCAATGCGCGGATTAAACAACATATTGCCATTATAACCGATAGCGGTTTGGTGAAATGACGATTATATGATCCCACCCATTCCCGGACTTTTGTTGTTTTTACAAAAGCCGGATTCGGCGAGAGTTGTTTGAGAGCATAATGAGGACGCTCGCGATGATACCAAGCCAGCCACGCGATGAGTTTGGCTTGAATGCCGGCAGATCCTTAAACAAGAGATGCTGCATAGGACAACCAAACTATTCCCCCAAGGTATTTATTAAAGAAGCACAATTAAACCGTTCACAGTGTGCATTCATTTGCGATTTCTCCAAAAAACAACATAGCATAGGCATACCAGTGTCTGCTGCCGTTTGCGGTCACGACCCGGTGAAAGTCTTTGGCGAACTCACTGCCATTGTCGGTGAGGGCTTTTTCGATCCGCACGCCGAGTATGTTTTGCCTGGCGGTAAACAGCCGGGCGGAACGGGCCGCAGCGGCCAAACGAGATCTCAGTCTGCTTCTTGCTTTTGCTTGCCCGCTGCTGAAAGTCTACTGCCGTCGCTGCTGCTCTTCCACGCTGACAGGAAGACAGTTCAAAACGGGATACTGGTCTGCATCGCCGAGATCCCAGACGCTTAAAAATCCGGCAGGTTGGATCGCCTCTTCTATTACTTCGCCCGTGTCCGGATCACACCGGATGTTATCCCAGTCGGCATAGATGCTCCCGGCAAACTCGGTCGGCGATTGTAAGTCTGTCGTGCTATAACCCTCGCCCAAATCATCGGCACTGGCTGACTGCCCGGTGGTTTGATTATCCCAATAGGAAGCATTGACGGTGGTTACCTCATCGGCACGGCCGAGCAAACCGCCGACATTAATACCGAAACTTGAAACAAGCCCGGCGGCATAAGAATAACGAATATTAGAATTCCGGCCATCCCCAACCAATCCGCCAACAAAATTAAGTCCGGTAACACTTCCGCCGGATACATAAGCATAGCGAATATCAAAATTGCGAGAAAATCCAACCAGTCCGCCAACATTGCTAGCACCGAAAGAACTTGTGCCGCTGTGAAATACTTCCCCGGCAACATTCACGCCGGACGTATAAGCATAACGAATATCAGACTCAGCACTAAACCCGGGATTAGACTCGGAACTAGTCCAACCGCCGACTAGTCCGCCAATATTCTGTCCGGTTCCAACAACACTTCCGCCGGACACAGACGCATAGCGAATATCAATATACCGGCCATGCCCAACCAGTCCGCCAATACTAAAAAACTGGCCGGAAACATCTACGCCGGACACAGACGCATAGCGAATATCCATATTCTGACCATTCCCAACCAGTCCGCCAATACTAAAAAACTGGCCGGAAACATCTACGCCGGTTGAATGAGCATAGCGAATAACAGCACCCCGACCATCTCCAACCAATCCGCCGACGTCGTTGGCATCCGGACTCATCACACTGCCACTCGTAACCGACAAATTCTCATAACGGGCATCCCTGCCATGGCCTACCAGTGTGCCCACAGCATTGTCACCGCCATTGACATTTGCATTTAAGAGATGCAGATTTTGAAGACTGCCATTGAACGCAGCGAATAAGCCCACTCCATTGACGGTATCATCCGCAGCAATGAACAGACCGGCAAGAGCATAGCCGCCGCCGTCAAAGATTCCCGTATAAGAGGTGCAAACATCTGCATCAGAACAGGAGCCAATCGGCAGCCAGCCGCTGCCGGCACGATCTGTCCAGTCGTCCATATTACCGCTGCTACCGCTACCCGTGGCATAGGAAGCCACATCGCTAAAATTGAGCGAGCGGGTCAATTCGTAACCCGAGCAGCCGACAGTATCCGGGCAACCCACAGAGCCCACAGAAGTAATATCGCCAATATTGCCATTATCCGTCCCATCGCCGTTTAGATCATCGCGCAGCCGCGCCAAGTCATCCAAAGTCCAAATTTCTATGAGGCCATTATTATTGTCATCCACATCCGCCACCGTCGTCGTGTTTGCTTCGTTCGGAAAACCGTCACCATCATCGTCCAGATCTTCCGTCAAGTCTGTATCACAACTGTCAACCAGACTATCCGGCATACCATCGCCATCCGTGTCGGTACTCGCACATGCATCTGTGCTAAACGCATCCTCCGCATCTTTCGTACCGTCATTGTCATCGTCATCATCACAGACATCGCCGAGTGCATCCTGATCATTATTGGACTGCCCCGGATTATTGACAAACTGGCAGTTATCCGCCGCCGTGGTCGCGTTTGCCACATCCGGCAAACCATCATTGTCATCATCCGGATCACAGGCATCGCCTAACCCATCCGTATCATTATCATCTTGCCCCGGATTATTGACAAACTGGCAATTATCCGCCGCCGTGGTCGCGTCTGCCACATCCGGCAAACCATCATTGTCATCATCCGGATCACAAACATCGCCTAACCTATCCGTATCATTATCATCCTGCCCCGGATTCCTAACTAGCGGACAATTATCTTCTATATTCGACAAACCATCAATATCAATGTCCCTATCCAAGCCTATGTCTTGATCCGCCCCGGTTGTGCCGGACACAGGAGATGACATCGCGGTATCGCCGTCCTTATAGAGTACCGTAATCGTGATCCGGTAAGCGGTGTTATTGGTTAGATCCATAATGTTGTAGATGACCCGAGCAAGCGGCGCAACATCCGCAGGGGCATTGGGACCTATTTCGCTCTTTACCTCACCACTGCCGCCGCGCCAAGTAATATTAAACCCGGTGATGTTCATCTGATCCGGATTGGTCCAACCGACAAAAATATGATCCTCGCCAACCAGAGTCTGGATATTGGAAACAGCCCGGGGATTTTGGCCATTGTCAGTGCCGCCACTGCTATCGCCGCCGCTACCGCCGCCGCCACAACCGGCCAGGACCAAACCGAACATACCCGCCAGCAGCACACCATAAAAGCGAGCCGGCGTATCCGGCTGACGGCAAGCATTAGAGGCCGCTGTGGCGGCAATGTAACAGTGGTGTGTGTGTGTGTGGGGGGGGGGGGGGGAGCATTAGAGACCGCCGTAGCGACAATGTAACCCGCCCGCCAAACGACATCATAGTATTTGGCATATTATTAAGGCCCCGCACGAATGCCGGGCATGACAGCCAGCCGTGTATTGCTTTCGCCGACCGAACAGGAAAAAAGTATAACTTATTCATTGTGTTGTTATCGTGTTGTTATCCGTATTAATTATTCATTTAACTTTTATGCGGATGGAATGATTCCATATCCTTTATTAATTATAACACCTATTTCCAAAATGTGTCTGTGGCGGATCACCTCGTCCGCCAGAACCTCAAACCGCCGAGAACCGTCGGCTCTTTAACTTGAGGACGCACAATGCCCGGATCAGAGTCCGGAGCCTTTATGAGACTATGCAACCCAGTTTCGGACTTTTTTTGTTTTTGTAAAAACCGGATCGGCGAGAGTTGTTTGTGGGCATCGCGGGGATCTGCCAAATGATATCAACGCATCCCTCTCATTTTAAATCCGCAGGGCAGCCGCATCCGCACCCACACCCATATAGCGCACTGTGTCGCCAGCGAGAGTGCCGCGACAGATTTTGAACAACAGGCCGCCGCCCGCACCGCGGCGACCGGAGTAGTTGGCAGTCCGGCTTACTCGCCTTATATTTTTATTCTTGCGGCACTTGAACCCGGCACCCTCCTGTTTGCGGGTTCCTTAATAGACGGACTTGTTTTTGCAAAAACCGGATCGGCGAGAGTTGTTGAGGAAAAAACGCGTATCAGCCGGCATAAAAGGTCCGGGCGCTTGCCAATAGATTTCGAATAACAGATGAAAGGCAGAGACTAAGAATAAGTTGGAAGTTGAAAGTTGAACGGGCAGTCGTCTTATTTGTCGTGCTCTGCCTTGCCCCGTCCTGTCTTGTCCTGCCCCGTCCCGATCTGCCGGTCCGTTCCGGGGCTTTCCTCTTGCCGGCCTCTCTTACCTGCCTTGCGCCGAGAGGCCGCCCGGCACGCAGTTCAGGGCCGGGTATTGTGTGCTGTTACCGAGATCCCAAACACGGATGAAACCGAGCGGTTGGGAAGAACTTGTTATGTCCTCGCCCGTGTTCGTGTTGCACCAAGCATTGCCCCAGTCGGCATAGATTCCCGTGAAGTCGGTCGGCGATTGTAAGGCTGTCGTGTTATAACCCACGCCCAAATTACCGGCACTCATAGACTGCATGGTGGTTTGATTGTCCCAATAGGTGGCAGTGACGGCGGTGCCACTATTGGTGAAGCCGATCAACCCACCGACAACATCCTCATCCCCACCTGAAATAAGCCCGGGGGCGGCATAAGAATAATTAATTTGAGCTCCTATCCCATCCCCAACCAGGCCGCCAACAGAATTGTTTCCGGAAACACTTCCGCCGAGCACATAGGCATAGCGAATATCCGCATCCTCACCAAACCCAACCAGGCCGCCAACAGAATCTTCCCCGCTAACACTTCCGCCGAGCACATAAGCATAGCGAATATTCGCATTCTCACCAAACCCAACCAGGCCGCCAATAGCAACACCCACCCCGGAAACATTCACACCGGACACGGACGCATAGCGAATGTCCGCATGCTCACCAAACCCAACCAGGCCGCCGGCAAAAAAACGCGCCCCGACATTCACACCGGACACGGACGCATTGCGAATATTCGCATGCTCACCATTCCCAACCAGGCCGCCGGCAGCATTCCTCCCGGCAACACTACCGCCGGACACGGACGCATTGCGAATATCCGCATTCCAACCCAACCCAACCAGGCCGCCGGCAATACCACCGAAAACATCCACACCGGACACGGACGCATTGCGAATATCCGCATTCTGACCAAACCCAACCAGGCCGCCGGCAAAAAAACGCGCCCCGGAAGAAACACTACCGCCGGACACGGACGCATTGCGAATATCCGCATTCTGACCAAACCCAACCAGGCCGCCCACATTAGTGGCATCGCCACTGACATTTGCATTCCGGAGATGCAGATTTTGGATATCGCCGGTTAAGGCACCAAACAACCCCACTCCATTGGCAGTATTATTCGCAGAGATGAACAGATCGGCAATACGATAACCCCCGCCGTCAAAGATTCCGGTATAAGAAGAAGTACAAACATCCACAGCGGAACAAGAGCCGATCGGCTGCCAGCCGCTGCCGCTGAGATTCGTCCAAACAACTTGATTGCCACTGCCCGCGGCATAGGAATCCGCATCACTAAAATTGAACGAGCGAGTTAATTCATAACCCTCACAGCCGCCGTCATCGTCATCCGGGCAGCCCATAGAACCCACAGAGGTGATCTCGGGGATACGGCCATCATCCGCCCCATCGCCGTTCAGATCATCGCGCAGCCGCGCCAAGTCATCCAAAGTGTGGATCTCTATCAAGCCATTATTATTGTCATCCACATCCTCATCGTTATCCCGACAGCCGTCACCGTCATCGTCCGTCCCCGCCAAAGAAGTCCAGCCGGTAACACCGGTTGGGCAAGTATCCGCAAGATCCTCCACACCGTCATTGTCATCGTCACCATCACAGGCATCACCGCCGTCAGCCGCACTGTCCGTGTTGGCTTGGTCCGCATTGGCAACCAACGGACAATTATCGTTATCATCATCCCTATCGTCATTGTCATCGTCCGGATCTTCTATTAAGGTGGTATTCACACCGGTCCTGCAGCCGGCAGATAATCTGTCAGGCATGCCGTCCTCATCCGTATCGGTGCTCGCACAGGCATCTGTCCGGAACGCATCGACCGTATCCGCCACGCCATCATTGTCATCGTCCGGATCTTCTGTTAAGTTGGTATTCACACCGGTCGTGCAACCGGCAGATAAGCTGTCCGGCTTGCCGTCCTCATCCGTGTCGGTACTCGCACAGGCATCCGTCACAAACGCATCTACGTCATTCAAGGTATCATCATCGTCAATATCTGTGCCTACACCCGCATCCGCTCCCGTTGTACCAGACACAGGAGGTGAGGTCACGATAGTGCCGTTTTCATAACGCACCGCAATCGTGATGTTGTAGGCGGTGTTATTGGTTAAGCCCGTAATGTTGTAGATGACCCGAGCAAGCGGCGCAACATCCGCCGCGGTAGAATTAAGTTCTTTTGTTGTGCCGCCATCGCTCGCATCTTCACGGCGTGTGGTAATAACGAACCCGGTGATATTCATCCGGTTCGGATTGGTCCAACCCACGAGAATATGATCCTCACCGACCAGAGTCTGGATATTGGAAACAGCCGGGGAATTCCGAGGAGTGGAAAGGCCGTTCGGCAGGCAGTTCAGGGCCGGGTATTGGCTGCTTGTGCCGAGATCCCAGACGCGGATGAAACCGGGCGGTTGGGAAGAACTTGTTATGTCCTCGCCGGTGTTGGGGTTGCACCAGAAGTTGCCCCAGTCGGCATAGATTCCCGTGAAGTCGGTCGGCGATTGTAAGGCTGTCGTGCTATGACCCTCGCCCAAATTACCGGCACTCATAGACTGCATGGTGGTTTGATTGTCCCAATAGGTGGCAGTGACGGCGGTGCCACTATTGCTGAAGCCGATCAACCCACCGACATCAACGGAACCTGAAACAAGCCCGGGGGCGGCATAAGAATAATTAATTTGAGCTTCTATCCCATCCCCAACCAGGCCGCCAACAGAATCTTCCCCGCTAACACTTCCGCCGAGCACATAGGCATAACGAATATCCGCATCCTCACCATACCCAACCAGGCCGCCAACAGAATTGTTTCCGGAAACACTTCCGCCGAGCACATAAGCATAGCGAATATCCGCATTCTCACCAGACCCAACCAGCCCGCCAATAGCAAAACCAAAACCCGCCCCGGAAACATTCACACCGGACACGGACGCATAGCGAATGTCCGCATCCTCACCATACCCAACCAGGCCGCCGGCAGTATTCCTCCCGGCAACACTTCCGCCGGACACGGACGCATAGCGAATATCCACATTTAGACCATTCCCAACCAGGCCGCCGGTAGCATCACTCCCGGAAACACTTCCGCCGGACACGGACGCATTGCGAATATCCGCATTAAGTCCCCGCCCAACCAGGCCGCCGGCAACATTCCCGAAAACACTTCCGCCGGACACGGACGCATTGCGAATATCCGCATTCCTACCATACCCAATCAGGCCGCCGGCAACACTCCCGATAACACTTCCGCCGGACACGGACGCATTGCGAATATCCGCATTCCTACCATTCCCAACCAGGCCGCCCACATCAGCGGCACGGCCACGGACATTTGCATTCCGGAGATGCAGATTTTGGATATCGCCGGTTAAGGCACCAAACAACCCCACTCCATAGACAGTATCGCTCGCAGAGATGAACAGATCGGCAATACGATAACCGCCGCCGTCAAAGATTCCGGTATAAGAGGTGCAAACATTCACATCAGAACAAGAGCCGATCGGCTGCCAGCCGCTGCCGGTCGTCCAAGCATCCATATTGCCACTGCCCGCGGCATAGGAATCCGCATCGCTAAAATTGAACGAGCGAGTTAATTCATAACCCACACAGCCGCCGTCATCCGGGCAGCCCCTAGAACCCACAGAGGTGATCTCGGGGATACGGCCATCATCCGTCCCATCGCCGTTCAGATCATCGCGCAGCCGCGCCAAGTCATCCAAAGTGTGGATCTCGATCAATCTATTATTATTGTCATCCACATCCTCATCGTTATCCCGACAACCGTCACCGTCATCGTCCGTCCCCGCCAAAGAAGTCCAGCCGGTAACACCGGTTGGGCAAGTATCCGCAAGATCCTCCACACCGTCATTGTCATCGTCACCATCACAGGCATCACCGCCGTCAGCCGCACTGTCCGTGTTGGTTTGGTCCGCATTGGCAACCAACGGACAATTATCGTTCGGATCTGCCTCGCCGTCATTGTCATCGTCCGAATCTTCATCTGTGTCGCGACAGCCGTCACCGTCATGGTCCGCGGACGCATTGGAAGTCCAGCCGGTAACACCGGTCGGACAAGTATCCGCAAGATCCTCCACGCCGTCATTGTCATCGTCACCATCACAGGCATCACCGCCGTCAGCCGCATTGTCCGTGTTGGCTTGGTCCGCATTGGCAACCAACGGACAATTATCGTTCGGATCCGCCTCGCCGTCATTGTCATCGTCCGGATCTTCATCTGTGTCGCGACAGCCGTCACCGTCATGGTCCGCGGACGCATTGGAAGTCCAGCCGGTAACACCGGTTGGGCAAGTATCGGCCGGATCCTCCACGCCATCATTGTCATCGTCACCATCACAGGCATCACCGCCGTCAGCCGCATTGTCCGTGTTGGTTTGGCCCGCATTGGCAACCAACGGACAATTATCGATATCATCATCCCTGTCGTCATTGTCATCGTCCGGATCTTCTATTAAGTTGGTATTCACATCGGTCCTGCAGCCGGCAGATAATCTGTCCGGCATGCCGTCCTCATCCGTATCGGTGCTCGCACAGGCATCTGTCCGGAACGCATCGACCGTATCCGCCACGCCATCATTGTCATCGTCCGGATCTTCTGTTAAGTTGATATTCACATCGGTCCTGCAGCCGGCAGATAATCTGTCCGGCATGCCGTCATTATCCGTATCGGTACTCGCACAGGCATCTGTCCGGAACGCATCGTCCGTATCCGCCACGCCATCATTGTCATCGTCCGGATCTTCTGTTAAGGTAGTATTCACACCGGTCGTGCAACCGGCAGATAATCTGTCCGGCTTGCCGTCATTATCCGTGTCGGTACTCGCACAGGCATCCGTCGGAAACGCATCTACGTTATTCGAGGTATCATCATCGTCAATATCTGTGCCTACACCCGCATCCGCTCCCGTTGTGCCAGACACAGGAGGTGAGGTCCTCCCGATAATGCCGTTCTTATAACGCACCGCAATCGTGATGTGATAGGTGATGTCATTGGTTAAGCCCGTAATGTTGTAGATGACCCGAGCAAGCGGCGCAACATCCGCCGCGGTAGAATTAAGTTCTTTTGTTGTGCCACCATCGCTCGCATCGTCACGGCGTATGGTAATAACGAACCCGTCGATATTATCCGGAGCCGGATTAGTCCAACCCACGAGAATATGATCCTCACCGACCAGAGTCTGGATATTGGAAACAGCCGGGGAATTCTGAGGAGCGGGATCGCCGCCGCCACAACCTGTCAGGACCAAACCGAACATACCCGCCAGCAGCACACCGTAAAAACGAGCCGGTATGCGCATCCGTCGTGCCCTATTGGGTTCGGGAAAAGCCTTAAAGGCATTAAAGACATTAAAGGGATTAAAAGTATTATTAAGGAGACGCGCAGATACCGTGCCTCTTTGTTCGCGGCACATTTCTTTCGCCGGCCGCGCAGGAAAAAAGTATAACTGATTCATTATTTTCTATTGTTTATTATTGTTTTGCTGTTATGGTTAATGGGAATTATATGCTTTGTGACCCATAAAAAAGTAAGTGCCATTATTATTACATTAAATGAGTGTATAGCCCCACCCAGTTTCGGACTTTTTTTATCTTTGTAAAAACCGGATCGGAGAGAGTTGTTGGTGAGCATAGTGGGGACGTCCGCGATGATACCAAGCCAGCCATGCGATGAACTTGGCATTGAATGCCGGCATATCCTTTAAACAGGAGATGCCGCATATTATTGAAACCGTGCACGCGATAACCCCCCGTATGGCAAATATAGCGTAAACGTGTCCCGCTCATTTCCAATGTGCAGTCCGGCTGCCCTCACAAACCGTACCGTCTTGCCAGCGGATACACCCAGACAGTTTTATCAACAACAAGCCTCCTCTGTATGCGGCGGTGAGAGCAAAATAACTATCCGTCTTGCTTGTCCGGTTCATTCATCCGGCTCCACATACCGGAGACCCGTTGCCGGATCTATTTGCGACCCGTCCGCCAGAGCCTCTAATCGCCGGCTCTTTAATTTGAGGACGCACCATACCAAACTCAGAGTCCGGAACCTTTATGAGATCATGCATGCAGTCGCCGGGTGATCGACCGCGGCATCTCAGATGTCAAACGCGTCCGTTTGTGTTTGGCAGATTCTCGTTGCCGGCACAAACGCTCGGCTTGCTGATGACGATAGCCACGCAAACCCGCATTACGCGCCAGTTCCCAACTCAGCGTCGCCGGACTACGCCTTAATACCCGGGCAATTTTCCGTTGTAAATATCCTTCTCGGTGCATTTTTTCGAGCGTCCGCCGTTCTTCTTTGGTCAGTCTTTTGTAATGTTTTTTTGTGAAATGCTTCCTTAAATTTTGTAAAATTCAAGGAAGCGTTTCGCGGCATTGCACTAGTTACTTGAATTCGCACACAGAACAAAAAATGAAAAATAATAAAAAACAAACTTTAATAAGCAAAGAAGATAAAACGGTTCTTCAAATTTTAGAAGGGTTAAGTAAGGAATACGATGATGCGAGGAGAATGAATGATTATCTTTCTTTGCTCACCAAGCATTCGCTGTCTGCGGCGGCAAGAGCAAAATAACTATCTGTCTTTCTTGTCCGGTTCATTCATCCGGCTTCACATACCGGAGACCCGTTGCCGGATCTATTTGCGACCCGTCCGACAGAACCTCTAACCGCCGGGAACAGCCGGCTCTTTAATTTGAGGACGCACAATACCAAACGCAGAGTCCGGAACCTTTATGAGATCATGCAACGCTAAGTGAAAGACCGAGAGAACAGAGACACTGCCGGCACGGGCGAATTGACCCTGCCAAAGAAAGGGCGGGGCAGTTTGATAAACCCGGCAAACCGATACGAAAATATTGCGGTTGCCAAAGAAGACGACGGCTGGGGCAGTCTGGCGGACGAGCCGGAGCGTGTCCCCACCGAGTTGATTGCCGACGCCACCCGCACAATTATCAACTATGTCAAGTCGCCGGACATCCCCTTTGACCGCACTATTAATGTCTACCGGGGTTGCGAACACGGTTGCATCTATTGTTATGCCCGCCCTTCCCACGCCTATCTTGGCTTTTCGCCCGGCCTGGACTTTGAGACCAAAATCGTCTACAAAAAACACTGCGCCAACCTGCTGCGCGCCGAACTCAACCACCCCAAGTATCGGTGCGAGCCGATCGCCATGGGCAGCAACACCGACCCCTATCAACAAACCGAACGCAAGATGAAACTCACCAGAGCGGTGCTGGAGGTTCTGCAAGAGGCGCGCCACCCGCTGTCCATCGTCACCAAATCCGGCCTGGTGGAACGCGATATGGATATTCTGCAGGACATGGCGCGGGACAACCTGGTGTGCGTTTTCTTGTCCGTCACCACCCTCAACCCAGAACTCGCCCGGCGAATGGAACCGCGTGCCGCCGCACCGGTGCGGCGACTGATGGCGTTGGAAAAACTAAACAAGGCGGGCATCCCGGCGGGGGTGATGGTCGCGCCCGTCATCCCCTTCATTAATGACAAAGAAATGGAAACCATCATGCAACGCACGCACGACCTGGGGGCGCGCAGTGCCGGCTATGTGTTTCTGCGTTTGCCGTTGGAATTGAAAGAAATATTCACCACCTGGTTGCACCACCATTATCCCCTGCAAGCCGAACGGGTGCTTGCCCGTATCCGCGACAGCCGAGACGGTGAACTTTATCAAAGCGCATTCGGCAAACGCATGCGCGGCGAGGGCATCTTCGCCGACCTCCTCGCCGACAGGTTCCGCCGCAAACGCAACAGTTTGAAGTTCACCGGCATCCCGCCACTCAACCGCAAACTCTTCCGCCCGCCAAGCCCGCCGGCGGGGGCACAGCAGAAACTGATTTAGTTGTTGGTTTTTGCCGGCTTTCGGCTTGCCGGCTTTTGTTTTTGCCGCAGGTGGCCGGTGTTAGGGTGCGGGAGTGTTTGTGCCAACGGGTTGGTTGGTGTTAGGGGCCGGGGGTGTTTGGTACAGATGCCGACAAACTGCCGGCGGTGTCTTTGGTAAGATCCAAGTAACCCGCAAAAACAATTCCCGGAAAATTACCTGCCCGACAGGATTATAATAACAAGAATTCATTCTTTCTTGGTTAAGAAACCGGGAAGGGATTGGATTAATAGCAAGTTGTATTAAATAAGATAGTTATGAAAATTAAAAGAAAGATTATTTCCTTTGTCAGGGTTGTATTAAATAAGATTATTAAGAAACTGGAGTGGTTAGATTCTCTGCTATCCGCTTGGTCCGGTTCTCCAACAGAAGTAAAATTACCGGAAGCGTTAAAAGACATCACGGAGAATATTATCCGTAATTTGACATCCGAGGATCCGACTGTTAAGTCGGTCGCTCTGAAAGGAAAGTGGGGTATCGGTAAAACTTACTATGTCGAGAAATACATTCAAACACACCGCGAAATACAAAAAAAGAAATTTATTTATGTTTCCTTGTGGGGGCATGAGTCTATTCATGATATTGAAATGGAACTTTTAGGGTCTACTTTTAATTTTTTGCCTAAAAAATTAAAAGCAAGGAAAAGTTCTGATAAATTGACTCAAAAAATTTCCGAGTTTCATTCTTTTGCTAAAGGAGTGGTTGATTTGGGAGCGGAAGTTTTGCGAAGAATATGGATAGGGAAACTGGGTCCGGAACACATTCTATGTTTTGACGACTTTGAACGATTGGATAAAAAACTACGCAACGACTTCCTGGGCTGGATGAACCGCTTTACGGAGCATCAACATGTAAAAGTATTACTGGTATTTAATGACGAAAAGTTAGACAGAGAACAGATGCAAGAAACAGGCAAAACCAAACACTATCGCGAATACTTTGAAAAGGTAGTGGATATTGAATATGAGTATGTCCCGGATAAAAACTCCCAAGTGGATATTGTTTTTGATGAGGATGAGAAATACAATGCTATTAAAGACTACCTAAAAAAAGAGGTTGCTTTGGAAGGTATGACCAACATCCGCATCTTTCAAAAAATAAAATTGTATTGGTCCAGGGTGCATGAGATTTTAGATAGTGAATTCAAAGAAAATGATCGTGCTAATTGGCAAACTTTATGGCGGGGTCAAGAATTAATGACGGCGGTTGTATATCAATGTGAAAAATTATTTAACAAAGATATAAATCGGGATACCGAGGAACAAAAAATGTTGCATCGAGTTCGTAAACTGCTTGCATCTCACTCCTACTATCACGATATCGCCAAACTTCTTAAGAACGGATTTCTGACCCAGGCAGAAAAAGAGCGCTTTATAAAAAATATTGATGATAATTGGAATGAGTATTCACAAGACGAAGTAAAAGCAAATAAAGAAGTGTTTAGATTTTTACGCAAAACTAAAAAAGAGGATCAACAGATATTTGGACAAGATCCCCTATCAGTTAGTAAAAGAATATTGAAGTTTATGGATGACCATAAATACAAATTTTCTTTGTACTATTTCAATGCCCTACTTGATTATGTTTCTAAAAATAATATGGATGGATGCATTAGTAAATATTTAAAAATTAGTACAAGACAAGGAGAATATACTTGTGATGTTCTTCTTGCAGACGAGAATGCTATAAATATTCATTTTGCATTACAAAAAAGATTAAAGCAGATCGCGGGTAAGCGTAGCCCGATGGTGGCAATAGGCGACTGTGCCGAACGCCTTATTTCTGGCAGCGTCACCCCGGAAGATATTAGATTCTTAAGAGTTCAAACTGTTGAAGAGTTTAGAAACTGGTTACATGATCATTTATCTTCAGCGGGGCCAGGGCACCTAGGAGAAACAGAAGTATCCTTAAGAAAAAAAGTCACTGCATTGCAAGGTCAGGGAGATGTTGCAATTCCAAAAGATATTCAAGAAACCTTTAAGAAAGCATTATGGAGAGTAGGAAAAGGAAATACTCATGTAGTGACAAAAGCCAGAGAACATGGCATCCTCTTTTATGATACCAAATAGGCATAATTCTACTTATTTGAGGCATCTTCCAGTTAAGAACCAAGCCGACTAGTAATGTTGAAGGGCGTAACGGGTATTGTGAAATAGGTTTGCTTAATGAAATTGAGTTGAATCGAGCCAAATAAAAACAAACAACTCTCATTTATATCAAATAACACTACAATAACACTATTATGAAAAAAGTTAAAGATTATTTAAAAACAGGTAACGCCAAATTCACAAGTGGCGATTATGAAAGTGCGATCAAAGATTATAGCGAAGCGATAAAACTTGAATCCAAAAACTCAGACGTATACAAGAAGCGCGGGAATGCCAAGTTAAAATTAGGATTTCACCAAGAAGCACTGTCGGATTATGATCGTGCGATAGAATTGGATCCTAAAAACGCGGCTGCGTTCAACAATAGAGGGATTGTCAAATCAACATTAGGCTTTCACCAAGAAGCACTGTCGAATTATGATCGTGCGATAGAATTGGATCCTAAAAATGCGGATGCATACAATAATCGAGGAATTTCCAAGTCGGAATTAGGCTTTCACAAAGAGGCTTTCTCGGATTATGATCGTGCGATTGAACTTGATTCTAAAAAATTAGATGCATACAAGAATCGAGGGAATGTCAAAATAAAATTAAATAGGTTTGAAGATGCTCTTTCAGATTATGATCGTGCGATAGAACTGGCCCCTCAAAATGCTGGTGCATATATTTTGCGAGGAGTGGTCAAGAGAAAATTGAATAAATTTGAGGGGGCACTGTTGGATTATGATCGTGCGATTGAACTTGATTCTAAAAACGCGGGTGTGTACAACAAGCGAGGGGTTGTCAAATCAAAATTGGGTGTTCACAAAGAAGCTCTTTCGGATTATGATCGCGCGATAACATTGGATCCTAAAAACTCCGATATGTACAAGAATCGGGGGAATGCTAAATCAGAATTAAAGAGATTTGAAGAGGCGCTGGTGGATTATGATTACTCTATCAAATTTGATCCTGATAACTCAGGCGTATATCATAATCGAGGGAATGTCAAGAGTACATTGAACAAATTTGAAGAGGCATTATCGGATTATGATCGTGCGATAGAACTGGATCCTAAAAATGTGATTGCATATGTTGGTCGGGGGAATGTTAAAAGAAAATTGGGAAAATTTCAGGAGGCCCTTTCAGATTTTGATCGTGCGATAGAATTGGATCCTGAAAATGCACTTGCATATGTTGGTCGGGGGATTGCTAAGTCAGAATTAGGCTTTCAAAAAGAAGCACTATTAGATCTTGACCGTGCGATAGAACTTGACCCTGAAAATGTGGGTGCACTTAATAATCGTGGGAATGTCAAAAGTAAATTGGGAAAATTTCAGGAGGCCATTTTAGATTATGATCGTGCGATAGAACTGGATTCTAAAGATGCACTTGCATATAGTGAGCGGGGGGATGCCAAAATAGAATTAAAGCGGTTTGAAGAGGCATTATCGGATTATGATCGTGCGATAGAACTGGATCCTAAAGATGCGATTGTATATAGTAATCGCGGGAATGCCAAAATAGAATTAAAGCGGTTTGAAGAGGCACTATCGGATTATGATCGTGCGATAGAATTGGAGCCTAAGAATGCAGGTGTGTATAACAATAGAGGGAAGGCCAATTCAGAATTAGGATTTCACAAAGAAGCTCTTGCGGATTATGATCGCGCGAGTGAACTTGAGCCTAAAAATGCGGATGCATAC
Source organism: Gammaproteobacteria bacterium (assembly GCA_965209035.1). Classification (GTDB taxonomy): domain Bacteria; phylum Pseudomonadota; class Gammaproteobacteria; order CBDBNL01; family JAAOII01; genus CBDBPY01. The sequence continues at coordinate 1,377,290 of OZ242372.1, forward strand.
AAGAATCGGGGGGATGCCAATTCAGTTCTAGGGTTTTATAAAGAAGCCCTTTTGGATTATGGCCTTGCGATAGAACTGGATCCTAAAAATGCGGGGGCATACAATAATCGGGGAAACGCTAAATTAAAATTAAAGAGGTTTGAAGAAGCCCTTTTAGATTATGATCGTGCGATAGAATTGGATCCAAAAAACACAATTGCACATGGTAGTCGGGGGAATGCCAAGTCAGAATTAGGTTTTCACAAAGAAGCTCTTTTGGATTATGGTCGTGCAATAGAATTGGATCCTAAAAATGCGGGGGCATACAATAATCGGGGAAACGCTAAATTAAAATTAAAGAGCTTTGAAGAGGCATTGTTGGATTATGCCTGTGCGATAGAATTGGAGCCAAAAAATGCGATTGCATATTGTGGTCAGGGAATTGCTAAAATAGAATTAAAGAGGTTTGAAGAGGCACTGTTGGATTATGCTCGTGCGATAGCATTGGAGCCAAAAAGTGCGATTGCATATTGTGGTCGGGGGAATGCCAATTCAGCATTAGGGTTTCACAAAGAAGCTCTTGCGGATTATGCTCGTGCGATAGCATTGGAGCCAAAAAGTGCGATTGCATATTGTGGTCGGGGGAATGCCAATTCAGCATTAGGGTTTCACAAAGAAGCTCTTGCGGATTATGATCGTGCGATAGAGTTAGACTCTAAAAATGCGGATGCATTTAATAATCGGGGGAATGTAAAAATTAAACTCGAGAAATACGATGATGCGATAAAAGACTATAACACAGCATTAGACATAGAACCCGGTGATGAGAAAATAATCTACAATCGAGCCTACGCTGCGGTGCTAAAACAATCGAGCGTATACAAAAAGCAATTTGATGAAATAGAAAATGAATATAAAGAGCGCGAAGGAAAATATAAGTGCTATTGTCGATGTTTGCGTTTGATCATATCAGTTACTATAATTGCGATTTTATCAGTCCTTATTGGAACTGTATCAGGGTGTTTTAATTTTTTCTTGCAAGATGTTCATCTATTAACAAGGCTTACCGTTGCTTTTGCAGTTTGTTCTCCGTTGATATGGTCTGTAAGTATTCTTTTGCAGGCAGAGAAGAGATATCATGCCCTTAAGGAGGATGCGTTCACCAAACGGCAAGTTATCTACCTAATGCGTGCAAATCCTGTGAAGGAGGACCCAGACAGACTGCAGTTGATACAACAATTTATAGAACATCACGAAAAACGCTCCACTGCCGATATTGTGCTAGGTTTTAAGCCGCCAGTAATTCCTCAACAAGAGGCGGTGAAAATAATAAAGGGAGCAGTTAAGACAGGTATCTCAAGTAGTCAATAGGAAAATAAAACGATTTTTATATTGGTGAATATAAAAGATCTTATATCCATTCGATAAAATCCGGAACAAAAACACAAACTCTGACAATGAAATTGAATTGATAGTGGCCCTAAAAAAAGTAAGATACTTCCTCAATACACATCATCAATTAATCTACCCCCATTACCCGATTTTATATCTGCCCTCCAAAACTGGTTGAACCGAGCCAAAGAAAACAAACAACTCTCATTTATATCAAATAACATTACAATAATACTATTATGAAAAAAGTCGAAGATTATTTAAAAACAGGTGACGCCAAGCTCACAAGTGGCGATTATGAAGGTGCGATCAAAGATTATAGCGAAGCGATAAAACTTGATCCTCAAAATTCGGATGCATATAAAAAGCGTGGGAATGCTGAAACAAGTTTGGGAATATTTAAAAATGCTCTTTCAGATTATGATCGAGCGATAGAATTGAATCCTAAAGAAGCTGGTACATATATTTTGCGGGGGTCGGTCAAGGCTAGTTTGGGCAAGTTTGAAGAGGCACTATCGGATTGTGACCGTGTGATAGAATTGAACTCTAAAGAAGTGGGTGCATATATTTTGCGGGGGGCGGTCAAGACTAGTTTGGGCAAGCTTGAAGAGGCACTTTTGGATTGTGATCGAGCGATAAAGTTGGACTCTCAAAATACAGCTGTATATATTAGCCGAGGGAGTATCAAAATAGCATTAAAGAGGTTTGAAGAAGCATTATCGGATTATGATCGAGCGATAGAATTAGATTCTAAAGATGCAGAAGCATATCTTGTGCGAGGAGCGGCGAGGAATCAATTGAGCAAGTTTGAAGAGGCATTATCGGATTATGAGCATGCGATAGAATTGGATCCTAACAATGCGGATGCATATCTTTTGGGAGGAATGGTCAAGGATAATTTAGGCAATTTTAAAGAGGCTCTTTTGGATTATGACCGTGCGATAGACCTGGATCCTCAAAATGCTGATGCATACGGCCATCGTGGGTATGTCAAAGGGCAATTGGGAAAAGGCCAAGAAGGACTATTGGATTGTGATCGAGCGATAAAACTAGATCCTAAAAATGCGGCTGCATACAGTGCTCGTGGTTATATCAAAGGGCAATTGGGAAAAGGCCAAGAAGGACTACTAGATTGTGATCGAGCGATAGACCTGGATCCTCAAAGTGCCGTTGCATACGATCATCGCGGCAGTGTTAAGAGAATATTAGGAAAGTCGCAAGAAGCCCTTTTGGATCATACTTTTGCAATAGAACTTGATTCTAAAAACGCGTCGGCGTACTTTAACAGAGGGTTTCTCAAAGAGGAATTAGAACTCCATAAAGAAGCACTATTGGATTATGATCGTGCGATAGAACTGAACCCTAAAAATGTGGGTGCACTTAATAATCGGGGGAATGTAAAACTTAAACTAGAGGAGTATGATGATGCGATAGAGGACTATAAAGAAGCATTACGTATAACCCCGGGTGACGAAAAAATAATCCACAATAGAGCCTACGCCTTGGCATTAAAACAGTCAGGTGTATACAAAAAGCAATTTGATGAAACAGAAAAAGAATATAAAGATCGAGAGGAAAAATATGAGGAGCGTTGTCAATCTTTGCGGAAGGAAAGATTAAAAACTATAAATACGATTAAACTAATTCTTTCAATAGGTTTTGGAATTGCGGGAATCGGAGGGATATACTTTTACTGCGTTGAAGAAAATTTTCATCTACTGACAGCGGTGCTCTCAACCCTTTCCGTTACTTTTGCCCTTTGTTCTCCGTGGGTGTGGTCTGCGAGTATTCTTTTGCGGGAAGAGAGGAAATACCATGCTCTTAAGGAGGATGCGTTTACCAAGCGGCAGATTATTTATCTAATGCGTGCAAATCCTGTGCAAGAGGGTCAAGACCGATTGCAGTTGATACGACAATTTATAGAACATCACGAAAAACGCTCCACAGCCGATATTGTGTTGGGTCTTAATCCGCCTGCAATTCCTCAACAAGAAGTGGTGAAAACAATAAAAGAAGTGGTTAAGACAGGCACCTCAAGTAGTCAATAGGAAAACAAAACGATTTTTATATTGGTGAGTATAAAAGACTGATATCCGTTCGATAAAATCCGGAACAGAAACATAAACTCCGGTAATGAAGTTGAATTGATTGTGGTCCTACAAAAAGTATAATCCGGAATTTAAATGTGCGTCTTTATTTAATTCATCATCATTCCCGGCTCATCTCTCATTCCTGGATTAGAGGTATCGGTACGGCTCGTTTGTAGAATCGATAGAAGCGCCCAATGGGTTCTGGAGTCCAATCAAAATTATCTGCCTTGGATGGATAAAGAATGACACAGGGCGGGGATACGATCTCCGTCTTGTTGATATCTGCGACATTGCCATTGTCGCCATTTGACTGCAGTTTTTTTGAGACATCCAAGACATAGAAGTGGCGAGCATAGGCACTGATCTGTCGGATATCGTCGATGATATCTTTCATATGATGTTTTTTCTTCTGGTATTCCTCTCTGTATTTCGCATCAAAAACAACAACCTCCGCACCGCTTGGTTGCTGTTTCCACCATTTACCGGTCCCCAGCATGTCCACATAAAGAGAATATTTGCCCAACTCATACAACCTCAACCCATATTGATATTTCAAACTTCGTCCGTCCCTTGCTTGAATCATTTCTTGCAGCAGGGTTGCGTAGGCATACAACTCAAAGAGTAACGCCATATCGATCCAATAGGGGGGTGTCTTCCGCTCGGGCGATTGGGAGCGGCTGATGTCCTCGGATAACAGCCGCAGGATCAAGTCCGCAAGTTTCAGTGCTTCTTTATATTCGGGAAAGAGTCGATGGCGGCGGAGGGTTGTTGAGCGTCGTTGCCGATGGTCTGCCTGATCGGAAACAGAAGCGAACGGTGCCAAACAGAAGGATAATTGCTGTTCTATGTGTGTGTGCTGCATCCGCATCCGCCGGAGCGACCGCCGTGAAAAGAGTAACGCTTTTTTGAGGATGCGGTTCTCCGGGCAGTCCAAACTAAATTCTTGCCAACTGCACCAGACCCTGTCTATGCGTTGATGTCGCAAATGCTCGCGCACACTGGCTCCCACCAACAGCCGTCCTCGGACGCTTGCCGACAACCGTTGTGTCACCCGAACATAACCCCGTTTCAAATGCCGACGCACCAACTGCTCGACCAACTGTAAAAAGTGCAGGATGAGTAGCGGGGTCAGATAGTCACTTTTCTGCCGGTCATTTGGAATGGCAGGGAGGTCTGTTTTTAACTGATAGATACAACCTAAGTGTTGGGCCGCAGCCGGTTGGTTCGCGATCTCCGACACCATCTTTGGAAAATCAAGGCGGTCAATTTTCGGATTTACTCGCACTGCCAGACTGTTCTTTGCCAGCCAATCCACTCCGATCCAGTATTTGGCTTTTAGGTTATAAGTATCCTCGGCACCTTCTTTGCATTCAACAGATATTGGTTCTGCTTGTGTTGTTTCTGATTGTCGATGCCCCGGGGATTTCTTATTGACGAACACAGAACAATCGGACAGATCCTCCTTCGTCCATAGCAACGGACACTTCTTATCCTCACTCTCTCCATAATGTTCTTTTAGGGTAACGACGGATATGTTGCCGGATTGTTCGGGCTCACAGTACTTGTCGTCTGTGTTCTCATCCGACGAAGATTGATTCATTCCTAATTTTTTAGGATATCTTCAATTCTTTAATCTTTTCGGAAGCTTTCTTTGTTTTCCGGTCTTCGTCTGTTAGGTTGTCGTCGCCGGCATATTCTTCCAGTAGGATACCGTCGCGGACATATTCTTCCAGCAGTGGCTTGATCTCATATTCCAGCCGAAGTCCCAAGTCTGTAGTTTTCTCAACATCGCGCGGTATAAAGTAACTGTGACCGATCATCATATCCTCTTGGTTGAATTCTTTCGACAAATGATCATTGAATAGTTTAATAATTTCATTATAAAGATTAATCGCACTAATGTTGTTTTTCTCTACGATTTTTCTTTCGGACGTCACCTTCCTAAAAATGAAACGCCGGCGAATTGCGTAGTCTATGACACCGACAGAGCGATCGGCGGTGTTCATCGTGCCGATGATATAGAGATTATGAGGAATGATTAAAGTATGGTCATCCTGTTCTTGATCTTTTTGTGTTGGTTCCGGTTCGCCGGTTTCCGCATCACCTTTCGGTTGTTCGTCATTCTGTTCCGGATCTTCCGGTATTGGATAGAGTGCCTGCACCGGTTCGCCGCGATACTCCAACGCATAAATTAACTCACCCAATACGGATGACAGGTTGGCACGATTGATTTCGTCAATGATCAATATATAAGGATTTTGGGGATACCGTTTGGCAAGTTTCGCCAGTTTTGCAAGGATCTTATTTCGCACTTCATAAGTGATTTTCCCTTCATCGGTCCTGGCAACAATACCGCGTACAAAATCCTCGTAGTTGTAAGAGGGATGAAATTGTACCAACTCCATCTGACTCTCATACGCAGGATCTTTAAATTTACCAATCATCTCTTCCCATTCTTCATCCTCCACGTTGTCCTGTAACCAATGCAACAGCGGCGAACCGTCAACTTCATTACCTTTTAGGCATAGCCATGCCGCCAACTGCTTGGCCAGCCGAGTTTTGCCGGTTCCGGGAGGCCCGGTTAAAATTAGATTTTTTTGATCTTGTTTCATTTTTTCTATTTTTAGTAAGCGTTCTAATAATTCAAATGTTTTGGGGTAGGCTTTTTTATAACGATTAATATAACTGCGACCAGTCATCAGTCCTTGTTGTGGCCCCATATCTTTTACGTTGTGTTTTTCTTCTGCCGCTATCCAGATAACACTAATATAAGCATCTTTTTTCCAGTCATTGCTATAACCATTGTCAGTAACTATACCTATACCATGTGCTGTTTTTGGGCCGATGCGACAGAACATGATGTCTCCGCGTTCCGGTTCTTGAACAGGGTATGGGTTACCGCCACCACCATCAGGCCTACTTGTCCAGATACAACTTTGATCGCGAAAGGACCATTGCTGTATAGCATTTTTAGTGTATGTGTCCTTCCACCAATCCTTTTTATTTGGGTCATTTTTTGCGTTGGAAGATATCAACCAATATTTATTATGGATCTTCAGTGGTGTTTGTTTTCCCGCCTGCTTTTTCAGACCGACTAAATACCCGAACAAGTTGATTTCATAAGGATGGCAATCCGGGAAAGGCTTGCGTAAACTCTCCATCACATCACTGAATTGCAATTTATCTTTTTCTATCTGTTTTCTCACACCATCCTCTGACATGCTACGAATATTCTCGTCTGCTGACAGATGTAGCGTGCGGTCGTCAATAGGCAGAAAGACCTTGGGATTGATTAAAAAGAGTGTATGTGTTAAACTGACCAATCCAACTTGATGGCTTTTTAGAATCGTCTGTTGAATACGCTTATCCCCATCCTCAATGTCGGCATATTCGTCTGCCCGGTAACTGTCACAAAATAAACTCCACAGCCGGTCCAATGCTTTCTGCTCCTTTAGAGGGGTACTACTATCTGGTTTGCATCTATTTCCCTTATTATGAAAAAGTTTGTTGCGTGAGCTTGCATAGGGATATACTACGTCTTTAATAGTAAGATTATTATCTTTCCACAATATTTTTGCACACAGTTCGCGCTGCTTTTTAGCTGGGTTGCTGTTGACTGATAGCGCATAAATAAACGAGAAGGGGTCTATGCCGGATTTTTTCAAATACTCTGGGTTTACAATGGAATGTTTTTTACCCAAAACCACTTCTTCATGAAAAACTTTCTTTGCCAGTTCCACCATTGCGTTATCGAGATCCTCGCTCTTTTTGTGCTTTTCGTACATATCACACAATTCCTTTGCCACAGGGCGAAAGAATTTTATCCAGTCGTATTTGGTAGTAGTCATAAAGCGTATTTTATGCTATGAAATGAAATGTCGGCACGCGCCGGCGTTCTGCACCTTTGATATTGTTGTAGTAACACTTTGAATGAGACTTATCATTGCTCGTAAGTTCCGGCCGTAATTAATCAATACCCCCCAAATTGTGTTAAAGTATGGTAAATCATTTTGTTCGGCGGAGAGACTATGTTTAAGGATTAAGAAAATTAAACTATGCCGACAACAACAATCAACTCAAATCTTTTGACAAGAGCAAGTACTGTGTCCGAAATATCTTTTCGGGCGGGTGTGTTCCCGGGTTTTCCTTTTTCCACCAGATCATATCGCATCCCATCCCACGCCAAGTTTTGTTGCGACCTTGCCGCGATCACGCAATGATGCGAATGCACTTTTGTGAGGATCACAAAATCCCGGACGAGTGCATGCGTGCTTTGACCTTGCCGATATATTTCGTCTGCCGGGGGCTTGAAGTTTTTCTTTGCGAACTCGAACTATGAAGAATATTTTAGATAATAGTTCGCCCGAGAAGAGCGTGGGGAACTTTCTCAAGCAAGAGATACCCAAAGCGGATTTGATGCGTGCGGTCTCGGCATACTTCACCATATACGCATACGAATCACTGGAAACGGAATTGTCCGACTTAACAGAGTTTCGGTTCTTATACGGCGACCCCAGGTTTGTCGGTTTGGTGGACCCGGACAAGGGCTATGTATCCCCTATGAAATTAACGGAGGACGGTCTGACTGTCGTAATGCAACTTCAACAAAAACTGCAAGCTCGGAAGTGTTTGAAGTGGTTGGAAGATGCGAATGTAAAAATCCGCAGTATGCGCCAAAGCAATTTCTTGCACGGCAAGATGTATCATTTGGAAAAGGCCGACACGGAATATCAAAATGCCACAGTGGGCAGTGCCAACTTCACCCTTAACGGTTTGGGTTTAAGCACCAACAAAAACATTGAAATTAATATCTTGGCGGACGAGCCGACCGCTCAAAGTTTAAAAGAGTGGTTTGATATTCTGTGGTCCGATGAGCGCCGGGTCCTGGATGTCAAAGAAAAAGTCCGGGAAGCCCTGCAGAAATTGGGCAAGGACTACTCACCCGAGTTCGTTTTTTATAAAACACTTTTTGAATATTTCAAAAAGCAGTTTGAAGAATACGAACAAAGCGGAGACATCATTGAGAAGACGCACTTACCGGATACGGAGATATGGAAAAAATTGTATAAGTTTCAGAAGAGCGGTGCTCATAACATTATTGCCAAACTGAACCGCTTTAATGGATGCATTCTTGCGGACAGTGTCGGCTTGGGAAAAACATGGACGGCACTGGCTGCCATAAAATACTTTGAACTTCTGAACGAAAGAGTGCTTGTCCTTTGTCCGAAACGGCTGGAGGAAAATTGGAAGTACTTTACGCAAGAAAGCGGCATTGTCGGCAATCCTTTGGAGCAAGACAGATTCGCCTATAAGGTTTTGGCACACACCGACCTGTCTTATCCGGACAAACCGGGTCTTAGAAACTTTAATTGGGGGGCATATAATCTGGTTGTCATTGACGAATCGCATAACTTTCGCAATGATGCCGGTATCAAAAAAGCGGAAGACGGGACCGAGAGGATGAGCCGTTACAGATTTTTATTGGAAAAAATAATCAAGGAGGGTGCCAGAAGCAAGGTTCTAATGTTGTCGGCGACGCCGGTCAACAATTCTATGCGTGATCTGCGCAATCAAATTTACCTGATGACCGAAGGATCCCGGGATGCCTTTAGCGAGAATTTAAAAATTAATGATCTGGAAAAATTCTTTGCCCGGGCACAAACAGCATTTCAGCAATGGGAAAAGGAAAAACATAGAAACAAATCGGTCTTGATGGAAAAGTTGGATGACAGATTTTTTAATTTATTGGGCTCCGTTTCTATTGCCCGTTCCCGGCGTCATATTAAGGAGTTTTATAAAGATGCCGTACAGGAACTCGGAAGTTTTCCCAAACATGCGCCGTTGGTATCAAAAAAGCCCGAACCGGATGACGCTAAAGATTACAAGTATCAAGATACTTGGCAAGGTATTTCCGACTTTGGCTTATCCATATACAAGGTTTTTCATTATGTCAAGGATTTGTCTTTGCTGGAGCGGGAGAAGGCAAAGCAGTTTAATCAGAAGGAACGTGAAGAGGCTTTGATTTCCATGCTCAGAATTAATTTTTTGAAGCGACTGGAAAGTTCGCCGCATGCTTTTTCATTGACCTTGGCACGAACCATCAACAAAATAGAGGAACGCTTGAGTGGGATAAAGGAATGGAATACGAACTTGCAAAAGGATGCGGAACTTCCCGAGGATATGTTGGATGAGGGGGGTGCCGAGAGTGAAGAAGATACCGAACTTGTTTTTTATAAAAGGGACAGTATTAAATATTCCCAACTGGATACGAAAAAGTGGGAAACAGATTTACAAAAAGACAAAGCACAACTCCAAAAAGTTTTGGATAGGGTAAAGGAGATTAACCCGGACAGAGACGGGAAGTTGAAGGATCTTAAAGAGGTGATTCGAAAAAAATGGCAGAATGCCCCGACGGATAACGAGGGCAACCCCAACTACAAGATTCTCATTTTCAGCACTTTCCTGGACACCACCAAATATCTTTATGAAAACCTCCGGCAGCTGGCGGAAGAACACGGACGGCATATTGCTATGGTCAGCGGTGGCGGGCAGAATATGACAAGCACAGGCAATAACGGATTTCATGATATTTTAAATCAGTTCGCGCCGCATGGCCGCGGTGTCCCGTTGAAGGAAGATGAAGATGCCATAGACCTGTTGATAGCCACGGATTGTCTTTCCGAAGGTCAGAATCTGCAGGATTGCGATTGCGTGGTTAATTACGACATCCATTGGAATCCGGTACGTTTAATCCAAAGGTTTGGTCGTATTGATCGCTTGGGAAGTAAGAATAAAGAAATCCGAATGATTAATTATTGGCCGCCTTTGAAATTGAATGATTATTTAAATTTGGAGGGGCGGGTAGAAGCAAGGAAGGGGTTGATGGAATTGGTGAGCACTGGCGACAGTTCTATTCCTTCGGATATGCAAAAGGTTTCCGCGGATGGGGCCCAGTTGGAATTGTCTTTTCGGAATGAGCAGACAAAGAAAATGGAAGAAGCCGAGGACATCGAAGATCTGTACGCATCGGACAACAGTTTGAGTTTAAGCGATCTGTCAATGGACGATCTGTTTATGACCCTGCAAGAATATCTTGCGACAAAACGCAAAGAATTGGAAGAGGCGCCTTTGGGTATTTATGCGGTGACGGACTTGGAGCGTTCGCCGCTTGTCAGTATTGCCGAGCAAGAGATAAGGCCGGGGGTTATTTTTTGTCTGGGTCAAAAAGAGGAGGAGGGACAAAAAGATGATAATAGCCAAAAAGACGATGAGGGACAAGGACATTGGAAGTCGGTATATCTGGTATACCTGAGGGAAGATCGCAATGCTACATTTAAAGGCGGGGATGTTGCAGATACGCATATCAGTATTCTTAATATCAAAAAGAACTTCAGGTATTTTCAAGCATTGGCTTCCGGCAAGCACGAACCTCTGCAAGAACTCTGCAGTCAAACGGAGCGAGAGTTATCCAACAAAGAAGGGTTGGACTTTTATACCCGATTGGTCCGCAAGGCAATTTCGGATATCATCGGCAACTATAGAAATCGGGCAGTGGCAAAAATCGGGCAGAGAGATTTTACATTACCCAATCAAAATGAAAGGCCGCAGCAAAACAATTTGGAACTCATTAGTTGGTTGATTATCAAAGACCCGAGCCAAGAATCGCCGTTCAAAGATTCGGAACAAATCACAAATCATAAACATAATGCCCAATAATACTTCAACAAATGCTTCCGCGGATCCGGCTGCCGGGCAAAAGATTAAAAATCTCCTGGGGGGCTTGGCCGGCCCGGGAAGTTTTACGGCGGAAAGCATTCTCAAATTACTCGGCGGTTTAAATTATGAAAGTGAAAGAAAGGCGGAGGATATTTACCGTTCCTCTTCAACGGGTCAAGATGCAAGTCTGAAAGAAGAAGGGGCGGACTATGACGAGCGAAATACGATACCTTTTTTAAAATATCTTAAAGAAGAAGACTGGCAAGAGATTCATACTATTCCCTTGGTATTGCAGTTTACCAATGACGAAATAAGACCGCAGGATGGTTTGTTTGATGGAAAAGAATTTAATCCCCAAAACAACAGTTGTTTTTACTTTTTAGCGGTAGATCTTCTTGAAGAGAAGAAAAGATCACGCACAAACTATGTGCGTAAAGTCAGACAGATTAGTCGCGGATTTGAGACACCGGTCATTATATTTTTACGCAATGGCGACAAACTGACTATTGCCTTTGCCGATTGTCGTCCTTCAAGGAGAGATCAAAATAAGGATGTCATTACTTCCGTTTCCTTACTGCACGAAATTAATACGAAAAATCCGCACAGAGCGCATACGGATCTTCTGACGGATTTAAATTTTAAGAAAAGAGAGAAATGGATGCGGGATGAAAATGCATCTTATGATTTTGAGGGGCTGCGTAAATCTTGGTTGCAGGTATTGGATGTTAGCGAACTCAATAAAAAGTTTTACCGGGAATTACAACAATGGTTTCAAAGAGCCTGCAAAGAAGCCAAGTTTCCAAAAGCCATCATTAAGCATCCCGGCCAAGATGACCGCACAGTATCTGTGGAGGAGCAAGTGATGCGTCTGATAACCCGTATTCTTTTCATATGGTTTATGAAGGAAAAGAAGTTGGTGCCGAAGGAATTGTTTAAGAAGAGCAAAGTATCCGAATGGTTAACATTAAAAGATGAAACAAAATCCGGCGGAAACTATTATCAAGTTGTTCTACAAAATCTGTTTTTTGCGACTCTCTGTACACCGATTGCCGAGCGTGACTCCGGGCAGCCCGGTAAAAATGATCCAAACTACCACTACAAATACCAAGATCTGATGACAGGCCCGGACCCGGAGGACTTGTTGCAAGAATTTGAGAAAATCCCTTTCATTAATGGCGGGCTTTTTGAGTGTCAAGATCATCGCACAGCAGAGGAGAAGCGTTTAATAGACTGCTTTACCAATGATCTTGCCGAGCGCAAGGAATTGTCTGTACCGGATGCACTTTTCTTTGGTAAAAACGGGCTATTTGAATTGTTGAATCGTTACAAGTGGACGGTAGAAGAAAATACGCCGCTGACCCAAGAGGTCGCTTTGGACCCGAAACTGTTGGGGATGACATTTGAAAATCTTCTGGCAAGCCTTGATCAGGATACCCAGGAGGATGTGCGTAAAAAAACCGGCTCTTACTATACGCCGCGCAGCATCGTTTCTTATATGGTTCAAGAATCCTTGACTGCTCATTTAATTAGCCGGGTAAAAAGTGATGACAGTGAAGGCAGCGTAGATGCGACAGAAAAGTTTTCAAAAAAAGTATCAAAATTATTTGAGGAGAATTTTGAGGAGAGTTTTGATAAAGAATCATTTACGAAACAGGAGACCAAATCTCTGGTGTCAGAAATTCACTCTATTAAGGTATTGGACCCCGCTGTTGGCTCGGGTGCTTTCCCGATGGAAGTGTTATTGCAACTTGCACGCGCCCTCAAACATCTGGACCCGGATAATAAAGTATGGCCTAATTGGAAAATGAAGGGAATTGAGCATGACACCAAAATATTGAAAAAATCGAACCTTGGAGAGGAACAGTTCAAAAAAAATGATTATCTGCGTAAGTTATACTTGATCCGGGATAACATATTCGGTGTGGATGTTTTACCCATAGCCTGCCAGATTGCAAAATTACGCTTCTTCATTTCGTTGATCATAGAGCAAACACAAAATGATGACCGGAATGATAACTTTGGCATACACCCTCTTCCTAACTTGGAAACAAAGATCATTGCTGCGAATACTTTATTCAATAAAAATATATCTCTGCTAAAATCCAAGTCGTCGACTCAAAAAATAGAACGCCTAATTTTAGAAAATCGCAAACGCTATTTTACGACTCACAAAAAACAGGATAAAAAAGAATGTATCGCGTTGGACTCTAAGTTGCGCGGAGAATTGTGCGAGGAATTAAAAAAGGTAGATCCTGAGCGAGCCGAGTATCTTACAGATCAGATCTTGGACTGGGATTTCTTTAATCAGCATATATCCGCAGACTGGTTTGATGCCGACTGGATGTTCGGCGAAACGGACGGTTTTAATTTAATCATCGGCAATCCGCCGTACAGGCAATTACAAAAAGAAGGAGGGCGTTTAGGAAAACTTTATGTGGGACAAAATTATCATAGTTATGAAAAAAAGGGGGACATCTATTGTCTTTTTTATGAAAAAGGAATTCAACTTCTTAAGCAAAATGGCCACCTTTGTTATATTACCAGTAATAAATGGCTACGCTCACAATACGGATTTTCCATGAGAGAGTACTTGGCAAATAATTCTCGAATTAAACAAATCATTAATCTGGGGGCGAATATCTTTTCCACTGTTGCTGTGGATACGAATATCCTTTTGACGGCGAAAGAAGAACCTTCAAATAGGGTGAAAACACTGACTTGTGATCTGAGTGGTTGCGATAAAAAGAACCTAAATAGTGCGGCGGGTATAAGGGAAGTCTTTCAGAAAAATGCAAGTAAAAGTATCTTAAGACAAGATGGCAGCATATGGTGGGATATCCACTCTGATCCTTGGATAGCAGAAATAACAAGAAAAGTCAAGGCAAAAATTGACGAAGGCAAGGGCAACTCACTACAAAAGTGGCCGGGAATATCTATTAGACGCGGCATTGTTACCGGATGCAATGAAGTATTGATAATTAACAAGAGTCATAGAGATCAATTGATTTCTGAAGATGCTAATAGTCAAAACCTAATCAGGCCTCTTATCCGAGGAAAAGAGATAGGGAGGTATGATATTAATTCTCAGGATAATTATTTGATTTATATCCCATCTTCTCAAAATAAAAAATGGCCTTGGTCTGAATATCAAAAAGAGGAAGAAGCAGAAAAAATATTCTTAGAACATCATCCGGGAGTCGGCAAATATTTGCACAGCCATAAGGATAAATTAAAAAATATTGTCTCTAAAAAACAGTTTTATTGGGAAGCAGATACTTGTGCTTTTTATAAAAGTTTCGAAGAAAATAAAATTGTGGGTAAAGAGATGTTGTCGAGTCCGTCGTTTTTTTACGATAGGGAAAAAAGAATTGTTCTTGATACCTGCCTTATGATTAATGTCCCCAATGTCCCCGATACCTCCGATGCCTCCGATGCCTCCAATGCCGAATATTTACTCGGAATGCTGAATTCTAAATTACTATCTTTTGCTTACAAGACTTTTTATGCGGGCGGTGGTTTGGGGGACAAGGGTTTCCGATATAAAAAGAGTTTTCTTAAAAAATTACCGGTGATAATCTTTGATCCCCAAAATTCTAAACATCAATCTCTTGTTAAGTTAGTGCAAAAGATCAACAACTCCGTAAGCAAAGACGGTATGTCCGCATCTGTGAAAGAATGGATCAACGAAACAGATCAACTCGTGTACGAGATATACAAATTAACCCCGAAAGAAATAATCTTGATAGAAGCAGAAATGCCCCTGACAGAAAAAGAAAACCAAGTTTGACATAAAAAGCCTTCCATATTCTTATGTGGCACACCATTTCAGTAACCCACCTCCAAACTTATTGATGTAATACTAATTTTTCATAACTTATAAACTTAAGAAAATCAATATAAATGTTTTAGAGTACTACATAGTACAATACTCTCTAAACTAAAAAGTACAAATGATTCATAATATAATTCTAGTATATATAAGAATATGAAAGATAGACAAGGAAACAAGGACCGGTAAAAAAGAAAAAGATTGATGGGAGCATATTTAAGTAACGGGTATATTTTAGATCCAAAGAAAAAAGAAATTATTATTAAATTTCATGAAGAAAATGAACCTCCATATTTGATCAATCAATTATCTCAGAAATTTGGTGTGGAAAGAGTGTACTCCACAGATATGCCTTGTAACATTTCCGGCTGGGTAAAAAAATCAGGTGAAGGGAAATATGAAATAGCATTAAACAATAAAGAAAATTTTAGGCGCAAAAGATTTACCGCTGCCCACGAATTGGCGCATCTTTTGTTACACGAAGAATTTATTGGAGATGGGATACAAGACGATGCTTTGTATCGGAGTAAGCTATCTTCGGATAAAGAGGTTCAAGCCAACAAACTGGCAGCAGATATTCTTATGCCGTATCGTAAAGTCTATGACTTTTTAGGGGTGGGTGCGAAAATGATAGAACTGCCTTCTATTTTTGAAGTTTCACATTTAGCGATGTGTATCCGACTTGGAGTGAGTGATGTTGCTTTGGCAAATTCATAATTCAATAAGAATAATCATTTACAAGAAAGGAAACAAGGACCGGTAAAAAAGAGAAAGATTTATGAAAGCATATTTAAATAACGGATATACTTTAGATTCAAACAAACAAAAAACTATTCGGTGGTTTCATAAGGATGGTGAACCTCCTTATTCTGTGAGCAAGTTGGCTAAACTTTTTGGAATAGAAAAATTGTATTCCGGGGATTTACCTTATAACATTTCCGGTTGTATCAAAAAAATTGGTAAAGAGGATCAGTACGAAATAGTATTAAATAGCGGGGAAAGTTATAACCGCAGAAGATTTACGGCAGCGCACGAACTGGCACATTTTTTATTACACAAAGATGATATAGGAGATGGGATCAAAGATGATGCTTTGTATCGCAGCAAGTTATCCACGATCCAAGAAGTGGAAGCGAATAAACTGGCGGCAGATATCTTAATGCCGTTGGATAAAATTTATGAGATTTTAGGCAAGGATAAAAGGTTGGCGGAATTATCTTCTATTTTTGAAGTTTCAAATTTAGCGATGTGTATCCGCCTTGGAGTTAATGAATTAACTTTATTGAGTTCATAATTCAATCAATCATAGTATAATAATACTACACAAACATAAAAATATGAAGGGCGGCGCAAAAAAACAAACAGGGGAAACAATGAGCGTTTTCCAATTTATGAAAATAGTGCCGGATGAGGCAACTGCTCACAAGTTTACGGAAACGCTAATTTGGTCGGACGGGGTCAAATTGAAGTCCCTTTTTATTTGGCGTTTCATTAATGAGAGCGGACAAAGTATAGTAGTTTGATGAAACAAGCGGGTATTGGATTATGAAAAAAGAAGGAAAATATAAGCCTTCTATATTGGCGAATCATTTTATTCATAGGGCGAGACAAGATAAAGTAACGATCACTAACTTATCTTTACAAAAACTGCTTTATTTCTTACACGGTTATTATTTAGTTAAAACGGATAAAAGTTTATGCCGGGAACATTTTCAACCTTGGCATTACGGACCTGTTATAGAAAGTGTTTATCAGTATTTTAAGCGTTATGGTATGACATCTATTAAGGAATATTATGCGGAGTATGATCCAAAGAGCACAAACTTTATTTCTTGTATTGTTTCGGATAAAGATGAAGAATTCCGGCAAGTTTTTGATGAGGTATGGGGGTCATACGGGAGAAAAGATCCCTTTGTAATGGTTAATATTTCACATCGCGATGGCGGGGCTTGGTCCGAAGCCAGACGCAATAACCAATTGTATTTAGCAGACGAAGCCATAAAAAAAGAATTTAGCGTTATTTGTAAATAATGTTAGATCATAATACAAATAGTTCTGAACCCCAAGTAATTGAACGGGAGAGTGGGGAAGACAAATTACAAGAAGATTTATTAAAATCCAGGAAGTTAAAAACTGGTTTAAGGGGTTTTTTAGGTGAAGAAGAAGAAAAAATAACTAATATCGTATTTTTGACATTAGCTGCTATATTTCTCTTAATTGCTGCCTTTATATTCCTCCCATATTTTTTCGATCCCCCAAAAGATATGTGGATTGAATTTAGTTCTATTTATGTTTTTCTTACCAGTATGGCTACACTCGCTTTTGGCTATATTTTTGGACGAAGCTCACAACCTAAAGGCAAGTAACTAGCGTAACACCCGCATCATCTCATAAAGGTTTTGGACTCTGAGTTCGGCATTGTGCGTTCTCGGATCAATGCATTCAACGCCGGACGCATTGATGACTAACTTCTTTGGCATCATTTCAAACATCTCCGTTATTCTTATAAACAATTCTCGCCGGTTCGGTTCTTAATCAAAAAATCCGAAGTCGGATGGAATTATGCAGACTTGTATATCTCTTGGAAGGTGGAATGTCTTTGGCTTTAGGAACGATTATTATTAAACTTAACAAGAGGAAAACAAAATGGAAGAAAGAGATATTGAAATAACTGACGAACTCGTCACTCGCACCAATGCCCTGCTTAAGGAATTAGGCAAGGACAAAGAATATGTGGCAGAGGAGAGCGGCAGTGCACATATGTTAAATATATTAACCCGTGACGAGAACTGTATTAAGTGCCTTGAGGGCTGGGCAGTCCAAAAGGACGATGGAACTTACGAAGTGAGCTCCGGCACTGCACCCGCTTATGACGCCGACGTCGTCACCGTGTCCGGCAACGATGACGATGCTCGTGATGCAATCTTGAGTGGTATGCGTCCGCTGATCGAGGCTCTACCGAAAGTTACAAAGAAAAAATAAAAGGAGCGTTGAATAGAGGTGTGTAAATGATAGAAGAATATAATACGTGGTTTCTTGCCGAAGGAAAAAGTCAAACCAAAAAAGTTACATTTAGGAAATGGCTTGCGGTTCTGGGAGCAGATGGAATAGAAAAGGGGCATCCGCCAAGTACTGTGCGGCAATATAGCAACGCCATAGACAAGATTTCCCAACACTATTCAGAAAACAGAGAACCCATAGATTTGTATGAGGTGAATGATGTTGAGGAATTATCGCGCATCTCCACTCTTTATCGCAGTGGCGAATACAAAGGAGTTGGTAGAACTTGGTCCGGGGATTATAGAGCAGCCATTCAGAAACTCGTTAATTTCGAGAAATACCTAAACGAACACAACCTTCGTTGATCTTAACCGGTTAACGAGAAGGGATAATACTGCTACTGCTTTGAGGGATCTTGTGCGAAATACCGGGCGAACCTCATTTCGCGGCACCCTTTGAAATCTTAACCGGGACTATGGCATAGCCCCGCCGCAGAAAGCAGATATCGGTTTTTGAATGATGCGATGCTGTGGCTAATTGCCGGCTCTTTGATCTGAGCACACACAATACCCAACCCGGCGTCCAAAACCTTTCCGGGGTTATGCAGAAGCCGAAAGCGTTGCCATATTTGGGAGATGAACTATAATCTCTTTCCGCATTATTGATATGTGTATATGGTATACGAATCGAGAGTTCCGTCACCCGAGGAAAAATTGTGCCTGGTAAGTTGCCCTGCCTCATTGTAGATGTATGTGGTGGACTTATCGAGAGTGCCGTCAAAGTAAAAATTGCGCTTGGTGCGTTGCCCCGCCTCATTGTATGTGTATGTGATATAAAAATTGACAGTTCTGTCACCCCGGTAATTATTTTCCCTGGTGAGTTGTTCCGCCTCATTGTATCTGTATGTGTAGTGGCTAATGAGAGCTCCGTCCGCCGAGTAATGATTTTTCCTGATAATTTTTCCCACAGCATTGTATATAGAGATGGAGTACGAATGGAGAGTTCCGTCAGTCAAGTAATTGTTTCTCCTTGTTTCTTGCCCTGTTTCATTGTATGTGTATGTTGAGTAACTTTTGAGATGTCCTTTACCCAAGTAAGTATTTTCTCTGGTGAGTTGCCCCGCAGGGTTGTATATATATGTGGAGTAAGCCCCGGGAATACCCCTACCCGAGTAAGTATTCAGCTTGGTGATGTTCCCCGCAGCATTGTGTGTGGATATGGTGTACGAAACGAGAGTTCCGTCAGCCGAGTAAACATTTTTTCTGGTGCGTTGCTCTGCCTCATTGTCATTGTTGTCGTTATTACCGGCACAAGCGGTGAGAAGGGCGACAAGTAATCCGCCGAGCAAGAACATTAAGGAGGACCTTTTGTGTTTGCCTGTAATTGTATTGGGATGGTGGGCCGTCCAATCCTGCCCGTTTTTGATCTTCTTATGCATCACTTAATTCTCAATTTCCTTCGTGTAAATCTGCTCCTCTTTACGAATAATTTCTTTTTCCGTTTCGTCATAGTAATGTCGCATAAACTTTTGACCCGGTTTTACGGTGAACAGAGGATCTATCCATTTCAATGTCCCGTTTGAATGATAATAACGCTCTTCCAACAACATCCCATATCCGTTGTAGATGGCTCTTTTCTTCACATTTCCATCTTCATCAAAATAAGTTGATAGGACTAGGTTTTTATTATAGAGATCCTCCCAGTCCTTCCTCTTAATTGTTCCATCTTCTCTGTAATAGATTTTACCTTCTACCGGCACAGTGGTGCAACCGGAAAAAATGGTGGAGCAGATAACAATTAAGATAAACGCTTGTAGGTTCAACATAAGAGATCCCGAATTCAGTGAGTTGGACAACTTCATTTCTCTCATTATAAAAGGAAGGGGGAAGCGTTTTATTATTCCGGGAAAAACTTGAAAGTCACCGCCCCGTACAAAACACAATAAAGCAAGACATCTGTTAAAAACAAGCAACAAACCGCGACAGATATTCTATAATAGATTTATTGAATCGGATGGGGGCTATAGCTCAGCCGGGAGAGCGCTTGCATGGCATGCAAGAGGTCGGCGGTTCGATCCCGCCTAGCTCCATTTTTTTACATCCTTCAAACGGTTCAAATGCTCGCAATGTTTTCATCCCGCCCGCTGTTTTTGTCCTTGTCTTTATCTTTGCTCTTGCCTTTTCCCTTGTTCTTACCTTTGCGAAACAAAGTTTACTGTCGGCTTGGATTTTTTCTTTGTTTAAAGGCGGGGTCAGTTTTGATGTAAAATATCGAGTACTATGAACTACCATTATTTTGGTCAAAACAGAAGTAAGACAAGAGTTTTTATCAGTTTTGATTATGATCATGATGCCTTTCTTAGAGAGGCGATTATTGAGCAAGCAAAAAACGACAGTTCTCCTTTTGAGATCGCGGATTGGTCTCTTAAAAAAGCATTACCCGGTGACTGGCAAGCAAAGGTCAGAGAGAGAATACGAAAGGTTGATGTTGTTGCGGTTATCTGCGGCTGGGATACGGATAAGGCATCCGGAGTCAGTGCCGAAGTAAGAATAGCACGAGAGGAAAAGAAACCGTACTTTTTACTAGAGGGCAAGAAAGAGGGAGGTTGTAAAAAGCCTGAGTATGCAAAATATACCGACAAAATTTATTCGTGGACCTGGGATAATCTTGAATTACTTATCGAAGGTCGGCGATAATCATGTCCGATAAACTATTCTCAAAAAAGAAGAAGGGTTATGGTAGTCAATATGACGAACATTTTTTTAAGCAATATAAGTTGTATCTTCAAAGTGCTGAAAAGATCAGTGACAGAAGACAGCAAGCAAATAATTATTTCATCACCATCAATGCCGCGTTGATTACTTTTTTGGGGTTGTCCTTTCGATTTAATGGTTTAGAATCTCTTGTTTGTGTGTACCTTTTATTCTGCTTATTAGGAGGTGTTATTTGTTTTATTTTTGGACATTTGATAAGATCCTATAAACAACTGAATACTGGAAAATTTCAGGTGATACATGAAATAGAACGACATTTGCCGCTCGCAATGTATGAACGCGAATGGCAGCTTTTGGGAGAAGGGAAAGATAAGAAAACTTATTTTCCGTTTTCTGATGTTGAGATTTGGGTGCCTCGGGTTTTTGGCGTATTATACGTGATTTTATTTATAGTATTTATATTTTCGGCATATCCTGTCTCACCCTGACAGCAACAACTGCTTCTGCTTTTGTTGACTTAGCAATGATTTGTCGGCGATGCCAAAGTTCTCAATAAAACTTTTGGCGAAGGACATGTAATTATTTTGATAGTTTCTGCTGATATGGCAGATTCAGCATATCCTGTCTCACCCTGACAGCAACAACTGCTTTTGCTTTTGTTGCCTTAGTAACGATTTGTCGGCGATGCCGAAGTTCTCAATAAAACTTTTGGCGAAGGACATGTAATTATTTTGATAGTTTCTGCTGATATGGCAGATGTAGAATTCCATCTCTTTGGAGTTCAGATGTTTCGCCAAGCGGTTTAGGTCGCCGTCAAACTTGATGCAGTAGCCCGCATAAAAAGTGTACTCTTCTTTTTCCCAAACGATGAAGTTTGGTTTGAGGTTGATGGGCGAGGTTAGGATTTTCCGCTCAAACGAGGTATCCAACCCTTGCGCTCTGCCGAAGGCATACCATGCCACCGAATTGGGTTTGCCCTTGTCGCGGCTGTCCAAGTGATGTTTGATCGCCAAAAAATATTCATATGTTAACGGCAGGGTGTTTTTTAATTCATTTTCCGGGATGATGGTGTGCTTGTTATTTTCTTTGCGGTAGGGGAAAATCACATAACGATTTTGTTCTTCGTTGGGGTCTTTCAAAACGGAAGCCTTGATAATCGGCTTCAAAATGCTCTTCTCAATCTTAAAGGTTCTGCCGTCTTTTAATGTGATCTTTGCAACCTTGCCGTTAAACTCGGGGTTTTTGAAAATGTAAAAATCATCGGCAAGGGTTGTGATGCCGACATGTATTTTGGCGATACTTTTTAGCGGCATCCCTCTGTTCTCTATGCTATGTATTTTTTTGAGGGTGTCGCCGGATGTCAAAATCCAGTTGCCGCCATTAAACTTTTCCATATTGATTTTGTCAACATAATCGGTTTTTTCCGTATCGCCTTTGAATAAGGAAAAGATTTTTTGTTTGTGGTTTTTATCCAAGACGGTGATGACAGAGTAGGTGGTCGCATGTTCAAACAACTGATGGTGTCCAAAGTCAATCAAGGTTTTTAGCGAACTGCTTAGTTTGAGGAATTGCCGCAGGGGCTCGCCGGCTTTTGTTTTGAGGTAGGTGTTCGGCGTGATGTAGCCCAGTTTGCCGTTCTTGTTTAGCAAGGAGAGTCCGAGTTCAAAAAAGGCGATAAAAATATCGGTGGAGCCTTTTCTACATAGCATCCACTCGTTTTGAATTGCGGTGCGTCTGTCCCGGCCAAGGTGTTGAATTCTGATATAGGGCGGATTGCCGATAACAAAGTCAAAAGAATTGAAATAGGCACTGACAAAGGTTCTGTCCAGGCTGTCGGTTTTGATGATATTCCACTTGATGTTTCGGTTGATCCGGTGCTTTGTGGCAATTTCGTTCAGTGTGCGGATGCATTTTTTGATGGCGTCGCCGTCCGTATCAAACCCCCACACATTTTTTTCCAAAGATGTTTTCATCTGTTGCGGGCTCAGTTTTTGCCGGCGCGCGTCGGCAATCCATCTTTCCGCCACTTCGCTTAAGAATGCCCCGTCGCCGCAGGCCGGGTCAATAATCTTTTTATGACAGATGTTGTTTTTGTAATCCAAATGGTCCAAAATCAGATCAACGATCCGTTTCGGAGTGTAAACAACACCATTTAATTTTGCATTGTGCGTGTGCATACCGCGATCCGGATGAACACAAAGAGACATTCCCTCCATCCCCTCTACCACAACAACCGGACTGCCGCCAGGGTGACGGCCGGTGTGGCGATGAGGATGCCGGTGCGGATGATGTCGGTTAGGATGAAGGGCAGGACGCCTTTGAAGGTTTCGGATACGGGTGTTTGCGGGGTGAACGAATTGATGAGGAGGGTGTTCATCCCCATTGGCGGTGTGATGAGACCGGTTTCAACAACCATTAGGGCGAGAATGCCGAACCAGAGGGCGGTTTCCTCGGGCGACATGCCGAAATCCAAACTCATAATGGCGGGGAAGAACAGGGGCATGGTGATGAGGAGCATGGATAAACTTTCCATGATGCAGCCGAGTAGGATGTAGGCGGCAAGAATCAGGATGAGAATGATGTAGGGCGACAGGTTGCTTTGCCCGACCCAGTCGGTCATCCAAATCGGCAGACCGCTTAGCGAAAGGAAGGCGCCGAAGAACTGGGCGCCGAGGATGATGAGATAAACCGAGGCGGTGGTTACGGCGGTTTCTTTTAGTCCTTCCAGTAAACTCCGCCAATTCATTCGTTTTAGACAGAAGGCGAGGATGGCGGCGAGGCATGCGCCGATTGCCGCGGCTTCGGTTGGCGTGAAGATGCCGCCGTAGATGCCGCCCAGGACGATGAAGAAGATGAGCGCGATATGCCAGGCACTGCGGAGGTGGCGCAGGCGGACCTTGCCGCCGCTTTTTTCGGTTTTGGGGGCACTGCCCGGGCGCAGGCGGATGTAGACGCCAATGGTGATGAGATATGCGATGACGGAGAGCAGGGCGGGTCCGACGGCGGCGACAAACAATTTGATGAGGTTTTGTTCGGCGACTATGGAATAGACCACCAGCACGACGGACGGCGGTATGAGAATGCCGAGTGTTCCGCCGGCGGCAAGTACCCCGCCGGCGAAGGCGGGGGCATAGTTGAGGCGGCGCATTTCCGGGAGGGCGATGCGTCCGATGGTGGTGGCGGTTGCCAGCGAGGAGCCGCAGACGGCGCCGAAGCCGGCACAGGCGCAGACCGATGCCATGGCGACCCCGCCTTTGCGGTGTCCGAGCAGGCTGTTCATCAGGTTGAACAGGTCGGCACTGAGGCCGCCGCGGGCGGCAAACATACCCATCAAAAGAAAGAAGGGGATGACGGACAGGGGGTAGGACGCAAACAGATGATAGGGGTCGTTGTAAAACTTGGTGAGCATCGGCTCCCAGCCGATGAGGAGGCCGCCGCCGTAAAATCCGGTGAATAGCATCGCGATGGCAACGGGGATTCTGAGAATGATCAATCCAAAGAGGACGACGAAACCGAGTATGCCGAGTATGGGGTCGCTCATGGGGCCTGCTTTGTCATCCGTGTGGGGGTGTTTGGGTGTTCGGACAAAAACGAGGAGCGGCTGCGGATGCAAGTTGTCTCTTGCTTCCCGCCTCGCCCGGGCATCTTGAGTATGAGTTCGCTCATGGGATCTGCTTTGTCAACCGTGTGTGGTGTTCGGGCGTTCGGACAAAAACGAGGAGCGGCTGCGGATAGGGGCTGCCTCCCGCCTCTTGCTTCCCGTCTCCCGTCTCGCCCGGGCATCTTGAGTATGAGTTCGCTCATGGGATCTGCTTTGTCATCCGTGTTCGGGCGTTTGGGTGTTCGGACAAAAACGAGGAGCGGCTGCGGATGCAAGTTGTCTCTTGCTTCCCGCCTCGCCCGGGTATGCCGGACAGGGTTCACCGGCTTTTTTGCGGGTGGCGAAGGGATGCGGCAACTTCGGCGTAGGAACTGTGAAAGCGATGGATGCCGACGAGGAGCAGTATGATCAGTGCGGGGGTGACGGCGACATGCGCCCACCAAACGGGGATGGCGAGCACGACTGTTTCTTCGCCATAGGCGCGCAGTGCCAGTCCGCCGCGCGGGATGTATAAAAAAAGCAGAAGGGCAAACACAAGAAACAGAAGGTTGCCGGCGGCATCCAGCCAGGGGCGGAATGCGGCCGGGATCATTTCAAGGCGGACGGCGAGGTGCCCGCCGGACAAATGGGCCCATGGCAAAAAATAAAAGACGGCGATGGCACAGCCTATTTTGACGATCTCAAAATCGCCGTTAAGGGGAGCGGAGAACAGGCTTCTGCCGAGGACAGAAGTGGCGGTCAGGCAGACGAGTAGCATTAACACAAAACCCCCGATGATGGCGGCACCGCCGCTGAGTTTGCGGATGAGGGTTGTTATCGGGGTAGCAGATTTTTTTTTGAGGTTCTTTGGGAGGCTTGCAGGTCTTTTGGGTCTTTTGAGGTGAGCGTTTCGCATTTGGGTTTGTGTTTTCTTTTCTTTATGATTCATCTTTCACTATTTGTTCTTCGTTCCTCGTTCTTTGCCCTTCGTGTTTCGTTCCTTGCTCTTGCTTTTACCTGCGTTTGTTTCCCGGTAGTTGGTCCACTATTTCGGGGCGGGTCGGGAAACAGTCCGGGGACCTTGTTGTTTCTTTGCCGGCGTTCTTTGGAAGGCATTCATTCCGGGGCGAGGCGGGAAACAGCCCGGCGACCTTGTTGTTTCTTTGTCGGCATTCTTTGGGAGGCATTCATTCCGGGTCGGGATCGGCGGCAGGGTTGGAGCTTGCATTTCCATTTTCTTTTCTTTATGATTCATCTTTCACTATTTGTTCTTCGTCTTTCGTGTCTCGTGTTTTATTCCTCTATTCCTCGCTCTCGCCTTTACCTGTGTCTGTTCTCCGGCCGCCGGTCCGCTATTTCGGGGCGGGGCGGGAAACAGCCCGGGGACCTTGTTGTTTCTTTGCCGGCATTCTTTGGAAGGCATTCATTCCGGGTCGGGGTCGGTGGCGGAGCCGGGGTCAGTTGCGGCGGCAGAGCCGGGGTTAGCGGCGGACGAGTTGCCGAGTGCGTCCCGAACGAGTTTGTCCGCCAGTTGTGGCAGCGGGATGCCTTTGAGGGCGAGGAGTTTGGGATACATACTGATAGAGGTGAAACCGGGGATGGTTTGGACTTCATTAATGAGAAGTTTTTCGTCATCGGTTAGAAAGAGGTCCAGTCGCATGATGTGTCTTCCTTCCAGCAGTTGGAACGCGCTGCGGGCAATTCTTGCTATTTCCGCGTTCAGGTGCGGCGGGAGTTCGGCGGGAGTTTGCAGACTCACCAGGGGTTCTCCCGCCGATGTCGTTTTGTCATCCGAGTGGTACTTGGCATCATAGTCGTAAAACCGGTGTTTGTTGCGGACAATGATCTCGCCCGCCAAAGAGACCGTGATTTCTTTGGCGGTCTGCAACACGGCACACTCCAACTCTCTGCCGTTCGTGTGTTGCTCCACCAGAACTTTTGTGTCCAAAGCGAATGCCTGTTTCAGGGACGCGGCATACTCGCCCGCCGTTTCCGCACAGCGGATGCCGAGCGAAGAGCCGAGACCCGCCGGCTTCACCCACAGCGGACTGCCGAGTTGCTTAACCGCCGTGTCGTAATCCAACTCACTCGGCGAGGAGATGGCAATATGCGGGACGACCGGTAGGCCGCCTTCTCGCAGGAGGCGTTTGGTGATGTCCTTGTCGTTGGTGACTGCCGAGCCGATGATGCCGGCGCCGACAAACGGCAGCGAGCAGCCGGTTAGCATCCCCTGGACCATACCGTCTTCACCGCGAATGCCGTGCAGGACGGGAAAGACAACATCCGGTCGCAGAATAATTCGCCCGTCGCCCGGATTGCTGTCCGACCGGACGGCATTGATGACACAGGCGGGCAGACTTTCAATGCCCGGGCTGTCGGCGGCCCCGTCTTTTCTCTTTCCGTCCCCGTCGCCGAGCGCAAAACCGCCCGCTTCGCCCGGCACAAGTGCCAGACGGCCGAGTTTTTTGGCGTCTGCGCGGATTCTATCCTGCAGCCACCAACCGCCCTGTTTGTCTATGTATAGGCAAAGGACGGCGTAGCCGGCTTCCGTCAGTGCCGCCGCAACGGACGCGGCGGAAATCAGCGAGATTTCGTGTTCCACCGATTGGCCGCCGCACAGCACGGCGACCGTTATTTTTTTTGTCGTCATACCGATATGGGTTGCGCCGGCGAGGTTATCCGTGCCATGACCCGGACGGCGTTTTCGGTGGCGGGCATTTGCATTTGATGGACAACCTTAATCATTTAATCGTTTAATGATTCGGCAGGGACGGGTGCGTTCGACGGGAATTCCGGTGTGCGCATGCCGGAGATGCCTTGCTGTTTTTTTGTTACTTTTTGTTGCTTTGCCATATGCATAAGATGAGGTATTCACGGATATATTCTATGTTCTTTGTGGCGGTGACGGCGACGATGTTGGCGTTTACGGAAACGGAACTTATCGGGATTCTGTTTGCGGGGAGAGGAGTGCCATTAATCTTTTGGCATATTCGGCAACGGGCAATCGCTTGTCAATGTTGAGAATGCGATCCGCACAGGCACGGTAAACGGGGTCTCGGGTGTGCAGCATCTCCGAGATTCTTTTTTGTTTGGCAGTGCGGTCCGAGTTTGCGGGCCGGTCGGCGGTCGGGTTGGGCGATAGCATTGGGCGGGTATCATTGTCGGCGAGTCTTTCGGTCAGAAGAGCCACATCCGCATGCAGGTAAATAACATATCGGGGATTGCTTTGGGTCAGCAGCAATCGGTTTTGCTCGCGCATCACCAGTCCGCCGCCGCATGACAGGACGCCGTCGGGTTTTTGCAGAATGTCGACAAGCACGGCACTTTCCAGATCGCGAAACACTGTCTCGCCGTCTTCTGCAAAAATCTTACGGATGGTCTTGCCTGCCAGTTGCTCTATTTCGGCGTCCGCTTCGTAGAACGGGACAGATAATTGGTCGGCAACGCAAGAACCGAGTTTGCTTTTGCCGCTGCCGGGCATCCCGATCAGAACAATATGGCCGCCATCCGTGCGCGGTATGGATGTGGGCGCCCGCGGCCGGAGCTCCGCCTCCGTGGATGGGGTTTGCGTGCGTTTCCGTGTCCGGGACTCCGTGGGTGTGGTTTGCGTGCGTGTGCGTTTCCGGGATTGCATGTGCTGTCGGCCGCGGCCGCTTTCTCGGTGGTGCGGGGAAAAAGAAACTCCGGTTAGCGGTCTTGGGAGATCACTCGGCGGGATTAAAATCCGCCAGTTGTTGGCGAACCTGGCCGAATGCCTTTTTTTCTATCTGCCGGACGCGTTCAGCCGAGATGTCGTACTTTGTTGCCAGTTCCTGCAGGGAAGTTTTTTGCGGCAGAAGCCATCTTTGTTTGATGATGTCGCGACTTCTCTCGTCAAGCAATCCGATACCCCGTGCCAATGCCAGATGCAGTCGCTCTTTTCGGTCGTCTATCATAGTGCGCTGTTCGGGATTATCTATGTCGTCCGGCAAGTAGTTGAGTAGGGTGGAAGAATCACCTTCTTCGTCTTCTATTGTGGCGTCCAGGGATACATCACCGCCGGTCAGGCGCGCTTCCATTGCCCGCGTTTCCTCGGGGGTGACGCCCAGGTCCTTGGCGATGGCTTTTGCCTCGTCGTCTGTCATCCACGCCAGTCGCTTCTTGTGGCTGCGCAGATTGAAAAAGAGTTTGCGCTGGGCCTTGGTGGTGGCGATCTTGACCAGGCTCCAATTTTTGAGAATGTATTCGTGAATTTCCGCCCGTATCCAGTAAACGGCAAAGGTGATTAAACGCACCTTTCTGTTAGGGTCAAATCGCTTGACCGCTCGCATTAATCCGATGTTCCCTTCTTGGATGAGGTCCGCCAGCGGCAGGCCGTATCCTTCGTATGAGCGGGCGATATATACGACAAAGCGCAGGTTGGAGATAACCAGCGAGCGCGCCGCCATCAGGTCCTGTTTTTCGTATAGTTTGTGTGCCAGTTCTTGCTCCTTTTCCGGTGTCAGCATGTCTACTTGGCGAATTGCCCTTAAATAGGCAGTTAAACTTTGTTGCGGACTCGCATTAATGGGTAACATACCATAGCTCTTTTTGGTGGCGGGAGTCAATGCAGCCTTTTTTGCATTCATTACGATTTATTATAGGGAACAATTTTTTTGTGTTGTTTGTTCGTTTATCCTCTTATGTATTATCTGTATCATCCCACCCGGTTTTGGAATCTGTGTATTGAGAATGGTGCCGATGAGAGTTATTTGTGAGTTTGAGGGTGCACAATGCTAAGTTTAAAGCCCGAAGCCCGAAGCCCGAAACTTGAAGCCCGAAACCTGAAGCCCGAAACTTGAAGCCCGAAACCTGAAGCCTGAAACTTGAAGCCCGAAACCCGAAACCCGAAACCCGAAACCCTAAACCCGAAACTTGGAGCCCGAAACCCGAAACCCGAAACCTTGCCGGGATGATGCCCGTATTTTTAGATTTTTAAAAACAAGTTGCCCTTCTGTTTGCATTCATCCCCGCTGATGTGCATTTCTCTTTTGGCTGGCAATCGTTTCTCACATTTCATTCGTCATTTTTTGGTATAATAATAGTATGTTTTATGTTGGTAAGACATTAATTGGAAGGATTATTTTATTAGTAATTACTTGGGAGGAATCACTATGACAACATCATCTATCATTGAAATGGCAATGCATATGAGAGCGGCGACCGGCAACGCAGAGCATTCGGATGCTTTCTTGGCCGGACTGGAAAAGCGCGAAGCCGAACGCGAAGCACGACATCGTGCCGATCAAGACCGCTTCATCGCGGCGGTGCAGCGTGAGCTAACTTTGCAACGCTGGTTCTTTGTTGCCGCTGTTGCGGCAATGGGTTTGGTTGTGGCGGCTATTTCCGTGGCTTAAACTTAAATTCCACTACTTCTTGTTTTACAAGAGGGACTGCGGAACTTGTTCACCCGGAGATAGTTGAAATGGCAATGCATATGAGAGAGGCAACCGGCGACGCAGAGCATTCGGATGCTTTCTTGGCCGGACTGGAAAAGCGCGAAGCCGAACGCGAGGCCGAGCGTAAAGAACAACGCCGCGCTGATGAAGTACAACGCCGTGCCGATGAGGCTAAACGCGAAGCACAACATCGTGCCGATGAGGCTAAACGCGAAGCACAACATCGCGCCGATGAAGCTAAACGCAGTGCCGATCAAGACCGCTTTATCGCGACGGTGCAGCGTGAGCTGACTTTGCAACGCTGGTTTTTGCTTGCCTCTGTTGCGATCATAGGTTTGGTTGTGGCGGCTATTGCCGTGGCTTAAATTCCGCTGCTTCTTGTTTTGCTTCCGGTTTTACAAGAGGGACTGCGGAACTTGTTTGCCCGGGGAAGTTAAAATGGCAATGCATATGAGAGCGGCGACCGGCAACGCAGAGTATTCGGATGCTTTCTTGGCCGGACTGGAGAAGCGCGAAGCCGAACGCGAGGCCGAGCGTAAAGAACAACGTCGTGCCGATGAAGCTAAACACGAAGCACAGCGTAGTGCCGATGAGGCCCAACATCGTGCTGATGCAGCCGAGCGTAAAGAACAGCGTCGTGCCGATGAGGCACAACATCGTGCCGATCAAGACCGCTTCATCGCGACGGTGCAGCGTGAGTTCGCTCTGCAACGCTGGTTTTTGCTTGCCTCTGTTGCGATCATAGGCTTGGTTGTGACGGCTATTTCTGTGGCTTAAATTCCGCTTGTCCTTCTGTTTGCATTCATCCCCGCTGATGTGGATTTTTCTTTTGGTTGGCAATTATGTTTCATATTTCATTCGTCATTTTTTGGTATAATAATAATATGTTTTATGTTGGTAAGACATTAATTGGAAAGATTATTTTATTGGTAATTCCTTGGGAGGAATCACTATGACAACATCATCTATCATTGAAATGGCAATGCATATGAGAGCGGCAACCGGTAACGCGGAGCACTCGGATGCTTTCTTGGCCGGACTGGAAAAGCGCGAAGCCGAACGTGAAGCCGAGCGTAAAGAACAACGCCGTGCCGATGAGGCACGACATCGTGCCGATCAAGACCGCTTTATCGCGACGGTGCAGCGTGAGCTGACTCTGCAACGCTGGTTTTTGCTTGCCTCTGTTGCGATCATAGGCTTGGTTGTGACGGCTATTTCCGTGGCTTAAATTCCGCTGCTTCTTGTAAAACAAGAGGGACTGCGAAACTGGGATCAGTCGGGAATAATAGAAGGACGCACCAAAAACTATCAAAAAGAGTTGAATAACTTGTTCACCCGGAGATAGTTGAAATGGCAATGCATATGAGAGAGTCAACCGGCGACGCAGAGCATTCGGATGCTTTCTTGGCCGGACTGGAAAAGCGCGAAGCCGAACGCGAGGCACAACGTCGTGCCGATGAAGACGAGCGTAAAGAACAACGTCGTGCGGATGAGGCACAGCATCGTGCCGATGAAGCTAAACGCAGTGCCGATCAAGACCGCTTCATCGCGGCGGTGCAGCGTGAGCTCACTTTGCAACGCTGGTTCTTTGTTGCCGCCGTTGCGGCCATGGGTTTGGTTGTGACGGCTATTTCCGTGGCTTAAATTCCGCTGTTTCTTGTTTTACAAGAGGGACTGCGGAACTTGTTCGCCCGGGGAGGTTGAAATGGCAATGCATATGAGAGCGGCAACCGGCGACGCAGAGCATTCGGATGCTTTTTTGGCCGGACTGGAAAGGCGCGAAGCCGAACGTGAGGCAAAACGCGAAGCACAGCGTCGTGCCGATGAGGCACAACATCGTGCCGATGAAGCTAAACGCAGTGCTGACCAAGACCGCTTCATCGCGGCGGTGCAGCGTGAGCTGACTTTGCAACGCTGGTTCTTTGTTGCCGCTGTTGCGACCATGGGTTTGGTTGTGGCGGCTATTTCCGTGGCTTAAATTCCGCCAGTCCTTGTTTTGCCTCCGGTTTTACAAGAGGCATCGCGAAGCGAAACGGGGCTTAGTCGGGAATAGTAGCGGAACACACCATACCGATTTTTCCGGGATGATGCCCGTATTTTTAGATTTCTAAAAACAAGTCGTCCTTCCGGTTTCATTCATCATTTTTTGATATAATAATAGTATGTTTTATGTTGGTAAGACATTGATTGGAAAGATTATTTTATTGGTAATTACTTAGGAGGAATGACTATGACAACATCATCTATCATTGAAATGGCAATGCATATGAGAGCGGCAACCGGCAACGTCGAGCATTCGGATGCTTTCTTGGCCGGACTGGAAAAGCGCGAAGCCGAACGCGAGGCACAACATCGTGCCGATGAAGCTAAACGCAGTGCTGATCAAGACCGCTTCATCGCGGCGGTGCAGCGTGAGCTAACTTTGCAACGCTGGTTCTTTGTTGCCGCTGTTGCGGCCATGGGTTTGGTTGTGGCGGCTATTTCCGTGGCTTAAACTTAAATTCCACTGCTTCTTGTTTTGCTTCCGGCTTTACAAGCGGCATCGCGAAGCGAAACGGGGCTTAGCTGGGAATAATAGCGGAACACACCATACCAAACTTAGAGTCCAAAACCTTGCCGGGATGACGCAGTTTGTGTATCATTCCCCTCGGCTTTGGATGTCCGCCCTTGCCGGGCTTTTTGAATTCCAAACCCTTGCGTTTGGATTTGGGCTTACTTTTAGGCTTACTTTTAAATTAGCCTTTTGGGGTCCAGGAGTTTGCGCAGTTCTGTCTCGCTCAGATCGGTCATTTCTTTTGCCACTTCAAGTACCGGTCGGCCTTGCTTGTATGCCTGTTTGGCGATGGCGGCGCCTTTTTCGTAGCCGATGACCTGATTGAGGGCGGTGACCAGAATGGGGTTGCGTTCCAGCGGAATACGAATGTTGTCTTCTCGCACCGTGAAATCTTTGATGGCCTTGTCGGCGAGTAGCCTGCAAGAGTTTGTCATCAGGTGGCAGGATTGAAGGAGATTGTAAGCGATGACCGGCAGCATGACATTGAGTTGAAAGTTGCCGGAGAGGCCGCCGAGGGCGACAGTGGTATCGTTGCCGATAACCTGTGCCGATGCCATGCAGACAGATTCGCCGATGACCGGATTGACCTTGCCGGGCATGATGCTGCTGCCGGGCTGTAGGGCGGGCAGTTCAATTTCGCCCAGACCGGCGAGGGGGCCGCTGTTCATCCAACGCAGGTCGTTGGCAATTTTCATCAGGACGACGGCGAGGCCGCGCAGTTTGGCGCTCGTTTCCACGGGGGCGTCCTGTGCGGAGAGACCGGCAAAGAAGTTGTTCATCACCGTGAATTTCAGCCCGGTTTTGCGGTTGAGAGCTGCGACAAACTTGCGGGAGAATCCTTTTTCGGCGTTAATGCCGGTGCCGACGGCTGTGCCGCCTTGCGGCAGGGCGGCAAGACGCGGCAGGGCGTCTTCTATCGCCTTTTTGGCATCGCGCAGCTGGGCACTCCAGCCGCCCATCTCCTGCTTCAAACTCAACGGCATGGCATCCATTAAATGCGTGCGGCCGGTTTTTATGACTTTGGCGTGTTGGTTCGCCTTTTTATCGGTTGTTCGGATCAAATGTTCCAATGCCGGTAACAGGGACAGGCGTATGTGGGCAACCGCGCTGACTTTGATGGCGGTCGGGATGACATCGTTGGAACTTTGGCTCATATTGACATGGTCGTTGGGATGGACGGCCTGCTTGCCTGCGGATGCCAATGAGGCGATGACTTCGTTGGCGTTCATGTTGGAACTGGTGCCGGAGCCGGTCTGAAAGACATCTATGGGGAACTGGGCGTCGTGCTTGCCGGCTGCGACCGCATTGGCCGCCTGTTGAATTTTTTTGCCGAGGGCCGGCTTGAGTTTGCCCAATTGCATATTGGCTTCGGCACAGGAGAACTTGATATGTCCGAGTGCTTCAATGAAACGGCGCGGCATTTTCAGGTCGCTGACCGGGAAGTTGGCAACCGCCCGTCCGGTCTGGGCGCCGTAAAGAGCGTCCGCCGGGATTAGGACTTCGCCCATGCTGTCACGGACTTTTTGATGCTTTGTTGTTGTTTTGTCGTTCATTGGATTAGAAAAGAGGTTAAAGGAGGGGGATAAAAAAGCGTGGCGGGAAATCGGGGAGTGGGGAAAAAAGAGCGATTGCGACCCGCCGATTCCCGGACGGGTTCATTGGTTATCCTTTAAGTAAGTAAGCGGCTGTTATATAAGAGGCGATTCAATAAACCAAGCGGCTATATAAGCAGCTATGTAACATCTTTCCAGTATTCGCGTTTGACAAGCCAGGCAAGAAAAATTAAGACAAGCAAGAACAGCATCACCTTCCAGCCGAGGCGGATACGCTGAATTTTTGCCGGCTCGCTCACATATTCCATGAAGTTGACCAGGTCGTTCATTTGGTTATGAAATTCTTTGCGGCTCATGCTGCCCGGCACCGCAAGGGTGAGTTTGACGAGTTGCTTCTTGCCGTGGACTTCCTCGTAAACGGGGTCTTGAATGCCTTGCGTCGCCGCCAGAATATTGGGCATGGCGGTGCCGGCAAAGATGGCGTTGTTGAAGCCGCTGGTGCTGTCCGGATCCCGATAAAATCCTTTGAGGTAACTGAGTATCCAGTTGTTGCCGCGCACCCGCGCCCGGAGTGTCAGGTCCGGCGGTGCCACGCCGTAGGCCTGTAAACCCGCGTCCTCGCTTAAAGGCGAGACGATCGCGTCATAAACACCGCCGCCGAATAGCATCACATTTTTGCGAAGTTCGTCGTCGTTCCAGCCAAGGTCCTTGCCAACACGGTTGTATCGCATATAGCCGAGCGAATGGCAGGAAAGGCAGTTGATGGCATAAAATTGGGCGCCGCGGCGCAGGGACTCAATGTCCGTGATGTCCGTTTGTGCCTTGTCCAAGCGGTAGCCGGACTCGGCGGCAAATGCGAATGCGGGCAGCAGGGTTGTCATCAGGACCGCCAACAGAGTTGTGCGCAGTTTCATTTGGTTAGTCTGGTGGGTAAGGGCTTGGTTTTGTCAATTCGGCTATAAACCGGCATGGTGATAAAAAACACAAAATACATAAAAGTGAGGAATTGGGCGATGCCCGTATATAGAGTGGACGGCGGCAGAGTGCCGAGAATGCCGAGACCGATAAAACTCACTACGAGAATCCCGATGGCGACGCGCGAGATGGGACCCTTATAGCGTATGGAACGCACGGGAGACTTGTCCAACCAGGGCAGAAAAAACCAGACGAGAATGGCAAAGAACATCACAAGGACGGCCGGGAACTGGCTGCCGGCAATACTCGGGATTGCCCGCAGCATCGCATAAAAGGGTGTGAAATACCAGACCGGGGCGATGTGTTCGGGTGTTTTAAGCGGATTGGCTTCTTCAAAATTGGGGGGTTCTATCAAGTAGCCGCCGCCGGTCGGGGCATAAAAGAGAACAAAGGAAAACAGCAGCAGGAAGACCATAGTTACAAAAATATCTTTTACGGTCATGTAGGGATGAAACGGGACTCCGTCCACAGGGATGCCGCGCTCGTTTTTATGGTCTTTGATTTCTATGCCGTCCGGGTTGTTGGAGCCGACATGCCGTAATGCGACCAGATGCAAGAAAACAAACAAAAGGAGAATCAGCGGGATGGCGGCGACATGAAACGCAAAGAAACGATTCAGGGTGACATCCGAGATGACAAAATCACCTCTTACCCACTCCGCCAGGCCGGTGCCTATGTAAGGAACCGAAGCGAACAGGTTCACGATCACCTGCGCGCCCCACAGGGACATTTGTCCCCAAGGGAGGAGATAGCCGAAAAAGGCTTCCATCATCAGCAGCATGTAAATGGTCATGCCGATCAGCCACAACAATTCGCGCGGCTTGCGGTAGGAACCGTAAATGAGACCGCGAAAAATATGCAGGTACACAACCGCGAAAAATGCCGAGGCGCCCGTGGAATGCATATAGCGAATCAGCCAGCCGAAGTCCACATCGCGCATGATGGACTCAACGGATGAGAAGGCTTTGGTGGCGTCCGGCTTGTAATTCATTGTCAGGAAGATGCCGCTGGCGAGTTGAATGACCAGCACAAGCAACGCCAAACTTCCCATGAAATACCAAAAATTGAAGTTTTTGGGGGCAAAGTAACTGAGCAGTTGTTTGTCCAGAAACTCGCTCATCGGAAAGCGTTCGTCCGTCCATTGCATCCACTTGCTCTTTTGTTCCTCTTTTGTTTGCCCGGAGGTTTGCTTGGAAGATGCCGGTTCCGTTTTCGTTTTCAATTGATTCTGTGTCTGTTGTTCGTTCATAGTTCGTTTTTCGTTTTTGGAGTTGCTTGAGCTGTTGCTGTTTAAGTTGTTTAAGAAACTTTAAGAGACCTTGATAAGAGGCCTTAAGAAATCGGGTCCTCGCCGATGATCACCGTGGTGTCGTCCGCATATCGGTGCGGCGGAACTTCCAAGTTAGATGGCGCGGGCATGTTTTTATAAACGCGGCCGGCCATGTCAAATTTTGAGCCGTGACAGGGGCAGAAGAAACCGCCGTTCCAATCGTCACCAAAATCCGGATCCTGCGGCAGCGGCTTATATAAGGGCGAACACCCCAGATGCGGGCAGATCCCGACCAGGATCAGATATTCCGGTCTAATCGCCCGGCTTGTATCTGAAATGTACACGGGTTGTGTGCTGATTTTGGAGTTCGGATCCGCCAAGACGGCGGCATTTTGTGCCAGATTGTCCAGAACATCCCCGGTGCGCCGGATGATCCATACCGGCTTGCCGCGCCACCCCACTACTTTTAATTGTCCCGGTGCCAGATCGCTCAAACTGACTTCCAAAGGAGCACCGAGTGCCTTGGTTAGTTCATTGGGGAAGAGGGCACGCACAAACGGCACCATCGCAAAGATGCCGCCAAGCACGGTGAATCCCCCCAAAACTCTGTTGAGAAATCTGCGTCTTTTGATATCAACTGTTTGTTGTGCCATAATGACTTTTGTTTTCTTATTTTTCTTTTAGGTTCCTTGCCTTTTCATAGGATTTATTTTACCTTATCTTTCTCATTATATGGTGATATTGTCCTATCTTACCTGGTTTTGATATTTTTTGGTAAAAACCGAAGCGGCGAGAGTGGCTATTTTCACGCAGATCCCGTGTTGTTGCTTCGCCTTGTCAGGCTGTCGGGTGTGCGAGTGAGGGTGGTGGGCGGAGAGGATGGAGGACTGTGCTTGTCTTGTGCTTGGCTTCCAATCTCCAATCCTTCCTTTACAGCACCCGATTGATAAGATCTTGATAAAGGATTAATAAGAACTTGCCGGTAGTTTGTATCTCGGCTTTTATCTCGGGTTCGGCAACTTTTTAAAAAACCCTGATTTTATAAGGGTTTGCGTGCATTTTTTATACACTGCCAGCCTGGCCTGGCACTCAGTGCCGGTTGCGAACAGATTGCATCAAGCGGTTTGTTTGGCTCGCCGAAGGCAGCCAAACGAACTCTTGGTCTGCTTTAGATTCCGCTTGCCCGCTGCTGACTTCCGACTTACCTGCCTACCTGCCTTGCGCCGAGAGGCCGTCCGGCATGCAGTTCAGGGCGGGATATTGGCTGCTCGTGCCCAGATCCCAAACACTTAAGAATCCGTCCGGCTGGGCATCCACTTCCATTACTGCGCCCGTATCCGGATGACACCAGATGCCACCCCAGTCTTCATAGATACCTGCGAAAGTAAGCGGGCTTTTCAGCTGGGCGGTGGTCTGCCCCGTACCCAAATTAGCAGCACTGTTTGACTGTTGGGTGGTTTGAGTATCCCAATAGGAGGCAGTGACGACAGCCGGAGGACTATCAAATATCTGGCCAATCAAGCCTCCAACCTGGGGACTAGAAGAGGTAATTAAAATCTGCCCGGTAGCGGCATAAGAATAATAAGTTTGACTGAGCTCCCCATTCCCTATTAGTCCGCCAGCACGAATATCCCCGGTAACACTTCCGCCGGATACATAAGTATAGCGAGCGGACGCGAATTGCCCCAGCCCAATTAGCCCGCCAACACTAACCCCCGTTCCGGAAACATCTACGCCGAGCACATAGGCATAGCGAATATTTGTCGCCCCACTTCCAATCAGTCCGCCACCATCAGAATCAATCGTGTTAACACTTCCGCTAGAAGCATAAACATAGCGAATAGTAGCCCCTCCTCCAGCCCCAGTCAATCCGCCAACAGCAGTACTCCCGACAACATTTAGACCGGATACACCGGCATAGCGAATGGTAGTACGCGACCCATCCCCAACCAGCCCGCCCACGCTGATGGCGGACGGACTCATCACACTGACATCCGTAACTGACAGATTCTCATAACGGCCATTCTGACCATTGCCGACCAGTCCGCCCACAGCAGCTGCACCGCCACGGACAGTTGCATTCCGGAGATGCAGATTTTGCACACTGCCATTGAACGCACCGAATAAGCCCACTCCATTGGCGGTATCCTCCGCCGAAATGAACAGATCAGCAAGAGTGTGATCCCGACCATCAAAGATTCCCGCATAAGGGGTGCAATCATTAGGGGCAACACAGGAGCCAATCGGCACCCAGCCGCTGCCGGTCGTCCAGGCAGTATTAACGGTGCCGTCGGCATAGGAAGCCGCATCGCTAAAATTGAGCGAGCGGGTCAATTCATAACCCACACAGCCATCTGGGACCGGACAGCCCACAGATTCCACAGTAATTGCATCAATCTCATTGTCATCCATCCCATTGCCATCCAGATCATCGCGCAGCAGGGCCAGTTGATCCAAATTGTGAATCTCGATCAAGCCGTTATTGTTGTCATCCGAATCACAGGCATCCCCGAGTGTATCTGTATCGTTATTGAACTGCTCCGGATTTCCAACTAGCGGACAATTATCCATCCCATTCACCACATCATCGTCATCATCATCGGCATTCGGATCCGCTCCGATTGTGTGCTCAACCGCAGCCGAAAGGACGGGATCTGGACGACCCGCATAACGCACCGCAACTGTGATCTCGTAGGTGGCATCATAAATAAGCCCCGTAATGGTGTCCGTATTATCCGAAGCACCCGCCGCAACATTCACTTCGTCAGAATCAAGTTCCTCTGTGCCGCTATCGGCATCATCATCAACATTGACCCAATTAATATTGAACCCGATAATCTCACCCTGACCATCCTGACTCGGATTGGTCCAACTCACGGTAATGGTATTCCCGCTGACCATGGCTTGGACATCGGAAACAGCCGGGAACCTGGGATCACCACCGCCATTCGGATCCGCCCCGGCCGTGCCTTGAGTGGAAACAGAAGTAGAGGATGAGCCATCCATATAAAGCACCGCAATCGTGATCCGGTAGGTGATGCCATTGGTTAGACCCGTAATGTTGAACATCACCAGACTCCCGGGCTGCAGCAAATCCGCCGCAGGCGTCAGCAGCCGCACATCGGTGGCATTAAGGATAATTCCCTCAACGCTCATATCGTCGACGTTAAACAAAGTGATATTGAACCCGGTGATATTCTCCCGGTTCGGATTGGTCCAACTCACGAGAATATTCTCCTCACCGACCATGGTTTGAATGTTGGAAACAGCCCGGCCATCACCGCCGCCGCCACCGGAACCGCCGCCTCCGCCGCCGGCACAACCGGCAAGGACCAAACCGAACATACCTGTAAGCAGAAGGGTACACCCTAAACTTCCGAAACGCCCCAAACGAGCCAAATTTCGCAAACGAGCCAGCCGTTTCATCCGCAGGCCGGCATTAAAAAAGGCTGCCGCTAGCGGCGATAGAACCCGCCCGGCAAACAACCTTAGCGACCGCCAAGCATTGATGGGGTAAAAGATTAGAGGCATTGCCTTGAAGTTATTATTATTAAAGGAGACACGCGAATTTCGGGCGTCTTTGCCGGCGATGCATTGCTTGCACCGACCGGACAGGAAAAGAGATATCTTGTTCATGATTGTTTTTTATTGTTAAAAATATTAATGGTTATGGTATGAAGCATACTATTATTATAACTTTAATTTCCAAAATTATGCAGAGATTGTCCAATTCCGCCCGGCCTTGATTTTTTTGTAAAAACCGGATTGGCGAGAGTTATCTATGAGAATCATTGGGACTTGAGAAAGCCGTCTTTTTTGTCTGTGTTAGGGTGTTGTTCTGCCTTGGGATTCCGGGCCGCCGGGTGTGCAGTTCAGGACGGGGTATTCTGTGTCGCTGCCAAGATTCCAGACATACTCGGTAAAACGGCTATTCGCCGGTATAGATCCATCGGCAGATTCCATTACATCGCCCGTGTCCGGATCACACACGAAATTACCCCAGGCCGCATAGATATTATCCGTGCCGGTAAAAGTGACGGGCGTTTGCAGTTCGCTTGTGGTTTTACCTTCGCCGCCGCTGCCCGCACTGTCAGACTGGCCTGTGGTGTCTGTGTCCCAATAAGAAGCACTTATATCACCGAACTGGCCGTGGAATATCAATCCTATTAATCCGCCGATGCCGTTATCACCGGATAGGCTGTCAACAGCCGCATAAGAATACTCAATATTTGTGCCCGTGCCGGTTCCCGTTAGTCCGCCGATGGATCTGTTCGTGCCGGTAACACTGCCACCGGTCGTGTAAGAATGGCTAATCGTTGCGGTGCTGCCGCCTCCGATTAATCCGCCGATTACGGAATCTCCGGTTACATTGCTATTGGTTACATAGGAATAACGAATGCCGGTTTCTGCGCCTTGTCCGACCAGACCGCCTACGGTGTGGGAAGATCCTTCTATGCTACTGGCGGCCACATAAGAATAACTAATTTTAGCATCCTGCCCGAAACCGACCAGACCGCCTAATGAGTCTTCGGTTCCTTCTATGTTGCTATTGGCTACATAAGAACCACTAATCTTAACACCAGGTCCGTGTCCGACCAGCCCGCCCAAAACTCTGGTGCCGCTTACATTACTGTCTTTGACGATGACTCCGATGATGGTCGCACTGGTGCCGGCAGCTCTGGTATCTCCGGTATCTCCGACGAGATCTCCCACACTGCGGCCTCCCGAGATCACTCCCGAAACCAAAATATTTTCAAAACGGGCATTGGGGGCATAACCCGCTAACAAGCCCGCATCGTTGCTATTTTTGTCACTGATAGCGACATTCGCATCCTCCAGGCGCAAATTACGCGCTGTTCCGATGAGTGCGGCGAACAACCCAATTCCATTGACTCTTTCATTCCTCATGATATGCAGCCCGACAATACTATGGTTGTTGCCGTCCAGGATACCGGCATAGGATAACGGACATGTGCTATCGCCCGTACAAGAGCCGATCAGTTCCCAGCCATTGCCACTCGTCCAGACAGACATCTTGTCGCTGTCTGTGGCATAGGAATCCGCATCATTAAAATCGAGCGAGCGAGTCAATTCATAGCCGATACAGCCGCCGTCGTCATCGTTATCCGGGTCGTCCGGGCAACCCATGGATCCCACGGATGTTATCTCGGCAATTCTGCTCTCATCCTCGCCATCGCCGTTCAGATCATCGCGCAGCCGTGCCAGATCGTCCAGAGTACGAATCTCTATCAAGCCGTTATTGTCATCGTCCGCATCACAGGCATCGCCGACTTCGTCATCATCGTTATCATCTTGCCCCGCATTGGCAACCGCCCGACAATTATCTATCCCGTTCGGCAGACTATCCCCATCATCATCAGCAGTCGGATCTATTTCGGTGGTGCCTTGAACCGGAGCAGCAACCACGGATGTGCCATCCTCATAAAGCACCGTAATCGTAATCTCGTAGATGGTGTCATATTCCAGGTCCGCAATGGTATGCATCCTGTCGTCCGCATCAAGTACCATGACTCCGTTATCGCTTGCGTCTTCAATGGCGGTCCAATTGATACTGAGCCCGGTGATGTCATCCTGATCCGGATTGGTCCAACGCACGATAATTGTATTTCTGCTAGCGGTGGTTTGGATACCGAAAACAGACCGGTCTGCTTTTAAAGATGTCGTGCAACCTGCAATCAGACGATCCGGCATGCCATCTTCATCCGTGTCGGCACTCGCACAAGCATCCAGATGAAACGCATCTTCGCTATTCCCAACACCGTCATCATCAATGTCCGAGTCCGTACTGTCCGTTCCCGTCGTCCTTCGCACAGGTTCCGAAT
Source organism: Gammaproteobacteria bacterium (assembly GCA_965209035.1). Lineage (GTDB taxonomy): Bacteria > Pseudomonadota > Gammaproteobacteria > CBDBNL01 > JAAOII01 > CBDBPY01. The sequence goes on from OZ242372.1 coordinate 1,419,202, forward strand.
CCACAGAATCGCCGTTCTCATAGATCACCGTAATCCTGATCTCGTAGTCTACGCCATTGGTTAGACCCTTAATGTTGTAGATCACCCGTTCGCCGGGCAGCAGCAAGCTACCGACGGGTGTACGCAGATCCGCATTGGTGGAATTAACTGAAATCATTTTAGGATCAGTCCGATTTACGGTATTGTTCGCAGCATTGATCGAAGTAATGCTGAAACCGATGATATTCTCCCGGTTCGGATTGGTCCAACCCACCAGAATACTATTCTCACCGACTATGGTTTGGATCTTGGAAACAGCGCGGGGATCACCGCCGCCGGAACCGCCGCCGGAACCGCCACCACCACAGCCGGCAAGGACCAAAGCAAGCATGCCGGTCAGCAGAACGGCATAAAAACGAGCCGGCCAATGAGTCTGCCGAAAAGCGGCAAAGACTGTCGTTAGCGGCGATAATGTGGTAACCCACCCGGCAAACAACCGTAGCGACCGCCAAGCATTGATTGGGCAAAAGATTAGAGGCATTGCATTGAAGTTATTAAAGGAGACACGCGAATTTCGGGCGTCTTTGCCGGCAGTGTATTTCTTGCACCGACCGAACAGGAAAAGGTATATCTTGTTCATGATTGTTTTTTATATTAATTATCTAGGGGCTAGACTAACTGAGAGGTAGAATATGAGCATAAATGCCAGTAAATACAAGGAAAAATCGGTATGTTTTTCGTTCCAGAATCTCGGAGCGGAAATTTCGGCAGTTGGTCAAGCTATTTGCACTGGATCTGGAGGCCAATAAGATAGCTATACTGACTGGATTGAATCGTAATACGGTGAACAAATATTTGATGATGTTTCGGCAACGGTTAGCGGGGGCGTGTCGCTGTCAAAAAAAGTCTTGTGGAGAATTTGAAGTGGATGAGAGTTATTTTGGACCAAGGCGTATTCCCGGTCCTCGTGGTCGCGGTGCCGGCAACAAGACCATTGTCGTTGGTGTGCTCAAACGCGGTGGCAAAGTGTCTACGGAGATTGTGCCGGACTGCTCAAAAAGCCAGTTATTACGCGTGATTCGTGGTCGTATCGGTGAGGATAGTATCATCCACACGGATAGCTGGCCAGGTTATAATGGATTGATTGATATGGGTTATAAGAAACATTATCGGGTGCGTCATGGAGACCATGAGTTTGCTGTGGGAACGAATCACATCAATGGGATAGAAAGTTTTTGGAGTTATACCAAGACGCGTCTGGCACGTTTGCATGGCTTACGCGCCGAATATTTTTTGTTGCACTTGAAAGAATGTGAGTTCCGTTTCAATCACCGGAACAAAAACTTCTATCAAGTCATGCTAAAATTGTTAAGAAAAAGACCTCTCAGTTAGTCTAGCCCCTTATCTATTATCATTTAAGGCATCATTCAATGTCTGTTATTATTATAACCTCAATTTTGAAAATGTTTCCAAAATGATGCACAAAATGACCCGGCTATTTTTAGCCCGCCCGCCTAGATCCCAAAATACAACATTAAAAAATTACCGATTTTTTTGTAAAAACTGAACCGGCAAGAGCTGCCGGTTCTAACGGAAATCCCGCGTGATTGCCTTTATTGTCGCTGCTGGGCCGGGGTGAGGGGCATGCAGTTCAGGGCGGGATATTGGTCTGCCTCGCCGAGATCCCACAGGCGAATGTAGGGGACACCGGGGTCGGCGGCATCTGTGTTTTCCAGGATCTCGCCGCTTGCAGGATCACACCAAAAGTTGCCCCAGTCGGCATAGATGCCCGTGAAGGTGGTCGGGGTTTGCAGTGCGGCGGTGGTCCGGCCATCGCCGAAATCGCCGGCACTGGCCGCCTGCCCGGTGGTTTGATTGTCCCAATAGGAGGCGTTGATTGTTGCTGTGGACCGGAATAGAATAAAGCCAATCAAGCCACCAGTGAAGTTATTACTGCCCGGGACAACAGTGCTATTGACCGACACAGTGCCATTGGCCGAGACAGTGATACTGGTCGAGACAACGCCACTGGCCGAGACATTGCCACCGGCCGCATAAGCATAATAGATCTCAGGGTTCCTCCCCAAGCCGATCAGACCGCCGATTCTATTCTCACCGGAAACAGTTCCGCCGACCACATAGGAATGTCGAATCTCAGCACGAATCTCCTGTCCGCCGATCAGACCGCCCACATTAATGTCTTTACCGGCAACAGCGGTGTTGGAGACGGACACAGCCTGAATCTTAATATTCGGACTCCAGCCGACCAGACCACCGACATTACGATTGCCGGAAACAGCAACATCGGACACGGACACAGCGCGAATATTGGCATTTTCTCCCCGTCCGACCAAACCGCCGACATTACCATTGCCGAAAACAGCCAGATCGGAAACGGTGATAGCACGCATCATAGCATGCGTTCCATCGCCGAGCAGACCACCCACACTGAAACTCTTTGGACTCATCACTTGCCCGCCGGTAACCGACAGGTTTTTAAATGTGGCATTCTTGCCGTAGCCCGCCAGCAGGCCCACACCATTGGCACCGCCGTTAATAGTCGCATTCGCCAGATGCAGATTTTGGATCTGACCGGTTAACGCGGCAAACAACCCCACACCATTGACGCTATTATTTGCCGAGATGAACAGATCGGCAAGAGTATAGCCCTTGCCATCAAACATAGCCGTCCAAGAGGTGCAATTATTATTATTAAAGCAGAAACCGATCGGCACCCAGCCGCGGCCATCGCGATTCGTCCAGTCGGCCATATTATCGCTGCCCTCGGCATAGGAAGCCGCATCGCTAAAATTGAGCGAGCGAGTCAATTCATAACCCACACAACCGGCAGCCGGGCAGCCGGCGGATCCAATGGCATCCGTCTCGGCAAACCTGCCATCATCTTCGCCATCGCCGTTCAGATCGTCGCGCAGCCGCGCCAGGTCATCCAGAGTACGAATCTCTATCAAGCCGTTATTATTATCGTCCGCATCACAGGCATCGCCGAATCCATCATCATCGTTATCATCTTGCCCCGCATTGGCAACCGCCCGACAATTATCTATCCCGTTCGGCAGACTATCCCCATCATCATCAGCATTCGGATCTATTGCGGTGCTGCCTTGAACCGGAGCCGAAACCACGGATGTGCCATCCGTATAAAACACCGTAATCGTGATCTCGTAGATGGTGTCATAATCCAGAGCCACAATGGTATGCATCCTGTTGGCAAAAGACCTAATCATGTCGCCCGAATTAAATACGATTTCCCCGCTATCGCTTGCGTCTTCAATGGCGGTCCAATTGATACTGAGCCCGGTGATGTCATCTTGATCCGGATTGGTCCAACGCACGATAATTGTATTCCCGCTGGCGGTGGTTTGGATACCGAAAACAGACCGGTCTGCTTTTAAAGATGTCGTGCAACCTGCAATCAGACGATCCGGCATGCCATCTTCATCCGTGTCAGCACTCGCACAGGGATCCAGACGAAACGCATCTTCGCTATTCCCAACACCGTCATCATCAATGTCCGAGTCCGTACTGTCCGTTCCCGTCGTCCTTCGCACAGGTTCCGAACCCACAGAATCGCCATTCTCATAGATCACCACAATCTCGATCTCATAGCCGACGCCATTGGTTAGACCCTTAATGTTGTAGATCACCCGTGCCTTGGGCAGCAGCAAACTACCGCCGGGTGTACGCAGATTCGCATCGGTGGAATTGAGTGAAATGGTTGTGATACCGCTCCCATTTGTGATTGCGGTATTCATCCAAGTGATATTCAACCCGATAATGTTCTCCTGATCCGGGTTAGTCCAACCCACCAGAATACTATTCTCACCGACTATGGTTTGGATCTTGGAAACAGCCCGGGGATCACCGCCGCCACCGCCGCCGGAACCGCCACCACCACAACCGGCAATGACCAAAGCAAGCATGCCGGTTAGCAGAACGGCATAAAAACGAGCCGGCCAATGAGTCTGCCGAAAAGAGGCAAAGACTGTCGTTAGCGGCGATAATGTAGTAACCCACCCGGCAAACAACCGTAGCGACCGCCAAGCATTGATTGGGCAAAAGATTAGGGAATTATATGCTTTGTGACCCATAAAAAATAAGTATTATTATTATCTCATTAAATGAGAGTTGAGGAGTAAAATATGAGCATAAATACAAGAAAAAAGAGGGTTATTTTCTGTTCACGACCTTCAGAATGGAAGTTTTGGCAGATCCCCAGGCTGTTTGCAATGCATCTTGAGGTAAATGGCAAATTTTTTGAAGCCCATAGGTTGTCAAGTGTATAATTCCCCAATTTTAGACCAAAAAGTGTAAATTTCACACAATTAAAGGATATAACAACCTTAAAACCAATTATAATAGTATTCCGTAGACGCTTTGGTAGAGAGCATAAACGGGAGCCGGAACATATTTTGTATGACCTTTTTTTTAGTTTTGTTGTTGATTATCGGCTCAGAGTTATTCGGTTCAAACCGCCGGGCGATGATGAAACGATGAAGGAATGTTGTTGATATTGTTTGGTATTTATTAAGGCGCCTCATATTTTTAAGTAGATTATTTGTATTGACATACAAGACATAAGCAAGATAAAAAGAAAAATGACAGAAAATGCAATTAAACTGATCAGAGATCACAAAGCAAAATGGGTAGCCCTGCGTTTTGCGGATTTGCGCGGCAAAGAGCATCATATTGCGGTGCCGGCAAGCAAAGTGGACGCGGAATTTTTCAAAACCGGCAAGGCTTTTGACGGCTCTTCCATCGTCGGCTGGAAAACTATAGACGATTCGGATATGCTACTCATCCCGGAGCCGGATTCGGCGGTACCGGATCCGTTTCGCGAACAACCCTCGGTGATTCTGCACTGCGATGTGGTGGAACCCGGCACCGGCGAACCCTACTCTCGGGACCCGCGCGGCCTGTGTAAGCGGGCCGAGGCCTATTTGCGCTCCACGGGTATAGGGGATCTGGCAATATTTAGCCCGGAACCCGAGTTTTTTGTGTTTGACGATGTTCGCTGGAAGGTGGATATTAATGGCGCTTTTTACGAAGTGGACAGTGAGGAAGGCGCTTGGAACAGTGACGCCGATTACGAACAGGGTAATATGGGACACAGACCCGGCGTGAAGGGCGGGTATTTCCCGGTGCCGCCGGTGGATTCGGCAATGGATATGCGCGTTGCCATGGCACAGGCGATGGAAGATATGGGGCTGGATGTGGAGGCGCATCATCACGAAGTTGGCACCGCCAACCAGAATGAAATCGGCACTTCCGCCAATAGTATGTGCAAGAAGGCGGATGAGGTCTTGATATTTAAGTATTGCGTCCATAATGTTGCCCATACCTACGGCAAAACGGCAACCTTCATGCCGAAGCCGATTGTGGGCGACAACGGCAGCGGTATGCATTGTCACCAGTCTATTATGAAGAAGGGCAAGAATGTGTTTTCCGGCAACAAGTATGCGCATCTTTCCGATATCGCGCTTTACTATGTCGGCGGCCTTTTGAAGCATGCCCGGGCTTTGAATGCCTTCACCAACGCCTCAACCAATTCTTACAAGCGACTGGTGCCCGGTTTTGAAGCCCCCACTATTTTGGTTTACTCCGCCAAGAACAGGTCGGCCGCCATCCGCATTCCGTTTTCCGATATTTCCAAGGTAAAGGAAAGACGCATTGAGACGCGTTTTCCGGATGCTTGCGGCAGTCCTTATCTGATGTTTGCCGCCCAGTTAATGGCGGGGTTGGACGGTATTAAGAATAAGATTGAGCCGGGTAACCCGGTTGACAAGGATCTGTATGAGATATCCGCGGAAGAAGACAAGAAGTATAACCATGTCTGCGCCAGTTTGGGTGAGGCGATTGATGCCTTGAACAAGGATCGCGCTTTTCTGAAAGAAGGCGGTGTCTTTTCGGACGAGATTATAGATGCTTATATCTCTCTTAAGCAGGAGGAATTAATGCGTTTTCGGGCGACCACACATCCGGTGGAGTTGGATATGTATTACAGTTTGTAATCTGTTGTCGCCGTCTTTTACCCGTATCGCCGTTTTTCCCGGTCAATTCGTTGTATCATATGCGGACAGATTGAGCCCAGGTAGCTCAGTCGGTAGAGCAGAGGACTGAAAATCCTTGTGTCGGTGGTTCAATTCCGCCCCTGGGCATTTTAATTTGTTTATAATTATTAAAGAAAACATTAAAAAACTAAAACTAAAAATGAAAAAAGTAATTGTTCTTATTTGGGGTTTTTTGGCATTTTTGGCCTTTTTGGCCTTAGTTTCTTGCACAAGATCCTGGGTGCCAGGGGCCGATAATGACAAAACCCTGACAAATCAAAGTGCCGGTGGCGCGCTTTTGTTTACCGGTATCACCGAAGAAGCCGATCTCGCGGACGAGCAAGAGAGGTTGAGTTATGCTCTCGGTGCCTATTTTGGCACGCAACTGGCATTGTTTGATGAATTGGATTTTTCCATTTTTCTTGCCGGGCTGAAACATTCCTATAATGATCAGGGTGAAGCTATCTTGGATGAGCAGCAAATCAGCCAGATCATCATTACCGGACAACAACGGGCGATTTCCCAAGCCGGTGAGAATGCTCTGAAAGAGGGGGGGGACTTTTTGGAAACAAACGCCCGCCGAGACGGTGTGACCTCGTTGGACAACGGTATCCAATACCGAATTCTGACCGAAAGCACCGGAGCCAAACCGAAACCTACCGATACGATTGAAGTCCATTATGAGGGCACTCTGGTGAGCGGGGAGGTCTTTGACAGCTCCTATCAACGCAACGAAACAGCGGTGTTCCCGCTGCAGGGAGTGATCCAAGGTTGGCAAGAGATCTTGCCGTTGATGCCGGTTGGCTCTGTTTGGGAAGTGATCATTCCGCCGGCACTTGCCTATGGCGAGCAAGGATCCGGTCGTATCGGGCCGAATGCCGTATTGATATTCAAAATAGAACTGGTCGCTATTGTCACAGAATAGGCACAAACGGATCGCCAATGGGGGAAACGAGTTTTCGCACCGAGATACCGGCTTATCGGAACAGAGAACGGGAAGGATTCGTTTTTTCTTCGTTCGTATCCGTTCTGATGCATCTGGTGATCATTTTGGGTGTTTCTTTTTTCTCTCCCCAAACGGTGCGGAGCATTACCGTGGATCTGGTGCCGGTGCATGATCCTTCCAAAGAAACGCCGCATGCAAGCGAGTATGAATCCTATGCCGATCAGCGCGGCAGCGGCGTGCAAACAGAGAACCGGCCGGCAAGGGTTCCGCTGATGCCTTTGGTGGTGCGGCACGAACTTCTTCCGCAGAGTCGCCTGGTATCCGGTCGTCCGGATTCGGCAAGAGACCCCGGCAACTCGCCGGGGGTGCGTGCGGACGAACTTCGCTCCGTAGCCGGTCCGCCAACTTACGATACGGGCGCTCGCGGCGCCGAGGCACAGAGTCAATCAGTGAACACGGCACGCGACAGTCTGGAAGCGGAAATCATTGGTTTGGAAAGTTACCTGGGTACTCTGGAGGAACAGTATGCGCGGCGGCCGCGTATCAAGCGATATACTTCCATTGCCGCTCGCGGTTCGCCGGCGGCAGCCTACATTCATAATTGGGTCAAGCGCGTGGAGCGAGTGGGTAACTTGAATTATCCGCGTCAGGCTGTGCAACAAAAACTAAACGGTGACTTACGGTTGCTGGTGGTATTAAATGCACTGGGCGAAACCGCGGCGGTGCGTATTTTGGAGACTTCCGGGCATCCGGAATTGGATGATGCGGCACTGCGCATTGTTCGGCTTGCCGAGCCGTTTGGCGAGTTTCCGACGGAGTTGCGGGATGAGGCGGATGTGATCGAGATCATTCGTACCTGGCGTTTCGTTTCGGAATACGAGGGAGGGCGTTTGGAATTTGAATGAGAGTTCTTCCGCGGCCGCGCAGCGCGTGCCGCAGCATCCAATAAGGATATCTCCTCATCTATGATGATGCCCGATAACCCGTCCGGTTATGACGGGTTGGCCGCAATGACCGGCCGCTTTGGGCTGACACCGACCGAATTGGATGCGTTGAGTTGGGGGCGTGTGGTTGGCGGGCCGTCGTTTGAAGACGAAAGGCAACTCTTGGAGCATTTTGTAACTCGGGATCTGCCGGACGATGAACTTTGCCAGTTGTTTGACGAACGACTGGAGGCGAACCGAGCGGGTTTGCAGCTGGACGAGGTGCGTTTTCTTCTACCCGATGACGATGCTCCTATGGAAAAACGACTGGACGCAATTTCGGTTTGGTGTCAGACTTTCTTGGCATCGTTGGGGTTTAGTAAGTATCTGAAAGACGAAGATACGGCGTTCAAGATATCCGCGTTGCTTGCCGACTGTCGGTCGATCGGCGCTTTGGACCCTCAAAGTTATCGCGATTACGGCACTTTGGAAGAGGCGGAAACGGGCTGGGCGGAGATTCATGAATTCTTGCGAGTGAACATCATGCTGCTGTATGCCGAATTGGCGGCACAGGATCAAGCCGATGACGGCGGCGATGACAATGAATTGCCCGCGGAATGACTAAGCAATTATTATTAAAAATCTATTAATAAAAAACAAGAAAGATGAAACAGAAAAAGTATCTTTTATTATTGGCGGCGGTTCTCTTTGGTGTTGTGACCGCATGTCAAAAACCCGCATCGCCGGCAGAGGCAAGTTTGGACGCACCCGATCTTTCGCCTGCCGATTGGCCGGCCGTTGTCGCGGCGGCCCGCGGGCAGACCGTTTATTGGCATGCCTGGGGTGGCAGTCCGACAATTAACAACTACATTCAATGGGTTGGGTCGGTCCTCAAAGAGGAGAATGGAATCACCTTGCAGCATGTGAAAGTCAGCGATACCGCCAATGTGGTGTCCCAGGTTCTCGGTGAAAAGGCCGGCGGGATTCACCGGGGAGGTTCGGTGGATTTGATCTGGTTGAACGGCGAAAACTTTAAGAACATGAAAGACAATGATCTTCTTTACGGCCCTTTTGCGGAGCAATTACCAAACTTTGCATATGCGGATATCGAAAACAAGCCCACTGTGCTGACGGATTTTACCGAGCCTACCGAAGGCTATGAATCGCCTTGGGGAATGGCACAGTTGAATTTTGTTTATGACAGTAACTACCTGCCTGATCCGCCCAAATCCGTGAATGCCCTGTTGGCTCACGCCAAAAGCCGCAAGGGACGCGGGCGAATTACCTATCCCGCACCGCCGGATTTTATCGGCAATACCTTTCTTAAACAGATTCTTTATGAAACGATTGAGGATCCGGGGGTGTTGCAAAACCCGGTGGTGCCGGCAGACTTTGAAACGCATACCCGCGGCATGATAGAGTTTCTCGATGAGATAACGCCTTTTCTTTGGCAAAAAGGGAGAAACTATCCGAACGACCTGACTCAGTTGGAAAGGCTGTTAGCCGATGACGAGGTGGATATTGCTATGAACTTTAATCCCGGCCAGGCATCCGAAGCCATTATTGCCGGCCGCCTGCCGCCTTCGGTGCGTGCTTATGTGATGGACGGCGGGACAATCGGTAATACGCATTTTGTTGCCATTCCCTATAACGCCAATGCAAAAGAAGCCGCAATGGTTACCGCCAATTTCTTGTTGTCCCCGCGGGCACAGGCGCGCAAGGAAGATCCGAAAGTATGGGGAGATCCGACAGTGCTTGCCATGCACAAACTCTCCCCGGCAGATAAGGAGTTTTTTGACAAGTTGGATATCGGCCCCGCCACCTTGAGATCGGCAGACCTGGGCAGGACTCTGCCTGAGCCGCACCCTTCCTGGGTAATGAGTGTTGAAAAGTTGTGGCTCGAGCGCTACGCCAGATAAGGAAAACATCGCTCCGCATCACTCCACATTGCTCGTCCGCATGCACCGAGTGTGACCCGTATTACTCGGCGGGTGTATCAGCCACAGTCCGCCAATTTCTCGGATCGGGTTCCGAATTTCCTTAGGCCTGTTTTGATGGCGCGGGGGGTCTATTCCGATGCGGGTTTGCGCACGGATTTTGCGGATCTGCCGCAGCCGGATCACCTTGCCGACATAGACAAGGCGGCGTCTCTGCTCGCGGATGCGATTATGGCGAACGAGAAGATTTTGATAGTCGGTGACTATGATGCGGACGGGGCCCTGTCCGTTGTGTTGGCACTCAAGGCCTTGAAAGACATGTCGGCACAAAACACGGATTATGCGATCCCGCACAGAGTGCGCGACGGCTACGGCCTGACCGGCGAACTGGCAAAACGCCTGACAGACGAGAGATCGCCGTGCTTGGTGTTGACCGTGGATAACGGTATTCGCAGTCATGCGGCGGCCGAGCTGTTTAAGCAAAAAAACTTTCGGTTGATCATTACGGATCACCATTTGCCGGAAGATCGGCTGCCGCCGGCCGATGCAGTCGTCAACCCCAATCGCAGTGACTGCCCGTTTCCCGCCAAGAACCTTGCCGGGGTGGGTGTTTGTTTTTACCTGATGTGTCATCTGCGACGACTGCTGCGCGAGCGGCGATACTTTCTTTACCGGGGAGTGACACCGCCGAATATGGCAAAATTTTTGGATCTGGTCGCACTCGGCACCCTTGCCGATATGGTGCCGATGGACAAAACAAACAGAATTTTAACCCAGCGAGGTCTTGATTTGATCCGTGCGGGAAAGACCAGGCCGGGCATTAAGATGCTGCTTAATCATCGGCACAGGTATTCGGATGCGGTTCGACTGGCGTTTAATGTGATCCCCGTCCTAAATGCCGCGGGTCGGATGGAGGATATGTCTTTGGCGGTGGATTTTTTGACGGCGGAATTGCCGGCGACCGCGGAGCCTTATCATAAAAAATTGCAGTCATTGAACCGGCTGCGCCGGCAACGATTTGCGGCAATGCGGGCGGAAGCGGAGAAGATGCCGGGCGATGTGCCGACCGACGGTTGTTTGTGTTTTGCCGATGCGTCTTGGCATGTGGGGCTTACCGGCGTTCTTGCCGGCTCCTTGTCGGATGAGCATTCTTGTCCGGTGGTGGTTTTTGCCGGGGAGGGGTTGCCGGATGATATCCTGCGCGCGTCGGCACGCACCCCCGCTTCCGTTAGAGCCGATGCCCTGTTTGAAGAGATTCGGACGGCGGAGCCGGACCTGCTGCTGAGATACGGAGGGCACAAGCATGCGGCCGGGATTAGCATTCGCAGAGAGCATCTGGACAAATTTAAGGCCGTTTTCAAACAAGCTGTTGCGAAACAAAAGACATCGTCATTCGGTGCGGCTGCGCCGGTTTTGACGGACGGCAGCTTGCCGGTTGAGCGGATGACCCGGGAGTCGGCGCGCCTTCTTGCCGAGTTTATGCCCTGGGGGCAAGAATTCCCGCCGCCCCTGTTTGACGACGAGTTCACCTTGTTGCATCAAGAACACACCGCCACAGGGACTTTGAAACTCAAGTTAAAGCGGGCGGAAGCCGATGCGTCCGTTGCGTCTGATGTGTCTTTTGTGGCGTGGAAGTTTCGCCACTCGGCCGCCTTGTATCCGCTAAAAGCAAAGAAGGTGCGCTTGGCATACAGTTTGCTGTCCGAGCCGCAGTTCAACGGCGGCGGTCTTGTCCTTAAAACACAATATCTGGAAGAATTATCTTAGTCCGATTTTGGTATATCGCCGAAACGAAAAAAAGAGGATGAACAAACCGGAGAGTTTTTACAGACCCAATGTTGTTATGGCGGTGATGAAAAACGGCCGCCTACTCTTGTTGGAACGGGTCAAAAACCGGGATAATTGGCAGGTGCCTCAGGGCGGAGTGGATGAAGGCGAAGGGGCCGAAGAGGCCATGTGGCGCGAACTTAAAGAGGAAACCGGTCTTTTACCGGGTATGGCAAAAATTCACGCAGTGACAAAAAGTGACGACTTGCGTTACGACATACCGCCGCAATACCGGAGAAGAGGAAGCAATTATAAAGGGCAAAAACAGCGTTGGTTTTTGTTGGAACTGCATGCGGGTGACCAAAATATTCACTTTGGCAATATGCGGCGACCGGAATTCTTGTCCTGGCGTTGGTGCGGCTATTGGAGTGCCATTTACTATGCCGTGGATTTTAAAAGAGAAGTTTATCGCGACGCCCTTTTGGAACTACTCCCGCAGGCACTCAAACTGGGTGTTTGAATCCGGGGTTATCGGTTATCCGCCGAATAACAACACAAAGATGAAAATTAGCCCCCAAAGAATCGGCTGGTGCAGCATATAAATCAGCAGACTGTGACGACCCATACGAGCGAGAGGGGCAAGTAGGGCGTTGCTTGCCGCATAAATCCTGTCTCCCAGCAAGCGGGCAATGAATATTCCCAAGGGAACCATACCGAACCAGGGGAAGATCGGAGTAAAGTCGGCGGAACCGGTTGGGATGGTTAGCATGCCAATCCAGCGTAATGGGAAATTGTTGAATATAGAGTTTTCGTAAGTAAAGCCGAAGAACAGGATGCAGATCCCCAAGGGCAGGTTCAGCCAAGTGAGCCGGACAAACAAAAGGCCGAGCACCGAGGCAACCGCAATTAGATGAAGAATGCCGAAGTAAATAAATTGGTCACCCAAGGTCAGATAGGTAGTGAGCGTTATTAAAGCAGCGCAGGCGATCAGAAAGAAAAGACGACGACCGTAGGAGTGCCAATGTATTCCGCGGCGATAGTGCAGAAACAAACTCATTCCGACCGAAACGAGAAAGAGTGTGAGAATGATATAGCGAAATGCAATCCATTCGGCGGAAGAGTATATTGGGATCTCCGCCAGGTTAAACAGAGTTAGATCATAAAAGAAGTGAAAGACAACCATCAGCAGGACGGCCAGGCCGCGCAGGGCGTCCAGTAAGGAACTGCGGTTGTAATCGGAAGAGCGCCGGGCGAGAAAACTCAAACTTCTTGTCTTATTTAAAGGAGAAGGCACTTTTTCACTTTTTCACTTTTTAATGAGTCAGTTAATCGGCAAGAAAGAGTTTTTAGATGAACTTGGCGATTGATTACAGCAAGAAAGGAATGAGCGCGCGTCGCCGTTTTGGATAGTCCGCAAACTTGGCATGATACCACTTGTGGTGGGCGAGGGCGCGCGGCAGAAGGTTGGCGATGGTCCAGACGGCGAAAGCGAAGCACGGGAATGCCATGGTCATCAACGCAAAGCCGACCCATTCCGTGATTTCTCCCAGAAGGTTGGGACAGGAAATATGCTTAAAGAGGCCGCCGGTCGGAATCACATAGCCGGTGTCATTTTTTTTCCTGAGTCGGATCAGAATGTTATCGGAAGTGATATTGAGAAGCGCGCCGCCGCCAAAAAGCAAAAGACCGATGATGAAAGCGGGCCGCATTAGAAGGTCCGCCGTGTAGTTTGCGTAGTTTGCATAGTTGCCAAAATAGTAACCGCACAAAAAACCGTTTGTCAGATTAAAACAAAGTGCCATCAGCAGGATGCCGAGTGGCATGGTTTTGCCGGTTGTGTGGATGCGGAACGGGAAAATACAGGAGCGGTTAAAATAGTGCGCGATCCAGAGAATTACAAAGAAGGTCCCGATCATGCCGGGGCTGCCGGCAAACGCGAATGCGGGCATCACGATGAGTGCCGGCAGTTCCATCACAAACCAGGCAAGGCGATTTGAAACCGGCAGCCCCCAACCTTTGGCGGTGTGTCTGCCGAACGGCGCTTTTATTTTGAACAGAAGCACGAATACCGGCAAGGAGATCAATAGCCAGATGAGAACCGTCCAAAAATACCAAGGATCCACTTTCGTTTGTCTTTCGTCTTTTGTCTTTTACCTTTTACGCGGCTTCTTGTAAATCACCGTGCCGGCGAAACCAATCATAGGTGTCCGCCACCGTGTCCCTGAGAGGACGCAACCGGTAACTCAGGTCGCGCCTTGCCGGGGTGTCGTCAATTGTCTGCGGATGATGACGCAGGACGCTCAGAGATTCGTAGGTGTAAAGAGGAGGCACTCCCGTCAAATAAGCAAAACCGCGCAGGAAGGGCAAGCCAAGCAATGCCATTTCGTATGGCAGTGTGGGGGGGGTGGAAAGTTTGAGAAGTTTTGGAAGTTTGGCGGGCTTCTCACAGAATTCTTTTGCGATGTCCGCCAACTCGGCAACTGTGGCATAGTGTCCGCCGAGCAAATAGATATCTTCTTCGGTTTTGGCATCCAGCGCGCGGATTGCGGCGGCGGCTGTGTCGCGGACATCCGACCAATGAAACGCGCCGCGCACCAGAGCGGGCAATTTTTTTCGGTACAAGTTGACAAAGAAACCGCCCATCAGCGAGAACTTGTAGTCTTCCGGTCCCAGTAAGCCGACCGGACAGAGAATGACCGCATTCAATCCGTTTGCGATGGCGCGTTGCACACCGAGCAGGCCGTCGCGCTTAGACCTGTCATAAGCGAAGCCGCGGTCTTCAACAAGAGAGTCGCTCCCGCAGAGGGTGGTTGCTTTTTTTAAGTTAAACGCATGCACGGAGGAAATGTGCACCAGGCGCGGGATGCTCAGTTGGCGGCAAAGGTCCGCCACACATTCGGTTCCCCGCACATTGGTGCGCCGGACCTCCCCGTCCTTGTCGCCGTCTATGGAAATTTTGGCGGCGCAGTGGATGACCGCGCCGGCACCGCGCAACGCCTGTCGCATAAATTCCTTGTCCGTGATCTCACCGAGGAGTTCTTCCGCGGGTGTATTGGCAAAGGCTTTTGACGGCAGGCGATGGATCGCCCGCACCCTGTGACCTTTTTGCAGTAACTGGGTGCAGATGTTAACACCCAGATGGCCGCTGGCACCTGTGACCGCGACGAGGTTCAAGGCTCCGATTTTTTCAACCCTTTTCGCAGGTAAAATTGTTCGTGCAAGGTGAGCAGGTGTCCCAGGATTTTCAGCGCGTCGTTATCTTCCGCCGGACACTTTATGGCCGCATAGGCACTGAGGCAATTATCGCGTGTGATGGGCGGGTTCTTTATCCATTTTTCACACAGGCCCGCCATTATGAAGGACATTTTTTTATTCATTGGCAAAACAAGGCGTCTTTTGCCGAATTCATGACGAGCGATCATTTGGAGGAGCCGTCTCATATTCGTCGCTTCCGGCCCCGCCGCCGCCAAGGTCTTCCCGCAAAACTCTTCGGGTTTTTGCAGGATATGCAAGATGAGGTCTCGCAGATCTTCTACCATGATCGGCTGGGTCACAGAACTGCCGGCCGGTAACCAAAGGCACGGCAAGTAGCGCAGCATACCAAGCATTTGGATGGCAAAGGGGCTGTCGTTGCCGTACACCAAAGAAGGACGAATGATTGTCCGGTGCCGGTAGGCGGTGACTTTCTGTTCGCCGGCGTATTTGCTGCGCAGATATTCGCTTTTTGCGTCCGCGCTTGCCCCAAGCGCGCTGATATGCACCAGATGCGGCTTTTTGTTATTGCTGTTGTTATTGCTCGGTACTTTTTTGGTGGCAGCCGTAATTGCAGCCGGCCAGTCTTCGTGACTTTCCCGGAAACCGCGCTCTTTGTTTGGGTTCAAGATGCCGATCAGATTGACGACCGCATCCGCACCCCGGATGACTTCTTCCAAACTATCGGGGTTTCCCAAAGAGCACCCGAAAACCTCCGCCAGAGGATGTTGGGAATCCTTTGGCAGAATGGCACGCTCACTGGCGACTGCCAGTCGGACCCGGTGGCCGCGCGCACAAAGACGCTTGAGCAGATAGCCGCCGATGAAACCATAACCACCGAACAGGGTAATGCATTGGCTCGTAGAATATTTGGCAGGAAGCATATATAAAGATTATCTTAACAATTTTAACTCGTCAAAATTGCATTTTTTAATGGTTAGTATATCGGGGGTGTATAAATGATAAATCCCGCTCTGTTTTGGGGTTTCCTGTTTTTGTCCGCATCGAGCCATCTGTTGGGGTTTATAATCCCATCCGCCGCATAATCCTACACGGTTTCGGGCTTTTCCCGTTTTTGTCCGCGCCGAAGCGCCGAGAGTTGTTTGTGAGAATCATATATGAGGGCGTTTGAAAGTACCCCAAAGAAGCCGGTCAGTCTATCGGATAAGGAAACTATTTTGTAGTTTTTGTATGCCTGGCTTGACGGTTGATTTGGGGCGAGCATCCAAACCAATTGCGGAGGGAATTTGCCACTTTTAATTTTCAATCAAGTCGTTCACTTGTTATTTGGAACTGCCGAATTGAATCGATAGGGTATTCGTTTATCATCGTCCGGTGAGGGCAAGAACTTGCGAAGTGATGCCGGAGCCGGTTGCTGCCGTCATCTATCCTCGCCCGGTTGGGTCAGGACATTGAGAACCATAAGAAAGGCATTGAAATCTGCGGGTTAACAAGAACACCGGCATATTTTAGTTTTCTGCCGCCTCCGAAACCGGGCGAGGTTGTATACTCGCGGCGGTTCGGGTCCCAGGCCCCCGACTTAGATTGGGTATTTTTTAGGGAATTATATACAATACTCCCCAATTTGATCCATACTTTATTTCACTAAATCACAATACTTGATCCGTTTGCCCCGAAGGGCAATACAAAGGGATTTCAATCGATCTAAGGTATCAATCGCACAATTTGTTTTTTCTTCTTGTCTTCATAGTGGTATGAATACCATTATTATACTGTGAAATATTTACTTTTTAAGGTTGGGGAGTATTGTATATAATTCCCATTTTTTAAGGTTTAAGGCGTTCCTTAGTTATCGCCGCCATAGATGTAGATAGCGAATTCACGGAGGCCCACAACGGCATCATCGTCATCTCCGGGAGGTAAGCCATAATTATCTTCCCGAGTTAATTGTCCCGCCGAATTGTAGGTGTAAGTATTATATGAAACTAATGTTCCGTCAAAATCGTAATCATTCGTCCTGTTTACTTGCTCCGCCGCATTGTAGATGTAAGTGCTGGATTCCGTGAGATTTCCGCCAGAATCGTAATCATTTACTCCGGTGAGTTGCCCCGCCGCATTGTAGGTAAGGTTGGTATGTCCTGTGAAATCTTCACTTGGACCGGAATAGCTATCAAATCTGGTGAGTTGCCCCGCCGCATTGTAGGTAAAGTTGTTACTTCTGAATAAGTTACTTTCGTTCTCATCGATTAATTGCCCCGCCGCGTTGTAAGTATAGTTTCTATAGTTAGTGCCAGCCTCAAGCTCGGCAAAAAAGCGGGATTCTGATGCAAAAATCACTTCCGTCGGTTGTTGTCCGCTTATGTCATAGATGATGTTAGAGGCTAATGGTTCAGATATAACTGCCGTAAAGTTATAGTAAACTTCCTGAGTCGGCTGCCCGTCCGCATAATAGTTATAAGTTGTAGAGACTAATAGGCTTCCGTTATTAGTGCGGAGATCTGCCCGAATTACTTGTTGTGCGTCATTGTATGTCAAATTGGAACAAGTATTAAATGTCTCATTTCCCCGATCGAAGCCGGAGCTGATGCATATTTGCGTCAAACGATTGTTGCCGTCAAGTGGGGCCAGCGGTTCTGCCGGATTGTTCGGTTCCGGATCACAGACATCGCCGATACCATCATTGTCGGCATCGTCCTGCCCTGAATTGGACATTGAAGGACAGTTGTCTAGACTGTCCGGCAGATCGTCTCCGTCCGTATTCACTCCGGGTCTTCTGCTTTCGGGTTTTGATGGGGCCGAACGGCCGTCACCATAAATGACGACGACAGTCACTTCATAGTTGTTATCATTATCTAGATCGCGAATGGTGTAATTCACAGCAGCTTCGGATGAGAGAGCATTCGCGGAGTTCAGTATGAACGATTTTACATCCCCCGGATTACTCTTGTCAAACCAGGTAATGTTAAGCCCTGTAATGTTATCACTTTTCGGGTTGGTCCAACTGAGCATCAAGGTCTCATCGCCCGGGATTGCTCTGAAATCGGAAATGGAGGGAGGCCCGGTCCTGCTGCCATCATTACTGCCGCTCTCGCCGCAAGCGGTGAGAAGGACGGTGAATAATCCGCCGAGCAATAAAGGCAGAATGATTAAAGAGGGTCTTCTGTTGTTGCCCGAGCGTGTATTGGCGAGGTTTACAGGCTTCAAAAAGGTGAAGAGATTACTGATTGTTTTCATTGTTCTTTTTTTAATAAATTACAAAAATTAAATATAATGATTATTGTAAGGTTACCTGTAAAATTTTTACGAATATGCAGATTTTTTCTTTTAAAGGTGTCGTCCCTCTTTATTTTTGTATGATGCTCTTTTGTTATGCTCAGTTCAAGCGATTGCCGGTGGGTTCCGCCCGAGATGTTGTGTGGGATGCTTTAATGAGGCCCGCGGATCTGCGTCTGTCCGCAGATTCGGTGCACCGCCAATGACATCCAATCTCGGCATAGTTTCTACGGACATCTTCCGCCTGCCGCTGCTTGGCGGCACTAACGGCATTTAAGACGGCGTAATTTTTACGGACAGACAGATGCAAGTTGCGGGTGTGGACGAAGCCGGGCGAGGTTGTCTTGCGGGTCCTGTGTATGCGGCTGCGGTGATCTTGCGACAGCCGGTTGCGGGTCTGCGAGATTCCAAACAACTTTCGGCGTCCAGGCGGGAGCAACTCGCCATAGAAATTCGCGCCGCTTCCGTGTGGGCTTTGGGGCGGGCGAGTCCCCGCGAGATTGAGAAACTGAACATTCTGCAAGCCAGTTTGTTGGCGATGCGGCGGGCGGTGTTGTCCTTGTCGGTTGTGCCGGACTTGGCACAAGTGGACGGTAACCACTGTCCCGCGCTGCCATGTCCGTGTGAGGCAATTATCGGCGGAGATGCTCTGATTCCGGCAGTGATGGCGGCTTCCATTTTGGCAAAAACGGCCCGGGATCAATGCATGCGGCGGCTGGATCATCGCTATCCCGGTTACGGTTTTGCGCGTCATAAGGGATATCCGACGGCCGCGCATATTGTTGCCATGCGGCGGCTGGGTGTTTCACCGGTGCACAGGCGCACCTACAAACCGGTGCGCGCTCTGTTGGAATGAAGCCCGCCCTGCCCCGACATTAATTGCGATTGCGATTGTGATTTTGTGTTCTGCTCAGCTCAGCCTTGACAAAAAGCCACCGCCTGTTGGAATGAACCCCGCCCTGCCCCGACATTAATTGCGATTGCGATTGTGATTGCCCGCACTTGCCGGTCATCACAGTAATCCCGCCCAGAGACCGAGCAGAATCATCCAACCAAAACGGTTGTTGTCGCGAAACGAGTCGAGACAAGCGTGCGTGTGTGTATATCCGGCTGTTCGTCGCCAATGCAGGAAGAAGAGAATTGCCCCGCAGCCGGGCGCAACATAAAAGGACGGGTGAAGTTGTTGCCACAGACCGAACAGAGTCAGTCCGCAAAGAAGAAGAGTTTGCAGGAAGACGATGGCCGCCGGAGTATGCTTGCCAAAAAATAACGCGCCGGAATGCATACCCATCAGGCGGTCATCTTTTTGGTCGCAGAGCGAATATTGAATGTCGTAAGCGAGAATCCAAATCAGGTTTAATCCGTAGAGTGCCCATGCCTGTAGTGGCAAAGCGTCCGCCTGCGCGGCGTATGCCATTAAAACGCCCATACCAAAGACCAGACCTAAAACGAGTTGCGGTAAAAAGAAGAATCTCTTGCATAGCGGATAAAGAATCGCGCCCGGCAAGGCGAAAAGGGCGACAAGCTGCGCCCGGGAATTAAGAAACAACAAAAGAGCCAACGCAATGGAGATCAAGATCACAAAGAGAGCCAGCGCGTCGCGCCTTCCCAGGGCACCGCTTGCCAGGGGTCTTTGTTTGGTGCGTCGGACTTGTCGGTCCAGTTTGAGGTCCCAGAAATCATTAATCACGCAACCGGCACTGCGCATGACAAAGCAGCCGCCGGTAAAAATTAGAAAGAGAGATAAGTCCGGGCTGCCGTTGCCGGCGAACAACAATGCCCACCAGGTCGGCGTGAGGATCAGATAAAAACCGATGGGCTGATGCCAGCGCATCAGGCGGGCACAGCTTGTCAAATAGGCGGTCGGGAACTTGTCGGCAGATGGCATAAGATTCAAAAAAGCGAGGCAGTCTGTAAGCCGGGTTCTGGTATAGACAGTCATCCATCTTTGCGGCCTACCTGTGTCCATGCGAGCAACATCATTGACTCTGTTTGGCCTTGCTTCGGACGGGGTTTACCCTGCCGCTTGCGTTACCGCAAGCGCGGTGCGCTCTTACCGCACCTTTTCAACCTTACCCGAACATCCAAAGATAACATCCAAAGATGCGGGGGCGGTGTGTTTTCTGTGGCACTTTCCGTAGGCTTGCGCCCCCCGACCTCCGTCGGCGTCCCGCTCTGTGAAGCCCGGACTTTCCTCTTTTCTGCGAAAAGCGACTGCCCGACTGCCTCGCTTGTTTTTATTTTACAACTTTTTTAGAGGAGTAAATGGCGCGGTCTGAGTGCGTATGACGATTTGTTACAGATCGGCAAGTAAAGACTCTAATTTTTTCTCGAAGGTCTTATATGTTTTTTGGTGTGTTTTTGGTAATTTTTTATGCGGAATTTTTAATTGCTTTAATACTTCTTCAAATTTTCTAAATCCTAACTCACTTCTAAATTCAACCCATGCGATGCCTCGCTCCGTTAGTTGTCTTTTGTTCATATCGGAAAGTTTGTCCGCCACAAATATCTTGCTATCCCGTGCAATCACGGCATCGGCACTTTCCGGATTACCTCTTCCCATTAGTTTCACTTCGCATTTATACTTGTGATGTTCGGGGCTCCCGGAAATCAAATAAAAATCTACTTCTCGCTCAAAACTGTCGGCTCCCGTATTTTTGCCGAGCGTTTTGCATAAGTAGTGTTTTTTAGGAATGTTGTATAGCCCGCATAAGATCAGCATTAAGGGTTCTTCAACTCGTTTCCCGGCCGAGCTCCAAAGACCGCCTCTTAATTCGGCTCTTTTCACGGCAAGGCTATTAATAACGATCAAACTTTCGCTTAGAGTTAAGTCCGCATTGGCTTTATTTAACTTGAGCGTCAGATTGATATCCAAATCCGGTTCCGTATCTGTGATTTCCTTAATGATCTTGTAAAGCATCTCATAGTTCTTCTGCGATGCCTCGATCACTATTTCTTTTCTCGCGGAGTTGAACATATTGTGGATCGTTTTCTTGTTTATTCCGGCATGAATGGCAATGTCCTTGGCGGGTAATGTCGGATCCAGAAAGTGTTTTTTATACCAGTCCGTGGTAATGTTTTCGTTTTTCAGTTTGGCGGCGGCAACTTTCTGAAAAAAGTCAATCGTATATCTTAGAAACTCGTCATTTATTAGGGAGACAACAAGAATACGATAGTCTTCACCGTTTAGGAGTTTTTTGATAATATCTTTGGTAACCTGTTTAGTTATGGTCATGTGTTTGTTGCGCTATGGACGAGAATGTTTTGGCATCTGTGAAATGAGCGGAGCAGTTATTGGCGAGCAACTTTTCTTCAATTCGCCGAATGTATGCTTTTTGCTGTTCTACCAGGAAAAATTTTCTGTCCAAACTGACAGCGGCATTGCCGAGAGTCCCGCTGCCGGCAAAAGGATCAAATACCAAATCGCCGACATACGAATAAAATTCGATGACGCGGTGACATAATTCAATAGGAAAAACGGCACTGTGGACTTTATCGAAAGTTGGATCAATTTTCCAAATATTAGTTGTTTCATATTTTCCCGATATCTTGCTTTGGTTTACCGTATCCGGAGGATATTGACGCATATTCCAATCTGTCAATTTGTCTGTTTTCTTTCTGTAAACCATTAACATTTCTGTTATGGCGTTTGGTTTATAACCGAGAGGTTTTCTGTGTTGCAAGAAGCCGGCGTTTCTGTTTTTCACGCTGGCTTCCGGTTTGACCCATACGATATCATCAATAAACTCCCAACCTATGTTTACCAACAAAGGATGAATGTCGTATGGTATGGGATATCGCTTGCTGGCATGTGATCTGCTAATTCTGGGGATGATAATCGGCGAAGTATTGAGAACAAAAAATCGGCCTTCTTTTGTAGTCCGATAGAGGTCTTTGAAGAGGCTTTCCAAAAAATCCAAATATTCTTGATAACTTCGATAAATTGAATAATCTCGGGCATTATAGTAAGGGGGCGATGTAAATGTCAGATGCACGGATTCATCCGGGATATTTTTCAATACTTCCCGCACATCGCCATGAACCACTGTATTTGATAAA
Organism: Gammaproteobacteria bacterium; assembly: GCA_965209035.1. Lineage (GTDB taxonomy): Bacteria > Pseudomonadota > Gammaproteobacteria > CBDBNL01 > JAAOII01 > CBDBPY01. The sequence goes on from OZ242372.1 coordinate 1,441,367, forward strand.
AAAGACGGGAAACGGATCTGAGACGGGTCAATTCCGCTTTTTTGAGGAGAGGCAATGGCTTCGCCGTTGCGTCGCGTCGTTTCTTTTCTTATCATTTCAATGACTAATTCATTCGGGTGCTCGCGCAGATTTTCCAATGCTGTTATCACTTCCGCTCTTTTTGAAAAAGCCAAGAGACCGCGAATTGCTTGCAAGATCACTTCAGGATCTTCATCTTTCAAGAAGCCAATCAAAACAGATATTATGTTTGCGTCTTTTAGTCTGCCTATGGCAGAGACCGCCTCTTTCCTTATTTCTGTTTTGTTGTTTTCTTTTGTGCAGTCAACAAAAATCGGTAGCAAGGAGATATCGGATAACTTTGCCAGATTCTTTATGGAAAGAACACGAATTTTATCATTCGGTCTTTTTAGCAGATCTAATAAAAGTTCCTTGCTATGATTGTTCTCAAGGCGTCCCAGGTTTTTTAAAATACGCACTACTTGGCTGTCATTTTGATGTTTTACGAATGCTTGAAATGTCGGGACATCGTCTTTTAGCATGTCAATGGTTACCCGGTCCGTTGAATTTGTGACTTTGTGGATATTTTTCATTTGTTATTCACCTCCGCTAAATAAATTTCCGCTAGTTGTTATATTGATTCAAAATTAAAAATATTCTTTTTTGTTAATTATTATACTCTCATTAAACCTGCTATGTTTTCATTTCTCGCATATGTCATTGGCTCATCGGCGTATCGTTGAAGCGGTAAAACTCGGTTGGGGCGGCTATTGTCATACATATCGTATCCTTCCGGGCTCGTTTGCCTTATAATTTTTACAGACAAGACAACATGCAATACTTCCCGATAACGCCATATCCGCGCACCAAATGAACCCGGATTTTTATGATAAGGTGTTTTATCACACTGCCGCGGATATGCAAGAACTGCCGAATGGCTCGGTTCAATTGATTGTCACTTCGCCGCCTTACTTTAATGTGAAGGATTATGCCAAAAACGGCTATCAAGATAGCGCGCATTCCAATAAGAAAGAATTGGATCTGGGCGGTATCAACGATTATGAAGATTACCTGAATGGACTGCTCGCTATTTGGCGAGAGTGCGAGCGAGTGCTGAAACCGAACGGCAAACTTTGTATTAATGTTCCTCTGATGCCCATGCCAAAAAAGGTGTATCAGACACACTACAACCGGCATATTTTTGATTTGCAAAGCGGTATTCAAAACAGTATTTTGAAAAATACAAAATTGTTTTTGTTGGATATGTATGTATGGAATCGGACTAATTCTTCCAAGAGTTTAATGTTTGGCAGCTATCCTTATCCGCACAATTTTTATGCCCAAAATACGACCGAATTCATTGCCGTATATGTTAAGGACGGATTGCCGGCAAAGAATACGAACGCTCCAAATAAAGAAGCCAGTCGTTTGACGCAAACCGAATGGGTGGAGTTCACCAAACAAATATGGAATATCCCGATTCCCGGCAAGGATGATATCGGTTACGGAGAGCATGCGGCCTTGATGCCCGAAGAGATCGCCTATCGTTGTATCCGGTTGTATTCCTTAAAGGATGATTTGGTTCTGGATCCTTTTGCCGGCAGCGGCACTACTTTAAAGGTGGCAAAGGAAAATGACCGCCATTATGTTGGTTATGAAATTTACGAATTTTATCGCAGTTTGATTAACCAAAAACTTGCCGTTTCTACCAAGCGTCTGCTGTTTGGCTGATGCCGATGGATCAACCAAATGAACCAGTTACTGAATAAAATTCTTCTTGAAGATTGTTTTACTTTCTTCAATCGGTTACCGGATGCCAGCTTGGATTTGGCAATTATAGACCCGCCCTACAACATGCAAAAAGGCGATTGGGATAAATTTTCAGGGGAAAAGGATTTTTTTACTTTTACGCAACGCTGGATTGATGCGTTTTTACCCAAGATGAAAGCGGACGGCAGTTTTTATATCTTTAATACGCCGCTTAATAGTGCGGTTATGTTGCCGATGCTGTTGAAACAAGGCACACTGTTTCTTAATTGGATTACCTGGTATAAAAAAGACGGCTTGGGTGGTTCGAAAAAGCGGTATGTCAATAATCAAGAAACAATTCTTTTCTTTGCGATGGGGGGCGATTATTATTTTAATGCCGAAGAAATTCGGTTGCCTTACCTGTCCCGGTCTCGTATCGCACATGCGGAACATAGGGGAATTATCAAAAACGGCAAACGATGGTTTCCAAATAAGAACGGGCGACTGTGTGCGGATGTTTGGGAATTTTCAAGTTATCGCCATAATAATAAAATTAATGGTAAGACAACAAAATTTTTGCATCCGACACCCAAGCCCGAGGCGATGATAGAAAGAATGATTCTTGCCAGTAGTCGTTCCGATAATCTTGTTCTCGACTTGTTTAGCGGCAGTGGCACTACGGCGGCGATGTGCATTAAGCATAACAGAAACTTTGTCGGTTGTGAGGCGGTTCCCGAGTTTCATAGCCACATAGAAAAACGAATCAACCCGGAACAACCCGGAACAACAGAGCAGTGCGGTTGATTAGAAACTTGTATCAAGACACACAAGGGCATGAAGATGTTTTGATTGATCGGATTAAGACAGCACAAGATATTAAACTCCTTGTTGCCTATGTTAATAGCGGGGTTGTTTCCAAACTCAGGCCTGTTGCCGATATACTTAAAAAGAAAACAAAGAAACAGTTAATTTGTAACTTGGACATGGGGATTACGGATCCCGGGGCTCTGCAAGAGTTCATCCGGTGGGGTTTTGAAATCAAGCGATATGAAATGAGCCGAGGAACATTTCATCCCAAAGTTTGGTTATTCTTAAGTGAGGGCGGAAGTTCTTGTATCATCGGATCCGCAAATGCCACGGGTGCGGCACTAAGTAATAATATAGAGGTCGGAGTTCTTATTGGTCGCGAAGAAAACGAAAGTTTTTGGGAGCAGACGGTGGGTTATTTTGATTATTTGTGTAAGGAACCAAATAGTCAATTTTTGTCATTGCCTGTGTTGAAAGAGTTGGCAGACCAAAAAGAGCGCGCCAAACGATGGAAATCTCAAAGAAGAAGGGAGGCATTATCGCAAACAGAAGATTCTGTTGAAGATAAAGAATTGAGTTTGGCAAAAGATTTTGTGGAAGGTTGGATTAACCTATGGAATAAAGAGATAGCATCCGGTTTGGTTCATTCGCGCCACCCGGCGATAGGACGCGGTTGGTATATTATCCCGGACCAAGGGTATATAAACGATGAAACGATGTTGCTCTTGCAAAAGATTACACGGATTATGGAAGGGGGCTTGTTGATGCCGTCGGGTTCTCCCAATCCGAAACTGCGGAAGATTTTGGATTTAATTTCTTCAAAATTTGTTGGTAAGAAACAGAAGATGGATTCTCGTAGTAAGTTCGTGCGCCAAGAAAAAAATTATCTTATCCGCTTGGGGTTTTGCTATCACCCCCTAACGCAAACAGGCACAAAAAACGCCGCGGAACTTCTTCTTACCGATTACGGGAGGCAGCTTAGTGAAGCAAAAAACATTGCCGAGATAAAAAGCGTCTATACGGATGCAATGACCGAATACAGATATCAAGGGCTTCCGCTGTTAGAGTTTATTCGAGTTTTGTTGACAAAACTGGAATATGTGACATTTGATGAATTTAATTTTTTTGTTAAGCATGCCTGGTCTGCGGATGATTTGGACAGAGTTTGTGAGATCATCCGTGTTTTTCGTCATGCAAGCGCGGAACAAAAGAAGAATTTTGTGGAACGGACGAACCGATTGCTTAGAGAGAAGGTAGAACGCAGCGGGGCTTCTGTTGTCAGCAACTATAAAAAAAGCGCGGGACACACACTGAGTGCGTTGGGGTGGTGTGAAGGTTTGGATTTTGATTTTGATGACGAACGGTTATGCTTGCGCCCCGGTGCGGGACAGGCGGCGCTGCGTTGAAGATTTTTCATTTTTCATTTTTGATGTTTAAGGCCGAGAAGTTTGGGTGTGAGTGTGATAAATAGCGGCTTGGCGAATAAGGACAAGATTCTTGCCGAGTTGGACCGGGTGTTGGCCGAATTGCAAAAGGCAAAGCTGATGACAACCCCGCCGAAGTCGGTGGCGATTCGCGGGGTGCCTCCTCATTTGGGCGCGGACTATGCCACCAATGTCGCGTTGGTGCATGCGGCGACTGCGGGCTTGAAACCCGTGCAACTGGCGGAGGAAATTGTCGCTCGCTGGCGGCTGTCTTCGGTGCGGGCGGAGGTCGCGCCGCCGGGGTTTGTTAATTTTTATTGTGACGGCGGCGGCGAAGAGGTGCTGCGTGAAATTTTGTTCACGGGCGACCAGTACGGCGCGGGCATATCCCGCGGCAATGAAAGACGCATTCTGGTGGAATATGTTTCCGCCAACCCGACCGGCCCCCTGCATATCGGCCATGCGCGGATGGTGGCAATCGGTTCTGCGTTGGTTAATGTGATGCGTTTTGCCGGCTACAAGACGGACAGCGAATATTATGTGAACGACAGCGGCAGACAAATGAAGGTGTTGGCGTTCAGTTTTTGTGTGCGTGTTGCGGCGGCACAGAGCGGTAAAAAAATTGAAATGCCGACCGGCTGCTATCGGGGAGATTATTTGAAGGACCTGGCGCGCGAGTGGTTGGGGTGCGAAGAGAATCATTTCTCAGAAGAGACAGCGGCGGAGATCGTCCGCCGAGCGGAAGACCCGGCAAAGAATACCGGGGCGCAGACGGATGCGGATACCGGGGCGCAGGCGGACGCGGATACCGGGGCGCAGGCGGACGCGGATACCGGGGCGCAGGCGGATACTGATGCCGAATTGGATGCCGCCATAGCGTTGGTGTTTGCCGAACTTGGCGAAGAGCGGGTCGGCGAGATCAGCGAGTACCTTTTGGAGCGTATGCTCGGGGTCATCAAAGAAGACCTGCGGTCCTTTGGTTGTCAAATAGATTATTGGAAGCGAGAGAGCGAAACGGCGTCCGGCGATGAGGCGGAAGAGACGATGGCGGAACTGCGCAGCCGCAAGGTTGTGTATGAAAAAGACAAGGCTCTTTGGTTTGCCGGCAGCGAGTTTGGAGACGACAAGGATCGGGTGCTGCGGCGCGGCAGCGGCGAGCCCACTTATTTTGCCAATGATATTTTTTATCATCGGGATAAGTATCGGCGCGGCTACGGGCGCCTTGTCAATATCTGGGGGGCGGATCATCACGGTTACATTGCGCGCATGCGTGCCGCGATGCAGGCACTCGGCAATGACGAGGGTGCCTTGGAGATTCTTTTGGTGCAGTTGGTTTTTTTGAAGAACGAAGGTGAACGGTTGTCTATGTCCACGCGGGCGGGTCAGTTTGTTTCTCTTGAGGATTTTGTCCGGCATGTCGGCAAGGATGCGGCGCGATTTCTGCTCCTGATGCGGAAGTCGGATCGCTCGCTGTACTTTGATGTGTCGCTGGCTCTTTCGCACAGCCGGGATAATCCGGTGTACTATGTTCAGTATGCGCATGCGCGCTTGGCAAACATTTTGGCGGAACTGCGCCGGCGCGATATGGATCCGAAAAAGGAAACGGAAAAGGGACTCGGACACATGAGTCTTCTTAACGAAAAGCGCGAGCAGGATCTGATCACCGCTTTGACAGAGTTCCCCGAGTTGGTGCAGAAAATTGCCGTTGGTTGCGACATCTCCAAACTGACTTTGTATCTGCGCAAGTTGGCGGGCGATTTTCATGCTTACTATAATGCGGTGCGTGTGCTGGGTGCGGGCGAGAAGACCCCGCCGAGACTTTGTCTGTGTTTGGCAATTAAACAGGTTCTCGCGAACGGTCTGCGGCTGTTGGAAGTTTCCGCGCCGGATCGTATGTGATTGCAATGAGAGTTTATGAAAGACTATGCCAATTTCCCGTCATCGCCGCCGCCAGGCACAGGCGGCCGTTCGCGCAAACCGTTGTTTTTACTTGGCGCTTTGTTGTTGTTGGCGTTGGCGGTTGCGCTCATTGCCCGTCATACCCTTCGGCGTTTGGCAACCGAGGAAGCAGTTGTTCTGCGAGCGGAGAATGCTTCGGTCGCGGAAATTGCGCCTCCTCTGCCGGAAGACTATCAATTTTATTCGCAACTGACGGCGGAAAAGCCGCTCCGTTTGGACGAGGGCAGGCCCAAAGATGCCGAACAGCAACCCGCCGCGGTTCCCGGCAGCAGGTTCTACATTCTGGTGGAATATTTTCCCGTTTATGCGGAAGCGTCCCGGCGCGCCCGGGAGATCAAGGATCTGGGTATGGGCGATGCAATCCCGATCAAAACCGAGCCGTATCTGCGCGACGGCACGCTGGTATTTCGGATTCGCGTGGGACCCTATGCTTCGCGGTCGGCAATGAACGGGGCGCGGGACAATCTCTACCGGGTTGAGATCCCCCACCGAATTCTTACCGATTTTTAGGACGGACATTCAACTCGCTATTCATTAAATGACAACGGAACAAACCGGGATAAAACTCCATCCGCGTTTACTTGAAGCCTTGCGGGAAGATATTCCAAACCCGCCCGCCGTGTTGTTGCCGAGTGGCAGAATGATTCGTCAAATACGGGAAATGTGCGGCGAGCGGTTTGGGATCTGTCCGGAGCCGCCTCTGTTTGTTGGGGCGGATTGGGTGACAGAACAGGCCCGCCCGTTACTCTACCGGCAGGGCAAGACCTTTCTGGCGGATGACCGGGCGTTTTGGATTTGGGAAGAGGCGCTTGTCGGCTTACCGCAAGGGACACGCAACATGATCGCACCGGAATTTTTTATTGAGGACGAGGCGCGCACGCGTCTCATTCAACGGGCCGCGCATGCCCGGCACAGTTTGCATCAACATTGTGCGGAGTTGAGTGCCGATCATTTTTCTTCTGCCGAATCGCGGATGGGCGAATTCTTTTATCGTTGGGCAAGCGCTTATTTGGAGATCTGTCGTCAAAGAAAGTTGGCGGACAGTGCGGACGTCGAGCGGATATTGAAAGACGCGCTGTCGCGCGGCGCGACGCGCTTGCCGCCCTCTCTTTGGGTGGGCTTCACCTTGCCCTTGCCGTCCCTGCGGGTTCTTTATGAATTAATTGGCAAGGCCGGCGGCAAATGCGAGAAACTGGATAGCGCATTTGTATCGCCAAATCAGAGACGCACTGTCGGCGAGTACCCGAACGAGAAGGCTGAGTTATTCGGCACGGCACGGATGGTGGCAAAACTGCATGCCGAGATGCCGGATCGGCGCATCGGGGTGGTGATTCCCGACTTGGAAAACCAATGGCGGAGTGTGCGGCGGGTGTTTGCCGAGGCGATGCGACCGGAAACTGCAGTCTCTTCCGCGGACCTTCCGTTTGATATTTCCTGGGGTGAGGCACACAACTCCTATCCGCTTGTCGGCGACCTCCTTGCCCTGTTAGAAACCGATGATGCTCTTCGCCCGTTGGAAAGTTTCTTGCATTTGTTTGTATCGCCTTACTTGCGAGGCCATGCGGCGGAGCGAGTTGGCCGCAGCCGTTTGAAAGATCGCCTGCTGAACCTGAGCGAAAGTCATCGTTATTTTAGATTGTCCCGGTTGGCGAAAAAGACGGATAGCGATTCCCGGCAGGCGAGCTCGCTTGCCAACTGCAAGTTGTTGTGCGGTGTCTTGCGAAGCTATCTTGCCGTCCCGCATGCCTTCGCGGAGAGTGCGTCACCGGCGGCCTGGGCGGAGATTTTTATGAAACAGACACGCGCCCTGGGCTGGGGAGCGGAGGTGAAATGGAGTTCGCGCGAGGTTCAGGTTTGGGACAAGTGGCTGCGGGTTATGGATAACCTCTATGCGGCCGGGTCGGTCAGGGAAGTCTGCTCGCGACGCGATGCCTTGCTGTTTTTGCGCCGCCAAACGGACGAGGTGTTTCAGCCGCGCTTACGCTCCTCGGCGCGGGTGCATCTGCTGAGCATCAATTCCGCCCGCGGTCTGGGTTTTGATGATTTGTTTCTTTGCCGTATGCACGAGCATGCTCTGGCACGGCCGCAGCCGAACTTTTTTGTTCCTTACAAACTGGCGCGTGTCCTGGGTATGCCCTGGGCGAGCCGCGAACACCGACAACGGGCGGATGAAGATCTGCTACGACAACTCGGTTATGCGGAAGACATTCGCATCAGTTATGCGGCAACCGCGGACGGCGAGGAGAAGAGCATTCATCCGCTGCTGCTGCCGGCAGGAACCGAGATCGCTCGCCGGGAAAACGAGTGGCACGGCACATATGCGCCGCAGGATTTTGAAGAATTGGAGGATATCTGCGCGCCCCCGGTGCATCACGAGAAGGAACTCAAAGGCGGATTGATTGCGTTGGTAAAAGAGCAGGCGGCATGTCCCTTTCGGGCATTTGCTATGGTGCGACTGGGTATTAAGACCCCGCCGTCTTTGGTGCGTTGGGTCACGCCGCAACAGCGCGGGAGTTTGCTGCACGCCCTGCTGCGCAATATTTGGGAAGATCTTGCCGACTTGAAAACACTGCGCGAGATTACGGACGAAGAACTGTCGGCGCGTATTGACAAGTCCGCGACCGCTTTGCTAATAAAGAGCACGCGAAGACTGGTCTTTTTACGCGACGAGATGATTCGCACCGCGGAGAAAAGATTTTTGACCGAGATGGCGGAGATGCTTTTGTTGTGGGAAAAACACGAACGCAGCAAGGGCTTTGATGTGGATCTGCTGGAAGAAAAAACATCCGCGGGCGTGCGGGAGCTTCCGCCCTTGGCAACCTTGGTATCCGATGCCGAGGGCGGAAGTCGGTTTGAACTGCGAGTTGACAGAATGGATGTTTTTGAAAAAGGCAAACTGTTGATTGATTACAAGACATCGCGCAATATTTCTTCCGCCAATTTGAGAGGAGCAAGGCCGCGCGAACCGCAGTTAATTATCTATTCTTTGGCACTCAAAGACATTAAAGGATTTGGTTTTGTGTCTTTTTCGCTGCGCGAGGGAGTCAAAACCGACGGCTATGCGATGTTTGATAACGAACTGTTTCCTGTGTCGCCGACCAAAGACGCCGGACAGTCGCCGCACATTCGGTTGCCCAAAAAGACCTGCCTGATTTCCCCGGCGGAATTGGAAAAGATGCAATTGGCGGTGAAGAATCTTCTTGCCGAACATCTGCGGGGACAGGCGGCCGTGGATCCGCGCGAGGCGGCCGACTGCCGTTATTGCGGTTATGCGTCCTTGTGTCGTATCGGCGAGAGCGCGAAAATTATGAATGACGGTATGGAAGCCCCGGCTAATTCCCCGGCCAACTAAAGACGATTAAACCCGCTATTTAATTTTAATTTCATTTAGTTTCATACCACTTTAATGTTTCGTCCCCTGTCCTTGTTTATCGGCTTGCGCTATATGCGCGCGAAAAAGCGCAATCATTTTATTTCGTTTATTTCCGTGTTCGCTATTCTCGGTTTGTTGATCGGCACCTCCGTTCTCATTTTGGTTCTGTCCGTGATGAACGGGTTTAATCGCGAAATCAATCAGCGCATTCTCGGTGCCGTGCCGCACATTATTTTGCATGCCAGAACGCCGCTTAAGGACTGGCAAACAGCGGCCCGGTCCGTAGAATTCCTGCCGGGTGTGGAGGAGGTCGCCCCTTTTCTGAGAATGCAAGGGATGTTAACCTCGGGCGGTCGCTCGGCGGCGGTTCTGGTGATGGGTGTGGATCCGCCGTTTGAAGAAAAGGTGTCTATTGTGGATGACTTTATGACCCAAGGCGAGTTGGGGAACTTGCAACCGGGCGAGTTCGGCGCGGTCTTGGGAAACTTGATCGCCGCCCGGCTGCGCGTTTTTGAGGGCGAAGATGTCACCTTGTTCATTCCCCAAAGCACCGCAACCCCGCTCGGCAGTGTTCCGCGGCTGCGCCGGTTTACCGTGCGCGGTGTGTATAACCTGGGTTCCGAAATAGACAATACTCTGATTTTGGTGCATCTTGCCGATGCGGCATCTCTGTCAAGATTGAACGGCGAGGCGAGCGGTCTGCGCATTAAACTAAAAGATGTGTTTGACGCGCCGCGGATGAGCGACTTCTTGCGTCTCAATTACGGCGAAGATTTTTGGGTCGAGGATTGGACCCGAACTTACGGTAACCTGTTTGCCTCTATTCGGTTGGAAAAGCGATTGGTCGGGCTGCTCTTGTTTTTGATCATCGCAGTGGCGTCTTTTAATATTGTTTCCACTCTGGTGATGTTGGTCACCGACAAGGAGCGGGACATTGCGATCTTACGCACTATGGGGGCGGGTAGTTCCACCATCCTGGCAATTTTTGTGATCAACGGGGCTCTTTCCGGATTGATTGGCACGCTGGGCGGTGTTCTGCTGGGGATCATTCTTGCGCTCAATGTTGAATCGTTGGTGATGTTTATAGAGGAAGTTTTCGGCGTGGATTTTCTGAGCGCGGAAACTTACTTCATAGATTATCTGCCGTCTCAGTTACTCTGGAGTGATGTGTTGACGGTTGCCGGGGCGACATTTTGCTTGAGTTTGCTGGCGAGTATCTATCCGGCTCTGCGCGCCTCCTACATTCGTCCGGCCGAAGCCCTGCGCTATGAATAAAAAGAATAAAAAAGACCGGGCAATAGAGAGTGAGGCGAAAGAGAGCGAGGCACTTTCCGTCCCCGTTCTTGCCTGTCGGCATCTGTGCAAGACCTTTCGTCTGCCCGGTGCGGGGGGCGGCTCAAAAACAAACGCGATTAATGTTTTGGATGGGGTGGATTTTGAGCTGCCCGCCGGCCGCAGTGCGGCAATTACGGGTGTGTCCGGGGCGGGGAAGACAACTCTGCTGAGCATTCTCGGCGGCCTGGAAAAACCGGATGCGGGCGAGGTGTTTGTGAGCGGAACCAATCTGACAAAACTTAATGCGAATCAACTGGCAAGATTGCGCAACGGCAAGATAGGGTTTGTGTATCAGTTTCATCATTTGTTGGCGGAGTTTACCGCTCTTGAAAATGTGGCTATGCCGTTGCTGTTGCGCGGCCTGCGCCCTTCGGCCGCCGGCAAAGAAGCCCTGCATATGTTGGATCTGGTCGGCCTGTCCGCCCGTGCCGATCACAAGCCGGCGGAATTGTCCGGCGGCGAGCGACAACGAGTGGCGGTGGCGCGCGCCCTTGCGGGTAAACCGATTTGTGTGATGTTGGACGAGCCGAGCGGGAACCTGGATACCCGCACGGCGACGGAGATGCACGAATTGTTGGTGCGTCTGAATCGGGAGTTGGGTGTGGCGATGCTCACAGTGACCCATAACACCGGGTTGGCAGCTATGATGAAGGAACAATATGTGCTGCAAAACGGGAATCTCTTGCGGGTGCGGCGCAAACAGAAGCAACGGCCGGAACCAAAAACAAAAACCGGCACTGTGTCAAAGATTTTGCGGAGACCTCAAAAAGATAACTAGTCTTTTGGGCTTTCCATATAATGAGAGAAAATTAACTGTCTAAAAATATTTCTGATAACAAAAATGACAAAAATAGCAATTAACGGCTTTGGCCGTATAGGAAGAATGGTTTGCAGAGCCTGGTTGGAATCTGCTCATAAAAACACACTGCAATTGGTCGCCATTAATGATTTGGTGAGTGCCGAGACATGTGCGCATCTCTTAAAGTATGATTCCGTTCACGGTAAGTTGGATATGGATGTGCGTGCGGACGGAGACGGTATTGTGATGGGAGGCACTCGCGTTCAATTGGTTTCCGTGCCTAACCCGAAGGATTTGCCCTGGAAAGAAGTCGGGGCGGACCTGGTGTTGGAATGCAGCGGTCGGTTCACCACGCGCGCATCGGCCGGCGCGCATCTGGAGGCGGGCGCACAGCGTGTGATTATCTCGGCACCGGCAACAGACCCGGACATCACGGTGGTGTTGGGGGTCAATCATAAAAAAATTACAGCCGAACACAAGGTGATTTCCAACGCTTCTTGCACCACAAATTGTCTGGCGCCTTTTGTCAAGGTGTTGCAAGCGGAATTGGGGATTAACAAAGGCTATATGACGACGGTGCATTCTTATACGGGAGATCAGGTGACCGTGGATACGGGGCACAAGGATTTGCGCCGTGCCAGAGCGGCCGCGTTGAATATGATCCCAACTTCTACCGGGGCGGCCAAGGCGGTTGGGTTGGTATTGCCGGAATTGAAGGGGCTGTTGGATGGCTGTGCGGTGCGTGTGCCGACGGCAAATGTTTCCATGGTGGACCTGACTTTTGAGGCGGCGCGCAAAACCGATGCGGATGAGATCAACGGGATGATGAAGTCGGCAGCTGCCGGCGAGCTAAAGGGCATTTTGGCGGTGAATGAGGAGCCTTTGGTGTCTCAGGATTTTTGCCACAATCCGTATTCTTCGATCTTTGATGCCACCCAAACCCGGGTTGTCGGCGGCAATTTTGTGCGCGTTCTTTCCTGGTATGACAACGAATGGGGTTTTTCCAATCGGATGGTGGAACTGGCGGCGTTTCTGGCGAAGTCTTAGTTTGTCTTAATCCTGTTGCATCGCTCATTTGTTAAACGAACGGTAAACTAGCGGAACCGATGGATCGCCAGGCCAAGATTATTGCCACTTTGGGGCCTGCGACCGACAGCAAGACCGGCATCGTCTCCTTGCTAAAGGCGGGAGCGGATGTGGTGCGGATCAACTGCTCGCACGGCGACGAAACGGACAGAGAAAGACGGATTGAGATGGTGCGCGCGGCCGCCGCCGATTTGAAACGGCATGTGGCGGTGATGCTGGATTTGCAAGGTCCCAAGATTCGCATCGGTCATTTCAAAGAAGGGAAAGTGATGTTGCATCGGGGTGCCTCCTTTGTTTTGGATGTATCCAAACGCTCGGCGGGCGACCAAGAATCGGTCGGTGTTTTCCACAAGAACTTGCCGAAAGACTGTCGCCCGCAAGATATCCTGCTGCTGGATGACGGGCGTCTCACCATGCGGGTGCAAAGCGTTAAAGGAACACGCCTTTACTGCAAGGTGATGAACGGCGGCATGCTTTACAGTCGCAAGGGGCTTAACAAAAAGGGCGGCGGCTTGTCCGCGGGTGCACTGACATCCAAAGACAGATCGGATATTCGCTTTGCGGCAAAAATAAAAGCCGATTATGTGGCGGTGTCCTTTCCGCGGTCCGCCGAGGATATGAAGACGGCGACACGGCTGCTGCGGGCGGCGGGCAGCGATGCCGGTTTGATCGCCAAGATAGAAAGAGCCGAGGCGGTGATTAATTTTGATGTTCTGCGCTCCATTGTTCTGGCAAGTGCCGGTGCGATGTTTGCCCGCGGTGACCTGGGAGTGGAAATAGGCGAGACGGCTCTGATTGGCCTTCAAAAAGATATGATCGCCTTGTGTCGCACTCACGACCGGTTTGTTATCACGGCAACGCAAATGATGGAGACGATGATTGAAAATCCGCTGCCGACTCGCGCCGAGGTGTTTGATGTTGCCAATGCCGTTTTGGACGGCACGGATGCGGTGATGTTGTCGGCGGAGACGGCAACCGGTCGCCATCCGGACCTGGTGGTGAAGACCATGGCGCGCATTTGCCACAGTGCCGGCGGCTATCGCGGCGGTTTTTTTAGTCGCAAACTGCAAGTGCCGGACAAGATCACGGACATCCATCGCGGCATTGCCATCGCGGCCGTGCGAGCGGCGCATCGGGTTGAGGGGGTGCGGGCGATGGTCAGTTTGACCGAAAGCGGCAGTACGCCCTTGCTGATGTCCCGTGTTAGTACGGATATCCCTATTTACGCGCTGAGCCGCCACGAAAAGACCCTGCGGCGAATGGCGATTTATCGCGATGTGGTTCCGGTCTTTTTTGAGCAGCCGCAAAAGAATGTGGATCAAGCGGTTCTTATTTTCTTAAAAAAGAATAAACTAATCAAAAAAGGTGATAGAATAGTATTTACTTTTGGAGATCAGTGGTTGACACGCGGCTCCACCAACACGCTTCGGATCTTACAAGCATGAAGCAGGATTAATTAAAAGAAAAAAAATAAAATTATGGACGGACATATATTTGTTCAGCAATTAATTAACGGTTTGATTTTGGGTTCCGTTTACGGTCTCATCGCCGTCGGCTATACGATGGTTTACGGCATTATCGGTATGATTAACTTTGCTCACGGCGATGTTTATATGATTAGCGCATACCTTGCCGCAATCGGCATTGCCATCCTTGCCTTCTTTGGGATCACTTGGGTGCCTTTGGTCATTCTGTTGGCGTTGGCTTTTACGGTGCTGGTAACTTCCGTATATGGCTGGACGATTGAGCGACTTGCGTATCGCCCCTTACGCCAATCCACCCGGTTGGCGCCGTTGATTTCCGCCATCGGTATGTCGCTGTTTTTGCAAGATTTTGCGCGCGTCAGCCAGGGTGCGCGCGATCAGGGGGTGCCGAGCATGATTGAAGGTGCCGTGCGCATCGGCGACAAGAACGATTTTGTGCAGATGACTTATGTGCAGATATTCATTGTCGTTGCGGCGTTTACCGGGATGTTTTTTCTGCACCGCCTGATTAACAAAACTTCTTTGGGACGGCAGTGTCGCGCCACCCAACAGGACAGGATGATGGCGGAAGTTTTGGGAATTAACACCGACAGAATTATTTCGCTTGTTTTTGTGATGGGTGCGGCCATGGCGGCCCTTGCCGGTCTGCTGGTCACCTTAAATTACGGGACATTTAATTTTCATATCGGATTTGTGACCGGAATTAAAGCATTTACGGCGGCTGTGCTGGGCGGGATAGGCTCCTTGCCGGGTGCGATCCTTGGCGGAATTGTGCTGGGGATGTCGGAGTCGTTGTTTTCCGGTCTGATTAATACGGATTACAAGGATGTGTTTGCGTTCTTTTTGTTGGTTTTAATCTTGATTTTTAGACCAAGCGGTCTGCTCGGCAAGCCCGAAGTGGAAAAGGTATAGGCGCCTGTTTTTTTGGAACCGGAAACTGACATGCAAAAAACACACAACATACACAACACAGGCGACCGGCAGTTTCAAATGATACCCGCGCTGCGGCGTGCGTTGCCCGATGCTTTTCTCGCCGGTATGATTGCCATCGTTCTCTTTGGTCCCATTATTGGTCTCGTGTTGGACGGCTACGGCTTGCGTAACAACTTGCCGTTCGCTTTTGGGATCGCCGGTCTGGTGACCGTGGGCCGATTTTTCTCTTCGTTGTTCTTTCAAACCTCAACGGGAGAGGCCGTTCTGGCAAAATTTGCCGCCGGCAGAAAAGTTCGGGTAACGGTAGCCGGGGACGAGAAGGCATCCCGCGGGAAGGTGTTTCTTGCCCTGTTTGTGATTTTCGCCTTGGCGTATCCGGTGTTAGCGCATCTGGCGCCGGATGCCTTGGGGATTTTTGGCGGTCGGTACGGACTGACCATTGTCATTTTGGCATTAATTTATGTGTTACTCGGTATGGGACTGAATGTGGTAGTGGGGCTTGCCGGTCTTTTGGATCTGGGTTATGTGGCGTTTTACGCCATAGGCGCCTATTCGTTGACGATCGGCTATGCGGAGTTGGGTTTGGGATTTTGGAGTGTTTTGATTATCAGTCCTATTTTGGCCGCCTGTTGGGGGGCGGTGCTGGGCTTTCCCGTTTTGCGTATGCATGGCGATTACCTTGCCATAGTCACTTTGGGCTTTGGCGAAATTATTCGTCTTGTATTAAACAACTGGATTTCTTTTACCGGCGGGCCGAACGGTATGACCGCGCCGGATGTGACTTTTTTCAATATTCTTTCGTTTTCGCGCAACGGGTTGGGCGGCTTGCCGCCGTTCCACGAGTTTTTTGGCTTGGAATACAGCAGTATGTACAAGTATATGTTCATTTATTGGCTGCTGCTGTTTGTGGTTGTCTTGTCTTTTTATATTAAGCAGCGTCTGATTCGCATGCCCGTGGGTCGGGCCTGGGAGGCACTGCGCGAAGACGAGATCGCTTGTCGTTCGCTCGGGCTTAACCATGTGTTGGTAAAATTGTCCGCGTTTATGATCGGCGCCAGTGTCGGCGGGATTGCCGGCGTATTTTTTGCCGCTTATCAAAAGTTTGTTAATCCGTCTTCGTTCACTTTTTTTGAATCGGCATTGATCGTTGCCATAGTCGTTCTCGGCGGGCTCGGCTCCACCGTGGGCGTGGTGATTGCCGCTTTCATCCTGACAATCCTTCCCGAGGTTCTGCGCGAGTTTGCCAATTATCGTGTCATGCTATTCGGCATTTTGACAGTCTTAATGATGATCTGGCGGCCGCGCGGTTTTATCACTCCCGTTCGGTTGAAATATCCGAGAATTAAAATCAAGGATGCCGGCTGAGTCGCCTCTTTTGCGGGTGAGTAACCTGGGGATGAAGTTTGGCGGTTTGACTGCGTTGAAGTCCGTTAACTTTGAGGTCGCCAAGGACAGTATCACCGCTCTCATAGGTCCGAACGGCGCCGGCAAGACAACGGTGTTTAATTGTTTAACCGGCTTCTATCGTGCCACTCGCGGTAGTAATGTTTTTTTGTCTTTTGAAGGCGAACGGGTCGACCTGATGGAAATACTGGGCAAGGACTTTGCCCTTGGCGATCTGGTCAATCCGATTTCTTTTTTTAGGATTCTTTTTTATAAGATGTTTGGTGGCACCCATCAAGTGAATCGCGCCGGGCTGGCGCGCACCTTCCAAAACACGCGGCTGTTTAAGGAAATGACGGCGGCTGAAAATCTTTTGGTGGCACAGCATATGCGGTTGGACCGAAACTTGCTAAAAGGTATTCTGAATACCGATTCCTATCGCAAGTCTTTGGAAAATGCCAAAGAAGTGGC
Organism: Gammaproteobacteria bacterium; assembly: GCA_965209035.1. Lineage (GTDB taxonomy): Bacteria > Pseudomonadota > Gammaproteobacteria > CBDBNL01 > JAAOII01 > CBDBPY01. Next base: position 1,458,167 of record OZ242372.1, read on the forward strand.
GTACGGATGGTTGGATTTTCTCGAACTCGGCGACATTGGCGATCGCCTGGCGGGCGAATTGCCTTACGGGATGCAAAAGCGGCTTGAAATTGCCCGCGCACTTTGCACGGTCCCCCGTTTGTTGTGTTTGGATGAGCCGGCCGCCGGCTTAAATTCTTCGGAAACCTCGGACCTGAGTAAAATGATTAAAAAACTTCGGGACGAACACGGGGTGACCATACTCATCATTGAACACGATATGTATATGGTGATGGAGATTTCCGATAAAATTGTGGTGCTGGATCACGGCGATGTTTTGTTTGCCGGTACACCGGACGAGGTTAAGAATAACCCGGATGTGATTGCCGCCTACTTGGGCGAGGAAGAATAAAGCACAAAGTACAAAGCATAATGCAAAAATCCAAAACATCCGGCGGCGGGGAGCCTCTGTTGCGGTTTGAAAAGGTCAACACCTACTACGGGCCGATTCACGCGCTGAAAAATATTTCCATGCATGTTAATGTCGGCGAGATCGTGACGATCATCGGCTGCAACGGCGCGGGGAAATCCACTCTTTTGATGACCACTTTTGCCAATCCCGGGGCGCGCAGCGGTTCCGTCATGTATGAGAACACGGAGATTACGCATTATGCCACCAATCAAGTTGCGAGTCTGGGGATTGCTTTGGTGCCGGAAGGCAGAAGGATTTTTTCGGCAATGACCGTGGAGGAAAATCTCCTAATAGGCTCTCTCAAAATACCGCTTGCGTCGGCACGCAAAGAATTGGAGCATATCTTTGAAATGTTTCCGTTGCTCCGGGAGAGAAGAACACAGCGTGCCGGCACTCTGTCGGGAGGCGAGCAGCAGATGCTTGCGATTGGCAGAGGCCTTATGAGCAGGCCGAAGTTACTGCTGCTGGACGAGCCCAGTTTGGGGCTGGCGCCTTTAATTATTCGCCAGATTTTTGAGAAACTTAAAGAAGTCGCCGAGCAGGGGGTTACCATTCTTCTGGTGGAACAAAACGCCAACTTGGCTCTCAAACTTGCGCGGCGCGGCTATGTGCTGGTGAACGGTGAGATTGAAATTGCCGGCGACAGCCGGACCCTTCTTGCCAACAAAGAAGTCCAAGCCGCCTACCTGGGCGGATAATTCGGGCGAGTTAGAAGCAGAAGTTAGAATCGGGCATTAAGCGGGAATCGGACCTTCCCGCATACACATTTCGGTATTTTGGAGGGGCTTTTTGTTTGTGCTTTTTACTTTTATCTTCCTTGTCCCGGGAAGTTATCTTTCTGTCAGTTTCCCGCTTCTCGCTTTCCCGAGTCACCGACACAGGGTAGATTAAACACCTAAAATATCCAAAACATCTATCGAGATCTATCGCGGCTGAATGATTGAATCACCCGCAGGTTGGATCTGTTTTAATTGAGCGAATACCAAGTATTTTTTGCCTTGGCGGGCTTTCATCTCCTTGCGGTCATGAGCCCCGGACCGGATATGGCAATCATCGTTCGGCACGGCCTGGTGCATGGCAAGACACCCGCCACCTACACCGCCATCGGCATCGGCACGGGTATTTTGGTGCATGTTCTTTATTCCGTTTTGGGGCTGGGTTTGATTCTTGCAACCTATCCGTCTGTCTTTGTATTGCTTAAGTATCTCGGGGTGGCTTATCTGATCTTTCTGGCATATTCCGGTGTGCGAGACGGCTATGCCCGTCTCTCGGCACAGGCCGCGGGCGATTTGGCCGCGAATAATGACACCCCGCTTCTGCCGTTGTCCGCGACCTCGGCATTCCGCACCGGCTTTCTAACCAACGCACTCAATATTAAGGCGACAATGTTTTTTCTTTCCGTTTACTTGCTGGTCGCCCAACAGAGCCCGCCGGTTCTGCGCGTTGTTTACGGAATGTACATGGCGGTGGCGACGGGACTTTACTTTGTTGTTTTGGCGCGTTTGGTTGGCAGATTGCGCCCTTTTTTACGGGCATATACGGGTCAGGTAGAAATCCTTACCGCTATATTAATGGCGGTTCTGGCTCTGTTGTTGGCATGGACCGATGTGCCGGCTTTTGTGCGGGCATCTTCTTAAAAAAACCCTTAAACCTTTAAACTCGCCCGGAATCGCCCCGCCTATTCCGGTCCCGGGCGGCGCGAATCTTCGAAAACCCTGTTGTCTGTATTGTCTAAGGTCTTAATGTCTTAATGCCTTATTCGGAGCCGCCCACCCGAACCTCCAGTCCGATCGTGCAGATGTTGCTTTCATTCGGCACCGGATCGTTTTGGACTTGATCTTCATCGGCTTCCGTGCAGGCACCATAATAGTAGGTGCCGGCATCGTTCGGTGCCGTTATATTAATGGAATAGGACCCTTCGCCGCCCGGAGTTCCCCCGGCAGGCCGTTCTTGAGTTCCCAACTCAAAATCATCCGGACTAATGAGCGCATTATCGGAGCGGTAGAAACTGATGATGGACGGAAAACAAGAGGCACTTACCACGCAATCAAAATCAACGCTAATATTAAGCATTTCCTCGGTTGCCGGCGAACTGCTATTGACTTCCAAATTTTCCAAGACATAGTTACCGCGCTTTGTCACCTGAACGGGGACTGAGCAGTCTTCCGGCAGGTGTTCAAAACAACTGCCGTAATAGTAGGTTCTTGCTGCCAGACCCGGGAGCTCGTTAATTTCGCTACTATAACTGGCATTATCATAGTGATTCGGCGCTGATACGGAGAAAAAACTTCCTGCTATGGGATCCTCGCTGCCGTTGATGGTCTCATTATTGGAGCGGTAAAAGGATAAGGAACTTGGACTCAAACCGCAGTCGCCGCCGCGACAACCGACCATTCCGCTGAGACGAAAAACATTCGGCAAGTTTTCACCGAGGGCGAGGCGATTCAAGGCTGAATCAAAACGAAAAGTGTTGGCAGTGGAATTAGTCGTGCCGATATGCCGCAGCAGACCTTTCACCGTAACAGGAACAGAATCGTGTTGGGTGCAAACCGGGGGATTGGTGCCGTCTATACAGGCGAAGTAATAATAGTTGCCGTTCGTTGCGGCGGCATTAATCCGCGTTGAAATAGTCCGGCTTGCACCGGCGGCAAGAGGAGCAACCGGGACAGGAGATCCAATGGTTTTCATATTCGCATTGGAAGGCAGCGGAGGGTCAGAATATGTGCTACTAACATAAAAGCTAACATCGGCCATTTCACAGTCTTGGGTGTTCGCGGAACAAAGGATCTCAACCGAGAGGTTTAGCGGTTCTCCCTGTGCGGCAAGACTGATATTTGTTATGACCCGCTCATCATTAAAAGACAGAACCCCGTCCGGCAGGCTCACTGTGATGGTGGCAATTTTTACACAGCTGTCGTCATCTCCCGGCAAACAAAGACCATAATGATAGGTGCCGGGGGTCAAAGGGGCGGTTGTGTCAATTGGCGGTGTGGAATGGTGTCTGCTCTCCTCGATGGCGGGGATAAGAGTACTGCCTTCTTCGTCATCCGAAGTGTTTATCGTATCATCATCCGAACGATACAAAATCACTTGAGATTGGGCACAAGGACCGTCCTCACAGAAGAGGAACGCCATAAATTCCAAAGAATCACCCGCGCGAATACCGTCTTTGTCTTGATTGGGGCCTACGAAAGTTAAACGACCGGGATTAGCGGGTGGCATGAGATCTGTTAGGACAACCGGATCGGACAGCATACCGCACAGATCCGGTTCGGGGCCGGTGATGCAAGCAAAATATCGATAGGTCCCTGCTTCGGACGGAGTCGTAATATCCGGGGTAACGGTTTGTTCTCCGCTGTCATTCAACGGAGGAACGGGAACCGGTTCGCCAAGAGGATTATCGAAAAAAGTATTTAACTGACCCTGAGTAGCATAAAACTGAAGGGTGTCGCCGGCACAATCGCCGCCACTGCAAGAGATGGCGACGGACAATTGCAAAGGATCACCCGAGTTCAAGGCGGTTGCATTAACGCCGACCTTCCCGACAGACAACATTCCGATCACGGAGGGTATAGTCACCATTAAAGATTCGGAAAGATTAGGCAGAGAAGGAGGGGTCAGGCAATCATTCGCTTCCAATAAAATACAAATAAAATATTGATATGTGCCCGCCTCTTGCGGAGTGTTCGTATTCAAAGAGATCATCATAGATCCTCCGTCCGTCAAGGGCCCAACATCTGCCGCAGGGCCGATAGCAGCTGACATCCGGGTGAGTTCACCTTGGGTGTTTGTGTCTTCATAAGTGACATAAAATTGAGCCGTTGCCGCCGCGCAGTCGCCGCCAGCGCAAAGAATGGTTGCGGTTAATTCCAAAGGCACGCTTTGGCCGGCCTGTGCGTTACTGATATCTATTGTCGTCGCTCCGTCCGGTCGCAGAGTCCCGGCTGCCGAACCCGGCGGCGCGGGGACTGCCGTCACGGTGATCTCAGCCGATGGACCACTGCAGACATTCGTGTTTTCATAACATGCATGGTATCCGTAAGTCCCGCTTACGCCGGGTATGTCAAAGTCAGTGGCATTCACCGTAACTGTATCTCCGCCTTCCGGGTTTGTGGGAGAAGTGACATCGAAGGGCGGACCGACCGCGGTTCTTTCGCCCGCGTTCGTGCTTCCCGTCGTCCCCGGTGCGGATGTCCGATAAAACTGAACCCGGCGAATTCTGTCCACCGGGCAGACCGCACCCTGACATAGGATGTTTACGGACAACACCGCATCTTCTGTTGTCGTATATTCATTCTTGTCGGTCGTAACATTGTCGCGAAAAATAACAAAAGGCTCATTGACAGAAAGAGAACTAACAGGAGAACACGCATCGTCAATACAAGAATAGTAATAATAGCCGTTATTTCGTGTGACAGGCAAGGGGGGAGCGAAGGTGATGGGTATCTCATCGCCATTAACAAAAAGAGCGGGAAAACTTCTTCCCAATTCCTCATCATTGGCAGCAACCGTCACATTATTTGTCGAGCGATAAAAAGTGACGATAAAATCGCGACAGAAGTCTATCAAACATCGGACAGTGGTATTCAAAGATACCAGATTACCGGGACCGCCTTGTTGTAGAGCGGTATTCAATTCCACTTGCGGAGGAATAGGGGGATTGTCGGCATTGTCATCGGGATCGGCACAGCCGGTTACAAACAAAGCGGCTGTCAATAGAAAAATAAATGAAAAATTCCTTAATCCCGGCCGGAGGCCGGGATGGAAGGAATTAGTTACAAAGCGGCTGATGCGCTTATTATTATTGTTATTAATGTTATTTGGCATGAGTTGTTTATTGATTATTTGTTGTTTTTTTAATGACTTCTTTTGTAAAGAATAATATGTATCCGCAGGCAACTTGCGAATAAGACAAGATGCGCGTGCGGAGGATGTATTGGCTGAATTTCACTTGCCATACGGTTATTTTAGCACAAGTTCTTATTTTTGTGTATTTTTGTATGGCCCCACCCATTTCCGGACTTTTGTTGTTTTTGCAAAAACCGGATCGGCGAGAGTTGTTTGTGAGTGTTAGTTAAAGGAAGACTCTTGAAATTGTTCTTTAATTATTGAGCAGGCGTGTGAGTTCTTCGTTCGGCCAGGTGTAATAGTTGTTCAGGTATTTGATCGCCTTTTCCCGTTCTTCGTTTCTTGCGTGTGTTGTGTAGTTACCCGGATTGCGATCGCCGATGCTGTCGGTATTGCTTTTGTGAAGGCCCGCAGCTTCGTTCGGGTTCAAACCCAAAAAACAGAGCGTCTTTTTGGCAACCGAGATCGGGTCGGCAAAGAGCTCCTCACTGCGAAGCACGAGAAGTTGTTTGTTGGGAAAGAGTGTCCGATATCTTTGCAGTTGCTTGGCATAAAGACCGCGCTCTCGGTAGGCAAACAGCCGCAGGATATCATAGTCGCGCGGCGAGCTCGGCTCCTTCTTGCAGTGTCCGCACGGCGGCAAGTACGCGCGGGTCCTCGCCGGTAAGAGCCTCAAGAATGCCGCGCGTTTCTCGCACAGATTCCGCCACTTCCGGCTGCGGGGTCTTCGGGGATGGATAGCCCCGGGTTGCATCATAATCCCGGTCCCGGTTGCAATTAAAGTAGTAATCGGAGATTGCCCGCTTTGTCGGATCCTTGATGAGAACAATTAACTTGGCAGCCGGTATCAGTTTATGAATGGCGGCCGCACAACCGGGAAAGAACAGATAGTTGACCGACTTGTCCGGGCGGACGGGGTATTGTCGTAACCGCGCTTTCCGAATTCCCCGGCTGTAGAGCAGCAAGTAGAGCAGCAAGTAGTGAATTGCTCTCGCAGTGTCTGCGTCCGTCTTGTTCAGCCCCCAAACAGGCGACATGCACAATTGCGAAAAGTGCTCCGCATCCGCCCAACGGTCAAAAAAGCGGATCTCATCGCTGTGTTCGGGTGCGTAAACGGCCGGATGTTGCATGAGAAGTGTTTTTAGCTGCCCGGTGCCGCAGCGTTTCCCGCCCAAAATAAAAGTATTTGGCAAGAGAGCATTCCAGCCGGGCGGCGGGGGCAAGGGCACGCGGTCAATAAGACGATACCCAATAAGAAAGAGCACAGGGAAGATAGCGCAGTATATAGCGAGCGCGCAAAAATCGGTGGTGTGTTGTCAACATCTTAAAACCGAGTTATTATATCCTTTCCGAGATGATGCGGGTCTTTTTGAAAACAACACTCACAAGTGCCTAACGGGGGCAAACAAACATACACATAGTTATCCAAAATTGTTTATAATGGACAACATATGAAATTAAAGGTCGGGCTTTTTTGTGTTCTAGCCCTTACCGCTTTTAGCGGCTGTGCGCAGGTAGAAGATGCAACTTTATCGATCCCCGCCCGGGATAATCAAGCTACTTCTTCCATGTCCCTGGCTATTCCGATGCGAGAGGGTATGCGATTGGAATGGACGAATCCGTCCGATGCACAGATCTCGGGCAATATTGAGAGGTTTAACATATCTTGGGAAAGGCTGTCCGACAATGAAAAGGATATGGTTGATAAGTCGAATCAAACGGGAGCGGGAGTCGATGCTTCTTATGATTTCGCCAACTTAACGGATGAGGAGGAGCATCAGTTTCTTGTGCGCGCGATAATTTCGGGTGAGGATCCTATTCTTGTTTTGAATCTGACCGCAATGACCGGAGCAAATTACGACGGTGATGGCGAACCGGACTCTTCGGATGATGACGATGACAATGACGGTGTACTTGACGCTACTGATCTCTGTGCCACAAATGCGACAGACTGGACATCCAATTCCACTACGGACTATGATGGCGATGGTTGCCGTGATAGTGACGAGGACTCGGACGATGACAATGACGGTGTACTTGACGCTACTGATCTCTGTGCCACAAATGCGACAGGCTGGACATCCAATTCCACTACGGACTATGATGGCGATGGTTGCCGTGATAGCGACGAGGACCCGGACAATGACAGTGACAATGACGGTGTACTTGATGCTACCGATCTCTGTGCCACAAATGCGACAGACTGGACATCCAATTCCACTACGGACTATGATAGCGATGGTTGCCGTGATAGTGACGAGGATCCGGACGATGACAATGACGGTGTACTTGACGCTACCGATCTCTGTGCCACAAATGCGACAGACTGGACATCCGATCCCACTACGGACTATGATGGCGATGGTTGCCGTGATAGTGACGAGGACACGCCGATCTTTGAGCAAGACTCTTATGCTTTTGAGTTTCCGCCGGGCAGAACCGGTAGGATCAACGAGGTCACCGTTCGTAATCCTGTTACGGCGTTTGTGTTGGGAGGAATGACGACAAACCTAACCATCGACACACAAGTGCAAACAGGAGTTCTTTCCGCCGTTGGGGTATTAGCTGCCGGCGTGTATATGTTGCATGTTAATGCGAGCAACGCAGTTGGCGAGACCCGGGCGAACATCACTTTAAATGTGACGGACACGCCTACAATGCAGCCGGTCTTTTCGCGAGAACGGACGGTGATTCGTTTGTCCCCCGGTGATACTTACACCGGCGAACCGAACCTGTTCTTTCAAGATTCTGTTACGATTGCCGAGGCCGAGTATGGCGGCGAGAAGGTTCCGGGTCGCGGCAATTTTACCGAGCTTGGTGATATTTTCGGTTTTGACGCCGCCGGGAACTTTTCAATCAATCAGTCGATTGATGTGTCTGACACCCGCGGGCTATTTTTACGCATTAATGCAAGCAACAGCACGGGTGAATCCGAAGCCTTTGTTCATATTTTGGTTACGGATCCAAGCAATCGCACTTTGTATTTTGCAAGTGACGGCAGTGTTGAGACCATTGGCGAGGTGCACCCGGTGATGCCGGACAATGCCACACGCCGTTTTAACATTACGTCCGGGAATCAAACACTTTTTGGTATCAATAATACCGATGGTACACTGTCAGTCCAAGATGCCCCGCAGGACCGGACGCACTATTTGGGAATTGAAGAAGAATATGCGGGAGGAACCCGGTTCTTTGCCAATGTAACGGTGTTTGGCAAGACACCCGACGGCGGGAACATAACGCATTATGTCTATTGGTTGGCGGAAAACGAATGGTTGAAGCCGGATCGCAGTGAAGCCTTGCCGAATATTAATGCCTCTGCGGGAGATCAACTGGTGTTTCTCTGCCCGCGCCCGATGTTGGCAACGGCATTTCCCGGCCCCAATATTTGGTATACCCAAAACAGGACGGTTGCGGATAACTGCCGGCCGGATCGGTTTGCCGAAGCCGCCCAAGCGTTTTTTATCGGGGCATGCGACGCAGCCGGCAAAGAAATCACAGTTCCTTTAGAAGTTCCTTTGGACGCCGGCAATCCCGTTCGGTTTGAAGCGGACAATTCTTATTACTTGATGTCCTTTTCGGGTGGGGCAGAGGAGGAAACTACTTCCCGCGAGTTCAAGACGGGTGCAGCCTGTCAGTCCGGGATGAAGTTCCGGTTAAATGTATTGCCGCCTAACATGTCGCCTTAGGAGAACGCCTCTTAGTTAGAAGGAAGAACGATAAAGAACAACTAACGCCGAGTAATTGGAGGTAATTGGCATCACCGGCACCATAAAGGTAAAAACTTCCAGTCGTCCAATCTTCCCGGCAAGATCGCAAACGACAAAAGAATCTTAACCGGGTTACTCATTCCATCCCGGCGTAGTTGTGCGCCGCCTCGCCCTCGCCTTAGGAGAAGGCCGCTTAGTTAGAAGGAAGAACGATAAAGAACAACTAACGCCGGGTAATTGGAGGTAATTGGCATCACCGGCACCATAAAGGTAAAGACTTTCGGTCGTCCAATCTTCCCGGCAAGATCGCAAACGACAAAAGAATCTTAACCGGGTTACTCATCCCGGCATAGTTGTGCGCCGCCTCGCCCTCGCCTTAGGAGAACGCCTCTTAGTTAGAAGGAAGAACGATAAAGAACAACTAACGCCGAGTAATTGGAGGTAATTGGCATCACCGGCACCATAAAGGTAAAGACTTTCGGTCGTCCAATCTTCCCGGCAAGATCGCAAACGACAAAAGAATCTTAACCGGGTTACTCATTCCATCCCGGCGTAGTTATGCACCGCATCGCCCTCGCCTTAGGAGAACGCCTCTTAGTTAGAAGGAAGAACGATAAAGAACAACTAACGCCGGGTAATAGGCATCAGCAGCACCATAAAGGTAAAAACTTCCAGCCTCCCCGGCAAGATCGCAAACGACAAAAGAATCTTAACCGGGTTCCTCATTCCATCCCGGCGTAGTTGTGCGCCGCCTCGCCCTCGCCTTAGGAGAACGCCTCTTAGTTAGAAGGAAGAACGATAAAGAACAACTAACGCCAGGTAATAGGCATCAACAGCACCATAAAGGTAAAGACCTCCAGCCTCCCCAACAACATCGCAAACGACAAAAGAATCTTAACCGGGTTACTCATCTCGGCATAGTTGTGCGCCGCCTCGCCCAAGGCGGGCCCCAGGTTGTTGAGCATTGCGATGGTGACAGACCAGGCGGTGATATGGCTGCTGCCGCTAACCAGCAGCAACGACAGGACCACAAAGAAAACAAACAGGTAAACGGCGCAAAAACCCCAGACCGCATCCAGAACCCTGCCGGAAACACTGGTATTGGCAAGACGCACATTGAACATACCGTGAGGATGCACCACCCGCTTGCATTCGCGATAGCCTTGCTTGATGACCAAAAGAAACCGAATCGCCTTGATACCGCCGCCGGCGGAGCCGGCACAACAACCCACTATGGCAAAAGTGAACAGAAAGAAAAGAAGCCCAAACGGAAAATTGTTGTAGTTTTGCAAGGTGAACCCTGTGGTGGTGACGATGGAGAGGCTTTGGAAGAGAACGGCGACGAGCGAGTCGTAGCCGGTGATGCGCGGCAGTGAAATTAGGACGCTAAAAGTGAGGAGGATAAAGATCCAGAGAGCAAAGAATTTCCATTCCGGGTCGGTGAAATAGGGGCGCAGGCTCTTGCGCCGCCACACATAAAAGTGCAGGGAGAAATTCATCGCCGAAAGAAGCATAAAAAATATTGCCACCCATTGAATTTTGCTATCGGTAAAATGCCCAAAGTTGTTATCATGCGGCGTAAAACCGCCGATGGACACCGTGGAAAAGCCGTAGTTGATCGCTTCAAAAACAGTCATTCCCGCCAAGCGATAGGCGAGGATGCAAAAAAGCGTCAAGATGATGTAGATCACCCAAAGGAACTTTGCCGTCTCCGTGATACGCGGTGTCAGTTTGGTATCTTTCACGGGACCGGGAATTTCGGTGCGGTAAAGTTGCATGCCGCCGACACCAAGCAAAGGCAAGATCGCAATTGCCAACAGGATAATCCCCATCCCGCCGATCCACTGTAAAAACTGGCGGTAAAAAAGAACGGACGGCGGCAAAACGGAAACCTTCTCATAAATGGTTGCGCCCGTGGTGGTGATACCGGACATGGCTTCAAACCAGGCATCGGTAAATGTGAGAGGGTGATCCAAAAACAAGAACGGCAGGGTCGCGCCGAGTGTTATGAACAGCCAAGAGGATATGGTAATGATAATGCTATCGCGCGGTTTGAGGTGGCGTGTTTCGCCGCCGGAGCATCCCCACAGTAATAATCCGACCAGGAGTATGACGAGCATTGCCTTAAAAAAAGCGAAATGGGCACCGTCTTGAAAGTAAAAAGAAAACAACAGAGGCGCGGTCAGTGACAGACAAAACAAAGTTAAAAGAGTGCCGAGCACCCGGGCGACAAAACGCAGGGACATTTATTGTTTGTGTAAGCGGGGGAGTGTTATTAAGTGATCAGTGATAAGCGCTAAGTCCTAAGTTCGAGGACGGAATCTATACGGGCGGACGCAGAGAAACGGGTTTCAAACCTTTTATGACAACTTCCGACTTGGTCACTCGGATATCCTCGGGGGACGGCGGATTCTCGTTGAAGTCATAGTAAACCTGCCATTGGCCGGCCTCGGCAAGACGGAAGTAATCGGCGGCGGCTTGCCGCGTCGCCCGTTGTTTTTTGGTGCCGCCGGCAAGTTTCTTTTTGCCGATGCGTTTGGCATACAGTCGCTTTGCCAGACGCGGCGAGTAAACCACGGCTGTGGCATTGTTTCCGCCAAATCCCTTGGCATTGATGAGCGCGGCTTCCGGGCATTCTTCCGCCAGCGGAAGATGTTGTAAAACAAACGCCAGACGGTCTTGGCTGACATCTTCGGCAAGTTGCTCCACTGTGACGATGCCCGGCAGAATGCCGTATCGCCAAACACCCAACGCGACCGCCAGTTGATCGCCACCGGCGGCCGCTTGCGAATGACCGACAAAGGATTTGATGGCGACCACCTTCCAATCGGCAATGCCGAACGCGCCGGCTACGGCGGAAAAAATGCGCGATTCGGTCACCCTGTTTTGCGGTGTGGAAGTGCCGTGCGCGAGGATGTATGATTTCTTTTGCAGAATTTCGGCACCCTGTTCGGCCGCAAGAGCCGCCGCCGCTCTGCCGACCGTGATGTAATTGCCGGGACCGGGCGAAGAGATAGATCGCTTCACCCCATCCGCATGCACGAAGACATCACCGACCATACCAAAAACTGTGGCGCCGGTTCGATGCACCGCTTCTTCGGATGCCAAAACAACGAACTGCGCCGATTCGCCCATCACAAATCCGTGGTTGTCGCCAAAAGGCATTGCCGCATGTGCCATCTTCCTGTCGCCCAGGGCGGAGTTGCCGATCATCGCGCCCATGTTGTAAAAGGCGGCGATGACCGAAGAAAGAATGGGGGCCTCGCTTGCCCCGACAAACGCCAAATCGGTCTCGCCCTGTTTGATGTCCGCGGCGGCCGCGGCCAGGTTATACAAAAAAGTGGCACAGGCGCCGCAGTGGTTTCCGGTCCGTCCCACATTATTTAAGATATAAGCATTGACAAAGTCCGCGGCCATTTGCGGGTAACTAAAAGGCAAGTTTTTGGTAATTATTTTTTGCTTTCTCAGTTCCGCCGTCAGGACGCCGCCCATGCCCCGGTCATCCAACTGCCCGAGAGCACTGCCCGCATAAACCGAGATGCGTTCCGGCGCCACCGCTGCCCTTAGCGCTGCCGGTGTCAGTCCCGTAGAGTTGATGGCGTCGGCTGCGGCAAATACCGCCATTTGTAAGCCGCGCGGATGATGGCGAGAAGGATAATGGTCGCCCGGCTGAAAGCCGGCGGCCAAACCTGCGGCAAAACCTACCGGAAAGGGTTCGGGTTTGCCGTTCACCCGATAATAGGGGGCTGTGTTGGTATTAAAGTGCGTATCTTTGTGGATCGGCCGGATAAAACTGGCGGCGCGCACTTCCCGGCCATTGAGTTTCCCGCCGGTTAACGCGCTCAAAGAGGCAAGAAGTTTTTCTTGCTCGGCCGTGCCGAGGGCGGGGAATACCATATTGCGGTATCCTTGACAATTGGAAGAGATGCCCGCGGAATTCATACCGCCGTAACCGATAATGAGTGGAAGGTGTTTCATTGGATATTGTTTTATTTTACCAAACTACAAACACTTTAAACACTTTGTTCGTGGCGGCATCTGCGGCGACATCTGTGACGACTCTGCGCCGGTGCTTTTTCTCTCCCCGCCGGCCTTTGTTTTATTCTGCTTTGACGGCCCGCTTTGTCCTTTCTCTTTTACTTGCTTACCGGCCTTGTGCCGAGAGGCCGCCCGGCATGCAGTTCAGGGCGGGGTATTGGCTGCTTGTGCCAAGATCCCAGACGCTTAAGAATCCGGCCGGCCGGGCATCCACTTCCATCACTTCGCCCGTGTCCGGATCACACCAGATGCCTCCCCAGTTGGCATAGATGCTCCCGGCAAACTCGGTCGGCGATTGTAAGTCTGTCGTGCTATGACCCTCGCCCAAATTACCGGCACTCGTAGTCCGGTTGGTGGTTTCAGTATCCCAATAGGAGGCATTGACGAGAACAAGATCGAAGATAGAACCGATCAAACCGCCCGAAGTACCGGAACTTGCAACTTGCCCGGGGGCGGCATAAGAATAACGAAGATCTGTTTGCGATGCCCCTGTCCCGATCAGTCCGCCAACATTATCATCCCCGGAAATAACTCCGCCGGACACATAGGCATAGCGAATAGTCCCTCCCGTTACTTCTCCAATCAGTCCGCCAACATCCTGACTCCCGGAAACAACTCCGTCGGACACATAGGCATAGCGAATATTCGGAGGTATTGCTCCCCCGATCAGTCCGCCAACATTCTGACTCCCGGAAATAACTCCGCCGGACACAGTAGCATAGTGAATTTCAGAACCTCGACCCCGCCCAACCATGCCGCCAACCATGCCGCCAACGAAATCATCCCCGGAAACAACTCCGCCGGATATATTGACATGGCGAATTTCAGTACTATGACCATCCCCAATCAGACCACCCGCGTCCTCGGCGTTCGGACTCATCACACTGCCACCCGTAACCGACAGGTTCTCATAACGGGCATTCCTGCCATAGCCTGCCAGTGTGCCCACATCACCGGCACCGCCACTGACATTCGCATTCAGGAGATGCAGATTTTGGATGCCGCCGGTTAAGGCGCCAAACAACCCCACTCCATTGACAGTGTTATTCGCAGAAATGAACAGATTGGCAAGAGTATAACCGCCGCCGTCAAAGATTCCCGTCCAAGAGGTGCAAACATCTCGGGCGGAACAAGAGCCGATCGGCTGCCAGCCGCTGCCGCTGCGATCTGTCCAGGCATCCATATTAACGTTGCCTGTGTTATAGGAATCCGCATCGTTAAAATTCAACGAGCGAGTCAATTCATAACCCACACAGCCGCCGTCATCCGGGCCCGGACAGCCCTCAGTGCCCACAGAGGTGATCTCGTCAATATTGCCATCATCCGTCCCATCGCCGTTCAGATCATCGCGCAGTAGGGCTAATTGATCCAAATTGTGAATTTCTATAAGGCTATTATTATTGTCATCCACATCCTCCGCGTCGTCTATACCGTCATCATCATCATCTTCGTCACAGACATCACCGCCGTCCTTCGCACCGTCCGTGTTGGCTTGGTCCGCATTGTGATCCAACGGGCAGTTGTCCGCCGCCGTGGTTGCGTTTTCTACATCCGGAAAACCATCATCGTCATCGTCCGTATCTTCCGTCAAGGTCGATGTCGTGCAACCCGGAACAATACTATCCGGCTTGCTGTCATTATCCGTGTCGGTACTCGCACATACATCTTTCGGAAACGCATCCGTTTCATCCGGAACTTCATCATTGTCATCATCAGGATCACAGGCGTCACCGCCATCATCGGCATTGTCCGTATTGGTTTGATCCGAATTGGCAACCGACGGACAATTATCTTCCGTGTTCGGCTGATCATCAAGATCCAGATCCGAGCCTATGCCTTGACCCGCTCCGGTTGTGCCGGACACAGAAGAGGACGTCACGGCATTGTTGTTGTTTTCATAAAGCACCGCGATCGTGATCCGGTAGGCGGTGTTATTGGTTAGATCCATAATGTTGTAGATGACTCGACTCTCAGGCTTCAGCAAATCAGCAACAGGGGTCCGCAGCCGCACATCGGCGGCACGCAGGATCATCATTTCCTTATCGCTCGCATCGGCGACATTGAACCAAGTAATATTGAACTCGGTGATATTTTCCTGATCCGGATTGGTCCAACCCACGAGAATATGATCCGCCCCGACCAGAGTCTGAATCTTGGAAACAGCGAGGAGATTAGAGGGGGGGGGGGGGGGGGGAGCTGTTGCCGCCACCGCAACTTGCCAGGACCAAACCGAACAACCCCGTCAGCAGCAGACCGTAAAAACGAGTCGGTATGTGCATCCGTCGTGCCTTATTGGGTTCGGGAAAAGTCTTAAAAGCATTAAGAGTATTAAGGAAGCGTGCAGATACCGTGCCTCTTTGTTCGCGGCGCATTGCTATTGCCGGCCGCACAGGAAAAAAGTGTAACTTATGCATTGTTTTCATTGTTTTCTGTCGTTGTTAATATTAATTTTTTTGAGACATCGCTCAACCATTATTATAACCTCAATTTCCAAAATGATGCAATGCAATCAATGCAATGAGTTCAATTTAACTAAGCTAAGTAAGCAAGGGAAGTTTCCGAAGTTAATATGCATTGTCATATAATGGCAACTATGAGAGAATTTGTGTCGGCAGAAGACAATAGCCGGATTGCCGGGGAATCCGCGAGCAAGGCCGCGGACAATGCGGGGCAAAAAGAAACGCTTAAGCATCAAAAAGCAGAAGCGGAAGCGGAAGCGGACAAGGTCGGCAAGCATAAGGACGCCGCATCGGATGGCAAAGAAAAAAAGCAAGGGGACGGAAAACCAACCGGGGCTATTCGGGGAAATAAAGATGAGGCGGAATTGTCGGTTGCTTTGCAAAAGGAAAATGAGGAACTCTTAAAGGAGATGCAAAAAATGCAACATACCATTGACCTGGTGACTGGCGAGAAAAAGAAACTGAACGAAGATGTTCTGCTGCTGGTTGCCGAGATGCAAACCCTGCAAAGGCGCGCCGCCGCCGATGTGCAAAAGTCCCGGCTGGACGGTATCGCCGAGTTGGCACTTTCTTTGACAGAGACTTTGGATAATCTGGAGCGTGCCTTGAGCACGATGGACGCGGCAGGTGTGCCGCCTGCGGTGCGCGAAGGGGTGCGGCTGACTTACGATTCTCTTTTGAAGGTCCTCGGCACTTTTGAGGTGCAACGCATAGAGCCGCAGGGTGAGATGTTTGATCCGCAATATCACGAGGCGATCGGGCGTGTTAAGACAGAAGATGTTGCGACCAATCGGGTGGCGGAGGTGGTGCAGACAGGGTACCGAATGGGGAATAACAGACTGATTCGTCCGGCACGGGTGCGGGTTGCGGAATAAGGGCGGAATAGATCACCGAATAACTTCCCGAATAAAAAAATAAGAGACCGTCTTTCGTTACAATAATCACAACGATGAATACCAAACCGCAAAAAGAAACTGAAAAAGAAACTAAAACTGAGATTTTACTGAGTGAAACGGGCAACCGGCATCTGAAAGGCTTGCCCTTGAAGATTTTTCTCGGCGGCTGTATTCTTTGGTCGTTGTTTCAACTTTGGTATGCTTCGCCCTTGCCGTTTGTGTTTAATATTGGCAAGTTCAACGATACGGAGGCACGTGCCATCCATTTGGCATTTGCCATCTTTTTGGCATACACGGGGTTTGCTTTTGTGAGTTCTTGGCGTGACAAGAAAGTGCCTATCTTGGATTGGGTGTTGGGTATTGCCGGTGCCTGCTGTGCGCTATATATAGTGGTGTTTTATGCCGAATTGTCCGAGAGAGCGGGTGCGCCCACTCTCGCCGACAAGGTGACCGCTCTGATTGGGTTGTTGGTGATGTTGGAAGCGGCAAGAAGGTCCTTGGGGCCGGTTCTTGTGATCATTGCCGTTGTGTTTCTAACCTATGCGATTGCCGGCCCTTATATGCCGGCGATCATAGCGCACAAAGGAGCGAGTCTGAACAAACTTCTGTCGCATCAGTGGCTGACAACCGAAGGGGTGTTTGGTGTTGCTCTCGGAGTTTCCACCGGTTTCGTTTTTATGTTTGTTTTGTTTGGAACCCTGATGGAGCGTGCCGGTGCGGGCAATTACTTTATTAAGTTGGCATTTTCTTTGTTGGGACCCATGCGGGGAGGACCCGCCAAGGCGGCTGTGGTTGCTTCCGGCTTGAGCGGTATCATTTCCGGTTCCTCTATCGCCAATGTGGTGACCACCGGCAATTTTACGATTCCCGTGATGAAGAAACTGGGTTTTCCGCCGCACAAAGCGGGGGCGGTGGAGGTGGCGGCTTCCACCAACGGGCAGCTGACGCCGCCGATTATGGGCGCGGCCGCTTTTTTGATGGTGGAGTATGTCGGCATCCCTTACATTGAAGTCATCCAACACGCCATCCTGCCGGCGTTGATTTCCTACATTGCTCTTGTTTACATCGTCCATCTGGAAGCGGTTAAGGCCGACCTGAAAGGGTTACCGCGGCGCGAGCCCTTGCGGGTTGTTCGTTTTTTGAGCGGACTTTGTTTGACCGTGGTTTCGTTTGGTGTTCTGAGTTTGATTGTTTACTATGGGATTGGCAGCCTAAAAATAATCATGCCAAACTCGGCAAGTTATGTTGTCGGCTTTGGATTGGTTGTCGCTTATGTGGGCTTGGTTTGGTATGCTTCCCGGTTTCCGCCGCTGGAAGACGACAAAACCGGCGCGGATGCTTTTCGCGAGGCACCGCCGCCGGGCCCGACCTTTAAGGCGGGCATGTACTTTCTTTTACCGGTCGTTGTGTTAATCTGGTATCTGGCGGTGGAGAAATTTTCGCCGGGCTTGTCCGTTTTTTACGGTCTGTGTTTTATGTTGTTCATTTTGTTGACGCATCGGCCGCTGATGGCATGGATGCGCGGCGTTCGGGATCTTAAACCGTATATGCGGCACACTTGGGAGGATCTGGTGCAAGGGATGATCATGGGAGCGCGCAACATGATTGGCATAGGAGTTGCCACCGCCACGGCCGGGGTCATCGTAGGGACTGTAACTCTGACCGGCATAGGAGATGTTTTGATTGAGTTGGTGGAGTATATTTCTGGCGGAAGTTTGATTTTAATTCTCCTCCTGACCGCGTTTACTTGCCTGGTGTTGGGTATGGGCTTGCCGACAACCGCAAACTACATCGTCGTTTCGGCACTGATGGCGCCGGTGATCGTGGAACTGGGAGCGCAGAATGATCTGGTTGTTCCTTTGATTGCGGTGCATATGTTCGTGTTTTACTTTGGTATTCTTGCCGACGATACGCCGCCGGTCGGTCTTGCCGCTTTCGCCGCATCCGCCATTGCGCGCAGCAGTCCAATTCGCACCGGGGTTCAAGGATTTATTTATGATATTCGTACCGCAATATTGCCTTTTATGTTTTTGTTTAACACCGAACTTCTTCTGATTAATGTGGACGGTGTTTGGAATCTGTTGCTCATCGTTTGCTCGGCGACCCTGGCGATGCTGGTCTTTGCTGCCGCCACCCAGGGACACTGGTTGGCAAAAAGTAAATGGTGGGAAACGATTGCTCTTTTATTGGTTACCTTTACGCTGTTTCGTCCGGGTTATTGGATGGACATGATATCGCACCCTTACGAGTATCGTCCCGGCGGCGAGATTCGGCAACTGGTGGACGAATACCATGTAAAAAATGACCTGCGTATCAAGGTGCGCGGCAAAAGTTTGGCGGGGGACCCCATAGAAAAAACGGTGTTGCTCAACCTGCCCAATGCGGGAAGCGCCGAGGAGCGGTTGGAATCGGTCGGCTTGTCTCTCAACCTGGCGGGCGATTTGCCTGCCATCGGCTTGGTGGATTTTGGCACACCCGCCTCCAAAGCGGGTATAGACTATGGCTGGGAAATTGTCAATGTGCAACTGAAACGCGAACGCAGCCCGAATTCGCTTTTTTACATTCCGGCTTTGATTTTGTTGGGCTTGGTTGCTCTTAACCAGCGCAGGCGACAAAAGGGCAAGATAGTCACAGCGACATAACCCGAGTTTTGGACAGCCGGCACCTCCCGGCGGTTGGAAAAAAGTTGAGGCTGTGTTACTGTGTTATAATAAAAGTATGGAGTTACTTTGTAAAAAGCTGTTATCCCAGTTGTTTATGTATCTTACATACTTTACTATCATTTATTAATCAAAAAAAACCATGAATACGGAAATTCTGATGATGCTGCTCGGTTGGAGTGCGTTGGTGAACTATGGTATCTTGTTGGTCTGGCTGCTGATGCTTGTTTTGGCACGGGATTGGGTTCGCGTGCTGCATTCAAAAATAATGGGCCTGGACATGTCCTCGGAAGAGTTTGGCAGGATGCACTATTTGTTGATGGCGCAGTTCAAGATAATGGTTATCATTTTTAACCTGGTGCCGTTTTTGGTACTTCTGGCAACTACTTAGTTAGTTCTTAGTTTACCGGTGAGCGAACGGGCGGTGATCGCATCGCTTGTATCGCATCGCTGATTAATATTAATGGACATATAACAACTCACGAAGGAGAGAGAACATTATGAAAATATACTACGACAAGGACGCGGACCTTGGCTTAATTCAAAAAAAGAAAGTGGCCGTCATCGGCTATGGCTCGCAAGGGCATGCGCATGCGCATAATCTGCAAGATTCCGGCGCGGATGTGACGGTTGGTTTAAGAAGTGATTCGGCCAATGCCGACCGAGCGCGCAAGGCGGGTATGAAGACCGCCGAGATCGCCGAGGCGGTTAGGGGCGCCGATTTGGTGATGATGCTGATCCCGGACGAACATCAGGCGACTGTTTTTAAGGAGCAGGTTGCCCCGAATATGCAAGGCGATGCCGCTCTTGCGTTTGCGCACGGATTTAACATTCACTTTCAACAGATTGAGCCGCCGGCAGATACGGATGTGATTATGATCGCCCCGAAGGGTCCGGGTCATCTGGTGCGTTCCACCTATACGCAGGGGGCGGGTGTTCCCTGTCTGATAGCGGTGCAACGCAATGCCAGCGGCGTGGCTGTGGAACTTGCTTTGTCTTATGCTGCCGCGATCGGCGGCGGCCGTGCGGGGATCATCCAAACCAATTTTCGCGAGGAGACCGAGACGGATCTTTTTGGCGAACAGGCGGTTCTTTGCGGCGGTCTGGCATCGTTGGTGCAGGCCGGATTTGAGACCCTGACCGAAGCCGGCTATGCGCCGGAGATGGCATACTTTGAATGTCTGCACGAACTTAAACTGATTGTGGATCTTCTTTACGAGGGCGGTATTTCCAACATGAATTATTCAATTTCCAATACCGCCGAATACGGCGGTATGACGCGCGGGCCGCGCCTTATTAATGAAGAAACACGCGCCGAAATGAGACGCATTTTGAAAGAGGTTCAAGACGGCTCTTTTGCACGTGAGTTCATTGAAGAAACTCGCGGCGGCGGTGCGAAGTTTAAGACCCTCAGAAGGATGAACAGCGAGCATCCGGTTGAAACAGTCGGCAAGGAATTGCGCGCGATGATGCCCTGGATCAGTGCAAACAAAATTGTAAAAGAGGATTAACCATGCGTGCCATTTGGCAAGGTTTTTCCATTTACGCGGATCGGCGGATGCCGCGTATCTTTTTGCTGGGCCTGATGCAAGGGTTCCCTTGGATTCTCATAGGGGCTGCCTTGAGTCTTTGGTTGCGCGAAGAAGGACTTTCCCGTTCCGATATCGGCTTGTTCGGCCTCGTGTTTTCCGTATACAGTATCAATTTTCTTTGGGCGCCGCTGCTGGACAGAATCCGGTTGCCGTTTCTGAGCCGACGCTTCGGGCAGAGACGATCCTGGATACTGTTGATGCAAGTCATTATTATTGCCGCCATGGCCGGTCTGTTTGTTGCCGACCCGCAGCAGAGTCTGTATTGGATTGCGTTGATGGCTCTGACAATCTCCGTTTCTTCGGCAACACAGGATATCGCGCTGGATGCCTTGCGTATAGATCTGATACGCGAACAAGAGGCGGATCGGATGACGGCCGCCGCCGCCTTGATGGTTGCCGGCTGGTGGACGGCGTTTAAGTTGGGCGGAGGACTGGCTCTTTATCTTGCCGCGTTTTATCAGCAAGCGGGCATTGCGAACTACTGGCAACTTGCGTATGTTTCGTTGATTTTACCGCTATTGGTTTTCAACGGCATCCTTCTGTGGGGGAAAGGCGATACGGCCGCCGATCACAAGAGGCGTCTGGATCAGGCATCCTATGACAGTTCGCATGCAAGGTTACTGGAAAATGCGGGAATCGGTTGGAAGTTTCTGCAAAGAATTCTTGCTTGGCTGCTGGGCACTCTGGTCTCTCCGCTTTGGAGTTTCTTTCGCCGTAACGGTGTTGGCATCGCCTTTGCGTTGCTTGCTTTTATTATGCTTTTTAAGGTTGGCGAGGCATTTCTCGGACGAATGTCTATTATTTTTTATGCGGACATTGGCTTTAGTAAGGAAGAGATTGCCAAGTACAGCAAAATTATTGGCTGGGTGGCGACCATTGTATTTTCCCTTCTTGGCGGTGTCATCAATGCCCGTCTCGGCTTGATTACCGCCGTATTTGTCAGCGGATTTGCGATGGCGGCCACCAATTTGTTGTTTTCGCTAATGGCGCTTGTGGGACCGGAAGCCTGGCTGTTTGTCATTGCGGTGATTGCCGATGACTTTACTTCCGCAGTTTCCACTGTGACCTTTGTTGCGTTTATTTCGCAGTTGTGCGACAAAACTTTTTCCGCCACCCAATACGCGCTCATGGCATCACTGGGCACCTTTGCGCGCAATACTTTGGCATCTTTTAGCGGGTTTATGACGGACGGGTTGGAACGCTGGACTGTGGCGGGGGATTTGACTATTTTCGGCGCGAGTCCGGCAAATACCGCATGGGCAATATTTTTTGTGATTACGACTTTAATGGTGTTGCCGGGTTTGGGATTGCTGTGGCTGATATCCGCTCGTCTTAAAGGAGTTTTTGAAAGGGCGATGTTCTCCAACCAAAAAGATTTTACCAAGGAGGATATTTCCAAGGAGGATATTTCCTAAAAACAACAATCGCGTGGCACGGCGGCGAGTGACGGCAAGGTTTGGGAATGCATAAGCATAGGCATAGGTTGTTTGAACCGACGGAAACCGTCGGCGGAAACATTGCCGCTCGCTCGCCCGCCAAGTTAAATCTTTTTCTGCACATCCTCGGTAAGCGGGCGGATAATTATCATAATCTGCAGACTTTTTTTTTGTTCGCGGATTGGTATGATTATTTGTCGCTGCGGGAGGCCGAAGGCGACACGGACGAAATACGGGCAAGCGGGGTGTTTGCGGGTGATCTTCCCGCCGCCAATTCTCCCAATCATTTGTTGCGGCGTGTGTTTGCATTGGTGCGTCGCGAATCGGGTAGGCAATTTCCGCCTCTTCGCGCGGCGGTGCAAAAAAACATACCGGTTGCGGCCGGATTGGGCGGCGGCAGCGGCAATGCCGCATGCCTGTTATTTTTACTGAATCTGTTTTTGCGGCTTGGTATGACCGGGGATGATCTGCTGCGATTGGCGGCCAAATTGGGCTCCGATGTGCCGGCGTTTGTCGGCGGTGAGCATGCGCTTGCAGAAGGGCGCGGTGAAATTCTGATGCCCGCGGATACGGCGAAAGATCCTATCGGAGAGCTGCACTATCTTTTGATTTGCCCGCGTCTTGAATGCTCCACCGCGAGACTCTTTTCACAGGTTACATCGGATGACTATGTTGAACGCATCGAACTGTATGCGGAAAACATCCGTCCGCATTTTTGGCTGGGGGCTTCTTACCAAAATTCTTTTCTGCGTATTCTTTTGCGGTCTTCGGCGGAGTTTCGTCTGGTGCACTCGCTGGTTTGTGCGGGTACTCCCGGTAAGCTCGGCGGGCGAGTTTTTTTGAGCGGCAGCGGCAGCTCTCTTTTTGTTGTGTACAAGGATACACTTAAACTCAAAGCGGACGAGGTTCTTCTAAGGAATCATCTTACAAAATCATCTCCCTTAAAGTGCGTCATTAAATCTTGCCGCCCGATTTAGAACCGAAACGAATTGATTATTCTTGGCAGAAGATTGCCCCGAATTTTTGGCAATGAACGGATAACATTCCGGCGGATCCGCGCACACCGGCAGCGTCTTGTTTTATAATATTTTTGTCTCTGCTTGTATAAATGGGCGGGCAACCATTGGGGTGTAGCCAAGCGGTAAGGCATCGGGTTTTGATCCCGTGATTCGTAGGTTCGAATCCTACCACCCCAGTCTTTGTTATGTTTGCCGTCTTATCGGCTCGACTTTCGAGTACGAAAAATTTTGTTTGTTTGGACGCCGCTTTGGGTACAACCGGTCTGGTTATAATAGATTTATGAAAGGCAATATTCCGGAGGGCATGTTAGGAAAACTTTCCGCTACCATATTGGGTAAACAATATGTTTTTGCCCGCGCCAACTACAACCTGTCCGCGGAGGTTTTAACGCGGCGGATGTTACAACGCAACGAGGCTGTTCTTAATAACACGGGTGTTCCGGTTTGCCGTACCGGCAAGTTCACCGGCAGGGCGCCGAAGGACCGATTCATCGTTGACGATGCCTTAACGCACGCAAGCGTGGACTGGGGTAACATTAATTTTGCCTATCCTGCCGATTCGTTTAATCCTTTGGCGGACAGGTTGGCAAACACATTGACGGGGAAGGAAGTTTTTGTGCGCGATGTGTATGCCTGTGCGCAGCCGAGTTACAGGCTGCGCGTGCGTCTTATTTCCTCGGTTGCCTATCACAGTTTGTTTGTTCGCAATATGTTTATTCCGGTCCCGCAAGAGGAACTTAAAGAATTTGCACCGGATTGGACAATTCTTGCGGATCCGCATTTTAAGGCACATCCCGAAATGGAAAAAACCAACTCGGAAAATTTCGTCGTTCTGAATATGGATAAAAAAGTGGTCTGTGTCGGCGGCACAGGTTACACGGGCGAATTAAAAAAGAGCATCTTTTCGGTTTTGAATTACCTGTTGCCGGTTAACCACAACATATTGACAATGCATTGCAGTGCGAATATAACGCAAGGAGGCCCCACTGCGTTGTTTTTTGGCTTATCCGGGACGGGCAAGACCACACTTTCTTCGGATCCGGGGCGTCCTCTCATTGGAGACGACGAACATGGCTGGGACGATGAGGGTGTGTTTAACTTGGAAGGAGGCTGCTATGCCAAGGTGATTAATCTTTCCAAGAAAAAAGAGCCGTTGATTTGGGATGCCATTAAGCCTTACGCTTTGTTGGAAAACACCGTCCAGAATCCGAAGACCGGAGAAACGGATTATGCGGACAGAAGCATTACCGAAAATACGCGGGTTTCTTATCCGCTGTCGCACATAAGCGGCGCTTTTGAGGGGGGACGGGCGCCGCATCCGAGTGATGTCTTCTTTTTGAGTTGTGATGCGTTTGGTATCTTGCCGCCTTTGGCGCTGCTAAATCCCGCACAGGCCGCGTTTTATTTTTTGTGCGGCTATACGGCAAAAATTGCCGGCACCGAGCAAGGGATCACGGAACCGGTAATCGCTTTTTCGCCCTGTTTTGGCGCACCCTTTCTGCCTTTACCGCATCGGGTTTATGCGGAAATGTTCAAAAAGAAGATCGCCCGGCACAAAGCACGGGTTTGGCTGGTCAATACGGGCTGGATTCGCGGTCCTTACGGTCAGGGGGAGAGGATTTCACTCGCGTGGACGCGTGCCCTGTTGCATGCCGCGTTGGAAGGTCGGTTATCCGCGGAAAATATGAAAAGGCATTCTATATTGGATATTGCCGTTCCCGTATCCTGTCCGGGAGTTCCCGATGAGATTTTGAGCCCGAACGGAAGTTGGGAGGACGCGGCTGCTTATGCTGTCAAGGCGCGCGAACTAAAACAAAGATTTGTCCAACAAATCAACGGCAAACCGACTCTGACCTGAAAAAAGAGGTTTTATTGTGCCGGTCGGCAACAAAAACTAAGAGGCTTATTTGCCCCGCCCCGTCCCGCCGTTTATATCGGCATTCTTTAAAAAGTTTTAAATTCTTTTCGCTTTTTACTTTGTGCTTTTTGCTTTGTGCTGTGTATAAGCATCTTGTTGGCCGCCGGCCTAAGCGGGTCCCGGTGTATCACCCGGCAATCATTAATTGCTATAGCCCAGCGTAAATTGGAACAGACGAATACGCGGCAAGAATCCTCCCGCAGTCTCGAAACCGAACCATTCTATTCCAAGATACAATCCCCCCTTATTCTGCCATTCGTTGGCAAGCCCGATAGTGTAGGATACATAGGAGTCTGCCGTGAACTCGTCAAGGGCTTCGTCCAAGTTCTGACGAGAAGTTTCGCCGAGATTCTCTTCACTAAATAGCTCATCCGAGAGCAGGGCATCGCGATTGAGCTCATTCCACTTGATTTTTAGCGGAATGTTAAAGGTGTTTCCCGGAAACAGTCGCACTTCCGCGAAACTGGCGGTAAAAAAATCAGAAGCAGACATACCGCCTCCTATCTTAATACCTCCCTTCGGTGCGACATAGCCGGCACTGGCCGAATAGCTCGTTAGCGGCAAAATCACCAAAAATTCCGCGGGCGTATAAGAGAGGTCAATATACCAATTGCTGTCAGCACGATTGTCCCGGCTGCGAGCGGAAGCCGTTTCCGCCGCACCAAGGAAGGAGACGCAGATGACAAGAGTTGCCGCCAAACAGGTAAGATTTTTTAAGGTTTTGTTTTTAGTCATAGTTATATTCTACACTAGGACTAGACTAATTGAGAGGTGTATGTATGATCCCACCCATTTCCGGACTTTTGTTGTTTTTGCAAAAACCGGATTCGGCGAGAGTTATTTGAGAGCATAATGGGGACGTTCTAGATGATACCAAGCCAACCACTCGATGAGTTTGGCGTTAAACGCCGGCATATCCTTTAAACAGGAGATGCCACATATGACAACCGAACTCTTCCCCCGAGGTATTTTTAAGGAGTGCGATTGAATCGTTCACAGAGTGCATTCATTTGCGGTTTCCCAAAAAACAAAATAGTATGGGCATACCAGTGTCTGCTGCCGGTTGCTGTCACAACCCGGTGGAAGTCTTTGGCGAACTCACTGCCATTATCGGTGAGGGCTTTTTCGATCCGAGTGCCGAGTATATTTTGCATGGCGGTAAAGAGCCGGGCGGAACGGGCCGAAGCAGCGGAAGGTTCGACACAGACCAGTGCGATGCGGGAAAACAGGTCAATGCCGACGTGCCAATGCAGCCGCTCTCGCACACCACACCATCTCGCCTGCGGATACACCTAAGACAGTTTTATCAACAACAAGCCGCCGCTGCCGGCGTCGGCAAGAGCAAAACAACTATGCGTCTTTCTTGCCCGTTTCATTCATTTTAGCTCCACATCTATTTGCGACCCGTCCGCCAGAACCTCTAACCGCCGGGAACCGCCGGCTCTTTAATTTGAGGACGCACAATGCCGAACTCTGAGTCCGGAATTTATGAGACTATGCACAAAACCGGCGAGATGTGATAATATATAGAGTAATGCAAAAAATGGTGTGTCAGCAAAGCAACTGCCGGTTTTTCAACCGACCGCCACTTTCTCATATTATTTTCTGTTCTTTATTATTATCTTAACCATTATTCATAAACTTGTAATCATGAAAAAAATAACATACTTTTTAATAACCTTCTTAATGCTTACCTTTGTAAGTTTTTCGGCTCAGGCGGCCACCAGATTGGTGATTGCCGGCTCCGAAGCCACCGGCTCCCTTCTTGACGAAATGTCGGTAAAACTTAAAGAATACATAGAAGAAGAATCAAAAGGAGCCATCAAAGTGGAACTGGTGCGCGGCCAAGTTCTGGGAAATGCCAATCAGGTCCTGGAACAACACAGCGGTGGCAGTGTGGATGTGATGTTTTCCCGTCCCGACCATTTTTCCGCCCATGTCAGCGACTTTAATGTTCTCAGTTGGGGGTTCACCTTTCGCGACCGAGAACATATGCAAAAGTTTTTGGACGGACCCATTTTCGCCGAAATGGCGGAAAAGTTACGCCAAAAAATCGGTGTGCGCGTGTTGGCTGCCGCGGTGGATCAACCGCGCATTATGTACACCCGCAAGCCGGTAAGAAGCATCGATGATGTACGCGGGATTAAAATGCGCGTGCCTCAAATTAAGTCCTACTTGCGACTCTGGGAAGTGCTCGGCACCAAGCCGACGCAACTTGCCTGGGCGGAAGTGTTTCTTGGGCTGAAAACCGGCGTGGTGGATGCTACGGAAGCCGATGCCAGCGGTGCCTACTCGCAAAAATTCCATAAGGCGGTCCCTTATGTGATTCGGACGAATCATTTGCTTTCCAGTGCCGAAATCTCCGTCAATGATAAGAAATATCGTTCTATGAAACGCGCCGAGAAGCGTGCGTTGGAAAGAGCGGCCAAACGGGCTGTCTCCTGGATGAGCGGGGAAGCCCTGAAAGCATCCGAAGAAACGCTCGGCAAGATGAAAGACGAAGGAGCGAAGATTCTGGAGATAGACAACAGACCCTTTTCCGAAAAGGCAATTGCGGGTGTTCGGTTGATGGAATCCGAAGGCCTCTGGCAAGAAGGCCTGTGGGAGCGTATCCGGTCTATCAAGTAGTTCGCTAAAACAAGCCGCCGGCAAGGACCCGGATGCAAAAATTTTTGCGTCTTTACCGCACTTTACTGATCTTGATCGGTCGGGCGGAGTTGGTTCTTGCCGGTAGTTTGTTATTGTTGATGGTCTTTACCATCGTATTACAGGTTGTGCTCCGATCCGGTTTTGGCAACCCATTATCCTGGATGGAAGAGGCCATGACCTATGCGTTTGTCTGGCTCACCTTTCTCGGTGCAAGTATTGGTATGAAGAAAATGCGTCATATCAAGCTTGTTGCCATTCCTTCGCTTCTTCCCGGTACGGGGCGACTAATCTGCCGCATTCTCATTTGGCTACTTTCACTCTGGCTGCTGGTTGTTTTGCTTCGCCACCTTGTACCTATCATGGCCATTGAGGGCAGTGCCGTCACAGTGGCTCTGCCGATTGATTTGCCGCGCTCCGCCTTTTTCTCGGGGGCTCTTTTCGTTTCTTGCATCATGATGCTCCTGTGTGTTTTTTATTACTTTCTTGCCGATATTTGCCGTTTGATCGGTTTGGGCGATTTGAGTATGGAACACGAATCGGTTCTGCGCCGCGAAGAAGAACCGTTTTGAGCAGCCGACCAAAAAGCAAGCGCTATTTTTTTCGTTTGGTTTATTGATTGCATGGCGGTCCGGTATGCGTAAGCAGCCGCGCACTCTCATTTTTTCGCAGTTCTAATTCCCATAACTCCCATAATTCCATAACTTATGTCCGTAGGCATTCTGCTCCTCCTGCTTGCCGTGTTGGTACTATTGGAGATGCCGTTGGCATTTGCCTTGCCGGCATCGGCATTAATCTATCTCGCTCTGGATAACAGCATCCCCGGGATGCTGGTGGTGCAGCGTGTTGCCTCCGGCTTGGAAAGCTATGTTCTGCTTGCCATTCCGCTATTCGTATTTGCCGGCAACCTGTTCAACCGGGTCGGCATAGCCGAGCGCATTTTTGATTTTGCCAACCGCTTGATGGGGCATATCAAGGGCGGTCTTGCCCATGTCAATATCTTCGCCAGCGTCATCTTTTCCGGCATGTCCGGCGTTGCCCAAGCGGATGCGGCCGGTCTCGGCTCGGTGGAAGTACGGGCAATGAAAAAAGCCGGTTATACGCCCGCATTTAGCGGCGCCATCACCGCCGCCTCCGCCGTCATAGGTCCCATCATTCCGCCAAGCGGGATCATGATCATTTATGCCGTGCTGGCAAATGTATCCGTGCCGGAACTCTTTCTTGCCGGCTTTATCCCCGGGATTCTGATGGCGGCCGTCTTGATGCTCACCGTGTATCTTCTCGCGCATTTTCATCTCATTCGCGCGCCCCGGCGTGCCAAAGCACCCTTTGGCGAACTTGCCCGCAGTTTTCTACGCGCCTTCCCTTCTCTGATGGCGCCCGCCCTCCTCATCGGCGGCATCCTCATCGGCTTTGCCACCCCGACCGAACTCGGCGCACTCACAGTGTTTTACGCTCTGATTCTTGGCTTCTTTTATCGCAAAATCAATTGGCCGAACTTGCGCGGTGCGCTCATTGACACGGTAACCACCTGCGGTGTTCTCGTGTTCATCATCGCCGCCGCCACGCCCTTGAGTGCCGTCCTGGCCATCAAGGGCGTCCCTCATCAGTTGGCGGAATTCTTGCTGTCGTTCACCGACAATAAGTTCGCCGTTCTGGCGATCATCAATGTTGCGTTGCTGGTATTCGGCTGTTTCATGGACACGACTGCCATCTTACTCATTGTGGTGCCGGTGCTTGCCCCGCTGATTGTTCAATTCGGCATAGACCCGGTGCATTTTGGTTTGATCATTATCATCAATCTCTTGCTGGGGACTCTGACCCCGCCGTTTGGCATTCTTTTATTTGTGACCATGGAAATTGCCAAGGTGCGGATGAAGCCATTGGTGTTGGCGGTGGCTCCGTTTTACTTGCCGCTATTGCTGTTTTTAATTCTGATTACCTACATCCCGCAGTTATCTCTTTGGTTGCCCCACTTGTTCTTTGCTCCGCCTTAAGATCTTCTTAATCTCTTATTAGTTCACGCATCACATGTCCCCGATTTTTTATTTTTTATTAATACGATAATATTATTATGTACGATACACATCTCAACATCAGCGGCGTCTTGCCGCATCTGTCCGTCGGCTGCTCTGCCGCCGACAGGCCTCGCAGCGAAAGCGGCATAGGTGCTCTCTTGCCCTGGGCCGACCGTCTGTGGTTTGTTACCTATGTTTCTCACACCGGCAAGGGCACCGGTCTGTTCAGTGTGGACAAAAATCTGTTTATCAAGAAGCATGCAAAAAGTTGTGCCGGCACCTATGCCAACCGGATGATCCATCCGCAGTCGGACAGCATTCTCATAGGGCCGCATATCATTGACGCCCGGGGCGATGTAACGACCATCCCCGAACTTGCCAAACATCGGCTGGCTGCGGTCGCCGAGCATTTAACGGATCCGGACAATAAGGTTTACTACCTGACCATGGAAGGATTGTTTCTTGAAATGGATCTGCACAGCTTGAAACTAAAACAACTCTTTGACCTGGCGAAAGAACTTGCCGTTACGGATGTCGGGCAAATTGACTACGAAGAGAATCCCGCCTTGGTCCCTCAGGGACGCGGAATGGAAACGACACCACAGCCGCACTTTAAGGCGGCGCATACGGGCGCGGGAAGAGTTGTGGTTGCCAATAATACCTTCGGGCAGATGGACTTTATCGGCCATCATCGCGGCGGCAGACTTGCCGAATGGGACGGCAATCAATGGACTATTCTGGAAGATCGCCCGTTCAGCGAGGTGGCAGGCAGACGGAACTGGGAAGAACTCATTTTCGCCACGGGCTGGGACAGGGCATCCGCCATACTGAAGGTTCTGGTGAACGAGCAATGGCAGACATACCGAATGCCCAAAGGGAGCCACAACTTTGAACATTTCTGGCAAACGGAATGGCCGCGTATTCGCGAGGTGGAAAGCGAGCGTTACATTATGGATGCCAGCGGGATCTTTTACGAACTCTCGCCGGTTTCTTTTGCCGGCAAGATCTGGGGCATCAAACCCATTGCCTGTCATATGCGCATTACCCCCGATTTCTGCGCTTACAAGGGGATGCTCGTTCTTGCCGGCAATCAAACAACTCCCATTTTTGACACAAATCTCGTCACCGGTTACCCCGAAGCCAATCTTTGGCTTGGCAAAACGGATGACCTTTGGCGTTGGGGCAAGCCCTGCGGTTGGGGAGGTCCCTGGTGGAAACAGCGCGTGCGGGCGGATACCCCGTCGGACCCTTATCTGATGACCGGTTTTGACAAAAAAGTGCTGCATCTTAGCCACGATGCAAAAACCGCCGTCGACTTCAAACTGGAAGCGGACTTCCTGGGCGACGGCAGTTGGCACACTTACGATGCTTTTTCCGTCCCGCCCGGCAAGTACATATTCCATACCTTCCCGGACGGATACAGTGCGCACTGGGTCAGACTGACGCCTTCGCGGGGTTGCATCGCGACCGCCTACTTTACCTACACTTAGTATGGACCTGGGTATTGCCGGCAAGATTGTCGTGATCACCGGCGCCGCACAGGGCATCGGTAAGACCACCGCCGCGACATTCGGCAAGGAAGGCTGCAAACTCGCGCTGGCGGATATCAACACCGAGAAGTTGCAGCAGACCGGACAGGAGCTTGCCGCCGCCGGCTATGATGTCCTCACCTTGGCGGCGGACATCACCGACGCCAAGGCAGTGGATCACCTTTATGCGACTCTAAGACAAGAATGGGGAGATGCGGACTTCTTGATTAACAACGCCGGCATCACAGAGCCCGCGCCCTTTGAGCAAACCGAACTCTCTTCCTGGCGGCGGGTGATGGCGGTGAACTTGGACGGGGCGTTTTTAATGAGCAAGCACGCATTCGCCGGGATGAAGCAAAAAGGCGGCGGTGTGATCGTCAATCTGGGTTCTTTTGCCGGCAAGCGCGGAACGCTGTTTGGCAACAATGCCTCCTATACGGTGTCCAAGGCCGGCGTGATTGGCCTGACAAAATCTTTGGTAGTGGAAGGAGCGCCGCACGGCATCCGAACCCTGGCGGTCTGCCCCGGCATAGTGGAAACCGATATGATCCTGGCCCACGACGCAAAAACGCGGCAAAAGTTGGCGGGGTTAATCCCGCTCGGGCATCTGGCATCGCCGCAACAGATCGCCGATGTCATCGTCTTTCTCTGTTCCGAGCGCGCCTCACATCTGACCGGCAATGCCTTGGATGTTAACGGCGGTCTCTATATAGACTAACCGGGGAACTAACCCGCGGCAGTTTTAAAAATCCTAAAATCATCTAAAAAAACGCCGAGTCCAAAACCGGGCGGGGTGATACAAGTTAAACCAAAGTAAAAATCATTCGTTATGGTATAAACTGCGGTATAATTTGATGTAAAATTTGTATGAGATTATGATCGTTCAAAAAAAGCAAAAACCTACATCCGTATACAAATCGGAGCATATTGCAAACTTCTTTATCCGGGAAGCGATTGATGAAAAGATGAACATCGACTTGCTGCGGCTGATAAAGATGTGTTATTTCGGCTATGGTTGGGTCCTGTCAATCATGGATGGCAAAAAACTCATAGAAGAGGACATACATGCTTGGAAGTTTGGTCCTGTTATTCCTTCCGTATACCATGCCTTTAAGCATTGGGAGTTGCGACCAATCACCAAGTTTGTGCCCAGTATGGAAATATCAAAAGACGAAAAAATTCAAGAACTAAAATACCGTTCTGTTAACGAAGACACCATGGAAGGCAGAATACTGTCTATCGTTTGGAATGCTTATAAGCATAAAAGTGTTAACGAGGTTGTATCTTTGACACATCAACCCGGAACTCCGTGGGCCGAAACTTATCACCCCGGTGAAAGAGATATTATCATACCAACTCATAAAATCAAAAAACACTTTGATGCGATCATACAAAAAAGAATCGAACAACTGGACCGAAAGAAAAACAATGCCGAACCGGAACCAAGAGAAAAAAGTAAAACAGCTTGCGGTTGAATATCCCAAAAGCCCCCAAAGCAAGGATGCAATGCCCCGGATGTTAACGGCGGTCTTTATATAGATTAGGGACTAGCCGGGGGACTAACCCGGCGGCAATTTCTTGCCCTTGCCTGTTTTGTAAGATTAACTCTTTCTTGCCGGGATAAGAGGGCAAGAGAGCAAGGGACAAACAAGGAGTAAGGAGGCGGAGATGCGGAGAGTTTCCCGGATTAATGAAAACTCCAAATCAACGCCTAATTCCTAATTAATGTCAATAACGGGGATGGATAATACTGAGTCCGGGCGCGCCCCAACATTCGGACCCCATACTGCGTGCCATGAAGGCGAGCCCTTCGGTTTCTATGTGCAGGTGATAAGGTTCCTCCGGATAACACAACCCGCGGCGGTGGATGTCCGCATTGATCAGCAACATCGTTGCCCCGACGCCGTCCAGAGAGACCAGATCATATTCTTTGAAGTCCGCCAAGTATTTTCTGCCGAAACCGACCGGCGGCTGTATCAGACCGTCTTTGATGTAGGAACGCCAATTCCTTTTTTTGTCGTCCGTGTACTTAAAACTATTCAGATCAAAAGTCATCCCCTTTTCGTCCGTGCAATGCGGGACAATAATGTCTTTGCGATGGGAAAGCAAACTCCGGATGATGTCCGGCGGCCAGTAAATAAGATCCGCGTCCACCCAGAGGACCCATTGATGTTTGGATTGCAACGCCTCATTTAATAGATGATTGCGCGCCTTGGCAATGACCGCGCGCCGCTGGCGTTGGAGGCCGCGTCGCCACCTTGCCCGCGAGGGCGAGACGGTAAAATTGAAATCCTTTTTATACAATTGTGCGCCGGCAAACTGTTGGCGTAACTGCGGCAACAATTGCGTCAAACTTTCATAGGTCCCGTCCGTGCTGTCCCCTTCGGAAAATGCCAAATAAATACGCTCCTTCGGATAGTCCAGGGAAGACAGATTCTTCATCAAGGTCGGCAAAAATCGTTTAACATTTTTGCACGGAAGGGCGATTAAAATAGCCGCGTCCGCGTCCTCTCCCTCTTTTCCCTTGTTCCGTGGACTTTGCGCGGGTTCTTCTTTAATGCAATCTTCGGCGCGGCTGAACTGTGCCGCCGGGATGAATTGGCTGAGACGCGTCCCCCAAAGGGCGGCGAATATCGTATCTCGGATCGTATAAACCGTGTTCAGGATTTTTCGGGCGATTCTTCTCATAGGGTCACTGCTCGAATGTTAGGATGATGGGCGAGAAGCATTTGTGAAACTTCTCCCCCCATTCTTTAAACCAGGCATGATATTCCCCCCAATGCTCTTTTTTAGAAATGTCTCCGTTTCTCTCAAGAAGAATGCGGCTGTCTGTTTTATCCGGAAGTTCCCGCCAATCCAATTTTGTGTTTAATTCATTTTCTATGGATTCTTTATGCTGTTCCAACAACTTAAATCCGTCGGGTCGAGCTCTGCCGCCTATGTAGATTGCACATCCCAGTTTTTTATGCTTCCCGCTAACGGTAAGGTTAATAGAGAAACCTGTTTTACCAACAGAAATCGGATAGTAATTACCTGGGCTTGGCTTTGCAAGCCCTAATTTTGTTCCGTTTTCTTCCATATATTCTTTCAAGGATTGCCAAAAATCTTGATACAGTAAATGCATGGGAGAAGGAGGGTGGCTTTGTTTTTTTGCTTCTTTTGCCCACTCGTTCGGACTACAAACCACATGAAACTTCGGGGCAGGTTCGGAGTTCCCGATTTTCCACAACTCTATTTGTACACCAAAAAAACCATACTCCTCATCGGATGTTTCATTCAACCAATCAAGCGCCTTTCTGTGTTCTTCGGTTATTTTTTCACTAATCCAAATGATGATTTCAGCATCCGCACCGGCCGCATAGGTAATGATTTGTCCGAGATGACCGTGATCAGTATCTCCAAATTGATTTTCTATGACCACTGTGCGACCGGTAGCCGTCTCCTCGGCAACGATGTCCGCCTTGTATTTGCCTATCTTAACTTCCGTTCCGCGTAATTCCAAGTCGGACAGCCCCAGGCTATCGCTTAAGAGTTGAAGATTCTCCGCCAGCCAGGGCGTAAAATCTCCTGCCTCGTTCTTCCAGACCTTTTCCCGACCCACAGGTTCCAGTTTTGCTAACTTGTTCAAAATCAATTTTTTCGGTTCCAAATAATGACTTATTTTAGCATGAACGGATGCCGCGACTGCATCGGCCGCACCCCTGTATAATCCCCTCCAATCCTTAGCATGGCAACTCTTATGTGGCATCTTTGCTTTCAAGTTGAAACCGCTCACCGAAAAACCGTGTCAACGGGCAATCGTACTTGGAAAACACAAGGCGGAAGCCTATTCCATAGAATAAATCAAAAACCTTCTTGTGTTCTATTTGTTCTATCCGTCGCTGCTTGTCTTGGGCTTGGCTCTGCTGATCTGGGGTGCCGGTATGCTGATCCGCGGTGCCGAATCTCTTGCCGGCACCTTTGGCATTTCTTATGCCGTCATAGGCGCTCTGGTGCTCGGCTTCGGCACTTCCATGCCGGAACTTGCCATATCGGTTGCGGCCGCCATTAATCAAACGCCGGAAATCGCCTATGGCAACGCCGTTGGCTCCAACATCGCCAACAGCGCGTTAATTCTCGGGACGGCCGCGGTGCTCTCCGCATCGCCGGTGATCTTTGCGGGCAACCTCTTGCGTAATCAGTTACTGCTCAACTTAATGGCGGTCCTTGTATTTGTCGCCGCCTGCTTATCCGGGTATCTTGGCACCTGGCAAGCGTTGATCTTTTTAACGGGTTTCGCCTTCTGTGTGCGCGTTATTTTGCGAACCCGTCAAAAAGAAGAGCCTGGGGCGGAAGCAACCGGAGAGAAACAAGCAAAACTCTCCTTTTTGATTCCGCGGATCCTCCTTGGACTTGTTACCGTCGTGGTGGCTTCCCAACTGACGGTCATCGGCGCCGGGGAGAGCGCGCATCTGCTCGGGGTGTCGGAGCAATTGATCGCACTTAGTCTGGTGGCATTCGGCACCTCGCTGCCCGAATTGGTCATCACCATTCGTCTTGCCAAACGCAATCACTCGGAACTCATTCTCGGCAATCTGCTGGGCTCCAACATTTTTAATCTCTTTCTGGTGCTGCCTGTGGCGCATCTGTTTGTGCCGTTTGCATTACCCGCGGAAGATTTTTTACGCGACGGCGGCACTTTGCTGCTGACAACCCTGTTATTTTTCTTCTTTTGTTTTTCAAGAAGCGGGCAACGCAAACTGGGTAAAACGCAAGGGGTGATTTTGTTATGTGTTTACTTTGCTTATATTCTGTCATTGACCGAAAGCGGTTTGCGCATAATCTCATAAAGGTTCCGGACTCTGAGTTTGGTATGGTGCGTCCTCAAATTAAAGAGCCGGCGATTCGCGGCGATTCGCGGCGGTTAGAGGCTCTGGCGGACGGGTCGCAAATAGATGTGGAGCTAAGATAAATGAAACGGGCAAGCAAGACGCATAGTTGTTTTGCTAAGGATATGCCGGCATTCAACGCCAAGTTCATCGCATGGCTGGCTTGGTATCATCGCGAACGTCCTCATTATGCTCTCAAACAGCTCTCGCCGTTCCGGTTTTTACCAAAACAAAAAAGTACGAAAATGGGTGGAGATGATACAATTTGCGTTTCTCCTCCTTATAATAATTAATGATGACAAAGTTATTAAGGTTATTCGTTAAAAAATTCAATATAAAAGGGGAGTTATGACAGTATTATTTTTGATATTAATCGTTCTTGCAGTCATCGTCGTTGGCGGCTTATTGTATCTTTATTCCCTGCCCGCGGACTACAAGGTCAGCAGAACCCGAACGATGCATGTGTCGGCGGAAAAAGTTTTCAATCGTGTTTTGGACTTTCGTTCCTGGGGCGAATGGAGTCCTTGGCTCATGCACGAACCGACCGCCGAACGGAAGTTTGGCGACGAGGCGGAAGTGACCGAAGTCGGCGGGTTTTACACATGGAGTGGCAAGGCCATTGGAGCGGGGAAATTGACACATGTCGGGATTGAAAAGCCGGTTCATATAGAACAAAAAATCGAATTCAGAAAACCTTTTCGCAGCGTATGCAAGGTGGAATGGGCATTTGCCACAACGCAAAAAGGCGGGGCGGAATTCACCGAAGTAACCTGGAGCATGCAAGGACGAATGCCTTTTCTCTTTCGTTTCATGACAAAGAAGATGGACGGGATGATTGGGATGGATTATGAGATGGGACTCCTAATGCTTAACCGATTATTGGACGGCCGGGCGGACCGATTTGAGTTGGATTTTACCGGCAAGGTTAGCCGACCCGCGAGTATTGCCGCCTATGCGGCATGCAGCGGTTCTATGTCCGAACTGGCTGTGACTATGAAACAGGCTTTTGACAAGGTATTTGGAATTCTCAAGCAACGGAATATCCAACCGGTCGGGCCGGCATTTGCCGCATACCATAAAGTCAATATGAAAAAAACGCATTGCACATATGATTGTGCAATTCCCGTTGACGAGTCGGTCGGCGATACCACTTACACCAAAAACTACCCGGGCGGCGAATATTTTAAGATCCGCTATCGCGGCGGTTACGATTATATGAAACATGTCTGGTATGCGGCCATGAGTCATGTCCGGATGAACAAATACAAATGGGACAGATCGCGCCCGCCTTTGGAAGTTTACGAAAAAGACATGACAAAAACCGACACGCCGAATGACTATGTCACGGATATTTATGTTCCGATCAAGTAAGACACCCCGTTGCCGCAATTTAGTTTGCGGTTATCTCGCTCTCGTTCTTTTATTATCCGGCACCACTCTCAAGGCAGAGGCGGCCGAAGTCAAAGCCATTTTTGCCGGGGGCTGCTTCTGGTGTATGGAACAGGCTTTTGATGCTGTGGAAGGCGTCACACAGACTCTGGCCGGCTATACGGGAGGAAAATTGGAAAATCCCACCTATAATCAGGTGGGTTCCGATAATACCGGCCATCGCGAAGCCCTCCTGGTCTATTATGACGACGAGAAAGTGAGCTACCCGCAACTTTTGGATGTTTTCTGGAAAAATATTGATCCCCTTGACGACAAGGGACAATTCTGTGACAAAGGTTTTTCTTATACGAGCGCCATTTTTTACCTCAGCAAGGAACAGCAAGCGGCCGCCTTGGCAAGTAAAAAGGAATTGATCGCAAGCAAGGTCCTGAAAAAGAAACCGCTGACACCCATCATCAAAGCGGGTAAGTTTTACTTGGCGGAAGATTATCATCAAGATTACTACATTCGCAATCCGCTCAAGTACACCTATTACAAATACGGTTGCCGCAGACCCCAGCGTCTTAAGGAACTCTGGGGAGATGCCGAAAAAACATCCGGATAAGGCTTATCGTATTAAAACGATGGCATTAAAAAGAAAAAAGATGACGAATCAATTGATTACAAAAAAATGTAGGGGGCCAGGCTAATTGAGAGGTAAAACATAAGCATAAATGCCGGTAAATACAAGGAAAAATCGGTATGTTTTCCGCTCAAGAATTTCGGCGAGGAAATTTCGGCAGATGATCAAGCTATTTGCCCCGGATCTTGATGCCAATAAAATAGCCATGCTGACCGGATTAAATCGTAATACGGTGAACAAATATTTGATGATGTTTCGGCAACGGCTGGCGGCGGCGTGTGGTTACCCCCAAAAATCTTGTGGTGAATTTGAAGTGGGTGAGAGTTATTTTGGACCAAAACATGTTTCCGGTCCTCGTGGTCGCGGTGCCGGCAGCAAGACCATGGTCGTTGGTGTGCTCAAACGCGGTGGCAAAGTGTCTGCGGAGATTGTGCCGGACTGCTTAAAAAGCCGCAAAAAGCCGGTTATTACGCGTGATTCGTGGTCATGTGGGCGAGGATAGCATCATCCGCACGGATAGCCGGAAGGGTTAGAATGGATTGATTGATAGGGGCTATCAGAATTCTGGAAGTTAGGTTATGATTGTTATGATTAAAGAAACAAACGATTTATACTTTATAAAAACACCAATTAATAGCCACTAAAAAATGAGAAATAACTTGAACTTTCACACTGTTCGGTCGGCAAAAGAAACATTCGACCGGCGGTCACGCCCGGCATTCGCCCGGGGCCTTAATACTACTTTTAATACCGAGATGTCTTTTGGCGGGCGGGTTGCATTGCATGCATCGCCGCCAAGGGCCGCCCTTAATCCTATTTTGCGGCGAACGCCGCGACAATCTCGTTCATACATATATACCGTTCTGCTGACGGGCATGCTGGGCTTTGCTTTGCTCCTGGCCGGCTGTGGCGGCGGTGGTGGTGGCGGTTCCGGTGGCCCCGGTGGTCCCGGTGGCCCCGGTGGCCCCGGTGGCCCCGGTTCCGGTGGTGCCTCTCTTCCCGGCGTTTCCAACCTAAAAATTATTCCGGCCGAAGAAAGGTTGCGGCTCAGTTGGACCAATCCGAATCGTACCGATATCAGCGACTTCAGGATCAGTTGGGTGAGTACGACTCCGCCCAAATCAGACTCGAAACTTACCGGAGATGCGGCGAATAAGACCGCCCTGGCGATGACGAGCTATGT
This sequence comes from Gammaproteobacteria bacterium, assembly GCA_965209035.1. GTDB lineage: Bacteria > Pseudomonadota > Gammaproteobacteria > CBDBNL01 > JAAOII01 > CBDBPY01. Next base: position 1,497,428 of record OZ242372.1, read on the forward strand.
GCTTGATAACTTGACAGACGGTATCGATTACACGGTCAGCGTGTCCATCCTGTATGAAGGCGGCGGCGTATCCGGGGTGGTCCCGGGTTCGATGAGTCAGCCCGGGAAAAACACGGACGGTGATGCCCTGCCGGATAGTCTGGATCCGGACGCTGACAATGATGGTTTTCCGGATGTGGCAAACGCGACCACAGCCGCGGACAACTGCCCCTTGACTTACAATCCAAAACAAGCCAACACGGACAAGATGCTGCCGGGTGGTGGCGATGCACTAGGCGATGTCTGTGACCAGGACGATGATAATGATGGTTTTCCGGATGTGGCAAACGCGACGACGCCGGCGGATGTGGATGGCAATGGTAATGGCCTCATAGAAATCCGTTATTTGGATGACTTGGCGCAGCTGCGCGGCGATCTGAATGGCGAGGGGGATGATGATGATGAGAATGACGGGATTACCGCGGTGGGCACTGCGGGCTGTCCGAGTTTCGGCTGTAAGGGTTACGAACTGACCCGCACGCTGAATTTTAGCGATCCGGATTCTTATGCCGACGATGTGGTCAATACTGCCTGGACGAGTGGCAGCGGCTGGCAGCCGATCGGATCCTGTTTTTTCAATATGAGTTGTCCTCTTACCTATACGGCTGTGTTTAATGGCAGAGGTTATGTTCTTGCCGATCTGTTCATTTCTGCGGCTAATAGTGCCCGCGGAGTGGGTTTGTTCGGCGCGTTCAACGGCACCCTTCAAAATCTGCATCTCCAAAATGCAAATGTCCGTGGCGGTGACAGTGATCTGGGTGCGCTGGTAGGCAAGGGCAGGCGGGGGCGTTATGAGAATCTGTCGGTTACGGGTGGCAGTGTGAGGAGTGCGCGTGCCGACAGAGTGGGCGGCCTGATTGGGGATGGTGAAGAGTCTGATATTCGCTATGCCAATGTGTCCGGTATCGATGTTGCCGGAGTTAGAGATGTTGGCGGCCTGGTCGGGAATGGTCGGCGGTCTAATATTGGTGATGCCGGCGCGTCCGGCACAGGTGTTACCGGCACCAGAATTAATGTCGGCGGTCTGGTTGGAGACGGGGAGAATTCTATTATTCGCTATGCCCGTGTATCGGATGGATCTGTTTCCACACCCGGCGGCACCTCCAATGTCGGCGGTCTGGTCGGGAATGGCCGGTATTCTAATATTCATGATGCCCGTGTGTCCGGCATCACTGTTGCCGGCAGAAGAATAGTTGGCGGCCTGGTCGGGAATGGTCAGTATTCCAATATTCGTTATGCCGAGGTGTCCGGCGCAAGTGTTGCCGGAACCGGTCGTACCGGTGGCGGTAATATCGGCGGATTGGTTGGAAGTGGGGAGAATTCTAATATTCGCTATGCCCATGTATCGGACGGCGATGTTTCCGGACGCATCAGAGTTGGTGGCTTGGTTGGGGGTGGCCAGCTGGTTAATATTAGTTATGCCGGTGTATCCGGCGTAGATGTTGTCGGCACCGAAAATAATGTTGGCGGTCTGGTTGGGCTTGGTAATTATGCCAGAATTGGCTATGCTTATGTGCTCGGCGGAAGTGTTGAGGCGAATCGGGTTGTTGGCGGCCTGGTTGGGGATGGAACGAATACTCTGATTTATTATTCTTATGCCGCCAGCGGGGAAGTTTCGGCTTCGGCTATGTCCGAACCTATTGTTGGTGGCATGTTCGGCCATGCCTCTTATGGCGAACCCGATGCCAGCAGTCTCAGGTGTGTTGATAATGTTACTTATTTGGCGGAAGTTTGTGCGTTCAATCCGGCAAGTCTCGCCTGTGTTCCCGGTGCTATTCATTTAGAGGCGGAAGTGTGCTACATAAACACAACAAATCCCACTTATGATGATTCCGATGCCACCGATGCCATTGATTCCTATTGGGATACGGAAACTACCGGGCAGGCAACCAGTGCCGGCAGAGACGGCAGGCGCGGCGCGGGCAAAACGACCGCGGAATTACAAAACCCGATTATGTTCACAGGCATCTATGCCGACTGGGGCAACTTCTGGTGTGATCCAAGGACGGGCGATGAGATAATAAGCACCTCCCCTTCCTCTTTGCCCGCCCCTTATGTTCGTGTCTGGGATCTGGGCGCCGCCGACCAATACCCCGTCCTGAACTGCCTGCCTGTCAGTGCAGAACAGCAGCAAGAAGAACAACAACAGCAGCAGCAGTAGCCGGGTGAACCACACAGAACTAACGGGCCCAACGGACCAACGGACCAACGGACCAACGGACCAACAGACCAACAGATGCTTGCTTCTGTGTGACGCCAAGACACTGCATTTTCGGGGCATTTGCGTGCCGGATTGGATTCGTCCTTTAACTAACTAACTAACAGGTTCTCGGTTGTTACCCCAACGGCAAACAATCACATAAAGCACATTCCGACGGTGTGCATGTCATGCATAGCCGGACAATTGACGAAATAAGCACAACAGTCCGAAACCCGGCAAGATGATGCAAACGGATGCATAATTTTGGAAATTAGATTATAATTAAGGAACAAACAATTTATGTTTTATAAAAATACAATTAATAACTACTTAAAAAAATGAGAAATAAGTTGAACTTTTATTCTGTTCGGTCGGCAAAAACAACATCCGACCGGCTGGTGCGCCCGGCATTCGCCCGGGACCCTAATACTACTTTTAATACCGGCCTAAATTCAAGGTTGTTTGGCGGGCGAGTTGCATTGCATGCATCGCCGCTCACGGCCGTCCTTAATCATGTTTTGAATCCTGTTTTGCGGCGAACGCAGCGACAATCTCGTTCACACATACATACCGTTCTGCTGACGGGCATGCTGGGCTTTGCTTTGCTCCTTGCCGGCTGTGGCGGTGGCGGCGGTGGTGGCGGCAACGGCGTTGATGACCGTGCTGTTTCCAATGTTCAAACTATAGTCACCGGGAATAATATTACCGTGCGTTGGACCAATCCGGAGCAAGAGAATATCACCGGGTTCACTATTAATTGGGTCAATGTTGGCGATGATGCCAATGCGAGCGATAGCGGCGAAAGGGCACTTAATGCTTCTCTGGCGAATGTTGCGGCGGGTGCTTCGGATAATACATATCAGATTACGAATCTGGACTATGCTGCCACCTATCGCATCACAGTGACGGTGCTTTATGCGGATCAAGATCCCGCGGCTTCGGCTCCGACTTCCGTTCATCAAGCCATGACCGGGATGGATCCGGATAACCCCGTTGTTCCTCTCGATCCTGCGGCTGTTTCCAATGTCCAAGCAACGGTCACCGGGAATACGATTACCGTGAGTTGGACTAATCCAAACCGGGAGGGTATCACCGGGTTCAATATTACTTGGATCAATGTTGGCGATGATGCCGATCCGACCGATCGCAGAGACATAGTACTTACTGATCCCCCGGCTAATGTTGCGGCGGGTGCTGATAATACGGACACCATTACGGATCTAACCTATGCTGCCACCTATCGCATCACAGTGACGGTGCTTTATGCGGGGCAAGATCCCGCCGCTTCGGGTCCGGTTCAAAGATCGGTAACGATTGATCAGGACCTGACTGATACAGATGATGATGGTGTGGTGGATGCGGATGATAACTGCCAATCGGTGGCGAATCCGGATCAGCTCAATAGCGATACGGATGCGTTAGGCGATGCCTGTGATGATGACGATGACGAAGATGGCACACCCGATACGACGGATGTGGATGACAATGATAATGGCCTCATAGAAATTCGTTATTTGGATGACTTGGCGCGGCTGCGCGTTGATTTGAATGGCGATGGGACGGCTGAGCGATCTGTTACCGGGATTACCGCTGTGGGGTCTGTGGGCTGCCCCGCTAACGGAGGCTGTATCGGTTACGAACTAACCCGTTCGCTCAATTTTAGCGATACGGCTTCCTATAATGCGAGCAGCGTTAATGTGGGTGTCTGGACAGAACGCAGCGGCAGCGGCTGGAATCCGATCGGCTTCTGTTCTAGCGACACTGATTGCACCGCTTATACGGGTATGTTTGATGGTCAGGATTGGACGCTTGCCGATCTGTTCATTGATGCGGATACTACTGTGAACGGAGTGGGCTTATTTGCTGCGTTCAACGGCACCCTTCAAAATCTGCATCTCCGAAATGCGGATGTCCGTGGCGGTGACAGTGATCTGGGCACTCTGGTAGGCAATGGCAGGCGGGGGCGTTATGAGAATCTGTCGGTTACGGGCGGCAGTGTGATGAGTGCGGGTGCCGACAGAGTGGGCGGACTGATCGGGGATGGTGAAGAGTCTGATATTCGCTATGTCAGTGTGTCCGGCATCACTGTTTCCGGACAGATCAGAGTTGGTGGCCTGATTGGGAATGGCCAGTCTGTTAATATTAGTTATGCCGGTGTATCCGGCGTAGATGTTACCGGAACCCAAAGTAATGTCGGCGGTCTGGTTGGAGACGGGGATAATTCTAATATTCGCTATGCCCATGTATCGGACGGAGATGTTTCCGGACAGACCAACGTTGGTGGCCTGATTGGGAATGGCCAGTCTGTTAATATTAGTTATGCCGGTGTATCCGGCGTAGATGTTACCGGAACCGGAAATAATGTCGGCGGTCTGGTTGGGATTGGTAATTCTGCTGAAATTCGCTATGCTTATGTGTTCGGCGGAAGTGTTGAGGGTGAACGGAATGTTGGCGGCCTGGTTGGGGATGGACCGCTGGCTGTGATTGACTATTCTTATACCGCCAGCGGGGAAGTTTCGGCTTTGGCTATGGTCTCACCTAATGTTGGTGGCTTGCTTGGTGCTGGCTCTCCACGCAGGGTCACTGCTTCCTATTGGGATAGGAACACCACCGAGCAGTCTGCGAGTTCCGGCAGCGACGGCAGACGCGGCGAAGGCAAAACGACCGCGGAATTACAAAACCCGATCACTTTTTCCGGCAGTATCTATGCCGACTGGGGCAACTTCTGGTGTGATCCGGATACGGGTGCTGAGAGCGTAGCGGATACCCGTCCGGCCGGATTCGAAAGCGTCTGGGATCTGGGCGCCAACAACCAATACCCCGTCCTGAACTGCCTGCCTGTCAGTGCAGAACAGCAGCAAGAACAACAGCAGTAACCGGGTGAACCAAGCGAACCAACGAATCAATAGATGCTTGCTTCTTGCTTCTGTGTGCCGGCAGGACATCTCACTGATGACATTATGAAGATGCATGATGCATACCGAACCCGTTAGTACTTCGCCGGCGGCGAGACAGTCGCCGGCGGCGAATGCCCCGGTCCTGTCCGAACGGGCGGCCGAACTCCACAAGAATGCCCTGGTGATAGACGGGCATAACCAGATTATGATGGACCTGTTTCGCCGGCGCGACCGCGGTGAGACACGGGTCTTTGATACCGTCTGGGCCCCCAAACTGCGTGCCGGCGGTCTGAATGCCATAGAAATGGTGGTGGGCTCCAATTCGCCCTGTCTGGCATATATGACCGATCACTTGCTATGGGGGATGCTCACGCAAATAGATATGATGGAACAGGAGCAAGCGGAGTCGTCCTCTTTTCGGATTTGCCGGACGGTGGCGGAAATCCGCCGGACGGTGGCGGAAGACAAGATCGCGGTGCTGCTCAAAGTGGAGTCGGCGCGTGCGCTGGACGGCAATCCGCAGGAACTTAATCCGGCACTACTCCGCACCCTTTATCGTTTGGGGCTGCGCACGCTCTGTCTGGTCTCTTCGGGGCGGACCATGATGGGAGACGGAACGGGTGAGCGGGACGCGCTTGCCGGACTGACAAATTTTGGCGAGGCGATCATTGGCGAGATGGAGCAACTCGGTATGCCCGTGGATGTGTGCCAGATGCCGGATCGGATGTTTTACGATGTGTTGAATGTCGCCACCAAGCCCTTAATAGACAGCCACAGTAATGTCTATTCGGTTTCGGATCATCCGCGCAATCTTAAAGACGAGCGAATTCGCGCGATGGCAAAAAACGGCGGCGTGATGGGGCTTTGTTTCATTAAAGAATACTTGCGACGCGGGGCAATGAACAACAACGATGCCACCATAGACGATCTGGTACACCAAATTGACTATATTGCCAATTTGACCGGCTCGGCGGATCATGTTTGCATTGGCTCGGATGTGGATGAGTTTGATAATTTTCGCAATATATTCAATTGCTGGAGCCCCTATCCCGGCTCCATTGAAGGGATTCAGACGGGGATTCCCAAAGCGGGAATCATTCTGGACGAGTTGCGCCCCGTGGAAAACATGGGACTGATCACCGATGCTCTTTTAAGACACAACTTCAAAGAAGAGGATATCCGCAAGATTTTGGGTGAAAACCTGATGCGGGTGTATGCGGAAACGATAGGGTAATCCCCCAATCGCGCCCGCTCAATTCGTCAATCTTTCAGAACCGTTGCGTAAACGCGTAACAAATTGCCGCCGGTAATGGAGGCAATATCCTCGCTCTTGTAATTCAGTTTTGCCGGGGCGTCCCGGACTTTTTCCGCACCCGCGCCCGCCGGCGAATCGAACCTCCGCAAGATTTTGGGTGAGAACCTAAAAATTGACGCGGGTGCGTGCGGAAACTGTGATGGTTGGGGGTGTGGGGGTGATCCCTCAATCGCGCCCGCTCAATTCGTCAATCTTTCAGAATCGTTGCGTAAACGCGTAACAAATTGCCGCCGGTAATGGCGGCAATATCCTCGCTCTTGTAATTCAGTTTTGTTAGGGCGTCCCGGACTTTTTCGGTGCCCGCGCCCGCCGGCGAATCCGGCGCCCGCTCAGTCCGTCAATCTTTCAGAACTGTTGCGTAAACGCGTAACAAATTGCCGCCGGTAATGGCGGCAATATCCTCGCTCTTGTAATTCAGTTTTGCCAGGGTGCCCCGGGTTTTTTCGATGCCCGCGCCCGCCGGCGAATCTTGCTCCCGCAAGATTTTGGGTGAGAACCTAAAAATTGACGCGGGTGCGTGCGGAAACTGTAATCGTTGGGGGTGACCCCCAATCCCTCAATCGCCGCCCGCTCATTTCGTCAATCTTTCAGAACCGTTGCGTAAACGCGTAACAAATTGCCGCCGGTAATGGCGGCAATATCCTCGCTCTTGTAGTTCAGTTTTGTCAGGGCGTCCCGGACTTTTTCCGCGCCTGCCGGCGAATCCAGCCCCTCCGCATAATCATTATCTCGTTCGGTAAAGGCAATGCCGTTCACCAGTCCCGGATGCCTTTCGTAGCGGGTGGGTGTTTTGGTGTGCATTCCGGAAATATCGCCGCCCAAGGCGATGTGTTTTGTGCCGACCAGGCCGGCGATATGCTCTATATGGCGAACCAGATCGCCAACATCGGGTGATTTCTTGTCGCGCGCAATTAAATCGGCATAAAAACTTAACGCCATAACCCCGCCGCCTGCCGCCAAATGCTTAATGCGCTCATCGGTAAGATTGAGCGGGTGCGGACAAACGACCGCGGCATTGGCGCGGCTGTTCAGCAGGGGCATGTCCGTCAGTTGGCGAATGTGGTCAAATCCTTCGTTGTTAATGGCCGCCGTATCTATGACCATTCCCAACCGCTCCATCTCGGCGACGACATCTTTGCCGAAGTAGGTCAGGCGACCGCGTGTGCGCGCTTCGGCAACCCCGTCGGCGATGCGGTTGCGGCCGTATCCGCTCAGTTGCACCGCCCGCACACCCAGCCGCCAAAAATGGCGCAAGTTGGAAAGTGTGTTCAGATTCGCCTTTCCTTCCAGCGGGCGTCCGCCGCCCAAACAAAGAAGGATACCCAGTTTTTCGGGATGCCGGCTTAAATCCAAGTCCGCCCGGCAACGGATGAGATACCATTGCCCGCTGTCCTTTTGTTCTTCCTCGGTCTGTGCTTCCTGCTGGCGGAGAACAACATCCAGATAATTCATCGCATTCCAGAAGTAGTTTTCCGATGCGGTGTTGAGCACCCGAGTTACCCAATCGCCGCCCAGGTCCAGGCCGAGCCGCGAGATTCCGGCCGCCAGCATCGGCTGTGCCAGATGTTTGCCCAGACTGTACTTGCCCGTGGCGTAAAAATCGGCGCAGATCTGTTCGGGGATATGTGCGTGGGCGAGGGTTATTTTTGTTTGCATTTTTATTTTCGTTTTTGTTTTTGTTTTAATTGAATAGTTTGTTGTTAGATTCTCAGGCGTTCGCCTTGTTCGTCAAAGTAATAAATCTTGTCCGCGGGTACGGAAAACCCAATCTTGTCGCCGATAGTGCCGCGAAAAGTTTTGAAAACTTTTGCGGTAACGGATGTGCCGTTTGGTTCGCGCAGAGTGATCAAAGTGGAGTCGCCCAGCAGCTCTACCGAGAAAATCTTGCCGGTGATAGCGGACCGGTCGGCCGCACCGGGTGTCATGGTCTCGGCACGAATACCCAGAGTGCACTTCCGATTGCCAATCTTGGACGAAACCGGAATGCGAAGATTGCCGCAATGAAAGACGCCGCCCCGTGTCTTGCCGTCCAGCAAATTCATTGCCGGCGAGCCGACAAAACCGGCAACAAACACATTGTCCGGGTCGGTGTAAATTTCTTCCGGCGTGCCTAACTGGCGAATTTCGCCCTTCTCCATCACGGCGACTCTGTCCGCCAGGGTCATGGCTTCCACCTGATCGTGGGTGACAAAGATCGTCGTTACTTTTAGAGTGTGTTGCAGGTGTTTCAATTCGGCGCGCATACTCAGACGCAGTTTTGCATCCAGATTGGAAAGCGGTTCATCCATCAAAAAACAATTCGGTTGGCGGACCATCGCCCGCGCCAAGGCAACTCTCTGCCGCTGACCGCCGGACAGAGCGCGCGGCTTGCGGTCCAAAAACTGTTCCATCTCCACCATGCGCGCCGCCCAAAGAATTTTCTCCTTGTGTTCGGCGGCCGGGACGCCGCGCATCTTCAGCGGAAAGCGGATGTTTTCGTAGGTACTTAAGTGCGGGTACAACCCGTAAGATTGAAAGACCATTGCAATATCTCGGTCCTTCGGCTCCAGGTCGTTCACTACCTGATCGCCTATGCGAATTTCTCCTTCCGTCGGGTCTTCCAACCCGGCTATCATGCGCATGGTCGTGGTCTTGCCGCAACCGGAGGGACCCAACAGCACCAGAAATTCGCGATCGCGGATGTGCAGGTTGATGTTGCGTGCGCCGTAAAAACCTTGCCATTGTTTGGTCAGATTGGTGAGTTTGATTTCCGCCATAGTATTCTTTGTTTTCTTTGGTTAATATTAGTTTAAAACTGTCTTCTTTAATTGGCAATTAGTTTTGCTCTAATTTTTGATTAGTCTTTACTTAATCCTTAACCCTTAACCCTTAACCTTTGACAGCCCCTTGTACCAAACCGGAAACGATCTGCCGTTGGAAAAACAGAACCACGATGATAATCGGCAGGGTAATGGAGATGGCTCCCGCGGCGGAAATAGACCAAAAACGAATGTCTTCCGCGCCGAACTCGGAAATGGCGACGGGCATGGTAGCGGCGTTGAGTCCGGTCAAAATCAACGGCATCAAGAATTCGTTATAGGCGAGCAGGAAAGTGAACAAGGCGGTGGAAATGACGCCGGGCCACATCACCGGGACAATCACTTTGAGAAATGCCCGGAAGCGACTGCATCCGTCCACCATTGCCGCTTCTTCCAGTTCTTTGGGGATTGTCATAAAGAAAGAGCGTAGCATCCATATGGTGAACGGCTGATTGATGGATACCATCACCAAAATTAAAAGCAGATGGGTGTCATACAGGCCCGTGATGCGGGAAATATAAAAGAAGGGGATGACAAACACCATGCGCGGCAGGGCGCGAAAAATCAGCGCAAAAAAGAGCAGCCAGAAACCGAGACGCCCGGGGTAGCGCGCCAGGGCATAGCCGGCCAGGCAGCCGATGGAAATGGAAATGACGACCGTGCCGACGGTCACGATCATGGAGTTGATGAAAAAATAAGTGAACCCTTCTTCCAGCCACAGAGTGCCGTAATGTTCAAAGGTGGGGCGAAACAGCCAGACGGGCGGGTTGGCAAAGGCGTCCTTGGTCTCTTTTACGGAGGTGAGAAAAGTCCATAAAAACGGAAAGGCGCAAACGAGAACCCAAAATGCCATAGCAACATAAATGAACGATGCGGAAAAACGCCGCCCGGCGGCGGTATCCGTCTTAAAAAAAGCGAGGCGTTTGGTGTTCATCTTGGTATTCATCGCTCCGCTGTTTGCTCTTTATAGGTCATATATAAAAATGGCACCAACAGAATGAAGATGCCGACCAGCGTCAGCAATGCCACGGAGCTGCCTTTCGCCACGGAGTCTTGCAGGATCGCGATGCGGTAATTGTAAAATTGCAGACTTTCCGTTCCGTGCGAGCCTTTGGTCATCACGACGATGGGGTCAAAAATACGATAGGCATCCATCAAACTGATGATGGTCACAAAAATAACAAGCGATTGCAGGTGCGGGATCACCACATAAATCAGTCGCTGCCAAGCCCCCGCCCCGTCAACGATGGCCGCTTCCAGGCTGTCTTGCGGAACGGATTGAAGACCGGCAAAAAATACGATAATGGCAAAGGGAGTGACATGCCAGATGCTGTGCAGAATCAGCAGGCTGCGCGCCGCCGTTTGGCTGGCAAACCAATGCACTTTTAATCCGAGTAATTCGAGCAGATAAGAAACAAAACCGAAATCGCGAAATAACCAGGCGAAGACCAAAGTGCCGACAACGGGAGTGACGATGAACGGCAGCAGAGACGCCGAAATGACCGTGCCGCGCAGCCACTTGGTTTTGATGCGGTTGATGCCGAGGGCGACCGCCAGCCCGAGTATCAGTTGTGCCGGCAGCGTAATGAAAGTGTATATGAGAGTGAATTGCAACGAAGCCCAGAAACTTGCATCCGAGATGATTTCCCGGTAATTTTGAATGCCAACCCAGTTGAGTGTCCCTGCGTAAGAAAAACGATGAAATCCGAGCCAAATCGCCAATATTAGCGGCACCAACATCAGTCCGAACATCAAGAGGATACTCGGCGACGAAAAATAAAGGAAACTGCGCAGTTTCATTTTTTGTAAAAGTGTGGTCTACCGAATACGGGCGGTTGCAACAAAGAGATGCTGTTTACAAAAGTTTGAATCTGTCATTGCTCTTTTAAGTTTTGTCGTCCCACCCTTTGCCGTTCAGGATGTCTATGTCGTGCTGGCGAAAAAAATCTATGATGTCCAGCAGCACCCAGTTGTCCACAATTTTACCGTCCTTCACTTCCCAGAAGTCCATATAACGCAAGCGGATCTTTTTGTTGTTGTCGGGAGATCCCATGAGTCCCATGAATTCACCGACATGTGTCGCTTCCACATAGCCGGTGGCGGCCGCATACTTGCCTTCGGCAAGAAAGATATCCGGCTTGCCGCCCTTGTCGGGGAAGGCGTTCAAAAAAGGCCGCTGCCAGCCGTTTTGAAATTCCTTCAAACTGTTCTTGAGTCCCGCACCGGCGGGTCCCCGCCATTTTGCATCTTCGGCCCAATAGGCATCTTGCCCGTCAATCACATGACGATTAAGCGAAGCAAGCATTTCTTGCACCACTCGGCGCGTCTCTTCGGTTTGTCGTTTCGTTTCCGCTTCTGTCGGTTTGTTGTTTTCTGCGTTCATCTTAGTTGTTATACATTATTTGTTAATTTAATTACTATTTTATTGCTATTACTATTTTCAAAAATCCGCCGGTCTTTAATAAGAGCACCGAAGGTTTTTCTATTTTACATCTATTAAAACAAAATTGCCGCGCGGCACAAATTGTGCGATCATTGATCTGCCGAGGCGGCATCTGTATCCCGAATAGCACCGGCACTTTTTTCAATTTTTTTGTTGAATAAACAAAGGGTTCGCTCTTTTTTCTCGCCGGTTTCTTTTGGGTCCAAAAAATCAAAATACGGGCATTCATCGGCATACTTAAACCGAAACGAAGAATCAATGTTTTTGCCGCTTCCCATAATTTTATCGCCATAATGTTTATGCAATATTTTGTTGGGGACACAGATTAGATTAATCTCTTCAACCGAAAGGTTTTCCTGATCGTAAACGATGCTAATGAGATATGTTAAGCACGGTTTTTTGATTTCCTTGCCCGCTTCTTTTTTTGTATAGTATGCCGGCAAATTGCCTGCGATTTTTTTTGTTTTGTTTACATAATAACTCGTTTGGTTTAATCCCAAGGGGATGCCATCTTTGTAGTCTCTTGTGTTTGTAGTCGCGGCTGTTTTAATGTCTATATGAACAAAAGCATTATAGGTTTCAAACATCATATCCGCCCCGATAGGAGAGGAATTGGGCATTCCAAATCGCTTGTAAAACCAATAGAAAATTCGTTTGGCACCTCTTGCAAATTCCGCATTTTTATTCGTACTCTTTTTTGCGAAGACATCCTTCCAATCGCCGCGTATTGTTTCTTTGGATGCCAACCCTTGTTTTATTTTTTCCAAATTTTGTGTAAAGAAATAATGCATATCTTGCAGATAATGATGTTCCCGGAACTCCATGCATTTCATTTCCTTCCGCTCTTTTGCCGTGATTTTGGAAGTGTTCAATCTATTCTTGTGCGGTAATTTTTATGCAGATGTTTTATATTAATTTTCCCGACACGCTGTTTCATAATATCAATAAAGGAGTCTTGAATTTCTGTCAAAATACACCGTCGCCACATTTCCAAAGAGGAGACTCCAAAGAGATGATCCCGGTAGTGCCGCTGCCGGCAAACGGATCCGGAACAATGCCGTTTTCGGGACAACATGCCGTAATAGCCAAACGGGGTATTTGTTTTGGGTAAATTGCAAAATGCTTGTAGGGAGTATTGGCAACCGGACATACAAACAGGTCTCCGGGGTTTTTACCTTTGGGGTGAGCGGAAACATCTTGTCTTTTTTTATATTCAACGGTCATTTGCTTGTCATAAGTATTATCAAACTTTAAGATATTTTTCAATTTCATCCAATCTTTTTTACCGGGATAGGAACCTCCCGCATCCGTTCTAAACCAGTGTCCCGCCTTATGTTGGTATTCCTTTTTATCCATTTTTGTGATGAGTTCCGCGATGGTTAGTTTATTTTTTACGAGTGCTTCCTTTAGGTAATCGGCCATTTTATTTTGAGAAACTTGAATATCGCGATAAATGGTCCACTGATCGCCATTAACCGAAACGCGGGCTCCCGGCGAAGCCCCAAGATTCTTTGTTTGATTTGCAAACTTTCCGTTATATTGATTTTTTTTCTGCCCCTCAAAAAAATCAAGACTGTCCTGAGTTCTATTTTTGTCTTTAACTTTTTGATCCGCCATCAACATTTTTTCGGAGTTTTGTGGGAGCGACATCTTGTGCGGAACTCTTACGGCGTCCATGTTAAGATACACATTTTTTTCCCAGTCATTTTTTGTGAAGAAAAAGATCGGCTCATAAGTATTTGTAAACCTGCTTTTCACGGGTGAGGGCATGTGGTTGGGTTTATACCAGATGATCTGATTTCTTAATAACCAGCCTTTTTGCTGCATCCCAATAGCAACGCGCTGGGGTATCATCTGCAAGTTTTTGTCACAGTATGTATCACCGATATTTAAGAAGTAAGCGCCGTCGTCTTTTAAAATTCTCATAATCTCATCGCCGACATCCGTGATTTTTTGAACATATTCCGCAGGATGCCTTTCGGTTCCAATTTGATCCGTTGTTTCATAATCTCTTAAATTCCAATAGGGTGGCGAAGTCACCACAACGGAGATGCTTTTACTCGGAATTTTTCTTAAGGCATCAAAAACATCTCCTATCAAGACACTGGGGGTCTCATCTTGGGGCAGAGATAACCAATGCTCGGAATCTTCCGCGAACTTTTCGCGAGAAGATAAAACATTGAAACTGTTTGTATTTTGTTTTAGCATCAACTTATTAAATGTAAAAAATAACCTCATAAAAATTATACGACCATATCGGTCAACGAGTTATAAAATATTGGATATTTTTATTTAATAGCAGACTTCAAACTCTTTAAACTAAAATTGTAATCTCGCAGTGTGAACTCAAGTAATTCGTATAAAATGATTCTTATGACAACTCGGGTGACAGAGAAGTGTTGTGGCTATATGCGACAAGATTGTTATTTTTTAGATATTTGAAAATAACAAAGAATTGAAACAGAACAAGAGTGATGAAAATAGTATCCTTTAATGTAAACAGCCTGCGCAAGCGTTTGGAAAGCGGTCAGTTTCAGGCGATGGTTAAAAAACACGAACCGGACATCATCGGTCTGCAAGAAACCAAGGTGCGCGACCACGAGTTCCCGCTTGAAGCGGTAAGGAGTTTGGGATACGAGTGTGTATTTTTTGGCGAGCCGACACACTACGGGGTGGCGTTGCTTGCCAAATGCAAAATGGAAAACTCCTATTGCGGTTTTCCGGATGACGGGCCCGACAAGCAAAAACGCCTGGTCGGTGCCGCCTTTCCCCTGGCGGACGGGAGGCGATTGACGGTGATCAACGGTTACTTTCCGCAAGGGGAGAATCGCAATCACGAACGCAAGTTTCCTTACAAGCAATGGTTTTATGATCGTCTGATGCGTCATCTGCGGGAGCAACATAATCCGGACGACCTGCTGGCGGTGATCGGCGATATGAATATCGCGCCGGAAGATACGGACATCGGCATCGGCGAGCAGAATGCCAAGCGTTGGCTGCGCGACGGCAAATGCGCTTTTTTACCGGAAGAAAGGGAGATGCTGGGGCGTCTGCGCGATTGGGGGCTTGTGGACAGTTTTCGCGCCCATCAACCCAACAATCACGATACTTACAGTTGGTTTGATTATCGCAGCCGAGGGTTTGATGTGGATCCCAAACGGGGACTGCGCATTGACCTGATTATGGTCACCCCGGCATTGCAGAAACTCTGCGCGGATACGGGCATAGATTACGAGATTCGCGGCCTCAGTCGCCCCTCGGATCATGCGCCTGTCTGGGCGGCGTTTGATCTCGTTGGCGGCTGACTCCCCTCCAAAGGGGCGGATTGCTCTGTTTGCCACTTGCCTGGCGGATATTTTTCGCCCGAGTGTTGCTCTGGCAAGTTTGAAACTGCTAAGCCGCGCGCACTATGTTGTTGCCCGCTCGTCGCGGCACACCTGTTGCGGTCAGCCCGGCTATAATGCCGGCGAGCCGGCAGCGGCCGGACGACTTGCAGTTAAGGTTCTTGCGGACTTGGATGCGCTGGAACCCTATGATGCTCTTGTTGTGCCGAGTGCATCCTGTGCCGGTATGATTAAGCATCATTATCCGCGCCTTTGCCGCGGGAAAGATAAGATGCGCGCCGAAAAACTTGCGGCCAAGACTTGGGAACTGACCGAGTTCATGCACGCAAACTCTGTGCCGGTTTTTCCGGCGAACAACTCATCCGCATCGGCTGTCCCGCCGGAGCGGGTCATTTTGCATGACAACTGTGCCGGCCTGCGCGAACTTGGTATTACGAAGGCGCCGCGACAACTGTTACGCGCCTGTTGTGGTACCGAGCCGCTGAGCCCCGTCAAGTCCGCAGACTGTTGCGGGTTTGGCGGAACCTTTTGTGTGAAGTATCCGCAAATTTCGGCGCGCATGGCGGACAACAAACTCAATGCGATGGCGGATGCGAGTGGCTCGGATCAGCAACCGGCGACCGTAGTCTCCACTGACCTGGGTTGCCTGTTACATCTTGCCGGTCGGGCGACAAGACGCAATCTGAACTTGCGTTTTTATCATATTGCCGAGTTCCTTGCCGGAGTTCGGAATAGGATCCGACCGATCATGGAACATACCACCGCGGCCGGGGCATCTTTGTCCTTAAAAAAGAAATGATTCCCGCCACGGAAAACTTTGTGCAATCCGCGGAAGCGGCGTTGAAGAACCGGAATCTTGCCGAGGCCCTGGCGCGCAGCGGCAGCGGGTTTATTGACAAACGCAGTCACGCCCTTGCCGAAATAGAAAATTTTGAGGAGTTGCGCGCCCGAGGTGCGGCGATTAAAGACAAGGTGTTGGATCGCCATGCGCATTATTTGTCGCGTTTCGAAGAACGCGCAATTGCCGGCGGAGCCAAGGTGCATTGGGCGAGAGACGGCTCGGAACTTAACCGGATTGTTTCGGGCATTTGCAAGAGACATGCGGCGAAGCGTATTATTAAAGGCAAGAGTATGGTCGCCGAGGAGTGCGGGCTTAACGAAGCGTTAATTCGCGACGGTTACTGGGTCACGGAGACCGACCTGGGCGAGTACATCATTCAACTGGCGGGTGAGACTCCCAGCCATATTGTTGCTCCGGCGGTGCATAAGACCAAAGAGGAGGTTTCCGATTTGTTTCTGCGCCACCATGATCTCGGCGAGCGTTCTTTGAAAACGCGTCCGGAAATGGTGAACGAGGCGCGCCGGGTCCTGCGCGATTCTTATCTTGAGGCGGATGTCGGCATTACGGGTGCCAATTTTTTGATAGCCGATATCGGCGGCATGATGTTGGTGACGAACGAGGGCAACGGCGACCTTTGTGCGCGGCTGCCGCGAGTTCATATCGCGATTGCCGGCATAGAAAAATTAGCCCCGAACTTGGAGGACGCTTTTTGTCTGCTGCGGTTATTGACCCGCAGTGCGACAGGCCAGCCGATCACTTCCTATGTCAGTATCCTGCGCGGGCCGGCCGCGGCCGAAGATGCGGACGGCCCGAGCGAACTGCACTATGTGTTGCTGGACGGCGGCCGCAGCGAGATTGCCGCAGGCCCCATGCGATCCGTGTTGCGTTGTATTCGTTGCGGTGCTTGTATGAATCATTGTCCGGTGTATACTTCCGTCGGCGGGCACGCATACGGTTGGGTGTATCCGGGTCCTTTGGGTGCGGTTCTGACACCCTTGCTGACGGACACACATGCGGCGCGTCATCTGCCAAACGTCTCCAGTTTTTGCGGAAGATGCGCGGAGGTCTGCCCGGTAAAAATTCCGCTGCCGGATCTGATGCGGCAACTGCGCGACTCGGATACCGACAAGGGCGGCTGGCTCCGGCGGATGGGAATGCGATTGTATATGCGGGCCGCCTTGCATCCCCGGCTGTTTCGTTTTCTTTCCCGCGGGTTGGCGGCGGTGTTGCGGATGGTTGCCGGCAAGCACAAACAACAACTTCCGTTTGGAGCGGCGGCCGGCTGGTTGTCGGTGCGCGATCTTCCCGCACCTCAATCCGAACGCGAACTTGCCGAGTTGCGTGCCGAAGTTGCCGATATGACCGGGGACGGCGGAAAATAATTTTAAGCAAATGAAAGAAGCGCGCGCGGAAATTCTTGGAAAGTTGCGGTCAGCCAATTCGGCGGAGAATTTACCGCTGCCGGAGTTACGACCTTCTTATGCATTTATGCGCGGTCTGCCCGCCGGCGAGGAGTTGGTGCGACTTTTTGTGTCTCGCGCGGAAAAGGCGGGGGCGCGGGTTTTGTATGCCGAGCATATGCATGAAATTCCGATGGTGTTGAATGCTGTTTGGCAGCCCACTCGGAAGGCGGGCAATCACCGTGCGAGGCAGTCTTCCCGGTCTCCCGGCGGCGAAATGCTCCCGGTGAGTGCGGTATGTCCCCCGGCTGTGCAATCGGCAGAAACAACGAGGAAAACGGGGATAACAGGAACAACAGGGACAACAGAGGCAACAGGAACAACAGAAGCAAAGCACTCTGTGAACGAAGAAAACGGCGCGACAAACCGGGAGCGGATGAAAGACATGAAAGGCAGGGAAGACATAACGGATGCATCCGGTATTGTCACCTTGCCCTGGAAGGATGCCGGATACGCCCTGTCTCCCTATGAACGAACAGGTAATATTCCGCGTGCGGTCGGCTTTGCCTTTGCCGGTTTGGCGGAGACTGGCAGTCTGGCGGTTGGGTCTTCTCCCGTTTCGCCGGCCGGTCTGTATTTTTTGGCGGACAGCCTGTGTGTTTTGTTGCGGCGCGGGAGTATTTTCCCGATGGCGGAGGACTTGATCCGGACGGGCTTGCCGCGGTCGTCTGTGATACATTTAATCACCGGTCCCTCGCGCACCGCCGACATAGAACAGACGACCGAAATCGGCGCACACGGTCCGCGCGAACTGGTGATCGTGTTGTTTGGAAAGAGAGACAGTTGAGCGTGATATGAATCAACAAAATAAACCACAAGATTCCAAAAGAAAGCCGAAGACATCGAAGATATCGAAGACATCGATGACAGCCGGGCAGGAAGGGCAGGAAGGGCAGAAAAGGCAGAAAGGACAAGAAAGGCAAAAAGGGCAGGAAGGGCAAAAAGAGGGACGCGCCAAAAAATCGATTCGCTATGCGGATGCGGGAGTGCATATCGGCAGGGCGAATCACTTTGTCCGTTTTTTGACGGACAGAACAAGCGCTTGGGATCAAGAAGAAAGAGGGGTGATTGGCGGCATTGGAGGATTCGCCGCCTTAAGAGATATCTCCGACAAACTAAAAGGCATTAAAAAACAGGTTCTCGTGATGGCAACCGACGGGGTCGGCACCAAACTGGAACTTGCAAAAACGACCGAGCATCACAAGGCTATCGGAACGGACCTGGTTGCGATGTGTGTCAATGATTTAATTTGTAGCGGGGCGACGCCTTTGTTCTTTTTGGATTACTATGCAACGGGCAAATTAAATCTGACGCGCGCCAAGGCATTTGCGGAAGGATTGTTGCGAGGATGCGAACAGTCGGGGTGTAGCCTGGTCGGCGGGGAGACAGCCGAAATGCCCGGCTTTTATCCGGATAACAAGTATGATGTGGCGGGGTTTTGTGTGGGGATTGCGGATGGCGACAAGTTGATCCGCCCGAGCGGCAAGGCGGGCGATGTCTTGATAGGGCTTCCATCCTCGGGAGTGCATGCGAACGGGTTTTCGTTGGTGCGCCGATTAATCCAAGAAAAGCGTCTGGCCTTGTCCGCCCGGGTTAAGGGGAATAACGGCAACCTGACAACTGTCAACAAGGCATTGATGGAGCCGACACGCATTTATGTGTCCGCCGTAAAAAAGGTCGCCGATCAATTTAACTTGTTGGGAATTGCACACATCACGGGCGGCGGGATTACCGGAAACCTTGCGCGTATCCTGCCGAAGGGTATCGGCGCGGATATTAAAAGAGATGTACTGAAGAAGTTACCGGCCGCGCCTCTTTTTGAGATGCTGCAAGGGGCATCCGGTCAGTCGGATGCGGAGATGCTGAAAACATTCAACTGCGGTGTCGGGATGATCTTGGTAGTACCCGCCACTAAGGAAAAATCTGTTTTGCAAGCTCTTACGGATTTGGGTGAGATGTCTCTTTCCATTGGGACCCTCTCTTCGGGAGGAAGAATCCGTCAAGTTTAAGAGGTCTTAAGAGATCTTTTAAGAGGCATTAAAAAAAGAGAAAAGAGGCATTAAGAAAGATAAAAGATAAGAGTTGATAGCCGGAGGCACCTGCGGACTTTTGGCGGGATACTTATCGGTCTCGAACAAGCGCGGGTTTCGGAAGTAGAATATACCCATATGTGACCAGTCGGAGACGATCGAAACTTTAACCAATAAAGAACCAGTGAAAGAGCAATAAAAAAACTAATGAAAAACTAATGAAGAAAATATCCGTTTTGATTTCCGGGCGCGGTTCTAATATGTTGGCATTGCATGATGCCATTTGCCAAAAAGAAATTCCCGCCAAAATTTCCCGTGTCATCGCCGATAGGGAAAATACTCCCGGTATTGCCTTGGCACAAAAAGAGGGGCTGCCTTGCTCGGTTGTTGCAAGAAAGGCGTTTGCGTCCCGGGACGAGTTTGAAGAAGCACTGACACAAACCTTGGCGGAGGCACAACCCGATTTGATCGTCTTGGCGGGTTTTATGCGGCTTCTTTCGCGCGAATTTGCGGAGTCTCACCCGAATATGATCAACATCCATCCCGCATTGCTTCCAAAGTATCGCGGGCTAAATACGCATGCCCGTGTTCTTGAAAGTGGCGACAGAGTGCACGGGGCGACCGTGCATTATGTGATCCCGGAATTGGATGCGGGCCCCATCCTGCTGCAAAAACGAATTCGGGTGCCGGAAGACGACGATGCCGAATCTTTGGCTGCACGATTGTTGCCGTTTGAGCATCGTTGTTTGGTGCTTGCCGTTCGTTTGATCTGTGAAGATCAAGTTCAATATTTTCCGGGGGAAGGACGGATTAAATTGAACGGAAAGCCTTTGGATGCGCGCGGGATTGTTTACGGACCGGATGAAGAAATAACATGGCAATAACAGGGCAAAAAAAATGAAGCGTGTCTTTTTGGCATCCGGCAATCCGAACAAGTTACGCGAGATCAGAGAGATCATCCCGGATGTTACGGTGCTGTCTGTTCGGGAGCTGCCGCCGGCAACCGTTTTGAAGGAGCCGGCCGAAACAGCGTCCACCTTCGCCGAGAACGCGCTCATCAAAGCGCGTTGGGGTACGCGTCTGTCTTCCATGCCGTCGCTGGCGGACGATTCCGGTTTGATTGTGCCGGCACTCGGGGGTGCGCCGGGGGTGCACTCGGCACGCTATGCGGGCGCAGATAAAGACGACAAGGCAAACTGTCAAAAACTATTAAAAGAAATGCACAAAGCCGAGAGCAACATTGCCGTGTCGTCTTCCAAACAGGCGGATTTTTCCAAGGCATACTTTTATTGCGTTCTCGTGTTGCTGCGTCACCCGGAGGATCCCGCGCCCGTTATTTGCGGCGCGCGCTGGCGCGGCAGAATTGGCCGAGAGCCGAGAGGCGCGAACGGCTTTGGCTATGATCCGATTTTTCATCCCGATGAACATCCCGAAAAGACGGCGGCCGAATTACCCGCCGAAACGAAGAACAAACTCAGTCATCGCGCCCGTGCCCTCGCCAAACTTGCCGTGTTTCTTAAGAGCAATTAGCATCCCGCGAAGTTTCGGTGGCATGGGTATGATACATAGATGCATACATATATAGATAGATAGGGTTGGCGACGAGTCCTGTTGCCTATCGACGAATTGAGAGGTTAATCTTTGAACCGGCTCTCCCTGTTTGGTGCGGGGGGGGGGATTATACAACAGGGATGAATAGAGAGACACACACTTTATAATAAAAACATGCGCGATAAACAGAGCCGGGAAGAACTCATTGGCTTTCCCGTAGATCCCACTTTCGGCACATCCATCGACCGGCGTGACAGGACACGCCAAGGACGCTACTACACACCCCAACCATTGGCAGATCTTTGCTATGAGTTGCTTTTGCCGCATATGTCGCCCCGAACAATTGTACTGGACAGCTCCGCAGGCCACGGCTCTTTCGTCAGAGACGAATGGCTGTCTCATAGCATCCTTGCGGATATTGATTCGCAAGCCATTAGCAGATTGCAAGAACAATATGCGGGTTGCCGTATGATACTGCGGGAAAATGCTCTTACCGATGTATCCCGGCAAAAGTACGGACTCTCCGCCGCTGACCATCTTGTCATTATTGGAAATCCTCCGTATAACGACAGGACTTCCAAAAATAAACGAGAGCAGAAGGGGGATCAGTCGTTTCGGACGGATGCGGACATCCGCAAGCGCGATCTGGGGATGTCTTTTTTGCTGAGTTATGCCAAACTGCATGCGACCACAATTTGTGTCCTGCATCCGCTTTCCTACCTGATAAAACCCACAAATTTTGCCGCCCTGTCCGGTTTTTATCGCGATTATCGGCTGCATGACGGGGTTGTTTTTTCCAGCCGTATGTTCAACGGCACTCAGGGGACCGCTTTTCCAATCCTTGCGGCCTTGTATCAAAGAGTCGCCGAAGGCGATGCGGGTATGCATTATGAACAGGTTCGCAATTTTCGGTTTAAGGTTTTGGGCGGTGAGCCGCAGCCGGAATTGGTGTGCGGGCATCTTGAAACCATAGACGGCTATATCCGCAAGTACCCCCCGCGTAAAACGGACAGACACGATTCGGACATAGGATTATATTTTTACAATTTCCGCGATGCCAATTCCCTGTTCACTTCCGCCAACTGGACGGAAAGAACGGACTTTCAAAAGCATATCACTGTCCACCGGCGTGATTTTTATAAGTACGCCTACCTGAGTTGTTATAAACGATACTTCCCGCGTCATTATTTGTTCGGTAATTTTTCTCCTTTGGTGAAAAGGGACGACTTGGAAAGTTCCTCGTTTCTCAAGGCCGGCTGCATTTTGGATACGGCACTTAATCACCCCAAAGTTAAACGATTTCAAACAGACTCTTTCCGAAGATGGATAAAAGCGGAAGTCCGCAATCTCTTGAAGTCGGACAACACTTCCAAGAGTCAAAAAATTAAAAAAGATCTTTTGCGAGATGACAAAATTCCGGCGAATACTTACGAAGGCGAGATCAGAAATTACTTCCAACAAATGCTAACCGAAGTATCGGCAGTGGCATAGGGCCTGATATGGCTGCCGGCATGGCCGGCGGTTGTTTTATAGTTTTATACGCTTGGCGGCGGCGGCATTTGGACCCGGCTTTTAATAGGCCGCGGCTTTTCTTTGGTGATATTCCAATGGTTGTTTTGGTAATAGGCACGCCAGCCGGTATCTTTGTCGTCCTTGACGGATAAAAGATAAGTTTGCCGTTTTTTGCGACTGTAACGAATCTGGGTCGGGTTGCCGTCTTCGTCGGTTACGGGTGCTTCCGTCAGGTAGTGGAACTTGTCCGCCAGTTGATCTTTGTAGGGCAGCAGTTCGCCAATCCAGAGAGTGCGCGCCTCGCGGCGTTTCGGGAAACCGGGTGCCGCCAAAAACAGTCCCAACTGCCCTTCGCGCAGAATGTAATTTGCATCCGGGTACTTGACGCACGGGATCTCCGTCTGCACAGGCCGCATGACCGGCGGCGCGGGCATGCCGTTTTTTAGAAGTTTGCGCTTATTGTCGCATTTGTCGCAGGCATAGTATTTGCCGAACCTGCCGCTGAGCAGTTTCATTTCTCCGCCGCAGCGTTCGCACTCCAAGGTTTCTGTCTTCGGCATCAGTGCCGAGAAATCTCCTTGCTCTGTTTCTATGTTGTCGCAATCCGGGTTGTTTTCACAAATGAACAGTTTATTTTTGGCATCCACCACATAACCCAGCATGGGTGCGCCGCATTTTTCGCATTGGCGATGTTCTTCGGGCGGTTGTTCCGGTAACTCGGTTTCTGTTTCGCTCGGTCCGGCCGGCACCCGTTCCGGCCCGCCTGCGGATTGCAAGTTAATCGTATGTCGGCATTGATTTTCCTTGTCCTCGTAACCGGTGCAGGCAACGAATATTCCCTGACTGCTGTTGCGGATCACCGTGTCGCGGCCGCACTTGGGACAGGGCAAACCGGTCGGGATGGGGCGGTTTCTTTTCATTCCCGGGGCATCCTCCGTGTCGGCCTTCTCCAGCAGGTCTATAAACTCCGCATAAAAATTGTCGAGCAGTTTGTGCCAATTTTGTTCGCCTTCCGCGACGTCATCCAACTGCTCTTCCATCTTGGCGGTGAAGTCGTAATCCAGGATGTTCTCAAAATTGTGTTTCAGTCGGTCTGTGACGATCTCGGCAATCTTTTCGGCATAAAACCTTTTTTGATGCAGGTAAACATAGCCGCGCTCCTGAATCGTCGAGATGATGGGCGCGTAGGTTGAAGGACGACCAATGGAGCGTTTTTCCAGTTCGCGCACCAGAGACGCTTCGCCATAGCGCGGCGGCGGTTTGGTCCAATGTTGTTGTGGCAACAACTCCAGGATGCTGATTTCCTGACCCTCCCGTAAATCCGGCAGAATGTTGTCGGTCTCTTTGGTTGTCTGCCAAACTTTTAAGAAACCGTCAAATTCTTGTTTGCGCCCGTTTGCTTTTAATTGATAGTTGTTTGCTTCGGCGATAACCCGCATCGTCAGAAATTGGGCATCGCTCATCTGGCAAGCGACAAAGCGCCTGCGGATTAAATCATACAACTTCCTCTCGGTTTCGCCAAACTTGCCCGATAATTTTTCCCCCGCCAGGTTCGGACGAGTGGGACGAATCGCTTCGTGTGCCTGCTGTGCCGTTTGTTTTCCTCTTTTGTAGTAGCGTGTTGTTTCGGGCAGATACTTGTCGCCGAATGCCTTTTTGATGTATGCCCGACATGCTTTGAGTGAACCCGCGCTCATGTTAAATGAATCGGTACGCATATAGGTGATATGACCGGCTTCGTACAGTTTTTGGGCCGCGATCATAGTGCGCTTGACGGTGAAGCCGAGCACAGAAGAAGCGCTTTGCTGCAAGGTGGATGTAATGAAGGGAGGCAGCGGGCGTTGGGCTTGTTTTTTGCGCATGACTTCGATGATTCGCGGCGAAGTATCTTTTAGGGCATCCACGGCGGCATCCGTTTCTTCCTTGGTCTTTGGCTTAAAAGATTTCCCGTCTTTTTTGAAGACTTCCATTAGAAACGATTCGTTTTTGTTGGCTTCCACCCGGGCATTTAATTCCCAAAATTCTTCCGGAACAAACCGGCGAATTTCTTTTTCGCGCTCCACAATCAGGCGAACCGCCACAGACTGCACACGCCCGGCGGAAAGGCCGCGCGCGATTTTTTTCCAGAGAAGGGGAGAGAGCATATAACCGACAACCCGGTCCAGAAAACGGCGCGCCTGCTGTGCCGATACTTTGTTTTGGTCAATTTCTTCCGGCCGGGAGAAGGATTTTTCAATGGCATCTTTGGTTATTTCGGAGAAGGTGACTCGTTTGTATTGTCGTTTTTCTCCCAGTAGCTTGCTGAGATGCCAGGCAATCGCTTCGCCTTCGCGATCTTGGTCCGTTGCCAGATAGATAGCGGGAGCCTTGCTTGCCAATTTCTTGAGTTTGGCGATCACTTCCGTTTTGTTCGGCAGAACCCGGTAGTCCGCCAGCCATTTTTTATAGGGGTTTACGCCCATGGAGCGAATAATTTTTGCGTATTTTTCTCCTTCCGGCGGCACTTCCGGCATGCCTTCGTCTTTCTTGCGTGCTCGTCCGCCGCTGCCGGAGGTGGGGAGATCGCGCACATGCCCGATGCAAGAATGCACTTCATAGTTGTCGCCGAGGTACTGATTGATGGTTTTTGCCTTTGCCGGCGATTCCACGATAACCAAAGATTTACTCATATACAAAGAATAGGGTAATTGTTCTATTAATTCAACTCATTTTACGGATTTTTTTGATGCGCGGCGAACGGACGGACGCATCACACTTTTCCAAAAGGCGCCGCCGTTGAATCGGCGAATGCCGTAATAGGCGAGAGCCATACCGCCGAAAGCAAGGACGGGAATGAGTTCGGCGCGAAGGTGCAACCATTCTCCTCCCAGAGCAAACAAAAGCAAACTGAGCAGAGGCAGCAGATAAAGACAACAGGCGGCCAACGGCAGGGCATGCGGCGAAAAGGACAAAATCAAGATGTCGCCTTTTTTGTATTGATGTGTTCCGTGTATTTCCAAGGGGAAGATTCTTTTTTTACCGGCAAACAGACGAAAGAGGTTATTTTGTTGACAACCCCGTCCGGCGGCACAAACCGAGCAATCCGCACAGGACTCCGGCATCACATAAACGATGTCTCTGATGCCGCTTTTAATGCCATTTTGCGCGGACACCGCCGTTACCAGGACTCGCTCTTCCTCGCCCCCCCGGTTTTTAGATTCTGCCATTCGTTTTTTATTACTCACTTGACTCACTTGCTTGTATGCTGACTGAAATATTATTATAAGAAAGCAAGTAAAATCCTAACAAATATTGCCCGAATTTGCTTATTTTCGGATTTTTTTGTTTAACGACTTTCGCCGGGCAGTTTCGGAGGTTTTTTCTAAGGACGCTGAATGGCGACCCCGCCGGGGGTGCAACGGATGGCCGGATATTGGGTAGCATTCCCGAGATCCCAGACGCGGACGAATCCTTCCGCCGGCTGCGTCCCGCTTTCTCTCACCTCACTTGTGCCGGGTTTGCACCAGAAGTTTGCCCAAGCGGTATAGATGCTGTCAGTGAATCTGGTCGGGGTTTGCAGTTGGTCGGTGGTTCTTTGCCACATTTGCTCCGGCAAACGGGTGTTTGCGGGTATGTCCATAGTATCGTTATTCCAGTAGGAATTGTTGATATTGAAAAATGGCAGTGCTTGCTGGTTCGGAAATACGAATCCGGCCCGCGATAAAGTTGGAGAAACAATGCTATCAAGGGCCGCATAAGAGTTTTCAACCCATACGAATTCGCCGGTGCCATATTGGCCGTGTCCGATTAATCCGCCTACGGTGGATATACCGCCGCCGGTGCCGGATACCCGACCACCGGCCGCATAAGAGTTGTCAATGTCCAAGTTTCCACTCAAGCCGACCAGGCCGCCTATATTGATTTCGCCGGATACATCATTATTGAGAGCATAAGAGGTGTTCAGCCAAGGGCGGCGACCCGCCGGGCTCCCGGCGGGAATAGTAAAGCGACCTTGAAATTGTCCGACCAGCCCGCCCACATTGGCACTCCCGGTGATATTGCTATGGATGACCGCCGTATTGATCGCCTCACTTTCTTCAAGGTACCCGGCAAGACCGCCCACATCGGTTGCATCCGATTTTAGCGCGGTGCCGGATACCAAAATGTTTTCAAGACGCGTATTGCGCCCGCCATAACCCGCCAAGGTTCCCACATAAGTATTGCCGCCGCTGATGTTCGCGGCCAACAGGCGCAGGTTGCGTAGTGTGCCGTTTGTTGCGCTAAATAAACCAATGCCCTGGATATTGCCGGCTGCCGCGATGAACAGATTGGAGAGGTTATGATGGTTGCCGTCAAAGATACCCATATAGCGTCGCGCAGGGCACATGCCTCCGCCCACGCAAGAACCGATGGGGGTCCATCCGCTGCCGTTTGTCCAAAGGGCCATATTGCGACTGCCCGGCGCATAGGAATTGGCATCGCTAAAATTTAAAGAACGCAACAATTCATAGCCGATACAACCGGCAACGGGGCAACCCGCATCGCCAATTGCATCAATTGCAGCAATATTGCCATCGTCCCTGCCATCGCCGTTGAGATCATCGCGCATCCGCGCCAACTCATCCAGCGTCCGGATATCTATCAAACTGTTGTTATTGTCATCCGCATCCGCATCATCTGCATAACCGTCATTGTCATCGTCCGGATCGCAAGCATCGCCCAAGGCATCACCGTCGAAGTTTGTCTGTTTGGGGTTGACGGTTGTCCGACAGTTGTCCGAAGGTGTCGTCCCGTCGGGTTCAAAATCCGGGATGCCGTCATTGTCATCGTCCGGGTCTTCGTCGCTGTCGCGGCAGCCGTCGCCGTCGTGGTCCGTGGTTTGATTGGAGGTCCAGTCGGTTGCGTTGCGCGCGCAAGCGTCCAACGGGGTCCCGTCGGGATTCAGGTCATTGACGCCGTCATTGTCATCGTCCGGGTCTTCGTCGCTGTCGCGGCAGCCGTCGCCGTCGTAGTCCGTGGTTTGACTGGAAGTCCAACCGATTTCCCCGGTGGGACAGAGATCCAAAGGAGTGATCCCGTCGGGTTCAAAATCCGGGATGCCGTCATTATCATCGTCCGGATCTTCGTTGCTGTCGCGGCAGCCGTCGCCGTCGTAGTCCGTGGTTTGGCTGGAAGTCCAACCGATTTCCCCGGTGGGACAGAGATCCAAAGGAGTGATCCCGTCGGGTTCAAAATCCGGGATGCCGTCATTATCATCGTCCGGATCACAGGCATCGCCGATATCGTCTCCGTCCGAACTCACTTGCCTTGGATTGACTGTTGTCCGACAGTTATCCCGCGGTGTCGCCCCGTCCGTTTCAAAATCATTGATGCCGTCATTGTCATCATCTTCATCCGTGCTGTCCGGATACTCATCGCCGTCCGTATTCATCCCCGGCGTGCGACGCAGGATTGCCGAAGGAACCGTCCGTCCGGTTTCATAAATGACGGTTACTTGCAAAGTATGATTATGACCATTTATCAGATTTTCAATGGGATAGTTGACCCTTGCCAGAGCGGATACATTCGTTTCCGATGAGGTAAGTTTTATGGTCATGTTACGGGTTGAGGTTGTATCGGTCCAGGTGATATTGAATTGATTGATATTGTTATGTTCGGGGTTGGTCCAGCTGACATTAATCACAGAGTCGCCCGGAAAGGCGGCGAGATTGGAAACGCTGTCGCGCGGCATATCGCCGACAGAAATAGTGCGTTTATTGGTGGTGAATTCACAGGCTGTGAGCGGAACAAACAATAGCCCGATGATCGATACAAACCGCAATAACGATGCTTCATAATTGCCAAAAACTGGACCGGCAAATCTCATGTGTTAGCGCCTTTGATCATAAATTAATTACAAATTAACAAACCAAAATAATGTTGGGTCAAGACAACTTAAGGGGTTCTTTTCTCAATAACTTTAACATTATTTGATACAAGTTTTCTTTTCTGTGATTGAAACGAAACTCACATTCTTTCAGATGCAGCATAAAATGCTTTGTATGCACGCCGTGCATGCGCGCCAGTCGCATTTTGGTATATCCCCAGAAACTCTCCATGCTATTAATGTGGCGTGCCCCAACGGCAACCTCACCCGATGCGTGCCGCACGCGATAGTACTTCTTGTGTTTCATATCAATCAACCCCGTATAGCCGGGACAACTGTCGGAATGAATGATGTTGGCTTCATCCTCATGTCCGCGAATCACCCGCAATAGCTGCTTTTTGGATGAATTTGGTACAATTTCGGCGTACACCCGATTATTGTGTTTGCGAATACCGACGACAATTGTATTCTTACCGGCACCGCGTTCCGGTTCATTGAAAATAGACTGTAGTTCAAGATAGCTCTTCTTGGTTTTTGTTTCGCTATGCATATGTTCTTCGTCAAAAGATGCTTTCGCAATCCGGATACGCAATGCCAATAAGTATTTATTCACCGATTGACGACTTAGACCGCTCAATTCGGCAATCTTGGTGGCTTCTAGATCCATCGCAAATAAGCGCACTAATTTACGAAACTTCCCTTCCGTAATTCTTGAACGAAAAATATAGCGATTTTTTCTTGTAGCTGAACACATTTCCAAGCATATGAGATCTCCTAAATTGTCTTGAACCTTAATATTATTATAGCATCATTTATAGGTTTACACACAAATTCATCCAATTTCTTTTGTCCCCGAATTGAGCGCCTTGTTGCGACAATGCCTCTGTTTCTGCCGGGTTGAATCCGACATGTCGACGTGCCCCCGGTCAAAAACTATGCGATAGACGGTAACAAGGAACAGATATGACATAATGAAAAGATGTTTACATGCTTTTTTGTTTTATCGGCTCTGCTGCCGAATGTGCCGGCATGAAGAATCTGTTTCCGTCGGCTGCGAGAATTGACGGCGCGCGCCGTGCTCGTCAAAAAAAACAGCGCGCCTCGGTTGTGTGGTTCACCGGTCTAAGCGCTTCGGGAAAGTCTACACCGGCGTTTGCGGCGGATGAGGCTCTTACCGAACGGGGATATCATATATATGTGTTGGACGGTGACAATATCCGCGGCGACCTTAACAAGGATCTTGGTTTCTCGGATGCGGACCGGCACGAGAATATCCGTCGGCTTGCCGAAGTGGCGCGATTGTTTGCGGATGCGGGGCTGATTGTTTTTGTCGCCAGTATTTCTCCGTTTGTCAGCGACAGACAGTTTGCAAGATCCTTGCTGCCGCCGACCGCTTTCGTTGAAGTCTATGTCAATGCGCCCTTTGCGGTGTGCCGGGCACGCGACCCCAAAGGTCTTTATGCCAAGGAGAAGGCGGGCGGGGTCCCTCGTTTCACGGGTGTGACTTCCGCCTATGAGCCGCCGCAAAATCCGGAACTGACACTGATGACAGCCGAAGAAAACGAGAAGCAATCTCTTGCCACACTGCTCGGTTATCTTGAGGATAGCGGACATCTCAGGCGATATTAAGAGTTGCAGTCGACCTTTTTGTCAATTCACTTTACCAATATACCGGGTATGGCGGAATTCCTATTCGAGCCCGAGCCTGCGGGCGGGGAAAAAGATTTCTTCGGGCAAGTCGGAGTCAAAGTCAAAGTCAGAGTCAGTTGAAAAAAGCCGAACCTCGCGCCCCGGACGAAAAAAAAGAGTTATCCGTTCTTTTGCGGTATCTGACGGATCAGGTATGCTCCGAAGATGCCGACAGTCTGTTGTCTTTGGTGCGGGCGGCCGGTTTTGCCATTATGAAATATTATCGGACGAAAGATCTTTCAATTCGTCAAAAATCGGATGCAAGCCCGGTAACTGCCGCGGACATAGCGTCCCATCTGTTGCTTAAGGCGGGATTGCCGAAGATTGCCGACCTGCCCATTTTGTCCGAAGAGGAAATTCCGCCCGCCACCGAAAGCACGGATTGGGACAGGTTTTGGTTAATAGACCCGTTGGACGGCACCAAAGAATTTATCCGCGGCAGCGCGGACTTCACAATTAATATCGCGCTCATTGATAAGAATGAACCTGTGTTCGGTATTTTGCATTCCCCGACCCGAAATCAAACTTACTACGCGGCGCGCGGCCTGGGGGCATTTTCGTTTTTCTCGCCGCATTCGGTTCGGCAATTGCAAGTGCGTCCGCCGGGGAATACGGGGCATCGTTTTGTCAGCGGCTACTTTAATCAGGGCGGTAAAACGGAGCAGTTTGTTGCCGGATTGCATTTGGCGGCTCACAGGAAACTGGGCAGTGCAATCAAGTTTGGCTTGATTGCCGAAGGCAGTGCCGACATTTATCCGCGCTTCGGCCCCACTTCTCTTTGGGATACCGCGCCCGGTCAGTGTCTTGTGGAAGAAGCCGGCGGGGCGGTGTTGGGTCCCGATTTGAAGCCTCTGGTTTACAGCCCGCCGGCAGGTTTTGAAAATCCGCCGTTCATTGCTTGTGCTTATGTTGACGCAGCATGGAGCCCCGCTTGGCGTCACCTTGCAGCTGATATTCCTTCCCCTCCTTCGGTTTCTTAATGCTTAATGCGCTATCCGGCAAGCCCCCCGTTGTTGGCGAACGAATGACCGTGTTATCTGTTCGGGTTCGGTTGTATTCTTTGTATTATTAGTATATTAATGACAGATTGGATTCAAACAACTCTGCTCGCCTTCGTCCAGGGGGTGACCGAGTTTCTGCCGGTTTCCAGTTCGGCACATTTGGCACTGCCCGCCATACTCTCGCCGGCGATTATCCAACGCAGTCTGTTATTTGACGCCGCCTTGCACGGCGGAACACTGGCGGCGGCACTCGTATTTTTTCGGTCGGATCTGGTGCGATTATTTGTATCTTGTTTTTGGCAAACACGCGGCGGTACAAATGTCGCGGTAGCCGCGGCCCGGGAAGACAGATACTTTGTGGCAATGCTCGCGCTTGCGGCCCTGCCGGTGCTGGCGGCGGGATACCTCTTGGCGGATGTTGTTTCTTTGCTGCATCGCCTTCCCGTTATTGCCGGCACGACCTTCGTCTTTGGTTTGTTTCTTTGGCATGCGGTGCGGGTGTCACAGAAGCGGGCAAAAAGCAAAGGTTCGGTCGCCGAGATCTCATGCGAAAAGATCACTTGGGATCTTGCACTTTGTATAGGAGTGGGACAAGTTCTCGCTTTGGTGCCGGGTGTTTCGCGTTCCGGCATCACCATCACGGTCGGACTTTGGCTTGGCATGTCACAACGAGAGGCTGCCCGGTTTTCTTTTCTTCTTGCCGTTCCGGTCATTTTTGCCGCATCCGCTTACAGTTTTTGGCAATTGTTCACCGGTGATTCATCGCTCGTCTCTTCGGCGGATGCATCGGATGCATGGCGTCACGCTTTGTTCGGCGCATTGGTTGCGTTTGTTTTTGCCTATCTGACGATGGAATTCTTTTTCCGGCTGCTTGACCGCGTCGGCATGATGCCCTTTGTCGCTTATCGCCTGTTTCTCGGCGGCATCCTATTGTTATACTGGCTGTTTTTCCAAGGGGGGGCTTTTTAACGGGGGCATGCATGAAAGTTGTTTTATATTCGCACCGAGTATCATCATTGCAATAAGCATTCGGCAGTATTAATTTTTTTGGTAAAAGGCAATATTTCCGTTCAAACAGTCCTATAATTAACCTTGTTACCAGCTTTGAATCTAACAGACAGGTGCTTGTCTGTAGTGAAAAGCCCAGCCCCCGACATTTCATGAATGTCGGGGGTGTCTTTTTAAGGGGGGCATGCATGAAAGTTGTTTTATATTCGCACCGAGTATCATCATTGCAACAAGCATTCGGCAGTATTAATTTTTTTGGTAAAAGGCAATATTTCCGTTCAAACAGTCCTATAATTAACCTTGTTACCAGCTTTGAATCTAACAGACAGGTGCTTGTCTGTAGCGAAAAGCCCAACCCCCGACATTTCATGAATGTCGGGGGTGTCTTTTTAAGGGGGGCATGCATTAAAGTTGTTTTATATTCGCACCGAGTATCATCATTGCAACAAGCATTCGGCAGTATTAATTTTTTTTGGTAAAAGGCAATATTTCCGTTCAAACAGTCCTATAATTAACTTTGTTACTAGCTTTGACCCGACAGACATGTTTATATGTGTCCGTTTGATAGTGAGAGGCATCGCCCCCCGACATTTCATGAATGGCGGGGGTGCTTCTTTAATGAAGATATGCAAGTCGTTTTATATTCACATTCTTACGGAAATAGGCAGAGTCCAAAACCGGGCGGGGTGATACACCGGTTTTTAAGGTCATATCAAACTTAACAATACAATTAAGCAATAATGAAAATAAACTTCTTGTCCTGTGGCAGTTCAACTTTCTGTTTCCGCAGTTTGTGGAAATTAATTTGTGTTCCAATATGCCTTTCTCTCACTGCTTGCGGGGGCGGAGGCTTCATCATTTCTTCTGTTTTCGCGGTACTTATTCTCGCCGCTATTGGCGACGGGTTAGAAGAAGACGACGGCAATAAGGGTAATCCCGCTCCCGCTTCCGCTTTAGCCGTGACAAACCTGACGGCTATCCCGAGCGAAACCGGCATTCGTCTTGGTTGGACTAATCCGGACCGGGATAACATCAACGCTTTTAATATTAGCCGGCAAGAAATACAAAACCCGACAACTCAAAGATTTTTCTTGGTCACGCGCGCCGAGCCGATGAATGTCAATTTCGCCCGCGAAGCAACAACGAGTTTTTTAATTGGCGGGTTGGACACCAATACAAGATATAATCTGGGGGTTCTTGTTATGTATGCCGACGGTAGCACGGCGCAGTCTACAGAGATTCTGGCCGCAACCGGCATTAATAGTGACAATGATAGCGAAATCGATTTTTTTGATAAGGACGATGACAATGACGGCGTGGAGGATGACGCGGACAATTGCCGGCTGGTTGCCAATGCGGATCAAACCAACACGGACAATGCGAGTGACGGCGGCGATGCCTGTGATGTGGATGACGATAACGACGGCTTGATAGAGATCCGCACCACGGAAGAACTGAACAACATACGCTATAACTTGGCAGGCACGGGCTATATGCAGGCAGCCGGCGCCGCGGCGAATTCCGCAGGTTGTCCGGCGGGTTCGGGCTGCAACGGCTACGAACTCACTGAGAATATCTCGCTGGCGGGGGACGACTGGCTGCCGATCGGGGGCGATGATGATCCATTCACGGCGGACTTTGACGGTAACGGGAATGTGCTCTCTGATGTGGCCATAACAAATGAACAAAATGTTTTGGGGAATCGCACTTATATCGGGTTTTTCGCCCGAGTTATGGAGGCAAGTATCAAAAACCTTGGTATGGTGATGGAAGAATTATCCGCGGAAGAAACACCCGGGGGAACTTATTTTGGCGGCCTGAGTGGCAGTATCAACAACACTGAAATTGTAAATTCTTATATCATTTTTTCCGATGTTCTTTCTATTGAAGATGAGCAGCCCGGTACCTTTTTTGGCGGCTTGAGCGGCTTGGCTGACAACACCACAGTGGAAAGATTTTATGTCGTCCTCCCAAACAATATTTCTGTTCAAAAGAATTTAACGGAACCGGGGACGCGGTTAACCATAGGGGGTATGTTTGGTGACAACGGAGAAGGCGGCATGCGGGGGACATCATCGCTTAGTAACTCTTATGTCATTTACCGGGGTGACCCGGCAATTACGGCGACTACAACGACTGACCAAAACCTAACCGCCACTATAAACGGCTTTGGGACAGATAATGTGCGTGTGGAAAACTCCTATGCATTTTTTGCAGGCAGCTTACCCGTTGCGACGCCGGCGATAAACTTAACCTTGAGTATTTTACCCGGCAGTTCTTCGGTTCACAATTCTTATTTCAATGCTCGCACAGATACGGACGACCCAAGGCATCGTACTTCGGAGCAACTTCACTGTCCGACCGGCCCGAACGC
The DNA here is from genome assembly GCA_965209035.1 of Gammaproteobacteria bacterium. Lineage (GTDB taxonomy): Bacteria > Pseudomonadota > Gammaproteobacteria > CBDBNL01 > JAAOII01 > CBDBPY01. Next base: position 1,531,775 of record OZ242372.1, read on the forward strand.
AAACTGTGACGGCATGGGCGGGAATCTGACCGGCACCGACACCACTGCCAACACCACCTATGCCGGCTGGGATACGAACATCTGGGAGTTTGGTGACAATAGGACCTTGCCGACCCTAATCGGTTTGCCGTCCTGCCCGCCGGACTATGCTTCTATTGGCCCCGACCCCGACTCTGACTGCCGTTTCGGCTCGCCTTTGAATCCCTAAACGGGTTGGGATACCCAAATCCGGGCTGTCTTTTTAACGGGGCATGCCGACCAAAAAATATGCACTCAGTTTTTATGAAGGTGCACTATTGAGTTAGTCCGAACAGGGCATAACGGATACCGGGCAGACTGACGGATCAATAGACAGCCCGGTGAGTCGTGTCCCGCCAATACTCTAGGCGGTTTTTGTAGAACTTGTATGCCCGCAACTTTCCTCTTTTTTGTGCTCCGTTTGCCAGGATGCCAATCTTCTCAATTAACATCTGCCGGGTGGCGTTGCGTTTGTCCGCGGGCAGACGGCGGTCTTGCATCATCTTGGCGAGGGCGCGCATGCGGAAACGGTCTATTCCCCAATATTTGCGGGACAGTTGATTGGCATGGCCACCGTGCTTGATCACCAAAGGTGCGGGAAGATACAGAACTTCTTCGTAAGCACATATTCGCAACCACATATCGTAGTCTTCGCATACCGGCAGTTTTTCGTCAAACAGACCGTAATCCTTAAAAAGCGTCCGATGCAAGAAGACAGACGAAGGGGACACCCGACACATTGACAAGCATCGCTCGTAGATCTGCCCGCCGCTCTTGCGATGTTTGGCGAGTTGGTTCAGCGGGGAACCGTTCCGCAGCCAGGCTTCGTTTGTATGGCATAGCCTGTATGTGTGCTTCCCCGTAGATTGCCCGGTGTCGTTTTTGATGTTTTTGATGCTTTTGATGGCACCGTGTTCTGTCGGCATTGTCAAAGCGCGCGCTTGGGAAAAGTTCTTGTCCGGCAGCCATTCGTCATCGTCGTCAAGAAATGCAATCCATTCAAAATCCGCCAGCCGAATGGCGGTGTTGCGTGCCGCGCTGATGCCGTGACCATCGTTTGCAAGAACAACAGGGGCGGGGAGTCGGGCGGTTTGTTGATGGTTCTCTTTCCAAAAGCGTTCTGTCAGGGCGCCTATTCGTTTTGCACTTCCCCCGTCGTCTGTGATCAGAATTTGACTTGCCGGTAATGTTTGTGAAACGACAGAAAGCAACGCGCGCCGCAACAGATTTTCGCGGCGGCAGGCGGTGATGACAGCGGTGTATTGTATGTTCGTCATTAGTAGGAAATAAATAAGGAATAAATAAGCAATCTTTTTTTATTTTAAGTTTAAATAGCCCGTTGCGTATAATGAATTTTGTGATACCGCCGGCTCCTTTTTGTGCTTCTCGTAAATTGCAAGAACCCGGATTCGCGGTATTTTTATTGTTTAAATATTAAAGAAAAACGGACTGAAAAATAAAAATATGAAAATCAAAATACAACACAAGGCAAAAGCGGATTCTTCGGCATTGATATTTGTTCGCGGCAAAATGCCGTCCGCGGCCGACACCTTGGACCCGCAGGCACATACCGCCCTGCGTTCGGCCATTTCCGTGAAAGCACCGGACGCAGAAACCGGAGACTATCGCCAGATTTATGATAACGGCAGAAGACTGCACATTTATGTTCTGCCGGCAAATCCATTGACGACTGTTCGCTTTGAGCGAATGATGGCAAGGCTCAGAAGCCAGTTGGCGTTGGGCGGCGATAAGAATTTGAATGTGTTGGCGGAAGATCTGCAAGTGGAAAATTGGAGTCCGGAAACACTGCGGACGCAGATTGCCATTCACCTTGCCGAGGTGTCTTACAAGTTTGACTGGTTCAAAAAGACTTCCGCGAAGGCTGCCGCAAAAAATTCCCCAAAGAATTCTTCGAGGCTCCCGGAAACTCTGTTCATAATTGCGGGTGCCGCAGAAAAAGTAACCGCCGCAGCCGCCGCACGGCTGCAGGCGTTAGTCAACGGCATGTGTTTGACAAAGGATCTTGGCAACATGCCGCCCAATGTCTGCACTCCCCAATATCTTGCCGAGCGAGCGAAGGAACTTGAAAAAGCATACGCCTCGCTTAAGTGTCGGATTCTTAACGAGAAAGATATGAAAAAACAGGGAATGGATGCTTATTTGGCTGTGGCGAGAGGCAGTGCCAATCCGCCGAGGTTTATTTTGATGGAGTATCGGGGCACCAAAAGCAAAAAATCTCCTATTGTGTTTCTGGGAAAAGGCGTCACTTTTGATACGGGCGGCATCAGCCTCAAACCGGCCGCCGAAATGGATGAGATGAAATACGATATGAGCGGCGCCGCCGCCGTCTTTGGCGCGATGCGGGCCGCCTGCGAGTTGAAACTTCCCGTCAATTTGATTGGCGCGGTTGCGGCCGCGGAAAACATGCCGAGTTCGAATGCCTATCGCCCGGGCGATATTCTCCGCACCATGAGCGGCCAAACCGTGGAAGTTCTGAATACGGATGCCGAAGGGCGGCTGGTTCTTGCCGACGCTCTCACCTATCTCAAAAAATACAAACCGGCGGCGGTCATAGACATGGCAACTCTGACCGGTGCCTGCGTTGTTGCCCTCGGCAGTTTGCGCAGCGGTTTTTTTGCTAACAACGAAGAACTTGCCGCCCGGGTTACTGAGGCTTCCGAAAAGAGCCGGGATCTGATTTGGCGGCTGCCGATGGATGAGGAGTACATGGAAAGCATGCGTTCCAACTTTGCCGACATCGCCAATATCGGCGGCAGGCGCGAAGCCGGCACCATTACGGCGGCCGGATTTTTAAGCAAGTTCGCCGCGGACTATCCTTGGGCTCACTTGGATATTGCCGGCACAGCCTGGCATGGCGGGCAACGCAAAGGATCCACCGGGCGTCCGGTGCCGTTGCTGTTACAGTTTTTGACAGATCGCGTCAATCAAAAAGACTAACATGCCGGTAAGGTTTCCGGTGCGCGGCAAACAACAGCGACTCGCGGACGCGATTAGGGTGCTGGCGATGGATGCGGTGGAAGCGGCATCATCCGGCCATCCCGGTATGCCCATGGGCATGGCGGACATAGCGACAGTCCTGTGGCGCGAGTTTCTGCGACACAACCCGACCAACCCCGACTGGCCGGACCGAGACAGGTTTGTTGTCTCAAACGGGCACGGTTCCATGCTCCTTTATGCCTTGTTGCATTTGAGTGGCTATGCTCTGAGAGTGGACGACCTGCGCCGGTTTCGCCAATTCGGTTCGCCGACGGCGGGGCATCCCGAGCACGCAACAATCGGCGTGGAAACCACCACGGGTCCCCTCGGTCAAGGGCTTGCCAATGCGGTCGGTATGGCAATGGCGGAGCGTAACCTGGCACGCGAGTTCAACCGCCCCGGATTACCCGTCGTCAATCATCGGACCTATGCTTTTCTTGGCGACGGTTGCCTGATGGAAGGGGTTTCGCACGAGGCATGCTCCTTTGCGGGGGTGCAGCAACTCGGCAAACTCATCTGTTTTTTTGACGACAACGGCATTTCCATTGACGGCGAAGTCCGCAACTGGTGTCGGGATAATGTGGCGATGCGTTTTGCATCATATCACTGGCATGTTATGGACGCCATAGACGGCCACGATGCGGTTGCGGTCCGGCGGGCAATCCGAACCGCGCAAAAAGACCCGCGCCCCTCGCTGCTTGTCTGTAAAACTTTGATTGGTTATGGTGCCGACAAAAAGCAGGGCAAGGCATCTTCTCACGGCGCGCCGCTGGGAGCCGAAGAAATAGCCTATGTTAGAAACAGACTGAATTGGAAGTATCCTCCTTTTGAAGTTCCGCTCGACATTCGCCGTCAGTGGGATCTAAAATCTCGGGGCGAAGCCTTGGAAAAGAAATGGCTGGCGATTGGTGCCAAATACGAAAACAAGTACCCGGAAGCGGCGGCGGAATTGCGCCGCAGACTGGCGGGCAAACTCCCCGCCGGATTTCCCTTGCGCGCCCGGGCGTTTGCCGAACGAACAGCGCGCAATCATGCCAATTTGGCAACACGCGCCTCTTCTCAAAAGGCGTTGAACTTTTACGGTAAGGAATTGCCGGAATTGATGGGGGGTTCCGCGGATCTGACCGGATCCAACCTCACCATGCATGATGCTTCCAAGCCGATCACCGCCGCGGATAAGAAGGCGGGCAATTATATTTTTTACGGCGTGCGCGAATTCGGCATGAGCGCGATCATGAACGGGATCGCCTTACACGGCGGGCAGATCCCTTACGGCGGAACATTTTTAGTTTTTTCCGACTATGCCCGTAATGCGGTGCGTATGGCTGCTTTAATGCGGCAAAGGGTGATTTTTGTTTATACGCACGATTCCATTGGTTTGGGAGAAGACGGCCCCACCCATCAGCCCGTGGAACATTTAGCAATGCTGCGCGCCACGCCCGGTCTTAATGTTTGGCGTCCTGCGGATGCCGCCGAAACCGCCGTCGCATGGGCACAGGCACTTCAAACCGATGGTCCCAGCGCATTAATTCTATCCCGTCAATCCGTTGCCCCGCAACTCCAAACACCGAAGCAAATGGCAAATGCCGCCAAGGGCGGTTATGTTCTGATTTCCGGCGGCAGTGTTCCCGACGGCAAGCCTCCCGCCTTGTTGGTGATTGCCACGGGTGCCGAAGTGGGGTTGGCGCGCGCGGCTATCGAGAAGCACAATGCCGGTTCGGATCAACTCGTCCGATTAATTAGCATGCCCTGTTGCGAAGTATTTAACCGGCAGTCAGGCCGCTATCGGCACAGTGTGTTGCCGCCGGAAGTTACCCGACGTCTGGCAGTGGAAGCCGCTTCCCCGCAGTCCTGGAATGCATACGGTTGTTATCCCGAAGCCGGCGGCGACACAGTGTGTATGACCGACTTCGGGGCATCCGCCCCGGCATCCGACCTGTTTCGCCATTACGGCTTTACCGAAAAAAACATCCTCCGCAAAATCCGCCAACTGCTGCGTCCTTAAATAAAGATTATTAGTTATTCATTAAAGGATAACTGCTTTTGCTTTTCTTCTTAAAGAGAATCTTTGAGAACTGCGGCTTTACCGAAGAAAACATCCGCCGCAAAATCCACCAACTGCTGCGTCCTTTAAAGGTTGTTAAGGGATAACTGTTTTTGCTTTTATTCTTAAAGAGAATCTTTGAGAACCGCGGCTTTACCGCAGAAAACATCCGTCACAAAATCCGCCAACTGCTGCGTCCTTTAAAGGTTGTTAAGGGATAACCGCTTTTCCCTTTCTTCTTAAAGAGAATCTTTGAGAACTGCGGCTTCACCGCAGAAAACACCCGCCGCAAAATCCGCCAACTGCTGCGTCCTTAAATAAAGGTTATTAGTTATTCATTAGGCGCATCGGACAGGAAGCGCCGCGGTTACTTTCTTATCGGATCTTTTATCAGGGGGCTGGATGAGAAAGCGTACGGACTGCTTGCCAAGAAAATAGACGTGAGCAAGATGTTTGAGAAACTCCTCGCTGACGGGACACTTCGCCTGCCGGGAAAAAACGATGTCCGATAGTGCAAAATAATATTAATATGAACGAGCAAGAAAGGGAGCAGGCAAAGAAGAAGGCGAGAGCATTCTTAATCAAATGGGGGTCGATTATCATCATCACTCTTCTGATTGCTTACTGCGACCAGACGAGGTCACAAGAGACGCCCGCACCGGCACAACAAGAAACTGAATTATGAAATACGAAGAATTTAAGGATAACAAAGGATAACCGCTTTAATCGGAGCAATCGCGCACACTCAGCGAATGTTCACCCGTGTCCCGGCCGGCACCAAGTCATAGAGTTGAATGATGTCGCGATTGGACAGCCGTATACAACCAATGGAAGACGGCTTGCCGAAAGGGGTATCGTCCGGCGCGCCGTGAATGTAAATATATCTTCGCATCGTGTCTTTGTTACCCAGACGGTTGTAACCCGGCTCGCAACCGCACAGCCAAAGAATCCGACTGAGTATCCAATCCCGCCGCGGATGCTTCCGGGCGAGTTGCGGACTGTAAACTTCCCCGGTCCAACGCCTGCCGACCAGAACCGCACCAAGTGGCAAGCCACCGCCGTACTTGGCGCGCACCCGATGCAGCCCCAAAGGCGTTTGGTAGGAGTTCATCTTGTTTCCCGTCCCCAAAGATGCAGTGGAAACGGCACACTCAAAAACCTTGCTATCCGCGTCAAGCAATGTCAATTCTTGCGTTGGTATCCTTATGAGGATCTGTTTGTTTGTTTGTTTCAATTTTTTAAGAGATACTTATATTTTGGTTGAGTTTCTCTTATTTTATACGGACGGGCATGGATGGAGAACTCCGGATACCGCTGTTTGTTCCGGACAAATACTCACTGTCGACTATTTGACAGGAAGGCGGGTGAAATGTATTGAAAATAATCCGGAAGTACTAACTTGTTGACATTCTTGATAAGGGTTTGTTTGCAAAGGGTGTTTGCCCGTTCTTTGCGGGCGGAATTTTGTATAATTAAAGTACAATTAACAAACAAAAAACAGGGTTATCATCAATACGGCAATCGGGCAAATGGCAATCAGACATATTATTTCTTTCGTTGTTCTAACGCCGCTTTTTTTCGGGCTGGCGGGTATTTTGTTGGGTGCGGTGCTCATGCCATTTTTTCGGAGAACGGGTGTTGCCATGGTTTTGTTTTTCGCTTCGGCATTGTGGTTTTTCAGTTTGGCGCCTGTTTCCTCTTATCTGCTAAGTTCCTTGCAAGAGGACTTACCGACTATGCCGTCCCCGGCATATCAGGTAGACTACTTGGCTGTGTTGGGGTCTGCGCATTTGGAAAACAGCGAGCAATCGCCTCATCTGAACTTGGATTACGCGGCCCTGACCAGGCTACTCAAGGGAGTGGAACTGCTTGAAAAGCAAGAAACGGCGTCCCTTTGGTTGGGAGGCTGTCGGCAAAATACTACGGCGACATCGCATCATGATATGCTTTATGCCGCCGCCGTAAACTTGGGCGCGGACCCCGAAAGGATTGTGCACTCCAAAGCCGGTTGCAACACCCGTGCGGAGGTACTTGCCCTGCGGCAGGAAGTGCCGCCCGGTGCGGACATCGTGATCATCAGTTCCGACTTTCATTTGAAGCGCGTATCCGTTTGGGCGGAACATTACGAATTGCTCCCTCTTTATATTCCGGCGGTGGCGCGCGGAGAATCGGGCGAAGGCCGCCTTGGAGTAGAGTCCTTTTTGCCGAGTGCCAAATACCTGAACGATAGCGCAATAGCGTGGCACGAATATTTTGGTATTGTCCATGCGAGATTATCTATTTTGGCCGAAGACTGGTTTGGTATCCGAGTTTGACAGTCCGACGAGCCCGGCGATCCCGTGCCATACGCGTCAGCAAGACGGAAGGGATTATCCGGATGCTCAGGCGAGGCGGTATTCTTGCATACCCGACCGAGACAGTCTGGGGTCTCGGTTGCGACCCCGCCCACCTTGGCGCGGTGTGGCGACTGCGCGCACTCAAGCAACGGCAGGCGCACAAGGGGTTTATTTTGGTGGCGGGTTCTTGGCGTCAGTTTGCCGGCTATTTTCCGAACATTGGGCAAGATAAGGTGGATAAAGTTTGTTTGCGTCGGACACAACCGGTGAGTTGGGTGCTGGCGGATCGGGACGGCAGCATTCCCGCAGCGGTCAAAGGGGGGACCCAAAATGTCGCATTGCGTATCAGTGCCCATCCGGATGTGACCCGGATCACCGGCCGTCTCGGGAGGCCCATTCTTTCCACTTCCGCCAATCCGCCCGGTATGCGCTCGGCTCGAACGGCTGCCGATGTTGACCGATATTTTGGTACACGCATCGATGCTCTTGTTCCGGGTTTTTGCGGCTCTATCCCGCTTCCGTCGCAGATACGCGAACTTGACAGTGACCGCATTTTAAGAAAATGAAAGAGTTTGAAAACGCATGTGCCGTTTTTGGCAAACTGCAAGACTCTCTGTGTTCCGCGTTTGAAGGCGTTGAAAAAGAACATTGTTTTGTCACGGACGACTGGCATTCGCAACTGGGTAAGGGCAGCACTCGGGTTCTGCAAGAGGGTGCTGTCTGGGAGAAGGCGGGCATCGGTTTTTCGAATGTGGCGGCGCAGGAACTGCCTCCTTCGGCTCGCGGCGGAAACTTGCAACCGGATGCCCCGGATGTCTCGGATGACCGGGGCTCGGACAAGACCTCATACAGGGCCTGCGGTGTTTCCGTGGTGATGCACCCGCGCAATCCCTATGTGCCGGCGAGTCATTTCAATGTCCGTTTTTTCACGGCACAAACCGCTGCCGGCATGAGATGGTGGTTCGGCGGCGGCTTTGATTTGACACCCTGCTATCCGGCACGGGAAGACTGCCATTTTTGGCACAGCAAGGCGCGCATGGTTTGCGAGGAGTTTGGTGCGGGTGTTTACGATGAATACAAAAACAATTGCGACAAGTATTTTTATCTTCCCCACCGCAAGGAAATGCGCGGCATCGGCGGGGTATTTTTTGATAATCTGTCCGCCCCGAACTTTGAAAGTTGCCTTCTTTTCGCGCGGCGACTTGGCGAAACCTATCGCGATGCGTATCTTACTTTGGCGGAGAAGAACAAAGACCGCTCTTATGGCGACCGGGAACGAGATTTTCTTTGCCACAGACGCGGGCGTTATGTGGAATTTAATTTGCTATATGACAGAGGGACGCGCTTTGGGTTGGAGTCCGGCGGCCGCGTTGAATCCGTCTTAATGTCCATGCCGCCTTTGGCGCGTTGGCATTACGGTGCCGCGCCGTCTTGCAGCGAGGACGAAGGTCGCCTTAAGTCTTTTTTACGCCCGCAGAATTGGTGTTCGGCGTGAACCGCAATCGCCGGCTTGATATGAGTTTCAAAAAAGTTACCAAAAAGTTACCAAAAAATTGAGGCAAAAGAATTGATACAGTTTTTTACAGAGTTTGTTCCGGATCCGCTCTTTTTGTTTGTGGCGGCCGGCTTTGAGGGGGTGGTGCTGGCGATATTCGTGCCGGTGAGCCTGGAGATTATTTCAAAAACATCGGCAAAGTATAACTCGGATGTCGTTGTTCGCCTTTACAGACAGAGCCTCGTCCATCGAGCATTCCCTTTTCTTCTGCTCATGAGCATCTGCGGTATGTTGGTGATGCGCTTTTTTATGACCGAAGAATTGGGCGCGTCTCTCGGCGGCAGAATCATCATGTGGTCATTAATGTCTGTCACCGTCTGCATCATCTTTCTGCTCGGTTATCTCATTTATCGTATGGATCAATTTATTAGCAAAGACACTGTCCCGTTGAACATGCTATTTAAGGATTTGAAACGATTTATGAAAATCAAAAACCCCGCCAAGGCGCGGCGTTTGTTGATAGAAACTATGAGCGGCATCGGCGACATCCTGACTTATCAGACCAGACGACAGAACAATCTTGCTCTTCTTGAAGAACTGCCAAAAATTTGGGGGACGATAGAGAAACTGTTGGAACTGAAAAAGAAAGATGAGAAACAATTTTTCAATCTGGTGTATGACCCTGAATTCGCCGAATATTTGAATAAGCAACCGACTGCCAGGGAGCGGGCGTACTTTTGTTTTACCAGCCCCGACAAACATCTGGCGGGTTTTGCGGTGCCGGTTAATCAGTTGATCCGCATTTATAAGGTGGCGCTTGAAACCTCCAATACCGAGGTGGCGCGCAAATCTTTGGATTATTTGCATCTGATTTTGCAATCCTGCGTGACCGAAGATGGCAACGAATTTCTTGTGGAATGGATGCTTAAACGCATTAACGAATGCGTCAACCTGGGCATGCGTGCCGGCGAAGAGGCGGAGCGTCTTTCGTTGACCTGGTATCGGGACATCCTTTTTAGAGAGCCACACACAGGCAAAGGCGCGTTTCGCTTGGACTATTTGGAATTGTGTGAAAGTTACTTTGCAAAAATGCTGGCCGCGCTTGCCGCAATGGTTGCCCAAGGCTACGAGACATATTATCGTAAACTCGCGGATGGCATGGCACGGGATTTTATTTTTCCAAACTATCAGCGCGGCAAACTTTGGGGCTATCATGACTTGTTGCGGCTTTCGGACTACAAAGCCTATAAGGAAATCAACTTGAAGTACAGATTGCAATACAAAATTAGAAAACTCCTGCTATCCGAACATATGGTTCAGACCGAGGAAGATCTGAAATCCTGGGAGAACGACTTCCGGGAAATAAAGAAGATCATTGTGCCCGGCTTGCGGGACGAGTACAAGTCGGAGGCCACCGGATTGGAAAAGGCGATACTTTCTTATGTGACCGCCTATATGAAATACAAAAGACTGATGCGACTGTTTTACGCACTCGGCACCTATTGTGATCTGCGCGAGAGATACGACCTGATGTCCTATTTGTGGGAGGCGGGACAAACAGGCGAAGGCACTTACAGAATTCTGCCGCCGAGCCCGCAGGTTCTTATCAATGACTATTTGACTTATCCGGGTGTGTTGAATAAAAACTACTTTGGCGAATCCTATCAGGTGATGAGTGTGTATCGCAAAAGATACTATGTGCTTCTTCTGGCGCGGCTACTGGCGGATCAGGTGGCGCCCGATTACAGATTGCCGCCGCTCAGCCTGAATCAACTGCGTGACTTTCCGGCACTGATGGACGAATTGCTGGAGATCACCGGTCAACTCAAGGATGAGGCGCCGCAGCGTCTCCGGTTGCTTTGGCGATTGGCATTTGGCGGCTACCGGGATCCGGCGGAGTGGGCAAAAAAAGTCACCGATTATCTGCTGCTGGTAAAAAAGATTGCTGAAAAACAATTGACCATCAAGCAAAAAACGACTGAAATCAGCGTTAAACGCAAGGACGAGTTTCGGGTTGCGGTGATGCGAGGATTTAAAGACCAGTCTATTTTGCGAGAGCTCTTTCGTCAGTACACAAAGACATACGAAGATCGCACAAAAACGGCCGCCAAGAACGCGCCGAAGGAAAGTTTTGGTATCCGCGAACTGACGAACAAGGATATTTTTTTCCAACCGAGCCAACTTATTTCCTCCGCCTGGAGTTACGGTAAGAACCTGGCGGACTCCGAAAACTTGTTCCTGTTTGGTCGTATTCAGAGTGAGTGCAAGCGCGCTTCTTTGCGAGGATTTGAACAGACACTGAAAAAAGCGGGCGCGCCGGCAGATGTCTTTATACTGGGCACGGTATTTACTCTGGAGAATTTCTTCGGCGGGGCGGAAAACTTCCGCCCCGCCGATCGGACAAGTTTGGAAACGGATGCCAAACGCAATCCCGTTGCCGCGGAGATTAAGAGTATCCCCGGCTATGCCGGCTCTTATTACTTGGACGAGCATGCTTTTCCCGTGTTCGTGTTTCAGCATCGAGGCAGTGCCAATCAGTTCTTGATTCTCAATCGTACGCGTTTGGGTAAGATGATGCAGTTTCCCGTCGCACCGGACGGGGCTCGGCATAAGCATACCAAACTGCTGGAAAACATTTTTCATTTTGATGTTCGCAGTTTGTCCAAGGACCGCAAACTTCTAAAAAAATATACGGAAGCCCAATCCGCGGAATGGTTGCGGCAGCAGGGGGACAAGCCGGCACAAAAAGAGTATCTGCTTAAAAGAGCCCTGGTCATTTTTCAACAGAATCCGGGCTTTCACAAGGCAAAGGATTTCGTGGGCTTTAAGATGCTTGTCAAGCGTATGGAGGCATTTGAAGATTCCCCGCCCGGATTTTCCGTATGACGATATGACAACTTCGGCTGGCAGATTCCCTGTCCGGATTCTCCGTATGACGATATGACAACTTCGGCTGGCAGATTCCCTGTCCGGATTTTCCGTATGACGATATGACAACTTCGGCTGGCAGATTCCCTGTCCGGATTCTCCGTATGACGATATGACAACTTCGGCTGGCACGGGCCGACAGCCGGCTGATGTTTTTGCCCGGCGCCGAAAACATATTCTTAGGGGGATGCCGCGCGAATCCGCGCTGTTGCTTCTCGGTGTGACCGCCGAACAGACCGGCGATGCGCCCGTGCGACAGAACAGCGACTTTTATTATTTGAGCGGGTTTAATCAGACGGATGCGACTCTGCTACTCGTCAAACCCCAAAAAGGAAAAAGCGTTGAGATCCTTTTTTGTCGGCAGCCAAGCACGGCGGATATTCTTTGGCGAGGACGGTATCTTGCGCCGACAGAGGCGGCGCATCTGCATCGGTTTTCGATAGGCTATCCGATTTCCGAGTTGCGACAACATCTGCGGCGGGTATCGGCGGGCTGCTTTTACTATCCGATTGGTCGGGATTCCAAAACCGACGAATGGGTCACCGACATGGCAAAGAATGCGGTCGACGGTCCCAAATGTCTGATGGACAGCGGCCAACTGCTGGATCCCATGCGGCTAATAAAAGACCGCACGGAAATATTACTGATTAAAGAAGCATCCCGCATTTCCATGGCAGCCCATCGCAGGGTGGCGGATAACCGCAACAACTATTCGGCGGAATACGAAGCCGAAGCGGATTTGCTACACACCTATCGGCGGATGAACGCTCGGGTGGCATTTCATCCGATTGTGGCGGGCGGGGCGAATGCCTGCGTTCTCCACTATATGCAAAACGATCGTCCTTATGACAAAAAACAGGTGTTGTTGGTTGACAGCGGGGCGGAATACGGACGCTATTGCTCGGACATTACCAGAACCTATGTTCCGTCCCCACCCCCGTCCCAGCACATCAAAAATCTTGGGGGCAGCATCGAGGACAACATCGAAGACAACCCCGGGGACAACCCCGTCGGAGCGATTCATCGAGCGGTTCTCCGTGCCCTGCGGGCCGCTTGCGCTGCCGCAAAAATCGGAGCAACGCTCGAGCGAGTGCATCTGAGCGCGGTCAAGTGTCTCATTGCCGAGTTGGGGTCTTTGGGAATTATTAAGGACACACCCGCCGTGGCTCTTGCCAAAGGCACATACAAACGATACTTCCCGCATCGGACTTCTCATTGGATCGGTCTGGATGTTCACGATGTCGGCGCCCGACAAGCATTGAGACCCGGGATGGTGTTTAGTGTTGAGCCGGGTCTTTACTTTGCCCCGGATGACGAGACGGTCGCCCCCAAGTGGCGCGGTATGGGTGTGCGGCTGGAAGATACTGTCCTGATGACCGACAAGGGCGCGGAAAACTTGACGGCGGAACTTCCTTACGGCGGCGACAGGCAGCCAAGGTGAAAGCGATGCCGTCTAGCCCGACTGGTTCGTCTAGCCCACATAGCCCACATAGCCCACATAGCCCATATGACGCCCGCAATCACGAACACCGCGAACACCATGATCACACATGATCACCACGAATACAAGGAGAAGCAAGTTTACGATATTTTAATTGCCGGCGGCGGTCTGACGGGGGCCGCAGCCTACTGTGCTTTGGCGACGGTTGTGCGAGAACAAAAACTCACGATGGCACTTTGTGAAAGGCATTCCGTCCATGCCAACGCCGCCGCACAGGATCAGAGAGTGCTGGCGTTGGGCCGCGGGGCGGTCAGTATCCTGCAAGAATGGGGGCTGTGGGAGCAGATCCGCGCATACGCGCACCCGGTTTCTTCAATGGCATTTTTCTTGGCAGACAGGACCACAGTCATTGACGCCCGCCAACTGGGTTGGGATGCCTGGGGCTGGACCATCCCGCATTCCCGGATGATGCAAGTTTTAATGGAGCGGGTTGCCGCACTTGCCAAAGAAGACAACCGCTTGGATCTGTGCGCTCCTTTTTGCATAGAAGATTTTCAACTGACCGCCAACGGGATGCGGCTGACGGATAAGAAACGGCACAGTGCGCTCGCGGCACGCCTGGTGCTTTCGGCCGAAGGAGCCAAGGGTGTGCTTTCCGCGGGCATGCAAGTCAAGAGGACATTTTTACGCGAAGAATATCCGTCCGATGCCGCCGCAAAGACAGCCGTTTCGGCGGGCGTATCAGCCAAGGGCGTTTCTCCGAACAGCGGCTACTGGTTTTGGAATACGGACGGCGGCGGTGGTGTTCTTGCTCTCATCCCTTATAAAAATGCAGAGAACGAGGTTGCCCGAACATCGGTTTTTTTACCCCCCTGGCAAAAAAAAGAGCAAGAGCAAGAGCAAGAGAAAGAGAAAGAGAAAGTGCAAACGAAACCGGATGATTATTTAAAGCATCTTACCCGTTTCAGTCGCGGGATGATTGATGACCTCACGAGCGAACCCGGTACATTTTTAATAGAATCTTATAAAACCGAAGAACGATTAAAAGGACCTCTTTTGTTGCTGGGAGACGCCGCCCATCGGATGACCCCCCTGGGCGGACAAGGTTATAATCTCACACTTTGGACTCTGGAAAAACTAAGACAGGCATTTGAACAACGCCCCGTCACCGGGGAAAAAGAATTTCCGGCAAACCGCTCTTTCTTATTGGATTACATTATTCAAACCCAGCCGACCATAGACCGACGGTATGATCTCGTCCGGTTGGCGGCGGACGGTTTGGCGGATCGCCGCGCCGCTGTTGAAAAACTGACCCGGCTATTTTCCGGTCTGCCTTCGGTTGCCGCTGTCTGCTTGGACTTTGCAGTCGGGTTGGATGCCGACCTTTAATGGCTCTTTTTTGTCGGACTACATTATTCAAATTCAAGCCCAGCCGGCTATAGGCAGACCGGAGACCGCCGGTATGCTCTTGTCCGGTTGGCTGCGGACGGTTTGGCGGGTCGCCGCGCCGCTGTTGAAAAACTGACCCGACTATTTTCCGGTCTGCCTTCGGTTGCCGCTGTCTGCTTGGGCGGTTGGGCTGGGCGGTTGGGCTGGATGCCGACCTTTAATCGTTCTTTTTTATCGGACTACATTATTCAAATTCAAACCCAGCCGGCTATAGGCAGACCGGAGACCGACGGTATGCTCTTGTCCGGTTGGCAGCGGACGGTTTGGCGGGCCGCCGCGCCGCTGTTGAAAAACTGACCCGACTATTTTCCGGTCTGCCTTCGGTTGCCGCTGTTTGTTTGGACTTTGCGGTTGGGATGGGCGGTTGGGCTGGATGCCGACCTTTAATGGCGGCCGGAATTTTTTCTTCTCTTATATAAACTATAAACAGGCAGTATAACCAGCCCTTTGGCTGTTATTAGCGGACTGTAATACCCGCCGAACGCATATGCTCTTTTGCTTCGCCGATAGAATAATGCCCAAAATGAAACATCCCCGCCGCCAGGACGGCATCCGCCTTGCCTTGTAATATCCCTTCCGCCAGATGTTGCGGGGTGCCCGCACCGCCGGAGGCGATCACCGGCACCGGCACCGCCTCGCTGACGGCACGCACCAACGGGATATTAAAACCGCCCGATGTGCCGTCGCTATCCATGCAGGTTAGCAGAATTTCGCCCGCGCCCAGATCGCAAAGACGGCGCGCCCATTCGATGGCATCCAACCCGGTCGGCTTTCTGCCGCCGTGGGTGAAGACCTCCCATTTGCCCGTGCCGACCTGTTTGGCATCTATGGCGGCGACGATGCATTGGGTGCCGAAACTTTGCGCGGCCGCGCGCACAAACTCCGGGTTCGCCACGGCGGCGGTGTTGATGCTGACCTTGTCGGCGCCGACGCGCAGCAGGGCGCGAATGTCTGCCAGTTCGGAGATGCCGCCGCCCACCAGCAACGGAATGAATACTTGGGTGGCAATTCTGTCTATGAGATCTACGGTCGTTTTACGGCCTTCGTGGCTGGCGGAAATGTCCAGAACAGCCAACTCGTCCGCATTCTGTTCGCCGTAGCGGGCGGCAACTTCCGCGGGGTCGCCGGCATCGCGCAGGTTTTGAAAACGCACCCCCTTGCGGACACGCCCGCAATCCACATCCAGGCAGGGGATTAATCGGCTTGCCAGCATCTTTTATGTAGCCGCGGTTAACTGTAAGGCTTCTTTTAAGTTCAGGGTGTTCTCGTAAAGGGACTTGCCGCAGATAACACCCGCCACGATCTTTGATGCCAGCAAGGTTTGGAGGTCGGCAATTTTATGCACACCGCCGGCCGCGATAATAGGTAAGGACGACATCCCCCGCAGTCGGGCGAAAGGTTCGGCGCGTATTCCCGCAAGCGTGCCGTCGCGCGCAATGTCTGTCATGACCAGGCCGGCAAGGGGCGCGTCCGCGTATCGTTTTAGGATGTCGCCGACATCCGTTTCGGCTTTTTCCGTCCAGCCTTCAAGGCACAGTCGGTCGTCGGCAACATCCAAACTCAGATACACCCTTTGCGGAAACCTTGCCGCAAGTTGGCACACAGCCGCCGGATCACGAATCGCCCAGGTGCCGACAATAATGTAATCCGCCCCGCAAGTATCCAAGTAGTGCGCGGCGGTGTCCTCGTCGCGAATCCCGCCGCCGACCTGGACGCGGACAGCGGACGGGTTGGCTTGGCGGTGTGCGCGTATGTGCCGCGTGAGACGACAAATCAGTTCGCGATGATTGCCGGTGCCGACCGCCGCGTTCAAATCAACCAGATGCAAGCGGCTTGCACCCTCGCTTATCCAATGGTCGGCACAGGCAAACGAATCCGAAAAGTAGGTGTGTGCCGTCTCCATTTTCCCAAGTTTCAGACGGACACATTTCCCGTCTTTAATGTCTATGGCAGGGATTACGAGCATACGGGTATCTGAATTGCCGGCTATGCCGCGGCACCTTGCCAGCGGATGAAATTCTTTAACAGTTGCAGACCGTCTTTGTGGCTCTTCTCCGGGTGAAACTGCACCGCGAAGATATAACCGCTTTGCACGGCGGCATCAAACTCCGTCGCATAAACACAGGTTCCCGCACGCAGGTCTCTGTCATCGGCTTCGCAGTAATAACTGTGAACAAAATAAAATCTGCTGTCTTGAGCAATCCCGTGCCACATATTCGTTTTGGGTGATTCCGAATGATCCGGATGCTTCGGCTTCGAATGACGAACACAATTCCAACCCATATGCGGAATTTTAAGATTGCGGTCGGTCGGTGTCAGCCGTCGCACTCTGCCGGCAATGATGCCGATGCCGCGCGTGGCGGTGTCTTCTTCATTTTCGCCAAAAAGTGCTTGCATGCCGACACAGATCGCCAAAAGCGGTTTCTCTTTGGCGGTTTGGCGAATTGCCGCATCCATACCCGTTTCCCTGAGTTTTTGCATACAATCGCGAATCGCCCCCACCCCCGGAAACACCACCCGATCCGCATTGGCGATATCGGCGGGATTCTGTGATGTCATAATGTGACTTTGCGGCGCCACATAACGCAATGCCTTGTCGATGGAATGGATATTGCCCATTCCGTAGTCGGCTATGACGATCTGTTGCCGCACTATTGCTTACCGCAAAGAATTTCCGCTTCGGTAATGGCGGCTGCCGCGGGATCCCCCGTGCCGTCCCTTGTCAGTTGCCGCATACCGGTCGGGCAGGTGATGTTAATTTCGCTGAGCATCCCGTCTATGATATCCAGTCCGGCAAGGAAGATCTCGCGCTCGCGGATCATCGGCAGCACACGCTCGCAGATTTTTTTCTCCTTTGTGCCGAGTGCCTCCACTCGGTAGCCGCCGCCCGCCCCCAGATTGGAACGAAAGTCTCCCTGTTGCGGAATACGCACCAGCATTTCCGGGTGGGGTTTGCCGTTGATGAGCAGGACGCGCCTGTCGCCTTCTGTCAGCACCGAAGGCAAGTAGCGTTGTCCCATGATCGGTCGGCTGCCGCCTTCGGTCATGCTTTGAATGAGCGAACGCAGATTCAGGTCATCCCGGTTGAGAACGAACACACCCTTGCCGATGCTGCCGTCCAGCGGCTTAAGCACACAGCCGCGATGTTTCCTATGGAATGCCGTCAACTCCGCTTCGTCTTTGGTGATCACATGTTCCGGCATGATGTCGGCAAAGTGCGTGGCAAAGATTTTTTCGTTCAGACTGCGCAGGCTGTCCGGCGGATTCAATATGAGCGGGCGATCCTTTTTGTGCAGGTCCAAAAAATGTGTGACATGTAAAAAATCGATATCCACGGGCGGTTCCAAGCGCAGAAAAATCAAGTCGTAATCGTCCGGTGTTGTGATGCGCGCCGCCTCGGTTTGAAGCCATTTTTTCGGGTCATCATAAACTTGCGTGCGCCGCGCCCGAAACATCACCTTTCCGTCGCGCACAAGAAGATCTGCTTTCTCCGAATAGTCCGTTTGCCAGCCGCGGGCTTGGGCGGCAAGCATCAAAGCCAGCGTGCTGTCTCCGCCGACATTAATGTTGGCAAGAGAATCCGAAATGAAGATGGCTCGCAGCACTGAGAGCGGTTTGGAAATTAGAGAGGTATTTTTTTTAGGCGGATGACGGGTGGCGAAACCGAAAAGCGGTTATTCCGCCCGCCCCAGATATTCGCCGCTGCGAGTATTCACCCGCACCTTTTCGCCGGACTGAACAAACAGAGGGATGCGGATGCGCGCGCCCGTTGCCAGAATTGCCGGCTTGGAACCTCCTTGAACCGTATTCCCTTTGTGGCCCGAATCGGTTTCCGCCACTTCAATTTCGATGATTTGCGGAGGATCCACCGAAATCGCTTTGCCGTTGTAAAGGAGAACCTGACAGACTGCTTCTTCCGTCAGCCATTGGGTCTCCTCTTTAAGGATATCGCCGGCAACGGCAAACTGTTCATAGGAACCGTCCGTTTTCATAAAATGCCACAGTACACCGTCGTTGTAAAGATACTGCGCGTCTGTCTGCACCACATCGGCCTTGTCTAACTTCTCGCCGGAACGCAAAGTTTTGTCAAAAACACTGCCGTTAAAGAGGTTGCGGAATTTTAGCCGATACACCGCTTGGCCTTTCCCCGGCTTGTGGAACTCGCTGCTGATGACGCTATAAGGCACTTCGTCAATCAGAACCTTCACGCCTTCTTTGAGTTCGTTTGTTGAATATCGCATAATCTGTGTTGCTTTTCTTTTCCTTTATTTGTGTTGTTAAGGGTTGTTAAACTGATGCCCGCATTTTAGGATGCTCGCGCTCTGCCTTCGGTGTTACCCTCTTCGGCTTCTTCGAGAATCTGCGGGTAAGGAAAATCGTAACCCAGCAGTTGCTTGAGTATCGGCGTGGCTTTGTCCAGCACCGACTGTTTGACACCGCGCTTCTGATCTTCCATCGGCTTCACAAACTTCGGCAGATACTGAATCAGGACGCCGGTTCTGTCGTGATCGCTGTTGTTCGGCATCGCACCATGCCACGCCATACCGTAGAAGACCGCCACATCGCCGGGCTTGCCGGTAATCCGCACTGATTCGTTACGGAACTTTTTGGCATCCTCTTCGTCCGGATACTTGTTCCACTTCTGTGACCCCGGCAAGATGGCCGTGGCACCGCTGAGTTCCGTGAAGTCGTCCAGAATCACGGTCACCTGGCAGTTGAGCGGGAAACTCGGATTCATATTATGGGGGAAACTTTCGGGTTTATACATATCCCAGTAAGGATAGTCAATGTGCGGCTCCTGACCCGGACCGCCCGGCAGAATGCGGTTGGCGGCAATAGAGCCAAGGCAGAACTCCGTCCCCAGAAAGCCCTTCATAATTTCCACCACCTGCGGATGTTGAACCATATCCGCAAACACATCGCCCTTGTTGAGAAGGTTCCAGACCCGGCGTTGCAGTTTGGCCTTGCCCTCGTTGCCCCCTTGAAAGTGAGTGACCCCGCTCGCTTCCCGGTTGCTGTGCTCCATGATAATATCCCGCGCTGCTTTGACCTGTTGTGCGTCAAATAATTGCGGCAAAACAAAGAACCCCTTGCCCTCTGTCAATTCGTTAATGTAGTCCGGTGTGTCCATAATTTTTCCTCTTATTTTTTGTTTAAATAAAAATGATTAGTTACTTTTATTTTACACTGATTTGGATATTGGGTGGCTGGTTGCGGCTTATATCTGTTGACCGGAGAATTTCGAAAAAGTTGGGCGTTTTATTATCTTCGTGTGAGATGCCTTCTAACGGATTTAGATACAAACATGAAAAATGTCTAGGAATATGAAATTATATAGTTCAGTAAATCACTTTCACGGTTTCTCTATTTAATCCTAATAAGTTTAGCCATTTTTCAAGATTGATATCCGCGTAGCCATCAATATAAATGCGATGGTTTGCAAACTCCTTCAGTGAAGATTTACATTGACCCAGTACAAAATAAGAATTACCTACTTTGTATAGTAAGTCCTCTTCTATTTCTTTTATTGATTCTGTAAGTAGCACTTCTCCAGATGCTGCCATCATGTTATAAAGAGTATCCGCTGGTGTAAAGCGGTTAATTTGTAACTTTAATGATCCAGTATCTGCCTCTTGTAATTGAGGACGATCAATTAAGGAAAATACTTTATAATCGGTATCTAAATCTTCTGCCAACATACCGGCCTCCTTCAAAATTTTATGTCCCGCCCTTCTGACACGCTCTATACAAATAGAAGATATAAAAGGATCTAGTTTATTTGATATACAAAAATCGTGTGCCTCTTTGTTCTTTTGAGGGTCAATTTTTTCATCCGACTGCACCAAAATAAATTTACGGTTTCCTCCGTCTTCTTTGTTCTGTTTCATTACAGCATGGGCAGTTGTTCCACTGCCTGCGAAGAAGTCTAATATAAAAAAATCTTTGTCAGGAGTTGCTTTTATGAATTTTTTAATTAAGTCAACAGGTTTAGGAAAGTCCATGACCTTAATATTATCAAACAGTTTCTTTAACTTGTTGGTGGCAGTTTCTGTTTGATACGGTCCTAAGTGTGATGTTATAGGCAGATATGGATTTTGATACTCATGGGGATATTTTTTCTGTCTTGGTGTTCCTGACTTATCTTTTGGGAAAATAATTCGTTTTTCTTTGATCATCTTTTCTATACGTGATCTTGAAAGTGCCCATTTTTTATGAAACTTATTACCAGTATCAGGATCAGTAATTGTAAATTCGGATCTCGTAGGTACTGTAGACTTCATATTATCCGCTTTCCAAGGGCCTTGGGGATCATTATCCGGATTTGAGAACCCGGTAAGGCCTCTGTCCTTTCCTACGAAATACGTGTTATTGTTTTTTGCATAGCACAAAATATACTCATGATTCGCAACAACACCAGTTTTTGGTGGAACGCCTTTGGGAGCAGTTTTGGTCACCCAAGTGAATGTTGTAATAAAATTGGGTTCTCCAAAAATTTCAGAACACATTAATTTTAAATTTGCCATTTCCTTATCATCTATAGAAATAAGAATAACCCCGTTATCTGTTAATAGCTCTCTTGCTAACTTTAATCTTGGGTACATTGCAAACATCCAGCCTGAGTGATTAAGAGAACCGAACATATTCTCAAAAAAATCTTGTGCCTCTGGGTCTATATCGTAATCTTCGATTAGCTGCTTTTCATTCACTTTAAAACTATCTTTATAAATGAAATTGGCATTTTCGGTATTGTATGGAGGATCAATGTAGATCATCTGAATCTTGTTTGTATAATTTTGCCGCAATATTTTTAAGACATCCAGGTTATCACCGCGAATAATAGTATTTTTAGTTTTATCGAAGTTGCTTGATAGCTTTCGCTCTATTCTCAACTCTTTATTCGTAGAAATATCTGCTTGGGCATTTGCCAGACCCTTACCGGCAAAGTTCAATAAATATCCTTGTTTGGAAGATATAAGATTGTCTTGGCCTAAAAAGTCTTTTAATGCATCGACATCTAATTTGTCATCTCCGTTAACCAACCCGGGAAGAATTTGACGAATCTGTTTGAGTTTGGTAACCTTATCATCGACAATAGTTTCTGAAGAATCTATGACCCCGTAACCGGCTTTTTTTGTACTTTTTTTATCTAACATCCATTAATATTTTTTAATAATTGAGTTAGTTCTTCTTTGTTAATTCTTTTCTTGAATACCACTTCAACTGAATCATTTTGTTGGTTCACAGCCTCAAAAAATTTTGTGGCATACTCAATCTTTCTTTGCTCTTCATCTGGTATCCTGCTTTGACGATCGTATCCTTTGGTTTCGACAATTAAAAATAATTTCTTGCCCGAATCGCATCGAATATAATATGCAAAATCGGGACTATAAGATTTATAAGGTGTCGGGATGCTTATTTTTGGCAACTTTGCAAATACTACAATTTTTTTATTACCAATTTTCAGTGGCTCTGTCTTGGCAACTTCTTTTTCTATACTAGAATCATAGACGATCTTATCATAAAGATAATTTTCTGCCGGATATTCGGTTTGCTGAGTTACGTATCTGCCAATTTGATGTGCATCTATTTTCTTTTTGCAAATTTTGTATTCTTCATCTTGATAAAAGATGTTTCTTGCGTTTATGAAAACTTCATTCTCAAAAGCATAACTAATGCTCTGAACAACTACCTTATGAATTTCATCCTTGAAAATTGTTGTTAACAACTGTTGTGCTCGGGTCGGGTCTTTTTTTATTTTTTCTTCGGATAACATATTAAACATTTCACAACAAAATCGTATTGGTAGATTTTCTCTTTTGGCAAAGTTACCAATAAAATTTTTGTAACTACTTCTTGTAAAAAAACGGGCATACCCGGTTGGGTTTTCTTCTACGGTTTCAAATCTATTTTTATTATGATTATAGACGTGTCGCTTTATTTTCTTTTCCACAGGATGAACATCTTCTCTTTCAAAAGAGCTTCTAACCGAACGAATTAAAGATTTTTCATCAATATTGTGATACCGAATACGTGCTTTGCGAGTAATGGTTTCCCACAAACTTTCAAATTCTTTAAATTTTTCTTGTCTTATACCAACTTGATTTACTATTCTATTGGCATTTATTACAGGGAGGTCAACTGCTCTTTTAAATTTTTGTATCAAAACTTCATACATTTCTTTGCCAAAGAGTTTTTGCAAACGTTCTCCTTGTTCTTGTAAAAAGTCATAGATTGAATCGTTAATCTTCCATATTCCGTCTGCATTGCTGATAGGAGAAATAACATTGGCATCTTCTAAATAGACTATCAAACGACCTATGTGAGATTCAGTTAATCCAATTGCTTTCAACATATTCCGGGTTAACTTTTGGTAGGTAATACTATTCCCAACAATCTCATTTTGTATTTCTTCCACAAAATTTTCTTCTTGACCGGACACAATGATATCTAACATATTGATGTTGTAAAAATTACTTTCATTATTTTCGCAATATCCAATAGTTTGTCGTTTACCTTCTTGATCGACTGCCAATCGTAATCCTCTGCCCACCTGTTGGCGGCGTGATGTTTCTTGATCGGTTGATGCCAGTTTACATATCGTAAAGATGTTAGGGTTATCCCATCCTTCTTGTAAGGCCCAAACTGAAAAAATGAATCTTAAGGGTTCTTTCGTAGATAATAGTTTTTCCTTTTCATTCAAAATTAGATCAACTCCTTCGGATTCTTTTGTCTCTCTTGAACCCTTGTCACCTGAAAAATATCCTTCGTGAACTCGTAATTGATTATTATCGTTATAGTCTTTTTGTAAATAGTCACGATAGGTAGAACTTAATTTTTTCTTTAAAACAACTTTTCTCTGTCTCTTATATTCTTCTTCAAAAATATTTTTGATGCGCGGATTCCCTCCTCTATAATCGGATATGTTTGGGATGAAAAAAAGAGACAGCGTTTTTATACCTTTCTTAAATAAAATTTCCTCTTTGTTGAAATGAATTTCTATGGCTTGTTTTACCATAGTATGAATAGACAAGTCATTTAATTGATAATCGTTGGAGCTTAAAGAACGCTTTGTTCCGTTACTTAAAAATACTTCTCTTTTTTTCAAGCGAACAACATGGAAATCGTGCTCTTTTTTACCTGTGAACACCTCTATATTCTCTTTGCATCTTATATCTCTTACAAATTCTTCACCATCTTTAAAAAAATGAATACAAAGTGTATTGGGGTTTTTCCCCTTGTAAAATTTAATGCCGGTTTCTCTGTCTATTATTGTGGACACCTTGATTTTTTTTACCAGATAGTCACGAAATGCAGTGATGCTATCTAACATATAAACAACATTTGATAACTTGAAATCATTATCAGTAGGGAAAGTTGCCCCAAATCTCAAACACAAAGACTTGGAAAAATAACACTCATAAGTATTAACGAAACTGGCTCCTTTTAACAAATGTGGTTCGTCAATAAAAATTACCGGACTGAGTTCACCAATTGCAGATAACGGTGATTTTTGTTCATAAAGTAAACTCTCATTTCTACGCCTAAGTTTTCTATCCGCTTCATTGTTTCCTGTTATAGAAGCACTTGTTAATATTAAGACTGAAAATTCTTGTTTATTACGGATATAATCCAATACCTGATTTAATCCACTCTTATCACCATAAATGTGCTTTTTGATGCGTACATGGTATTCATGAAAAAAGTAATCGGATGTTAAATCAATGTTTTGAAGGATGCAACTCTTAATAGCAAGGCGTGGAACAAAAACAACAAACTTATTGATGCCGTAATTTTTATTCATTTCATACATAGTTTTTAGGTAAGTAAAGGTTTTACCTGTTCCTGTTTCCATTAGAACATCTAATCGAGATTTTGTACTTAAATGGCTTTCTGGAATATTTTCTTTTTGTTGTAATTCTTTGATGCTTTCTTTAAGAGATGAAAAATCTCTCAAATTATCCGTAGATTCAAGGATTTTCATAATATTGTTTACACAATCCTCTTGGTATTTTTGCTTTTCAAATAACATTGTTTTCTATTTTATAGTGCGCGAATTCAAACCACTAACGCAACACCTTTTGTTATATTGTATCCCTTGCCGCCAATTAATAAACCCGGAAAATCTTTTTGATTCCCGGTTGGCAAAAATTCCCGGCAAGGTTATGCCGGCACAAACTGAAGAATCTTCAAAAGATTCGGCATCTCATTAATTTCACGGGAATGCTCTCTAACGACTTTGCACGCAAATACAAAACATACCCGGCAGGGTGGGTTCATATTAAAAGTATCCCGGCGTTCAAAACCAAACTCGTTGACCGGCCGGTTTGGTATAATTTCGAAAGTTCCCATCATGAGGCTCACAAACAACTCTCGTCGATCCAATTCGGACAACAACAGAAAAATACAAAACCGGTTGGGATGATACACAGAGATATTAAAACAATTTGAGACCTCTGTTAAGAAGCATATCAAATGAAAAACATCCGGGTAGAAATTAAAGGTCAGGTCTTTACACCGGCAGAAATTGTGTTGCGTATGATTTCTTTAAGAAAGAACAAAGGCAATGTCCTGGAACCGAGTGCGGGAGACGGCGCTTTTTCAAGACATTTTAAGAAGGATGTTGTAGTGTCTGTTGAAAAAGAGAAGGCGGTCATTAAAGATAAGGGAACATTAAATATGGACTTTTTTGATTTCCCAACAAAAGAAAAGTTTGATACTATTATCGGGAATCCTCCGTATGTCAAACACAATAATATTGAAGGTGACACCTTGCGGAAATTGGATTATACTTTTTTTGACAAAAGAACCAACTTGTATTTATTTTTCATTGAAAAATGCTTAAGACATTTGAGAAAAAAAGGGGAAATGATTTTGATTGTTCCAAGAGAATTTATTAACTTAACAAGCGCTAAAAAATTGAATGAATTATTATGTGCAAAAGGAACAATCACCGATTATATCGACCTGGGGGATCAAAAAATATTCGCCGACGCATGTCCCAATGTGGCAATTTTTAGATTTCAAAAAGATTGTTT
Source organism: Gammaproteobacteria bacterium (assembly GCA_965209035.1). Taxonomy (GTDB): domain Bacteria; phylum Pseudomonadota; class Gammaproteobacteria; order CBDBNL01; family JAAOII01; genus CBDBPY01. The sequence continues at coordinate 1,557,519 of OZ242372.1, forward strand.
TGACAGGAAAACAAACAGGAGTCTCACTTTTAATTGTATCAACGGCAAGATTTTATTTACAGGCTGCGAGAACAAGATGACTCTGGGCGAACTCTTTGATGTGAAGGTTGGGGCGGTGAGCGGTGCGGATAGTATTTTTACCGATGATAGCGGTAACGCTTCTTTTGTTTGTTCATATACGGCAAAAACCGGGAAAACCAAGAGAATGTTTTTTAATGTTAAGCATAGAAAACTTTCCTCCCACAAAGAAGCATTACTCAAAAGAAAAATTAAGAAGTTTGATGAGAAAAACTGGTATATGTGGGGCAGAAATCATTTTATTTCCAATGAACCGAGAATATATGTAAATTGCAAGACACGCAATAAAACTCCTTTTTTTACACACAGATCCGAATACTATGACGGCTCGGTTCTGGCTTTGTTCCCCAAAAGAGAGATGAACATAAAGAGATATATTGATATCCTTAATAAGGTTGATTGGGAAAAACAAGGGTTTGTTTGTAATGGCAGATATCTGTTTACACAAAGAAGTTTGACAAATGCTCTTATAAAAAGATCGCATGTGGGACCTGATGCCGGATTGTTCACGCAAAGAAGCTTAACAAATACTCTGTTCAATTCAAACCACTAACGTAATACTTTTCGCAACACCTTTTGCGATACTGCATTCCCAGCCGTTAAGTATTAACTCCCGGCAGATATTTTTGATTCCCGGTTGGCAAAAATTTCCGGCGGGGTTATGCCGGCACAAACTGAAGAATCTTCAAAAGATTCGACATCTTCTTATGCTTAGCATTTACTTGGCATTTTGAAAAAAACCCAAACAGAGACTCTGCCGCAGCTTGGGGGAATTTGTCCCGATTGTTTTTTCTAATTTCCGCGACTATGGAACAATCCGACTACCGAACTGCCGTTACTTGATTTTCTTTTTGGGTTTTGAGCGCACTTTTTTTGTGCTTTTTTCTTCTTTCCCTTTTTTTATTCTGGAGCGGACATAATGCCAAAGTTTGTTCGTGCTAGTCCCTCTGTCTAAGAAAATTGCTGTGATCCCAAATAACAGTAAGGCCATTGCAATTACTACGACCAAAAGAATAATTGGATAAGCGAATCCTTGTCCCATGAATTTTTCAAGCGGTTTAAAGGAACTGTTGAGAGGACCCGGCGACTCTATCAAAAAGAGAGAAATGCCGAATATAATCAATGCTATAAAAATACCAATGAAAATAACAAAGTCTGAGTCTTTTAGAAAATCATGCTTTATCAATCGATCGCCGATCTTCGAGAACAATTTTCTTAATGAGAAGAACCCTACGCTCACCGCAAGACCTATGAAGACAGCCTCAAATAATAATCGCCGAATGCTGATATGACTAATATTATCCTTGTCTAATCGATCGGTTTCGCCCAGCCAATAATAGATGACTAACCCGGCTGCCACACCGCATGCAAGATGGAAAAATCGCTTTTCGGTATTGATGTACTTGTAGACACTTTTAAAATTTGTGAAACCGACGCTTATGAAAAAAGTAATCACTACTGTAAAGAGTATGGTAATGGTGATATAGTTTTTAGAGCCGATGTCTCCGAATAGTTTATCCAAAGACACATTAGAGATAGTAACGAACAAACCCGTAAAGGCGGTAACGACCAACAGTCCATGGCGCATCAAATTCAGCCATGCGGATGCTCGGTTTTTCTTTATCGGTGCCATTACAGAGGGTATTAGTATTGAATGCGAATGATTATTTTATCCGGTTGTAAGTTTCATAATGCAAAGCACACCCTAACTGCCGGCAATCGTCAAGATTTCCGAGGGCATAACTCAAAGAAGAAAGTAATTCAATCATTGTTTTTTATTGATTTTTATTATACTGTCAAACTAAAAAATACGGTCGCTTTTTTGCGAAATTTTTATAAAGAGCAACTCCCTCATTAAAGCACCGGGTGCGAAGAGAACAGCACAGCAGCCGAACGAAAATATTCAAACAGCCGTTCACTAACATCCGGCATCTCATTAATTTCACGGGGTAATGAGGATGCTCCCCAACACTTGGCACGCAAATGCAAAACATACCGGGCAGGGTGAGTTCATACACTGTTTGCTTCTTTTTATATGGTTGTTTATAATGTTGATTATTGGCAGGTATTCGTTTGCACCCGATTGAATCGGAACCGATAAAGTACCGCACCGGTTAATTGAATTTACAAAAACAAAATGGACGAGATAGCATTATTATGAAGGAGTTATTTTCCACCCACTCGGATAAAATTAAGAGGGTGTTGCCTATTTTGTTTAAGATGGCCGATTTGGAATGCAGCAGAGGCGGTAAGTTGGGAATGGAAATTGGCAATATGCGCGAAAAAATTTTGATAGCCCTGTATATCCATGTGTTTGGCAAAGAATGCGTATCCTTACCGTCGACTACCAAACCGGAAACAGATATATATGTGAAAGACACACCGATTTCCATTAAAACAAAAACAGGCCCCGGCTATTCGGGTGTCAAATTAAGTTGGACGGTAGACAGGATTAAGGCGGAAGAATTTTGTCGCACTTATTTTCCGACATCCAACATTTTGTTTGTTAGGATAGAACGGGGGAAGCCGGGCGATTTTTGCTATATTCCTTTGGAGGTGCAGTTGGATGTGTTAAAGGAAAAAGGAGTGAATGCTTATTTAAAGAAGCCCAAAGAAGGGACAAATCCGAGAGGTGTTGAAATCTCGGCTGCTTGCTTAAAATTCTTGAAAGAACATAAAAAAACACATTGTTTGGTGATTGATTGGACAAGTGATCGGATTCCGGGAGAAGAGGATCCCTTATATAAATATGAACATTGGTTGAAACTATGGCGCAATCTATAAAAACGAAGACAAGCAGTTTTGGCACTGTGAGTCGGCGCGGGCATGACTCCAAACCGTTTTACGCGAAACGCCTTTACGCCGAGTTGCCCAAGGCAAAGCAGCCTGATGCTTCCGATCCTTCCGGTGCTTCATTATTGGAAAAGACCAAGAAAAATATAAAGAGCACACGGAAAACAGTCGGAGGTAAGAGTCGGCAGCCGGCAAGTTCTGTTAAAAAAACACAACAGCTTCCCCAACCGCAGGATGTCGGTCGCATAGAAAAGGGGGCTCTTTATTGCCGGGACAGCCGCGATATGCGCGAGTTGGCGGATGAATCTGTGGGGCTGATGATTACCTCGCCGCCGTATAACGTCGGCAAGGAATATGATGAAGATCTGTCGCTGGGCGAATATACGAAACTGCTGCGGGATGTTTTTGGAGAAACTTGGCGTGTGCTGGAAGTGGGCGGGCGTGCGTGCATTAATATTGCCAACATCGGTCGCAAGCCCTATATTCCGTTGCATGCGATGATTATTGAAATGATGCGGGATCTGGGTTATGTGATGCGCGGTGAGATCATCTGGGACAAGGACGCCAGTGCCGGCTCGTCCTGTGCTTGGGGCAGTTGGCGTTCCGCCGCCAATCCGGTTCTGCGGGATCTGCACGAGTACATTCTTGTTTACAGCAAAGAAGACCTTGCCCGTGCCCATTCGGGCGAATCTACGATTGGTAAGGAGGATTTTTTAATGGCAACCAGAAGTGTTTGGCGTTTTCCGGCGGCAAGTGCCAGGCGTCTCGGGCATCCCGCCCCTTTCCCGGAGGAGTTGCCGCGGCGCTTGATAGAATTGTATAGTTTTAAGGATGACTTGGTGTTGGACCCTTTTGTCGGCAGCGGCACGACTTGTCTGGCGGCGGCGCGCGGCGACAGGCGATATGTCGGTTATGATGTTTCCGCGGAATATATTTCTTTGGCACAGAAAAGGCTGGACGAATGGGGCGAACAAGCCGAAATTGGGTTATACTAAATAGCGGGAAGAGACCCTTTTCCCTTTTTTAATGAGACTTTAAAACAATAACCATTAGTGGAAATGCAAATGAAAACAAACGCACAAATGAACGAACAGACGGCTGAAACAGCCGATTACAAAATAGCAAACCCGGAACTTGCCGAATGGGGACGCAAGGAAATTGGGTTGGCGGAAATAGAAATGCCCGGTTTGATGGCACTGCGGGCGGAATATGGCAATACCGCTCCGCTGAGCGGGGCGCGGATTACCGGTTGTCTGCATATGACCGTGCAGACGGCGGTTTTGATAGAGACGCTGCAACATTTGGGGGCGGAGATCCGTTGGTCTTCTTGTAATATTTTTTCCACCCAGGACGAAGCGGCGGCGGCGGTGGCGGTTGCCGGGACTCCCGTTTTTGCCTGGAAAGGAGAGAGCGAGGAAGAATACGAATGGTGTATTCGCAAAACCCTTGAAGGGCCGGGTGGTTGGAAGCCGAATATGCTGTTGGACGACGGCGGTGATCTGACGCAAGTGGTGCATCGGGACTATCCGCACTTGCTTAAAGAAATTCGCGGTCTGTCGGAAGAGACGACAACGGGCGTACGCGTTCTTTGGGAGATGGAAAAGAAGGGCACCTTGGGTGTGCCGGCGATGAATGTCAATGATTCTGTTACCAAGTCCAAGTTTGATAATCTTTACGGTTGTCGGGAATCTTTGATGGACGGGATTAAGCGCGCGACGGATCTGATGATTGCCGGCAAGCGGGCATTGGTGATCGGTTACGGTGATGTGGGCAAGGGTTGTGCCCAGTCTCTGCGCGGCCTGGGGGCAATCGTGCAGATTGCGGAAATAGATCCCATTTGTGCTTTGCAAGCGGCCATGGAAGGTTACCGTGTTGTGCGTTTGGAAGATGTTGTGGAAGACACGGATATCTTCATTACGGCCAGCGGTAATATGCGGGTGATTGCCGCGGAGCAGATTTTGCGTATGAAGAATCATGCTCTCATCGGTAACATTGGCCATTTTGATACGGAAATAGAAATCACCGAATTGCGCGCGTATCCTTGGGAGAACATTAAACCGCAGGTGGACAAGGTGTGCTTACCCAACGGCAAGAATGTTATTTTGCTTGCCGAAGGTCGGCTGCTCAATCTTTCCTGTGCGACCGGCCATTCCAGTTTTGTGATGTCCACTTCTTTTACCAATCAGGTCTTGGCACAAATAGAACTTTGGAAAAATCATACCAAGTATGAAAAGAAGGTTTATACGCTGCCGCGTCTCTTGGACGAGAAGGTTGCCCGGTTACATCTTGACAAGTTGGGGGTTGCTCTGACAAAGTTGACCAAGGAGCAATCCGAGTATCTTGGCATCCCGATAGACGGTCCTTATAAGACGGACGACTATAGATATTAGATCTTAATCTCTAATCCTTAATTCTCCCCGTTGGGATGATCAAATCTGCGGAGGCTGCGGGCCTTTATTGTGTCGGCCATGCTTTGGTGGATTACGAGATCAAGGTAGAAGACCGCTATTTGGATCACCATAGTATTAAGAAGGGTCAAATGACCCTGGTGGACGAAGCGGCTTTTCGTTATCATCTTGAAAAAAATCTTTCCCATCTGGTTGTTGACCGGGCGGGCGGTGGCTCGGCGGTGAACAGTTTGGTGACCTATGTGAGGCTCGGCGGAACGGGCAGCCTGTGTTGCCAACTTGCGGCGGATGACGGCGGCGACTTTTTCAAACAAGAACTGGTTAACTTGGGTATTGCCGTTATCAATGGGCGGGATGAGCAAAATGGGCAGTCCGGACAAAATGGGCAAATCGGACAAAACGAACCTGCGTCTCCCGTATCCGCAACCGCATCGGGCGCGCATCCCTCCGAACCTGCGTCTCCCGCCGGACCTACGGAAACTACAGGACCCACGGAACCCACAGGGCGATGCCTGGTGCTGATTACGCCGGATGCGGAACGCACTATGTTGACGCATCCGGGCATCAATCAAAGGTTAAACTCTCCGGCGAACTTGACAGATGCTCTTGCCACCGGTGCGCTTTTTTACGGGGAAAGTTACTTGGTTTCTGGCGACGCCCAATTTGAATGTTTGATGGAACATCTTCGGGCTTGTCGGGAATTGAAGATAAGAACCTCTGTGAGCATGTCCGATGTGAGTATGGTTGTCCACTTTCGGCAGCGGATGATCGCGGTTTTGGATTCCGATCCGGATATCCTTTTTGGCAATCGGGAGGAATTTGGCGAGTACACCGGCCAGAAGGATCCCGATAAGATGGCGGGCAAACTGGACGGCAAAGTGAACACTCTGGTGCTAACGGACGGGAAGCACGGCTCTTTTGTTTATCATGCGGGCAAGAAGATAAATGTGCCGGCATTGCGGACAGATGCCAAGGATACTCTGGGGGCGGGAGACGCCTATGCGGGTGCGTTCTTGTATGCAATGCAGGAACGAGGATGTGAGCCGGCCGCCGCCGCCGAGTTTGCCGCGGCCGCCGCCGGTCAAGTCGTTAGTCGTTTTGGTCCCAGGCTGAACATGACCGAATGCCAAGAATTAATATCTCAATTTTTTCCCTCATCTTAAAAAAGTAGCGAATCACCGGCAGCCGTAAGCCCCGGCTCTTATGGCATCCCGCCGGGCCGGGCTGAAGAAGCTCCTATCCACTTTCACTGACCGCCACAGGTTGCCCGGCTCCTTAGATTGTCCCTCATCTTAAAAAAGTAGCGAATCACCGGCAGCTGTAACCTCGACTCTTAGGTTATCCGTTGTTCGTTTCCCGGCCGGGGTTTGGTCTCGTCCGTTTTTTCCCTCACTTTATAAGAAGTAGCGAATCACCGGCAGCCGTAAGCCCCGGCTCTTAGGTTGTTCGTTTCCCGGCCGGGATTTGGTCTTGCACCACCGAGTTTGCCGCGGCCGCCGGTCAAGTCGTTAGTCGTTTTGGTCCCAGGCTGAACACGACCGAATGCCAAGAATTAATATCTCAATTTTTTCCCTCATCTTAAAGAAGTAGTGAATCACCGGCAGCCGTAACCTCGACTCTTAGGTTATTCGTTGTCCGTTTCCCGGACGGGGTTTGGTCTCGCCCGTTTTTTCCCTCATCTTAAAAAAGAAGTAGCGAATCACCGGCCGCCGTAACCTCGACTCTTAGGTTGTTCGTTTCCCGGACGGGATTTGGTCTCGTCCGTTTTTTCCCTCACCTTAAAAAAGTAGCGAATCACCGGCAGCCGTAACCTCGACTCTTAGGTTGTCCGTTTCCCGTTTCCCGGGCGGGGTTTGGTCTCGTCCGTTTTTTCCCTCATCTTAAAAAAGTAGCGAATCACCGGCAGCCGTAACCTCGACTCTTAGGTTGCTCGTTGTCTATCTCCCGACCGGGGTTTGGTCTCGTCCGTTTTTTCTCTCATCTTAAAAAAGTAGCGAATCACCGGCAGCCGTAACCTCGACTCTTAGGTTATCCGTTGTCCGTTTCCCGGCCGGGGTTTGGTCTCGTCCGTTTTTTCCCTCATCTTAAAAAAGTAGCGAATCACCGGCAGCCGTAACCTCGACTCTTAGGCTATCCGTTTTCCGTTTCCCGGCCGGGGTTTGGTCTCGTCTGTTTTTTTCCTCACTTTATAAGAAGTCGCGAATCACCGGCAGCCGTAACCTCGTCTCTTAGGTTATCCGTTGTCCGTTTCCCGACCGGGGTTTGGTCTCGTCCGTTTTTTCCCTCATCTTAAAAAAGTAGCGAATCACCGGCAGCCGTAACCTCGACTCTTAGGTTATCCGTTGTCCGTTTCCCGGACGGGGTTTGGTCTTGCACCACCGAGTTTGCCGCGGCCGCCGCCGGTCAAGTCGTTAGTCGTTTTGGTCCCAGGCTGAACATCACCGAATGCCAAAAATTAATATCTCAATTTTTTCCCTCATCTTAAAAAAGCAGCGAATCACCGGCAGCCGGCAGCCATAAACCCCCGGCTCTTATGGCATCCCGCCGGGCTGGGTTAGGTTGGGCTGACCCGGGCCGGGCTGAAGAATCTCCTATCCACTTTCACTGACCGCCACAGGTTGCCTGGCTCTTAGATTAGATTGCCCGGCTCTTAGATTGACCGTTTCCCGACCGGAGGAGAGGAAAGGAAAGGAGAGGGATGGGTAGTCCCTGCAGACAAGTTTTTTTATTTTGTATCGTCAGTTTCTTGTTAATGATTGTTGATAACTTGTTGGTAATCTGCCTGTAAGTTCCCGCTAAATTCTCAATAAGTTGTTTGGCATCTGTTATTATCTTGTTGGTAACTGCTTGGTTGTCTCTTTTTTGTGAACAGAAAATGTGCATTACCTGTTGATTAATTGTCGATAACCCGTCTGTCTTTGTCGTCTTCTTGTGGATTAACAACTCTTTGGTTGTTTGTTACTTGTCGATAACCCGGGGTTTTTCTTTATACTTTACTTGTTTTGCCTCTGTTTTGCCCCGTTTTGTCTTGCGGACCTGCGGACCTGCGGACCTGCGGACCTGCGGACCTGCAGACGAAAGGCGGGTGCGGGGAGTACGCTTATGCGTCTATGCCGGGCACAGGCATCCCCCCTGTTTCCCGGCCCCCGGCGAGAAACAAGGGTGTTGTTTAAGAAGGTTAAAACTGTTAGAACAGTTCTTTCAGAGCCCGTTCTGTTTTCTCTTTTTGAGAGGAGTTGATTTGGTTTTCGGCTTTTATTCCCGCTTGTGTTGGGAACAGATAGTGATAGTTGACAAATTCCGTATTTTTTTGCGCGCGTTCTATAGATTTGTTCAGATGATCCGCGGGAACATATTCGGTGAACTTAATTCCCGGCGAGTTGGCGTTTCGCGGTGGTATGGAAACACTGAATTCCAACAGGTTTTCGGGCTTGGCAAAATCATAGGTTGAGACGCCGCGCAAAGCGGGGCGCATGAAGTCTATCCATATTGGCAAGGACGCCACACCGCCAAATTCGCGCGGCCCCAGAGTGGCGGGTCGATCAAAACCAACCCAACTGACCGCAGCAAGACTCGGGTGGTAACCCGCAAACCAAGCATCCGCATATTCCTGCGTGGTTCCTGTTTTTCCTGCCAGATCTTCCCGCTTCAAAACACCGGCGGCGATGGCGGTTCCTCGTTTAACCACATCTTTGAGAACGGAATGGATTTGATAATGGGTGGCAGGTTCCAGGACGCGTTGGACGAACTGTGTGTTGATATGCGGTTTACACGCATCACAACCCAACGCCTTGCGTTCTTTTGTCGATAAAAGATCATTAATTCCTTCGCTGTTGCATATTCGGCATTTTTTGCTACCGGGAGTATTCTGTCCGACATAGGTCGGAGTAACCGCTTGAGACGGATGTTGGTATAGAATTTCCCCTTCGCGCGATTCCACACGCTCTATGACATAGGGGTCTATCAGATAACCGCCGTTGGCAAAAACTCCGTAGGCTCTGACAACTTCGTAAGGGGTGAGTCCGCTGCTGCCGAGCGCGAGTGAGGCGTCTCTCGGAAGATGCTGTTTGGGAAAACCGAATTTCTCCATAAAATTGCGCGTATTGTCAACTCCCAGATCTCCTATCAGGCGTATGCTCACCAGATTACGCGAGCGATACAATCCTTGCCGCAACGGGATGTAGCCAAGAAAGCTGTCGCCGACATTACTGGGACGCCAAACAAAATTGTCGGCTGCTTTGCCGACCAGGGGCGCGTCACGATAAATGTCGGCACCCGTATAGCCTTTTTCAAACGCATAAGCATAAATGAAAGGTTTGATAGCGGATCCTATTTGACGCCTGGCTTGAATGGCGCGATTAAACTCGGAACGTTGAAAGTGGTAGCCGCCGACCATCGCAACTGTTTTGCCGTTGCGCGGATTCGTCGCTATGAATGCCCCTTCGGCTGCGGGCAATTGCGCGAGTTGAAAGGTATTTTTTGTGCCTCGCATTGGCGTTATTCTGACCATGTCGCCGACGGATAAAATGTCCGCCGCCGTTTTGGGCGACGGTCCCCTCTTCTGCACCGAGATGTAGGGAGCCGCCCATTTCAATCCTTTCCAGTCCAGATTAACGGCGGAGCCGTCCGACAGGATCACCGATACCGATTGTTCGCGCACTTCGCGCACAATAGCCGGCTCCAAAGAGCCGTCATAACTTGATACTTCCGCCAGGTTTTTCAAGATTTTTACATATGCGGGATTGTCCGGGTTGAACTGATCGCTCTCGGTCAGTTCTTCAAATTGTTGTTCGCTGCCGCGCCAGCCATGGCGTCTGTCATATGCAAGGATGCCGGCGCGCACGGCCAGGTTTGCCTGTTTTTGCAGATCCTTGCGGATGGTCGTGTAAACGCTGTAGCCGGCGGTATAAATCTCTTCTTGCACGATACCGTATTTTTTCGGCGCATCCAAAAGAGCAATGCGAGCCCTTTCCGCCGGATAGTTTGCTTCCACCGCGGTGGTGTAATCGTAAGGAGCCGCACTGAGCGGTTCCGCGACGGCGGACAGGTATTGACCCCGGGAAATATAACCCAAGTGGGCCATGCGGGATAACACCCAGTCGCGTCGTTCTTTTGCTCTTTTCGGGTTGGAAATCGGATTAAGACCCGAAGGCGCTTTGGGCAGGGCGGCAAGCATTGCATGTTGAGATAAAGAAAGTTTTGAAAGATCCTTGTTGTAGTAGGTCTGTGCGGCGGCGGCCATTCCATAGGATTTGAAACCAAGAAAAATCTTATTAATGTAGAGAGAGAAAATTTCTTCTTTGTTCAGAGTGCGCTCCATTTTGATTGCCAATAGTATTTCGTTCAGTTTGCGAATAATCGTTCGCTCTCTGGTCAGATAGTAGTTGCGCGCCACTTGCATCGTAATTGTGCTGGCACCTGTTTGATTTTTGCTTTGGGTAACCAGTTGTATGACGGCACGTGCCAAACCCCTGAGGTCCAGCCCAAAATGCCGAAAGAATCTGCTGTCTTCCGCGGATAGCAAGGCGTTGATTAGCGACTGAGGGACATCTTCAAAGTTAATCGGGGTGCGTTTGATTGAGCCTATTTGTGTGATGAGTTCTCCTTCGGCGGTCAGCATGCGCAGAGGTTGCAGATAACGGACATCGCGCAGTTCGTCCACATTGGGCAGACGCACAAACAAAATGATACAGAATAAAATGATGGTTAAACTCAACCACATGACAGGGTAAAGAAAGAATCGTAAAAGCCTCATTTTTATATTGCGATGTGCGTTAGATCAATGCTCGTTAGATTTTAGTCAGTTAGTTAGATTGCTCTATTCGGCACCTATTGGATTGGTGTCCGCAGGCGCCTTGCCGTCGTGTTCGGCTGCTTCTGTTCCCCGGTTCCGCCGGCTTGCGGCTGTTGTTTGATGCCAAGTTTTTCCATCAATGCCCGATAGGTTTCGCCGAGATCGCCAAGATCATAGCGAAAGACATCCTTATCAAAGCGGCGGCTTGATTCTTTTCCCCAAAAACGACAACTGTCCGGGGTGATTTCATCTCCCAGAAAGAGGTCGTTTTTGTCTTGAGCCGGCCCCGGCCGAACACCAAACTCCAACTTAAAGTCGATGAGATCTATGCCGTAATCCGCCAACAGAGGCATTAAGTGGCGATTGACTTCCAGACTGAGTTCCGTCCCTCTTTTTACCTGTTCCGGGGTTGCCAACTCCAAAAGTTTGATGTGCGAAGTATTGATCAGGGGATCACCGAGGCGATCGTCTTTAAGAAAATATTCGCAGACGGGTTGCTTGAATGCGGTTCCTTTTGCAATTCCCAAACGCTTACAAATACTGCCGGCGGCGATGTTACGGACAACGAATTCTATTTTCAGCATATTCAAGCGCACCGCCAAACTTTCGCGCTCGTTGAGTATCACTCGGTGATGCACCGGCAGTCCCGCTTTGGCAAGGCGCTCCATAAAATGCGCATTGATCCGATTATTGTAAATACCCTTCTTATCGCAGGTTGCCCGTTTTTTGCCGTCAAATGCGGTTAACTCATCGAGAAAATGTAAAACAATGATCTTGGGGTCATTCGTTGCGAAGATACTTTTGCTTTTACCGGTGTACAGGTGTTCGGTTTTTTGCATTTGATTATTCTAATCCGATATAGTTGTCGCGCACCTTATTTAGTAACTCAAATCCTGTTTCGTTTATCAGTTTTGTGGCGGCGGCTTTTTCTTTTTTCTTACGCCTCTTAGGTTTGCCCGGCTTGCCTGTTGGTGCAAGTCCGTCAAGGTGAACGAAAATAATATTTCCATCGGCTCGAACCCGGACTTCAAACGCTTCCAAGTTCGCATCCGCGGGTTCTTCTCGGCGGAAAATACTCGCTTCGGGTCCGGCAACAAACCCTTCGTTCTTAAGTGCGAGTTGAATATCATCAATATCTTCGGCAAAGATCGGCCGGATGAGCAGAGAGGGCCTTTTTTGAGTGCTGTATCCCAAACTGACGGACTGCACGGATTGTTTTTTGTTTTGTTGAATTGTTTCGGTATATGGTTCCGGCGGCTCCCCGATGAAAGAAGGATGCGGTAACGGAATTCTAACAAAGATGACCTCGTCTTCGGCGGCATCTTTTGGCGCCAAGACATATTCGGAATCGGGGTTTTCTCCCGGTAGCGGCCGATAGTGCAGGTCCGGCGCACCCAAGAAGCCATCCCGTTTGGCGGAACACGCGACGATAGGAAGGATAACCAAAATAACCGGCAGAAGTTTTTTCAAAATAAATTCTTAATGAATGCTTCTTATTCTTATTAATGAAGAGGCGAAAGGCTGTTCCCTTCCATTTTCAAGGCGGTATTTACCCGAGGTTCGTGTGCCGCCGACAAGGGTGTCAGGGGCAAGCGCAGGAAGTTTTGGATCATCTTCCTTTGCGACAGAGCATACTTTACCGGGATCGGATTGGCTTCCAAAAACAGAGTATCGTGCAGAAATGAGAGTTGTTTTTGCAGTGCGAGTGCCTCCTTCGTCTTGCCGGTTGTCGCCAGTTCGCAAAGGAGATGCATTTTCTTTGGTTCCACATTGGCGGTAACAGAGATGCAACCCCTTGCCCCGTTTAGCATCAGGTCGCAACAGGTGATGTCATCGCCGGATAGGACCAGAAAATCATTGCCGCAAATATTATGGATGCTTTTGACGCGACGAATATCGCCGGTGGCTTCTTTAATTCCGATGATATTTTTGTGACCGGCAATGTCGCCGAGTGTTTCCGGCATGAGATCCGTAATTGTCCGGGACGGAACATTGTATACAATCTGCGGGATATTCACCGCCTCGGCAATGGCGGAGAAATGTTTTACCAGGCCGTTTTGTGTCGGCTTGTTGTAGTAAGGAACAATCAACATGACCGCATCCGCACCGCATTCCTTGGCATAAGTTGTCAGGTCTATCGCCTCTCGAGTGGAATTGGAACCGGTGCCGGCGATGACCGGAATCCGCCCGTTTATTCTGTTGGTGATATGTGCGATGACTTGTTTGTGTTCCTCGTTATTCAGAGTTGGCGATTCCCCGGTGGTGCCGACGGCTACAATCCCGTCTGTTTTTTCATCCAGATGCCATTCCAGCAGGTTGTTCAAAGAGTCCCAGTCTATGGCTCCGCCTTCCAACATCGGTGTTACCAAAGCCACAAGACTGCCGCACAGATCGCGGTGATTGTTCATATTAAAATTTCAAACACTTTAATGAACGAGTGCCGAGCATTGTATTGTTGTGTATCCGCCGAAGGAACTTTTATTCCCTTCCCTGCCCTTTTCTTTTAAGGATATTTGAGAAATCATAAGACCATTATAAGAATAATTTTAGTAAATCCTGTCTATAATAAACCTTATGAGTTTATTGAACGGATTATCACCTCTTGCGAGTGTTCTTTTAATTTATGTTTTGACCGGTCTTGTTTTTGGCTTATTTTTTGTGTTGCGTATTGCCGGTTTGTTGGATGTGCATGCAAAAGGCGGGACTATCGGGTTTCGCTTAATGATACTGCCGGCAGCCGTTATTCTTTGGCCTCTTTTGTTGGGCATCTCTTCCTTTAAGGGCGGCTGTTATATGATCCGGAAAATACGCAACATAATAGATGAGAAAAAAAAGAAAGGGAGAAGCCTAGAAATACAAGAGGAAATACAAGAGGAAACACAAGAGGAAAAATGAAGTTTTATCACCGTAAAATCCATCTGTTTGTATGGTCTTTGCTCGCAGTGTTGTTTGCCGGCGTCTTGTGGGTGATGTCGGAAATTAACTTAATTTCCGAGGCAGTTCTTGGCGAGGATGCTCCCAATCTTCCCAAGGAAATGAATTTCAAAGGAATTTTGGAAGAAAGCAAAAACACCGGGTCATGAGTGCGGATTATCAGGCCGTCGGCTGGAACAAGTTCAAGATCGGTTACGACCTTTTCATATTCTGTGCGGTCTTGTTGTACTTGGGCGGATTCATCATTGTCAGCATTGCCTTTTACAGATTTCCCCAAGAAATTAGCCCTCTCATCATCCTCATTCGCGCGTTTGGCACCTGTGCGTTTATTTTGTTACACTTTATTTTGCTCATAGGTCCTCTGGCAAGGGTTTCGTCACTTTTTAAGCCGTTACTTTACAATCGCCGCCATTTGGGCGTGACGATGTTCTTGATCGCCACCGCGCATATTTTCTTTGTTATGGTTTGGTATCACGGCTATGGTGTTTTAATCCCACTCTTGTCCGTGTTTGTGAGTAATCCGAATTACTCGGATCTTGCCCGGTTCCCGTTTGAAATTTTTGGAGTGGCCGCTTATGTGATCATTCTCGCGATGGCACTGACCAGTCACGACTTCTGGTTAAAGTTGTTCGGCGCGCCAGTCTGGAAGCTGCTGCATATGGGGGTTTATGTCGCTTATTTTCTCCTCGTATCCCATGTGCTGTTTGGTTATGTGCGAGCGGAGTCCTCCGTGGCGATGTTTTACACAGTGGCGGGCGGTGCCGGTCTGCTGGTTTTTGTCCATCTGCTGGCGGGAATAAAAGAAGCGATGGCGGACAAGCGGACGCGCGGCGAAGGAGAATGGACGCCTCTTTGTCGTGCCGATGCGTTGGAGAATGAAAGGGGAATGGGGTTCACGCTGAAAAAAGGAGACAAGGTGGCGGTTTTTCGCTACGATAACCGTCGTATTTGTGCCGTTGCCAACGCCTGTGCGCATCAAAACGGTCCTCTTTGCGAGGGCAGAATTATTGGCGGTAAAATTGTCTGTCCTTGGCATGGTTACGAATATGAGCCGGCAACCGGTTGCTCGCCGCCGCCTTTTACGGAACGCATCCCCGTTTACGAGGTGCGTATCCGGAAAGGGACAGTGGAAGTGCGCGACGAGCCGCTTCCTTTGGGGAGTAAAGTCAAGCCGGCGGTGATGCGTTAGAAAAAGAGCGAATACCGATTAACGAACAGATGAATCCAAAAGACGCTATTTCTAAAGGGCCTCCAAAGCCTCCAAAGCCTCCAAAGCCTCTAAAGCCTCCAAAGCCTCCAAAGGCAAAAAGGGAGCCGCAGCCGGCCAATCGACAGCAGCCGGTGCCGCGCAAGGACGCGCATGCGGATTTCTTTATCGGTTACAAAAAAGTGCCGACCGCTTCCCGGCGCTTTTTCCTTCTTTCCATGCCGTTACTCCTTGCGGGAGGGACAGGTCTGGGGGTGCTATTGGCGCGTTCTCAGTTAAAACCGGATGCGACCAATTGGGGAAAAGAAGTGATTACTTTGGACGGGATGCTCGTCGCAGACCCCTATCCGCATCTGCTGGTTGCCAACCCGAGTGCCGCCGCCGGTTATGATGCGGTGTTTTTGGTAAAAAGAGGGAAATACGGAGCCCAGGCACTGGCAACCGGGAAGACAGGTACTTGGGTGCGAACCTCCGGCAAACTGATCAGTCGGCATGACACAGCGTCAAATTATATGTTGGAAGCAACAGACTTGCAACCTCTTGCGCAGTCTGCGAGAACCCCGCCGGGTGAGGCATCTTTGTTTTCCGACAAGACCTCGGATCTGGGTTTTCATACGCTGCGCGGCCGCATTATGGATAGCAAATGCTATTTCGGGGTGATGAAACCCGCCGAAGGAATTACGCACAAGGCATGCGCCGCGTTATGTGTTCGCGGGGGCATACCGCCGTTTTTCGTCCCATACGGCGAAGCGGCCGACAGGGTCATTGTGGTCGCGAATGAACAGGGCATTGCCGATTTTGAGTTTCTGTTGCCGCATATCTTGGATCCTGTGGAACTGCGCGGCAAGTTGGTGGCGGTGAACAATCATTATCAGTTGCATGTTGCCGCCGCAGATATTCGGAGTTTGGTTTCTCTTAACTGCTAAATAACTTAATTAGCCGATCAGCCAAACCGCAAACCCTCTTTATTAATTTTGCCCGGACGGGGCGGGTGAGGGTGAGGGACTGACCCGAGCGATGCTTTATTTAAGTGATATAAGTGATTTGGCGATTAACAACCGGCTGAGAACAGGCGGTTAATGTTAACCCGGAAGCAAATCACGGACAAACATAAAATACGGAGAAACATCACCCATTACGCTGCCCTTAAAACAAAACAATGCTTTTAATTTTGTGGGCGGGTGAGGGTGATTGGTGGGGCGATGTAGGCTACTTGTCAGCAATTTTGCGATAGTAGGATCTTATTTCTCCTACGAGCAAGGCGATCGCAATGAACAGCACCAAATCCTTAATAGACATCACTTGGGCGTCTTTTAACCAATGCATTCCTTTCGGTGCCAATTCATGGAAGATCCAAACACCTGCGGTTATGCCGTAAAGCACTGCCGCAAAGGATATCCCCAAGACAAAGATATAATGAAAACCCTCTTTTTTCTTGTCGGCTCTTTTTGCCTCCTTATCTTGGTGTTCCGGGTAGAGTAGCTTGCCGCCTCCATTTTTTGTGTCTTCTGCTTTCTTTTCAAGCAGGTTTAGTTTTTTATTTTGATTTTTGTTAGGCATTATTTTCTTGTTCGGCTATCTCCTCTAACCTTTTTTCGATGACATCATCAAAATGCTTTTTAATTTTCTTTGTTGGTATCACAGTTCCTCTTTCCCTCCTTTTATAAGTTTCCGCCCATGGCGTTCCGGGTTGATGTGTCAAAGACACAACCTCGCCAGCACTCTTACGCTTATAAGTATTCCAAACGACGGACAGTACTCTGCCTTCCGTCGTTTCCTCATTGACAGAACGGTATCTCAACTCTTCAACTTTTTCATCCCGGGATATTTCCAGACTGGGAACAAACTTCGTGATGGGTTTCCGCCCCCAATGTTGGAAGGCATGGTATACGGAAGGAATGACAGGACCAAACTTCCATGCCTGTAGGTCTTCCGCAATTAGTTTTTTGCCATCCATGATTGACAAAGCCCAACCATAACCAAAATAACACATCTTGACCAACCGGAGCAAATCAATATCAATATTTTGATCAGCCGCTTTCTTGATAAAGAAGTTTGCAATATGCTCCGATTTGTATGCGGAGATATGCTCTTTTATTTTTTGTTTCGTTTTCATAATTAATATATACCGGAGTTAAATTTAATAATAATTCAAGCAGCACCAAGATTATACAGCGATATATTCCATTTATTCCTTTTTGCATTATCTCACCCGGTTTTGGAGGTTTTGGATTTTTTTATTTGTGTCCGTATGACCTTCAAACCGCCCCCAAACCAAACCCCGAACCGCCGAGAGTTGTTCCGTAAATATTAAGACATTAGAAGCCGTGGGGCTGAAGGCTGGGGAGTTGAGAATGAGTATTTGGAATGAATAGAACAACTTGAAACTATCCCCCGCATCTTATCAAGCATCTTTTTGAGTGCGGTCAATTTTGCCCCGCCCTGGCCGCTTTGCCTGTTGTCCGGCCGCCGGCAACCTTGTTTTCTATTCTGTTACCTTACCTGCTTATCTGCCTTGCGCCGAGAGGCCGCCCGGCAGGCAATTCAGGACCGGGTATTGGCTGCTTGTGCCAAGATTCCAAACGCTGAAGAATCCATTCGGCAGGTCATCCGCGTCCATCACTTCCATCACTTCGCCAGTGTCCCGATTACACCAGATGCCACCCCAGTCGGCATAGATGCCTGTGAAAGTAATCGGCGATTGCAATTCCGTCGTGGTCTTACCCTTACCCAGATTAAGAGCACTCATAGACAGCATGGTGGTGTCCGTATCCCAGTAAGACGCATTGACGGTGGTGGCATCATCGGCGACGCCCACCAATCCACCCGGACCACCCAGCGAAGCATCGACAGTTGAAACCCGCCCGCCGGCAGTATAAGAATAGCGAATCGTCGCACTACTTCCATCCCCAACCAGTCCGCTAATCGCAGGTTCCCGAGTCCCGGCAACACTTCCGTTGCGCACATAAACATAGTAAATATGAGAATCCAGCCCATACCCCACCAGTCCGCCAATATTAATGTTCCCGGCAACATCCGTGCCGGACACACCGGCATAGCGAATAGTAGCGGACTGACCATTTCCAATCAGTCCGCCAATACGACCGTTCCCGGTAACATCCGCGTCGGACACACTGGCATAGCGAATAGTAGCAGACCGACCACTTCCAACCAGCCCGCCAATAGCGTTACCGTCACTGCCACCATAGTCCGCGAAAACAGTGATACCGGATACACGGGCATAGCGAATATTAGCAGACAGACCATCTCCAATCAGTCCGCCGGCAGCGCCTCCGCCTGAGCCGGAGGAAGCACTTCCGCCGGATACATTCGCATGGCGAATGTTGGCAGACGGACCCTGCCCAACCAGCCCGCCAACACTACCGAGCCCGGCAACATCTGTGCCGGACACTTCGGTATAGCGAATAGTGGCGGACTGACCATTTCCAATCAGTCCGCCCACTGCGTTAGCATTACCATCTATCACACTGCCACGAACCGACAGATTTTCATAACTGGCATTCCTGCCATAGCCTGCCAGTGTGCCCACATCACTACCGGCATTGAATTTGATAGTCGCATCCCGGAGATGCAGATTTTGAAGACTGCCGTTGAACGCACCAAATAAGCCCAGCCCAAAGTTCCTACCGGACACAGAGATAAACAGATCGGCAAGAGTATGATCCCGACCATCAAACACAGCCGCATACGACGTATAACTCCGGCACTTGACATTAAACTGGTCTTCGTTATTTATGTCAGTACAGAAGCCGATCGGTTGCCAGCCGCTGCCACTCGTCCAAAGAGCTTGATTGCCGC
Source organism: Gammaproteobacteria bacterium (assembly GCA_965209035.1). Classification (GTDB taxonomy): domain Bacteria; phylum Pseudomonadota; class Gammaproteobacteria; order CBDBNL01; family JAAOII01; genus CBDBPY01. The sequence continues at coordinate 1,576,552 of OZ242372.1, forward strand.
TGCTACCGCTACCCGTGGCATAGGATTCCCCATCGCTAAAATTGAGCGAGCGCGTCAGTTCGTAGCCCCGGCAGCCGTCCGGGACCGGACAGCCCTCGGCACCCACGGCGGTAATATCGGAAATATTCCCATCATCCTCCCCATCGCCATTGAGATCATCGCGCAGTAGGGCTAATTGATCCAAATTGTGAATCTCGATCAAGCCGTTATTATCATCGTCCACATCCGCCGTATCAAGCGTGCCGTCATTGTCATCGTCCAAATCCTCATCGCTATCCTGACAGCCGTCGCCGTCATGGTCCGTAGACGGATTGGAGGTCCAACCCGTATCGCCGCGCGGACAGTCGTCGGCAAGATCATTCAGGCCATCATTGTCATCGTCATCATCACAGGCATCGCCTAGCGGATCCGTATCGTTATTGAGTTGTCGGGGATTAGCAATGCCGCGGCAGTTGTCCACCGCATTCGGAACTCCGTCCCTGTCAGTGTCTCCCGTCGGGTTGCCACCTCCGGGTCCGGTCCTTGCCGGGTTCGCCGCCGTAACCGCAGCTGCGCGGCCACCCGTATAGAGCACCACAATCGTTAGATTGTAGGCGGCATCATGCATCAGCCCCTCAAGAGTGATGCTCACGCGTGCACCGGCCAAGGTGCTCACATCCGGTGCCGTCAAATTTTGCATGCCGGCGTCGCCCGCATCTTGCGTATTCTCCCAAGTAATATTGAAGCCGGCAATATTGGGTTGATTCGGATTCTTCCAAGAGACGACAAGACTCGTGTTGGTATCTCCCGCCACAAACTCAATCTCGGCAACACCGAAATTATCGGGGGGGGGGGGGACTACCGCCGCCTCCGCTTCCGCCGCCGCAAGCGGCGAGCAAGACGGCCGACAAGCCGATGGTTAATAATAGGTTGCTGCCGCGGTGTGCCGTTTGGCCGGCTGCGACGATGCCGTTGCTACGGATAGCGTGTATTGCGAATATGCTCATAATGAATGATTGATTGTTTTTATTAAAGATAAAATCATTTTTGTCTTTTTTTACCCGCTTATCTGCTTATCTGCCTTGCGCCGAGAGGCCGCCCGGCAGGCAATTCAGAACGGGGTATTGGTTTGCCGTGCCCAGATCCCAAACACGAACGAAGGGGGCACCTGGCCCGGTAGCGGTAGCATCTTCCATCTCGGCGTCCGTCCTTGGATCGCACCAGAAGTTGCCCCAGTCGGCATAGATATTGGCCGAACCATCCGCGGCGGCGGTAGTAAAATCGGTCGGCGATTGCAACTCGGTCGTGGTCTTACCCCTACCCAGATTACGGGCACTCGCAGACAGCATGGTGGTGTCCGTATCCCAGTAAGTGGCATTGACGGTGGTGGCATCATTGGCAAGGCCCACCAATCCACCCAGAGCACCCAAAGTACCGGATGCTGAAACCCGCCCGCCGGCGGCATAAGAATAGCGAATCGTCGCACCCTTCCCCGCCCCAACCAGTCCGCCAACTGCATCATCCAGATTTGCGGTAACACTTCCGTTGTGCACATAAACATAGTAAATATCAGAATTCTGCCCGTTCCCGATCAGTCCGCCAGTACTTTTACTCCCGGCAACATCCGCATCGGACACACCGGCATAGCGAATATTAGCATGCACTCCGTCCCCAATCAATCCGCCAGTACTAGCACCCCCGGCAACATCCGCATCGGACACACTGGCATAGCGAATATTAGAACGCACTCCGTCCCCAATCAGTCCGCCAACAGAACTACCGGCAAGGTTACTAGCGTCCGCGAAAACAGTGATGCCGGCTACACGGGCATAGCGAATATTAGCAGACTGCCCAAACCCAACCAGTCCGCCGAGATTACCTCCGCTTGCGCCGCTGGAAGCACTGCCGCCGGATACATTCGCATGGCGAATTTTAGCAGACTGACCATGCCCAACCAGCCCGCCAACACTATTGACCCCGGCAACATCTGTGCCGGATACTTGGGTATAGCGAATAGTAGCAGACTGACCATCTCCAATCAGTCCGCCCACTCCGCTAGCAGCAGGACTACTTATCACACTGCCACTAACCGACAAATTTTCATAATGGGCATTCCTGCCATAGCCTACCAGTGCGCCCACATCATCGGCACCGAAATTGATAGTCGCATTCCGGAGATGCAGATTCTGAAGTCCGCCGTTGAATGCACCAAATAAGCCCAGCCCGTAGATCGGACCAAACGCAGAGATGAACAGATCGGCAAGAGTATGATCCCGACCATCAAACACAGCTGCATACCCGGTGCAAACATTATTGTCAGTACAGGAGCCGATCGGTTGCCAGCCGCTGCCACTCGTCCAAAGAGCTTGATTGCCGCTGCTACCGCTACCCGTGGCATAGGATTCCCCATCGCTAAAATTGAGCGAGCGCATCAGTTCGTAGCCCCGGCAGCCGTCCGGCAGCGGGCAGCCCTCGGAGCCCACGGCGGTAATATCGGAAATATTCCCATCATCCTCCCCATCGCCATTGAGATCATCGCGCAGTAGGGCTAATTGATCCAAATTGTGAATCTCGATCAAGCCGTTATCATTGTCATCCACATCCGCCGTATCAAGCGTGCCGTCATTGTCATCGTCCAAATCCTCATCACTATCCTGACAGCCGTCGCCGTCATGGTCCGTAGACGGATTGGAGGTCCAACCCGTATCGCCGCGCGGACAGTCGTCGGCAAGATCATTCAGGCCATCATTATCATCGTCATCATCACAGGCATCGCCTAGCGGATCCATATCGCTATTGAGTTGCCGGGGATTAACAATGCCGCGGCAGTTGTCTTCCGCATTCGGAACTCCGTCCCTGTCAGTGTCTCCCGTCGGGTTGCCACCCCCGGGTCCGGTCCTTGCCGGGTTCGCCGCCGTAACCGCAGCTGCGCGGCCACCCGTATAGAGCACCACAATCGTTAGATTGTAGGCGGCATCATGCATCAGCCCCTCAAGAGTGATGCTCACGCGTGCACCGGCCAAGGTGCTCACATCCGGTGCCGTCAAATTTTGCATGCCGGCGTCGCCCGCATCTTGCGTATTCTCCCAAGTAATATTGAAGCCGGCAATATTGGGTTGATTCGGATTCTTCCAAGAGACGACAAGACTCGTGTTGGTATCTCCCGCCACAAACTCAATCTCAGCAACACCGAAATTATCGGGGGGGGGGGGGGGACTACCGCCGCCTCCGCTTCCGCCGCCGCAAGCGGCGAGCAAGACGGCCGACAAGCCGATGGTTAATAATAGGATGCTGCCGCGGTGTGCCGTTTGGCCGGCTGCGACGATGCCGTTGCTACGGATAGCGTGTATTGCGAATATGCTCATAATGAATGATTGATTGTTTTTATTAAAGATAAAATCATTTTTGTCTTTTTTTACCCGCTTATCTGCTTACCTGCCTTGCGCCGAGAGGCCGCCCGGCAGGCAATTCAGAACGGGGTATTGGTTTGCCGTGCCTAGATCCCAGACACGAACGAAGGGGGCACCCGGCCCGGTAGCGGTAGCATCTTCCCTCTCAGCGTCCGTCCTTGGATCGCACCAGAAGTTGCCCCAGTCGGCATAGATATTGGCCGAACCATCCGCGGCGGCGGTAGTAAAATCGGTTGGCGATTGCAATTCCATTGTGGTCTTACCCTCACCCAGATTAAGGGCACTCGTAGACAGCATGGTGGTGTCCGTATCCCAGTAAGTGGCATTGACGGTGATCCTATCGGCAGCACCCACCAACCCACCCGGACCACCTAAGCTATTGGAGGTTGAAACCTCTCCGCCGGCGGCATAAGAATAGCGAATCGTCGCCTTACCTCCATCCCCAACCAGTCCGCCGATCGCATCATCCCGAGTTCCGGCAACACTTCCGTTGTGCACATAAACATAGCGAATATTAGCAGACTCACCAAACCCAACCAGTCCGCCAACATTGGAATTCCCGGAAACATCCGCGCCGGACACACCGGCATAGCGAATAGTAGCATTCTCTCCTCTCCCAATCAATCCGCCAACACGCTCATTAACTCCGGCAACATCCACGCCGGACACACCGGCATAGCGAATATTAGCAGACGGGCCATTCCCAACCAGTCCGCCAACATTGGAATTCCCGGAAACATCCGCGCCGGACACACCGGCATAGCGAATAGTAGCATTCTCTCCTCTCCCAACCAGTCCGCCAACATTAACACTCCCGGAACTCCCAGTGACATCCGTGCCGGACACACCGGCATAGCGAATATTAGCATGATCCCCAAGCCCAATCAGTCCGCCGGCAAGTCCGCCGGCAACCCTTCCGCCGGATACATTCGCATGGCGAATTTTAGCAGACGGACCATTCCCAACCAGTCCGCCAACAAAGCCAACCAGTTCGCTAACCTGTCCGGCCCCGGCAACATCTGTGCCGGACACACGGGCATAGCGAATAGTGGCGGACTGACCATCTCCAATCAGTCCGCCCACTCTGTCAGCATTAGGACTACTTATCACACTGCCACGAACCGACAGATTTTCATAATGGGCATTTCTGCCATAGCCTACCAGTGCACCCACCCCATCGAAACCGAAATTAATAGTCGCATTCCGGAGATGCAGATTCTGAAGACTGCCGTTGAATGCGCCAAATAAGCCCAGCCCGAGTATCCTGATCGTAGAGGGCCCAGAGATGAACAGATCGGCAAGAGTATGGTCCCGACCATCAAACACAGCCGCATACGACACATAACTCCGGCATCTGACCACAAACAGGTTTACGACATCTACGGCAGTACAGGAGCCGATCGGCTGCCAGCCGTTGCCACTGCGATTTGTCCAAACAGCTTGATTGTCGCTGCTACCGCTACCCGTGGCATAGGAATCCGCATCGCTGAAATTGAGCGAGCGCATCAGTTCGTAGCCCCGGCAGCCGTCCGGGACCGGACAGCCCTCGGCACCCACGGCGGTAACATCGGAAATATTCCCATCATCCTCCCCATCGCCATTGAGATCATCGCGCAGCCGCGCCAAGTCATCCAATGTGTAGATTTCTATCAAGCCGTTATCATTGTCATCCACATCCGCCGTATCAAGCGTGCCGTCATTGTCATCGTCCAAATCCTCATCGCTATCCTGACAGCCGTCGCCGTCATGGTCCGTAGACGGATTGGAGGTCCAACCCGTATCGCCGCGCGGACAGTCGTCGGCAAGATCATTCAGGCCATCATTATCATCGTCATCATCACAGGCATCGCCTAGCGGATCCGTATCGTTATTGAGTTGCCGGGGATTAACAATGCCGCGGCAGTTGTCCGCCGCATTCGGAACTCCGTCCCTGTCAGTGTCTCCCGTCGGATTGCTACCCCCGGGTCCGGTCCTTGCCGGGTCCGCCGCCGTAACCGATGCCGCGCGGCCACCCGTATAGAGCACCACAATCGTTAGATTGTAGGTGGCATCATGCATCAGCCCCTCAAGAGTGATGCTCACGCGTGCACCGGCCAAGGTGCTCACATCCGGTGCTGTCAAATTTTGCATGCCGGCGTCGTCCGCATCTTGCGTATTCTCCCAAGTAATATTGAAGCCGGCAATATTGGGTTGATTCGGATTCTTCCAAGAGACGACAAGACTCGTGTTGGTATCTCCCGCCACAAACTCAATCTCAGCAACACCGAAATTATCGGGGGGGGGGGGGGGGACTACCGCCGCCTCCGCCACCGCCGCAAGCGGCGAGCAAGACGGCCGACAAGCCGATGGTTAATAATAGGATGCTGCCGCGGTGTGCCGTTCGGCCGGCTGCGACGATGCCGTTGCTACGGATAGCGTGTATTGCGAATATGCTCATAATGAATAATTGATTGTTTTATTAAAAGATAAAATCAGCATAGTTAATATTTTACCATATTTCGGCGAGACTAATGCAAAGACCAGGCAAAGACTATGCAAAGACTAGGCAAACATCCGTTCCGCTTGTCGGTTATTGTTTACTGCCGTTGTTGTGCCGGGCTGAGGGGAAGGCAGTTCAAGGCGGGGTATTGGTTGGCCGCACCCAGATCCCACAGACGAATGAAAGGGGCACCGGGGCCGCCGGCATCTGTGGTTTCCCGGATCTCGAGACTAACCGGATCACACCAGAAGTTGCCCCAGAGTGCGTAGATGTTGTCCGTCCCGGTGAAGTTAGTCGGGGTCTGCAGCTCCGCAGTTGTCTTCGCCGCCGTTCCTGTCTTCCCCACATGAACACCTCCCGACACTAGCGACTGCCTTGTGGTTTGCGTGTCCCAATAGGATGCGATGAATAATGTTGTCGTTATGAAAAGGGCGGAATTACCGATCAAGCCGCCGGTAAATGCATTGCCTGAGATCTCGCCACTGGCCACATAGGAATAACGACCTTCAGACATGCTCCCGATGCCGGACAATCCACCCACCGATCGAAGAAAAACAGAAATGCGACGACCTCCAAGACCACCAACACTGCCACGGACCACATAGGAATGACGAACATCGGCACCTATCCCATTACCGAGCACCCCGCCAATAAACGTACCACCATGCGCATCAAGGGCTGTAATATTCGCATCGGACACGGACACGGCACGAATCGTCGCACCCTCTCCATCGCCGACCAGACCGCCGAGACGATTGTCACCGGCAACAGTCACATCGGACACAGCCGCGGCATGAATCGTCGCACGCCGTCCATCGCCGACCAGACCGCCGACACGATCATCATCGGCACTGGCATGGTCATCAGCGGCACGCACAGTCGCATCGGACACGAAGGCGGCCCGAAGCGTCGCATCCCGTCCATCGCCGACCAGGCCGCCGATCTGATCATCACCGGCAACAGCCGCACCGGACACGGATACCGCACGCATCATAGTATCCGCACCGGACGCATCGCCAACCAGACCACCGACAGAATCCGCGGACGCACTCATGATCACTCCCCCGATAACCGACAGATTCTCATAACGAGCATTGCGGCCATAGCCCGCCAGCAGACCCACATCATTGGCGCCGCCACTGACATTCGCATTTCGGAGATGCAGATTTTGGATAGTGCCATTGAACGCACCAAACAAGCCGATGCCATTGACGGTATGATTGACAGAAATGAACAGATCGGCAATGCGATAACCGCCGCCGTCAAACACAGCCGTCCAAGGAGTGCAAGTATTCCGGGCGGAGCAGGAGCCGATCGGCTGCCAGCCGCTGCCGCTGCGATTTGTCCAAGCAGCCTTATTAGCACTGCCCGGCAAATAGGAAGCCGCATCGCTGAAATTCAGCGAGCGGGTTAACTCATAGCCTGCACAGCCGTCCGGGAGCGGGCAGCCCGCGGCACCCACAGAGGTAATCTCGTCAATATTCTCATCATCATCTCCATCGCCGTCCAGATCATCGCGCAGTAAGGCTAACTGGTCCAAGCTGTGAATCTCTATCAAGCCGTCACCGTCATAGTCCAAATCATCCGCATTCGCCACACCATCACCATCAATATCGTCCGGATCCGTTCCGGTGATGCCTTCAACCGAAGTTGAAGCCACCGAAGTGCCATCCGCATAACGCACTGTAACTGTGATGCGATAGGTGGCAGCATAGTTTAGATTCGTAATCTTATATGTATTATCCGAAGCACCCGCCACAACATTCGCCAGGGAATCAGTAAGTTCCATTTCTCCTCTATCGGTCGGATCGGCATCATCGCCAACATTGATCCAATTAATATTGAACCCGCTGATACTCTCCCGGTTTGGATTGGTCCAACTCACGATAATATTATTCCCACTGACCATGGTTCGGATACCGGAAACAGCCAGAGGATCGGGAGGAGGAACAATAGGGTTATCGATATCATCCGGATCCCGCCCGGTCGTGACTTGAACCGAACCCAAAACTACGGGATCTTGACCCTCATAACGCACCGTCACTGTGATTTTGTAAGTAGCCGCATAGGTTAGATTCGTAATCTTATATGTATTATCCGAAGCACCCGCCGCATGCATGATCTCATAAAGGTTCTGGACTCTGAGTTTGGTATTGTGCGTCCTCAGATCAAGCAGCCGGATGTTCTGTCGGACGGGTCGAAAATAGATCCGGCAACGGGTCTCCGGTATGTGGAGCTAGATGAATGAAACGGGCAAGAAAGATGGATAGCTGTTTTGCTCTCACCGCCGCAGACAGCGGAGGCTTGTTGTTGATAAAACTGTCTAGGTGTATCCGCTGGCAAGACGGTACGGTGTGCGAGAGCGGCTGCACCGCGGAGGTGATTTGAAATGAGAGGAACACGTTTACGCTACATTGGTTATCGCGTGCGCGGTTTCAATAAAATGGTGGTTTTAGCAAACAAATATTCAAACATGTCTAAAACCACCAAAATCAAACTGGACACCTTAGCGTTCGCGCGCAAACATGGTGTCGCGGCGGCGCTGGATCATGCCGGGATCAGTCGTGCTACATTCTACGAGTGGCAGCGGCGTTTCCGTGAAGGCGGGGTCGATGAACTGGCGAACAACTATGGGTATCAGCCCAAGCGGTCCAACACCTGGCCACCGGCACTGATTACCAAGATCCGATCTTGGCGACAACAGCGTCCGAACATCGGTGCCGGTAAACTGGTCTGCTTGTTACCCGAATGGTGTCAGCAGCGCGGGCTGCCGCTGCCCAGCCAATCAACGCTCTCTCGCATCATTGCCGATGACCCGGATAAGATGCGGTGCAAACCATCGCGGTCCGTGCCGAAACGCCTGCGGCAAGGTGCTCCGCGCGAGCGCAAGGACATCCGCTTTGTTGCGGGCCGGAGAGGTGAATGTGTTGCCTTTGATACGCTCGTCCGCATCGTCGATGGCCGGCGCTTTTATTGGCATGTCGGCATTGATCTATTTTCCCGCTTCTCACTGGTCAGTGTCGACACCTCGGCTGCTTCGGCCAGTTCCGCCCGGCTCTTTACCGCCATGCAAAACATACTCGGCACTCGGATCGAAAAAGTCCTCACCGATAATGGCAGTGAGTTCGCCAAAGACTTTCACCGGGTCGTGACCGCAAACGGCAGCACCCACTGGTATACTTATCCAAGGAAACCGCAAATGAATGCACACTGCGAACGGTTTAATCGCACTCTCTGGGAAGAGTTCGGTTGTCATATGCGGCATCTCTTGGTTAAGGATATGCCGGCATTCAACGCCAAACTCATCGAGTGGTTGGCTTGGTATAATCTGGAACGTCCCCATTATGCTCTCAAACAACTCTCGCCAATCCAGTTTTTGCAAAAACAAAAAAAGTCCAGAAATGGGTGGGATCATACACCGCAACATTCGCCCGGGGAGGATTAAATTCCTCTATGCCGCCATCGCTCGCATTGGCAACATTTGAGTTCACAACCCAATTAATATTGAACCCGGTGATATTATCCTGTTCCGGATTGGTCCAACTCACGGTAATATTATTCCCACTGGCAGTGGCTTCGATACCGGAAACAGCCCGACCATCACCGCCGTCGGAACCGCCGCCGCCACAAGCGGCGAGCAAGACGGCCGGCAGGGCGATGGTTAATAATAGGATGAATAATATTGTGCCGCGGTGTGCCGTTCGGCTGGCTGCGGTGATGCCGTTGCTACGGATAGCGTGTATTGCGAATATGCTCATAATGAATAATTGATTGTTTTATTAAAAGATGAAATCAGCATAGTTAATATTTTACCCTATTTCGGCGAGGCTAGGCAGGGGCTAGGCAGGGACTAGGCACTTGCTATGAACCGGAGGACTGCGTGTGTGGGGGTGGTGACGGGGGCTTTTTGCCCCCGTATCTTGTTTGAGTGTCCCCCGATGTGACTGTTATAACAGTTAAGGGAACCTTTAATTAATGCGTTGCGTTATATCCGTCCGCAATACTTCCGAGAAAATCATGCCGGGATGGGCTTTTTGTCATCCGCTTCAAAATCTCAGTTTATCCAATTTGGCGATTAACCGAAAGGCGTAGTTGTTGCAGATTGCGTTTCTTTAGGATGCTCGGCACGGATCCTTTGTTTCCCGGCTTACTCAGGCGGGAATTCCATTTTGTCCATTGCAGCACACTCTCGCCGTTTTCCGTAATCAGAACTGCGTCGCCGGTTTGTAAGATCAGAGTTTGGCGCAAGGTGTCGCCCTTGCTCAACTTCATCAAAGTGTTTCCTCTGCCGGCCTTCATTTTGGGGATCTGTTGAATGTCCGCTACGATCACGCGCCCCTTCGCGGAAAGACAAAGAACATAGATCCCCGCGATCTTCGCGGTCCCCGCGGTTTTTGCTTCTTTGTTGGGAATCGGCAGCGGCTGCACCAATCCGGCGTTGTTCTTAATCCTCATCACCAACTTGCCGCGCTTGCGTCCTTTCGCCAGCATATCACCGTAGTTGGCAATAAAAGCATGGCCGGTTTTTGACACCAGCAGAAAGTTTTCCGCCGCCGTGGCAAGGGCCGCTCCCGAAATGGTCACCCCGTCGGCGATATCCAATCGGCTGCTCAGCGGCTCGCCCAGGCCGCGCGCCGAAGGCAAGTCGGCGGCCGGGAGTGTGTATGCCCGCCCGCTGTTATCGAAAAACAAAGCATATTGGTCGCTATATCCCTCTGTCGCGCCGAGCAGGCTGTCGCCGTCGCGATAGGAAAATTCTTCCGCCTTGAGTTCGTGTCCTTTTGCCAGCCTGACCCAGCCTTCCGTTGATACGACCAGGGTAACCGCTTCTCGCCCGATCGTCTGTTCCTGTTTGAGTATCCGGGCTGCCGGCGCTTTGTCTTTCTCGGCAAACTGTGTTCGGCGAGCATCGCCAAATTCTTTTTTGATCCGCTTTAAGTCGTCTTTCATTTGTTTGGTGATCTTGTCTTCGGACTTTAGAGTGGTCTCCAGATAGCGTCTTAGGTCGGTTAGTTTTTCTTCTTCGCCCCGAATCTTCTCTTCTTCCAGTTTTGCCAGATGGCGTAACTTGGTTTCCAAAATGGCTTCCGCCTGGACTTCGGTAAGCGAGAATTTTTTGATTAGAATCGGTTTGGGATGGTCGTTGTTGCGGATGATTTTAATCACTTCGTCCAGATCCAGGTAAACTCTCAGCAATCCTTCCAATATATGCAGCCGGGCAAGAATTTTATCCAGTTGTGCTTGCATCCGTTTTTTGACGGTCTCCCGGCGAAAATCCAGCCATTCAAACAGGATGCTGTCCAAGGATCTTGTTTGGGGTTTCCCCCCGGTGCCGATGACATTGAGGTTGACGCGGACGCTCTTTTCCAGGTCGGTGGTGGCAAACAGATGTGCCATCAGGCTATCCGGCTCCTTGCCGCGGCGCATGAGGATCACTAAATGAATCGGGTTTTCGTCGTCCGACTCGTCGCGCAGGTCCGTGATCATAGGAAGTTTCCGGTTCTGTATCTGCTGCCGTATTTGTTCCACGATGCGCAACACCGAGGTCTGCGGCGGCAAATCGGTGATGATCACTTTTTGTCCTTCCTGTTTGTATGCGGCGCGCACCTGCATATTGCCTCTGCCGGTCACATACATTTCTTCCAGTGCCTGCTCCGAAGACACAATAATACCGCCGCAGGGGAAGTCGGGCATGGGCATCATTTTGCGAATCTTTTGAATCAGTCTTCTTGTCTCCTGTGTTGTTTGCGGCCGCTTTTTTTGGTCTAATAGGAACCTGCAAACTTCCGTTATTTCGCTCAGATTATGCGAAGGGATATCCGTTGCCATGCCAACGGCGATGCCGGAGGCTCCGTTTAGCAGAAGGTTTGGTACCTGTGCCGGCAGCAATTTCGGCTCTTGCATTGTATTGTCAAAGTTCGGTTGCCATTCCGCGGTTGCCTGCTCCAATTCGTTGAGCAGAAGTTCCGCATAGGGGGTGAGCCGCGCTTCGGTGTAACGCATGGCGGCAAAAGATTTGGGGTCGTCAGTAGATCCCCAGTTTCCTTGCCCGTCAATTAACGGATATCTGGTGGAAAACTTTTGCGCCATCAAAACCATAGCCTCGTAACATGCCACATCTCCGTGCGGATGATACTTGCCAAGGACATCGCCAATGGTGCGCGCCGATTTCTTGTATTTTGCCCCTTTGGCGAGTCCCAGTTCGGACATTGCGTAGATGAGCCTGCGTTGAACCGGTTTTAAGCCATCGGCAAGTTGCGGCAGTGCTCGATCCAGAATAACAAACATCGAGTAGTTGAGGTAGGAACGCTCCACATAGTCCGCCAGATTTTCGAGTTCCGGCGGGCGATGTTTTGGTTCTTTTTTTGCTTTGGTTGCCATACTTTCTGTGCTTTCTGTGCTTCCGATACTTTCGCGCTGCTTTCGCTGCTTTTTTTGATGCTTCCGGGCGGGCGGTACTAGTGCGGTCTGTGTTCTTTCTTCTTAAGAGGGCGGATTGAGCGCATCCGCATAGGATGCCATCTGCCGCATCAGCGGTTCGTTCGGCTGCGTTTTGCCTCTGCTTTCTCTGCTTTCCCTGATTGTCTTGATCAAGGCACTGCCAACCACAACCCCGGCTAGGGCGGGGATCTTGGCGAACTCGCGGACATTGTCGGGTGTCTTGATGCCAAAGCCGGCGACAACCGGCAGCGAGGGCTGCAAGAGTTCAAGATGTTCGCGCACCCGGCTCGGCTCGGCCGCGGTTGTGCCGGTGATGCCGGTGATGGTTACATAATACAAAAAACCGCGCGCATGCGAAGAAATAAGAGTTAATCGCTGCGGGTCGGTGGTGGGGGTAATCAAACGCACTTGGCACAGATCTTCGCCGCAGGCGGCGCGCAGGTCCGCATCTTCTTCCGGCGGCAGGTCCACCACAATCATTCCGTCCGCGCCGGCCCGACGAATGTCCCGGGCGAAGTGTTTCAAACCATAGCGAAACACCGGGTTGTAGTAACCCATCAGAATCAAGGGAGTATCCGGGTTGGCAGCGCGAAACTTCGCGATCATTTCCGGCACCGAGCGGATGGAGAAGCCTAATGCCAAGGCTTCTTTGCCGGCGTTGCGAATTTCGCCGCCGTCCGCGGCCGGGTCGCTAAACGGAATCCCCATTTCCACCAGATCGGCGCCGTGTTTCGGCAGTTGGCAGAGAAGACGCAAACTTGTTTCTTTGTCGGGATAACCCGCCATCAGAAAGGGGATCAGCGCGCGCCGGCCGCTTTTCTTTAACCGGGCAAAAGTATTCTCTATGCGTTGATTCATACCACCTCGGCTCTGAGCAGATCGTGCATATTCAACGCGCCCGCCAGTTCGCCTTCTTTGTTGAGAACCGGCAGTGCGCTAATCTTGTGCGTGTCCATAATTGCCAATGCTTCGGCCGCCAGGGCGTCCTCGTGAATTGTGCGAAAATCTTGCGTCATTGCATCGGCAATCAGGACGCTGTGGACATCCTTGCCCTGATCCAACAAGCGGCGCAAGTCGCCGTCGGTAAAAACCCCGACCAGTTCTTCTTTGGCATTTACAACGGTTGTCATGCCCAGTTTCTTTTCGGTCATTTCTATCAGGGCGGCGGCAAGATTCATATCCTCTCTCACCTTCGGCAGATTGACACCGCTGTGCATAATATCTTTCACTTTAAGGAGCAGTTTCTTGCCCAGCGCGCCCTTGGGATGTGAGAACGCAAAATCATCGGCGGTGAAGCCGCGCGCCTCCAACAAGCAAATTGCCAAAGCGTCTCCCATCACCAGAGATGCGGTTGTGCTTGATGTGGGCGCAAGATTCAGAGGGCAGGCTTCTTTTTTAATGCCGACATGAAGATGCACATCCGCCTCCTTTGCCATAACGGAATGCGGGTTGCCGGTGACGGAGATCATTTTGACACCGAGCCTCTTGATGAGGGGCAGCAGATGCACCACTTCTTCGGTTTTGCCGGAATAAGAAAGCAGCAGCACCACATCGCCGGTGGCGATCGTCCCCATATCGCCGTGACCCGCTTCGCCCGGATGCACAAAAAATGCCGGCGAGCCTGTGCTGGAGAAGGTTGCCGCCATCTTGCGGGCGATATGACCGGATTTGCCCATCCCGATGACAACAATTTTGCCGCGGCATTTCAAAAGAATTTTGCATGCCCGGACAAAGTCCGCATTGATCACCTTTTCTTGTTCCCGAATTGCCTCGGCTTCTATTTGCAAGGTTCTCTTGCCGATTTCAATGATATCGGCTTCTTTAATTTTCATTTCTCAGCGAGAGCGGTTCATTTTTTCAAAATACTTCTGGTGATATTCTTCGGCATTATGGAAGTCCCCCGCCCGGGCAATTTCCGTTACAACCGGGCGGCTGTGCCGGTCGGCAATTGTCTGCCGAGATGCTTCCGCCTGTTCTTTTTGTCGCGCCGATGTGTAAAAAATTGCGGAACGATACTGGCTGCCGACATCCGGGCCCTGACGATCTTTGGTTGTCGGATCATGGCATCCCCAAAAAACACCGAGCAGTTTCTCGTAAGACACTTCGGCGGGATCATATTCAATTTTGACGGCTTCCGCATGACCGGTTGTGCCGTCGCACACTTCCGCGTACACCGGGTTTTTGGTCTTGCCGCCGGTATAGCCGACAAGCGTTCCCGTAACACCCGGCACCTTGTCGAAAAGATCTTGGATATGCCAGAAGCACCCCGCGGCAAAGATGGCTGTTTCTGTCTCTGCTCCTGTTCCCGCCCCTGTCCCGGCTTCGTTTTGTTTTAAGTTCATAATTGTATTTTAGAACTTTTTTGTGATTCGGACAGCCCCGTATCCAAACTCTTTAACTCTTCGTTTAACTTTTGCAAGACACCTCGCAAGGATTCGGTTTTTTCCGCATCGCCTTTTGTTTCCCATTTTGCAATTGCCTGTTTGGTCTTCTCCGCTTGCACTTGCAACATCGCAATTTTACGCTCTCGTGCCGCCTTCTCATCCGCAGGCACTTTTTTGGTGCCGCCGGCGCCGGCGATCTTGGCGGTGCCGGCAGGATCCGCGGCTTCCCGTAATCTTTGCCGGCGTTCCAATCGGCGCTGCTCCAACTGCCGGGCTTCTTCTTCCGTGCGTTTTTTGTGATCTGTGAACCGTTGGCGGGCTCGGTCCGCTTTCATTTGACGCTTGTTCTCGGCTTTTAATTCTTCCTTCGCAAAGATATAATAATCGCTCAGCGGGATCTTGCTCGGGCAAACATAGTCGCAGACGGCGCACTCTATACAGTCATCCAGATGATGGTCCTCCGCGGTTTCCAATTGATCCGCTTTAATCAGGCGGTACAGAAACTGCGGTTGCAACAGAACCGGACAGACCTGTTCGCACAGACCGCAGCCGATGCATTCCCGATGTGTATTGTCCGGCCTGACCTCGTCGGCAGGGCGCATCAGCAAAAAACAATTGGTGCCGGGGCTGATCGGCATATCAGTATCCGTCACCGGATAATTCATCATACCGCCGCCCATCAGTAGTTTTTTGTCACGCCAATCGGACTGACCGGTTGCATCCAGCAAATCCTTCACAGGCATCCAAAGAGGAACCCGATAGTTGCGCGGCTGCTCGGCCGCATTGCCGCTGATTGTCACGATGCGCTCGTTCAAAACCTCGTTGTATAGGACCGCCCGCCGGATAGCGCAAACGGTGGCAACATTCAAACAGAGAATACCGACATCCGCGGGTAATTTTCCTTGCGGGACTTCCAGGTTTAACAGAACCGAAATTAACTGTTTCTCGCCGCCTGTCGGATAGACGGCTTCAATTTCCCGCAAGGCGATCTTGGGGATGGCGGTGGATTTGGGTTTGGATGTAGATGCCCCTTGGATATTTTTTTTCAAAGATTGTTTCACCGCCCGGATTGCCGAGATCATATTTTCTTCTATGCCGATGATAATCTTTTTGGGGCGCAACATTTTGGCAAGCACCAGTATGCCGCCGAGCAGTTCGTCGCTCCTTTGCTCCAACAGACAATGGTCGGCGGTGATATAGGGCTCGCATTCGGCCGCATTGATGATCAGAGTATTCGGGGTCTTGAATGAGCGAATCTTAATAAGAGTTGGAAAGCCGCCGCCGCCCATACCATAGATGCCGGCCCGGGCAATTCGCCGCATCAGCTCGTCCGTCTCGCATTCTTCCCAATGTTGTGCGCCTTGGGGAGGATCTTCCCGCAGATGTTTGCCGTCGCTTTCCAGCACCAAAGTCGGACTGCGGTAGGGGACTCTGCCGGAGATGAGAATCTCTTTTTCGGCGACGATCTTACCGGAATCCGGCGCGCGAATTTGCCGTTCATCGGAGACTGTGGGGATGTTGAGCAACTGCCCGCCGCGCACATGATCGCCGACCGAAACCGACATCCGATGGAGTTTGCCGTTGCGACTGCGATAGGGGATATGAAAGACTTTTGCCGATAAGCGAACGAGCGGGTTTTGCAGTGAAATGTCTTTGTGCTCCGGCGGCTTAATGCCGCCGTGCAGTCCGCCGCCGAGTCCGAGCAGGCTAAGCGGTGGCATCTGTGGCAATCAACAGCGGGTTTTGCACGGGGCGAGACGGCGGGATATGGACGGCAAAGGATTCGGTTTCCACCATATCTATACAGTCAACCGGGCAAGGATCCACGCAGAGGTCACATCCCGTACATTCGTCCGCGATCACGGTGTGCATTTTTTTTGCCGCCCCCACAATCGCATCCACCGGGCAGGCACGAATGCATTTCATGCAACCGATGCACTCGTCTTCGCGAATGACCGCCACTTTCGGCGGCGCTTCTTCGCCGTGTTCTCCGTCCAAAGGCAAAGGATCCTTTCCCAGGAGATCCGCCAGAGCGGCAATGGTGGCGGTTCCTCCGGGCGGGCATTTGTTGATGCGGTCGCCGCCGGCAATGGCCTCCGCATAGGGACGACAACCCGGATAACCGCATTGTCCGCACTGTGTTTGCGGTAGCAGGGCATCAATTTTGTCTACGGTCGGATCGCGTTTGACGCGCAAAAAAAATGCCGCCGTCCCCAACAAGAGGCCGATGAGCAACGAAAAAAGAATTAAAGCAAGTAAGGAGGCAAACGACATTTCCTGCTTTTTATTATAAAGACGGGCAATCCGTTTGCCACTCTATAAAATGAGGAATATGCGACTTCTTTTTGGGCGGATGTTTCTTCGGATGTTTTTTCGAGTGCTCCTGCGGATGGTATGGATCATTGTTTTCACAATATCTCCCGTTATGGCGGATGATTGGGGTTTCGGCGTCCAAGCCGGGGCGGATGACGGTGCTTTGAGTTTAAATTACGCGGTGCGGGATAGCGAGAAGAGCCTGCGCGAATGGACGCTCGGATATCGCGAATACACGCGCAGACATGCCGCCGGACACACCGAGGAAAACGGCAGAGGATGGGGATTGGGCTTTTCTTGGCGTTATTATTTTCCAAAGACCGCGCCGTTTTTTCTCGGAGTCCGCCACGATTGGTGGGTGATGCAAGTTGCTTGGGAGGAGGATGCATCCCCGGGGCGGGGCGAAGCGGAAACGGGAAAGACCGATGTTCATATATTGCAGCCGGCTCTGATTCTCGGCTGGACACCGGCAACGGCAAAAGTTTCCGCGGACTTTTACTTTCTCGGCGGCTATGGTTTTGTTGCCGCCGCGCGGGGCGAGAGCGTTTCGCAAGTTCCCGCTTTATCTTTTGGCGTGGCTTTGCGCTTCTAAAGCCGCGGTCCCGCTTTTTTGGAGAGGGTAATAGATTGTTGTCAAAGAATACCAAGGAGGCAATATCGCTTGCAAAGAAGTGGTATAATTTTTGAAGGTTGCCGAGATGGTGAAATTGGTAGACACGCTAGCTTCAGGAGCTAGTGGGAGTAATCCCGTGGAGGTTCGAGTCCTCTTCTCGGCAGGTCGTGATTTTTGAAAGAACAGGCGTTGGCTCGTTAATTTGTGGCGACCGGGGCCGGGGGACCGAGGGACCGGAGGCCGGACCGGTAAGAGAGCAAACAGACATTTATATGGTTATTATTATGATAGAAAATAAAAGGACAGAAAAAGAAAAATGGACAAAGATAAATTGTATGAGACGGCGTTGGATTATCACAAAAGAAAACCCGCGGGTAAGTTGGCGATCAAACTGACAAAACCCACCAATACTTCGCAAGACCTTTCTCTTGCCTACAGCCCCGGGGTGGCAGCCCCTGTGCTGGAAATTGCAAAGGATAAAATCAATGCGTATGAGTACACCGCCAAGGGAAACCTGGTTGGCATCATCTCAAACGGCAGTGCTATTCTCGGGTTGGGAAACCTGGGGGCACTGGCTAGCAAGCCGGTCATGGAAGGCAAGGCGGTACTTTTTAAGCGTTTCGCTGACATAGATGCGTTTGATCTGGAAGTCAACGAATCGGACCCGGATAAGTTCATTGAAATCGTGCATTCCTTAGCGGACTCGTTTGGCGGTATTAATCTGGAAGACATCAAGGGACCCGAATGCTTTTACATAGAAAAGAAACTGCAATCTTTGTGCGACATACCCGTATTTCACGATGACCAGCACGGAACGGCAATTGTCACACTGGCGGCATTGTTGAACGCGTTAAAAATTCAAGGCAAGAAGTTGTCATCTATAAAGATAGTCTGTCTGGGGGCGGGTGCCGCCGCGATTGCGACCATAGAACTTTTAATTCATATCGGGGCAAAGAAAAAGAATGTTGTTCTGGTGGACAGCGGCGGCGTGGTGTATCACGGGCGTTCCAATGTTTCCGCCACCAAGGCGCCGTTCGCTTTGCGGACCGATGCCCGAACTCTGGCGGATGTGTGCGCGGGCGCGGATATCGTTTTGGGTTTTGCCAGAGGAAATATGTTGACACCGGATGACTTGAAGTCCATGGCGGCCAAGCCGATTATCTTTGCTTGCGCGAACCCGGATCCGGAAATTAAACCGGAGCTGGCGCGTGCGACACGCTCGGATGTGATTATTGCAACAGGCCGCTCGGATTATCCGAATCAGGTGAATAATGTCCTCGCATTCCCTTATATTTTTGCCGGAGCTCTTGCTACCAGAGCGAGTCGGATTAACACGGAAATGAAGGTTGCCTGTGCGGAAGCGATTGGCAAACTCATATACGAAGAAACGCCCGCCTCGGTGAAAAAGTTGTATAAAAAAGAGAATCTGGTGCCGGGGCCGGAGTACATCTTGCCAAAACCGATGGACCCGAGATTGTTGGAGACGGTCGGTTCGGCGGTTGCCGAGGCCGCCATTCGGACCAAGGTGGCTCGTGTTTCTGTTGCAAAAACGAGGAAATAGCATTCGGTTTGACCGACCGTGAAATTGAAATAAAAAGGTCTCGCGGGACCGCCTGGCTCTGAATAGCCCGGCGGTCAGTGCATCCGCACATCCGCACATCCGTGCAAGGGATAAAAACCGCTATTTCGGGAGCAAATGCAACTTTCCGAACTTTCCAAATTTTTTGATGCTACATCCGATGCTCAATGATAATTCACTCCGATCAATTTTGAGAAGACCTCGGCGGGTGTTTTAATCCGAGTCGCTTGTGCGCTCGGCGGTTAATTCGGTGAATGATAATCTGCGAATAGTCATTTCAAACTTCCCCGTTGTGTGCGCAAACAGTTCGTGTAGGTTCGGTTCTTAATAGAAAGAGCCCAAAGCCGGGCGAGATGATATACAAAGACCCCCCCAAGTGAGTGGATGCTACTTTATTTGGCAATCACCGGGGATGCGGCCTGCGGACACAGTTAGGTACTTGGCAGGCTATTAAAAGTTCAGGCTATTGGAAATTGAATGAGGTGTGTCATCTTAGTAACCTTGGCAATCTTAACTTGGTTAAAAAAAAGGGGGACCGAATCACGCATCGCGTTGCGATGCACTCAACGATCCCCCGCAGCGGAGGCTATGTTCCCCTATTATACGCAATTAAGAGAGAATGATCTCTTTTTTCTTATTATATGTCTTTTTTTTAATTTTTTTAATTTTCAAAATATGAGAGAGCGGATCTTCATTTTGGGCTTATTACTCTCTTTTCCCCCTCTTTTCTCTTTCTCCCCGCCTCAATATTATTTTATGTTCTTTCCAAAATGGCAAGCGTAACGCGGGACGGAGGCTTTTGGGCGCGAATGAGACGGGGATAACCGTTTTTGTATTTCAGATAGACAATTTCCCAGCCGTTCTGTCGGATTGAGACAATCTGTCCGCGTGCGTTACGGTTCATTTCGGCGGGGAAGGCGGGATGCGGACTGATATGGATCCAATATTCCAAATAGGTAAGCGGGAAGTGCCGCAGGTCGACTCTTGCCGCAAAGTCTGCGCGGACAGCCAGAGTTCGGTTTTCACCCGAGCGTCTCATTCTTGCCAATTCGCTACCCGCGGAAAGAACCGCGACATAATCGGCGCCGGACTGTTCCCATAGCAGGTCGGCACTTCCTCCTTTGCCGGCATGGTTGTAGCCGATACGCATCTTCTGGCGGAAATCGGTTTTTTGATGATGAACCGGTTGCGGTAAAGAGGCGCATGCGGCGACCAAGAAGAAAATGGGGATCAGTTGGAAGAATCTTGGCAGGTGCATCGATGCTTGGATGCTTGGGGGCTTGATGGCTTGGGGGGCTTGGGCCTTGAAAGTGAGAAGTCGGATGTTTGGGTTGAATAGCACGCAAATCTTATTTTGGAGGCTGTGGAGGCTGTGGAGGCTGTGAAAGCTGCGGAAAAATGAGCCGGCGGATGTCGGTCGTCATGTGATCATGCTCTCGCTTGCGAATCCCTCCCCGTAGCCGCCGCCGTATTATTCTCATCCTTATCCCCGCCCCCCGTATGAGCAACATAATTTTGAATAAAGCGGTCAAAGTCGGCGGGATTGTTGCGAGGGTGCAAGGCAAGGAGTTTTTTTTCTTCTTGTAAGGAGTGCCGGGCTTCCGCAGGCAATTTTTCCCGCAGGGCGGGATCCTGTGGAAAAGAATCGTAATATTTTTTGTGGCGGTCTTTTAGCAGAATACCGGCTTCCAGGAATTCCAATTTGTCTGTGCGAATCATATGCATCAGTTGTTTGGCGGGGTGTCGGCTCGGGTCTTCGGAACGAGAGCGGACAGATGCCAAACTTTCCGAATAAGGTTTTGTGTTGTTTTGCGGTCCCGTTTGATCCATGATTTCGGCAAGGGGAGATAACTCGTCTAAAAAGTGCTCCGTTGCCTGTTTAACGGATGTCGGCTTTTGATCCTTGATGAAAATAAACCGCTTATCCGGTTCCAGATTGTTTTGGGTGATTTGCGTTTCCGTGTGTGTGATTCTTTCGCACTCGTCGGTGTCGATGGGCGGGGAATCTTTTAGAACACAATAGGTCATTAATAGTTGAAGAAAACGGATGTGCCGGACACCGATGCCCGCGGGTAAGAAAGGGTCTATATCCAGGTTGCGAATCTCCACATACTCCACGCCGTGTTCGCGCAGCATATCTATGGTTTTTTTCTCGGATGTTCTGGTGGACTTGGGACGCACCGAGGCATAATATTCGTTTTCTATTTGAAGGATGTTGGCGTTCAACTGTTGGTATTCTCCGTCCGCTCCTTTAATTCCGGCCGCCGCATATCGGGGGTCTTCTTCGCCGAGCATTTTGCCGACCGCTTCCAGGTAGTGTTCCAAACTGTTGAAGCAGATTTTCATGATCTTGGTATTTTGGTTGACATAGCCCAAGGAACTCATTCGCAAACAGGAAGAATGCGGCCGGGCAAGAGTGCGTTTGCCAAACGGGCGCAAGAAGGAGGGCGGGGCGGTGCCGTCCAAAAATGAGTTGTCCAATGCGGGCGAAGCGCCGAACAAATAATTGATCACCCAGATGATGCGCAGATAGTTACGCATCAGATGAAAGTACAGTTGGTTGGGTGACAGGGTTTTGCCGCTGAGTTCGCGATGCAAGTCAAAGAATGCCGGGCGGAAGGAAAAATTGAAATGAATTCCCGCAATGGTTTGCATGCGTTTGCCGTATCTGAGTGCCAGGCCGCGTCGGTAGATATGCCGCAGGCGACCGGCATAGGAATCCCCGTATTTGGCGATTTCTGTTTTTTCGATATTATCCATGGCCGGCGGCATAGAAAAGGGCCACATCTGTTCGTTTTGCCGGTTTAGAATTTCCGCAACGAAGGCATGGGTTCCCTCAAGAAAACGAATTAATGCTTCCGCGTTCGCGAAAGGCGGGGTGGTGAACTCCAACAGGGACTCGGCAAAATCCGTGGTGATGAACGGATGGGTCAGGGGCGAACCCGCCGCCTGCGGATGCGGCGATTTTGATATCCAACAGTCGTTTTGAACCCGCATGGTTTCTCTTTCCAAACCGCACAGGAATAGTTGGTCCGCGGTGACGGCGGTGCGGCGGCCGCGCCACTTGGAGAGGAGACTGTGATAGTGATCTGCCACGGGTTTACTTAATCAAAGAACACCGAGTATCTCGAATGCTATCACAGAGAAGATCGCTAAGGTGGCAATGTAAAACAAGCGTTTATAAAAAACAAGTTTCCGTCGCATTTTTTTTATTTTGGGTTCTTCGCGCCTCTTTGTCAGTTCTCGTCGCGTGCTTTGCTCCAACAAAAAAAGCGAGTTTGCCGCCAGATCCGGTAACCGCAACAAGAGTTCGGGATACAGGCGGCGGATTTCGCCGAACAGATGTTTGGGGCCTGTTTCTTGTTTCATCCATTCCGTGAGGTAGGGTTTTGCCGTGTCCCAGACATTCAATTGCGGGTAGAGTTTTCTGCCGAGACCTTCCACATTGATCAGGGTTTTCTGCAGCAGCAACAGTTGCGGCTGCACTTCCATGTTGAATCGTGCCGCCGTGTACAACAGTCTGGTGAGGACCTTGCCAAAGGAAATCTCTTCCAAGGATTTGGCAAAGATCGGCTCGCAGACACTGCGCACCGCCGCTTCCAATTGCTCTATCCTGGTTTCGGGAGACACCCAGCCGCAGTTAATGTGTAAGGCGGCAACGCGGCGATAGTCTCGGTTAAAAAAAGCAAGAAAATTAAGTGCCAGGTATTTCTTGTCGGTGTCCGACAGGGAACCCATAATGCCGAAGTCCACTCCTTTGTAAACGGGGTCTTGCGGGTTGTCCGTGCCTACAAAGATATTGCCCGGGTGCATATCCGCATGAAAAAACGAATCACGAAAGACCTGCATAAAAAAAATGTTCACTCCTTTTTCCGCCAGAACGCGCAGGTTGACACCTCGCCGTTTGAGTTCGTCCACTTCGTCTATGGGAATTCCGTCCATGCGTTCCATCACCAGCACCCTGTCGCCGCTATAGTCCCAGTAAATTTTGGGGACGATTAAGAGTTCGGAATCCGCAAAATTGCGCGCAAGTTGAGTTGCATTGGAGCCTTCCAGTTGCATATCCAACTCGCCGGCAAGTGTGTGTTCAAACTCATTGATGACTTCCCGCAGTCTCAGGCGTTCGCCGCCCTTGAGAATATTGGTGATCACGAATGCGACAAAGCGAAGCAAACGAATATCCTTGGCGATGGCTTTTTGTATGCCCGGCTTGATGACCTTGATGACAACTTCTATATTTTCTTTTTTTAAGCATGCCCGGTGCACCTGGGCAACGGATGCGGATGCGTCCGGCTTTTCGTTAAAATGACTGAAAAAAGTTTCCGGCTCGCCGCCGAGCGATCTTCGGATTTCGTCCTTAATTTTTTCGGTCGGGCAAGGAGTGACCTTGTCTTGGAGTTTGGACAGTTCTTCTATCAGGCGCGGTTGGAACAGATCCGAGCGGGTGGACAGGATTTGTCCGAACTTAATGAAGATGGGTCCGAGTTCTTCCAACGCGAGTCGCAATGACTGTTCCGGCGGCAGTCTTTTGCCGAACAAACGACCGAGGCAAAGAAAGGGCAACAGCAGAAACATTGCCGGCACATAAACGGGCAGAAAAGAATACTTGGGTTTTGCGCCGAACCTGCCCAAATTGTATTTTGCCAGGACAAACAAAATACGCAGAATGCGAAAGAGGATCAAGGCTTTACGCCCTGATGAATTGCGACTGCGCCAAAAGACATATTATGGTAAACGCATCCGACAAACCCGGCATCTTTGAGCATGCCGAGCAGTTCTTCCTGGGAGGGATGAACACGGATCGATTCAACCAGATATCTGTAACTCTTTTCGTCGTTTGCAACCCACTTGCCGAGCATTGGAATCACATTAAAAGAATACAGGTCGTAAAGTTTGGCAAGATGTTCTTCGGTTACCCGAGAGAACTCCAAAATCAGCAGCCGGCCGCCGCTGCGCAGTTTTTGCAAAATGCCGGCAAGGGCTTTTTCTTTGTGCGTGACATTGCGTAAGCCAAAAGCAATGAGTGCGAGGTCGAAAGAATTGTCCTCAAACGGCAGCTCTTCGGCGTTGGCTTCCACAAATCGGACATTGCGGACAACGCCGGCATTGGTGAGTTTGTCCCTTGCCAGCTGCAGCATCCGCGGGTTGATGTCGCTCACGGTGAGTTCGGCGTAATCGGGGTAGCGTTTTCCAATCGCCAGGGCAATGTCCCCGCTGCCGGCGGCCAGATCCAAGATATTTGCGTTTGCGACAGGCTGCGCGATGTTGATGAACGAATGTTTCCAAAGACGATGCATCCCTCCCGACATCAAGTCGTTCATTAAGTCGTATTTTGAGGATACGGAAGAAAAAAGATCGTAAACGCGTTTTGATTTTTCCGTGGCGGATACCTTTGCGAACCCGAAACGAAACCGGGGGCCTTTGGATGGGTCTTTGGCGTCGGTCATTTGGCGTCGGTCATTTTGAGAGGGCATTTGGAAGGCGGTTGCCGGAAACTGCCGGACAGGCCTATGCGGATTGGCGCGGCCAGTATTCAACCAGCGTCTTGATGAAGGTGGCAAGGGGAATGGCAAACAGGACACCCCAGAGCCCCCAAATATTTCCAAAAACCAATATGGCGACAATAATTGTGACGGGGTTAATGTTACTGATTTCCGAAAACAGATAAGGCACCAAAACATTGCCGTCCAGAATCTGGATGATGGTGTATGCCAGAATGATGTAAAAGAAATATTGCTCAAATCCAAACTGTGAGAAAGCGACTATGCCTACCGGAAATCCCGCCACGAAAGCCCCCACATAAGGAATGATCACGGAAACTCCTGTCCCTAGGGCAAGGAGGAACGAAAAGTTTAGCCCCATGACAGCAAACACGATCCAAGAAACTATGGCGACGATCAGCATCTCCAATAACTTGCCTCTGATGTACTTCAGCATCTCCACTTTCATTCGGCCGCCCAAGTCCTCGACCATTTTGTGCTCTTTGGGAAGAAACTTGGAAAAATACTCCAACCATTTGTTGTAATCCTTGAGCAAAAAGAACACCATGATCATCACCAGAGAGGAGTAAACCACAGCAGTTAACAAATCCCCCAAGGATGCAAGAGAAGAAGAGAGAATCCGTTGCCCGTAGGCGTTGATGTTTTTTTCGGTAATGTTGATGAAATTGTCAACATCTCTTTCTTGGATGAACTCGTATCTTTCGGGTAGCAAGTGCAGCCAACGGGTGGCATCTTGTATCATGCCCGGCACCGCGTTCACTAACTGGCGTAACCTTTCCCAAAGAACCGGCAGCATCACAAAACTCGCGGTGAAGGATGCCCCGAAAAACAGAAAGAACACCAAAGAAACCGCGATAACCCGCCGCAACTTGAAAGTGTTATGCAGCCAGACAACGGCTTCGTTTAGCAGAAAACTTAGAAAAAGGGCGATGAACAACGGCAGCAGATACTTGCCAATATAGTAAAAGCCTATGCAAAATAACAAGAAAAGAAACAGGGCGAAGCCCGATTCGCTTGCCGCAAAATATTTAAGATAGGTGTTTTTAATAAACTTCCACATTTTTTTTCGTGCTTTTTGCTGTTATTCGCTGTTTTTTGCTATTTTGAGGCTGTCTTTTTTTAACCGGAGGCTAATTTAGCACTCTATGACATTGACTGCCAGACCGCCGCGGGCCGTTTCTTTGTATTTGTCTTTCATATCCTCGCCGGTTTCGCGCATGGTTTTGATGACCTTGTCCAAAGAAACAAAATGGGTGCCGTCTTGCCGCAGTGCCATGCGCGCCGCATTGATGGCCTTGACGGCACCCATGGCATTGCGCTCAATGCACGGGATCTGCACCAGACCGCCCACCGGGTCACAGGTGAGGCCGAGGTTGTGTTCCATGGCGATTTCGGCGGCGTTTTCCACCTGATGGCAACTGCCACCCATGGCTTCGGCGAGTCCGCCGGCGGCCATGGAGCAAGCACTCCCCACCTCGCCCTGACAGCCGACTTCCGCTCCGGAAATAGAGGCATTCTTTTTGTAAAGGCTGCCGATGGCACCGGCTGCCAAGAAAAACCGCACAATTCCCGTTTCATCGGCGCCTTTGCAGAAGTTGGTATAGTAGTGCAGAACCGCCGGTATGATGCCGGCCGCTCCGTTGGTCGGCGCCGTGACCACTCTGCCACCGCCCGCATTTTCTTCGTTAACCGCGATTGCATAAACATTCACCCAGTCCATATCTTGGAGGCCGGGACTAATCATGTCCACCGCGGATTTTTTTCGCAGATCCTCGCAGAGCTCCTTGGCGCGTCGTTTGACCTTTAATCCGCCGGGTAAGATTCCTTCGTTGCGGATGCCGTTTTGCACGCATTCTTGCATCACCGCCCAAATCTTTAAAAGACCGGCTGTCACCTCCTTTTTGGCACGCCATGCCTTTTCGTTCTCCATTTCCAGGTCGCTGATGGCAAGGCGATGTTTTTCGCAAAGTCGGATGAGTTCCGCTGCGGAATCAAAGGGATAAGGCACTTTGATGTGATCTTCGCTGATTTGTCGGTTTCCCGCCGCGTCTTCGGTGACGACGAAGCCGCCGCCGACAGAATAGTAGGTTTTTTTGAGCAAGAGATCACCGTTCGCATCCGTGGCGACACAACACATGCCGTTTGAATGATACTTCAGTTGTTTGCGTTTGTGGAATATCATATCCTTGTCCGGATGAAATGGGATATCCCGCTCGCCAAACAAAGAGATTGATTTTTCCCGCATCACGCGCTCAATGCGTTGTTCCGTGTGCGTTGGGTCAAATGTTTCCGGCTTTTCACCTTCCAGACCGAGTATGACCGCTTTTTCCGTTCCGTGCGCTTTGCCGGTCGCGCCGAGAGAGCCGTAAAGTTCTATGCCAATGTGCGCTGTTTTTTCCATCATCTTTTCCTGTTTCAGGGCATCGCCAAACATTCGCGTGGCCTTCATAGGGCCAACCGTATGTGAACTGGACGGGCCGATTCCAATTGAAAAGAGTTCAAAAACGCTTAATGCCATCTCTTATCCCTTATTCTTTGTCCTTCGCTCGTGCTTGCACTTGTTTTTTGATGCGAATAAATGAATGAATGAATGTACGAGGATTGCGGTCCCGCGGATATTTTCGTTGAGACAATAAAGCACCGCCAAAAGATTGTCCGCCATTACTTCGTTTTGCCCCGCTTCGTTTTGTTTCGCTTAGCTCGAATATACCGGAAATCGTTTACAAAGAGCGACGACGGCCTGTTGTATTTCCGTTATCAGGTTTTCGTTGTCCGGCTCATCCAAAATATCGCATATCCAAGCGGCGGTTTGGCGTACTTCCTCTTCCTTAAAGCCGCGTGTTGTGCATGCGGGGGTGCCGAGCCGCACTCCGCTGGTAACAAACGGGGAACGCGTGTCGTTCGGCACGGCATTCTTATTCAGAGTGATGTTGGCTTTGCCCAGGGCTTCTTCGGCTTTTTTCCCGCTGAGGTCTCGGTCGGTGAAAGAAACCAACATCAGATGATTATCCGTTCCGCCGGAAACCACCTGATATCCTCGTTGCATGATCACCTCCGCCATCACGCGGGCATTCTTAACGACTTGTTTTTGATATTCTTTAAACTCGGGTTTCAACGCTTCGCCGAAGGCAACCGCCTTTGCGGCAATCACATGCATCAGCGGGCCGCCCTGCATGCCGGGGAACACCGCGGAGTTCAATTTCTTGTCAAGTTCCGGCTGTCCTTTGGTTAGGATGATCCCGCCGCGCGGTCCGCGCAACGATTTGTGGGTGGTGCTGGTGACCACATGGGCATGTTCAAGCGGGTTGTCATATAGGCCCGCGGCAACCAGCCCGGCAACATGCGCCATATCCACCAACAGGTAAGCGCCGACTTCGTCGGCAATTGCGCGCATCACTTTCCAGTCCACTTGACGGGAATGTGCGGAAAACCCTCCGATGAGCATTTTGGGCTTGTGTTCCCGTGCCAGATTACGCATATTGTCGTAGTCCGTCCAGCCGTCTTCCTTCAACCCATAATGAATGGCTTTGTAAATCTTGCCCGAAAAATTAACCGGCGAGCCGTGGGTTAAATGACCTCCTTCGGCTAAGTTCATTCCCAACACAAGATCATGCGGGTTGAGTAACGCCATAAAGGCGGCCGCATTTGCCTGGGCGCCGGAATGCGGCTGCACATTCGCATAGTCCGCGCCAAAAAGTTCTTTGACTCTGTCCAGAGCCAGTTGCTCTACGATATCCACATGCTCGCAGCCGCCGTAGTATCTTTTCCCCGGATAACCTTCCGCGTACTTGTTGGTCAGGACGGTCCCTTGGGCCGCCATGGCAACGGAACTTGCGTAGTTTTCCGAAGCGATTAATTCAATATGTTCTTCTTGCCGAAGTTCTTCGCCGCGAATTGCCGCTGCGAGCTCCGGGTCGGATTTTTCTATCAGATGTTGCATATTTTTTTCCTCTTAATTAAAATATAGTTCTTTCATTTTACAACAGGTTCTTTATTTTATGTTTTGAAGATGAACCGCATGCTGCAATGCATCATCCCGGCAAGGGTTGCACTCTAAGTGATATCCATATCTTGTAGTTCCGCAGGTGCCGCCCGATTCTCAAGGCGAAACCGATTGGCTAACTTCTTTGGGGCATTTCAAACTGCTCTATTAATGAATGTACTAATGCTTAGGGAATAACTCTTGCAAGTTTTATTCGGATAACCCAAAACCGGACGGGATGATTGTATGATCCCACCCATTTCCAGACTTTTGTTGTTTTTGCAAAAATTGGATCGGCGAGAGTTGTTTGAGAGCATAATAGAGGCGTTCGCGATGATACCAAGCCAACCACTCGATGAGTTTGGCGAAGACCGCTCAATGAGTCTAGCCCCTTAATTGTTACTTACGTTTGGGTTTGGGTTCGTATTTGTCTATATCATTAATATCCCAATGATTCTCCTTGAAAAACTGATTACGCAGATACAGACCGGCCAACAGATGCACCGACTGCACAGTGCCCACCGCTTTGATTATTCCCTTCGTCTCTTCGGTTGCCGATATATTCCTTTCAACAAAAGCGTAGATCACTTCCGCAACTTGATAAAGATCGCCTTGCTCTTCTTGTTCCGAGTTAAGTTTTTTTAGATCCTTATTCCATTCTTCCCGATGCTCGTCCACATATTCCATCAGCCCGCTACTTTCCAGTATCGCTTCACCGATGTCGGTCATATTGAGAGGAGATGCTTTTTGAGAATATAAAGCGCGTTCTTCTTCAACCGAATCTCTCTTTGCCATGTTTCCCAAAACAGTAAGAATTTTTACGGTATCACGATGCATATCTTCTCTTAACTCTCTTTTATCTTCTCTTAACTCTCTTTTAACTTCTTTTATTTCTGTTTTAACTTCCTTTATTTCTGTTCTAACTTGTTTCATTTCTGTTTGGACTTCTTTTATTTTTGTTTGGACTTCTTTTATTTCTGTTTGGACTTCTTTTATTTCTGTTTGGACTTCTTGTTGGCTCACTTCCAACCGCTTGATACCCTTATATATTGAAATGAACGCATATTCGCCAATTAAACCAATCACAAGTGATAACAAAAATATCAAAAGAATCACAAACCAATTGTTTGCCGAAACCTGCCCGTATGTAATCGCCGTGTCGTAAACCGTCATCGTGGATAAAACGGAAAATACAATAAGCCCCAGGGCCGCCGTGAATTTCGCACGACCGCTTAATTTGAGATCTGTGCGTTTATTCATCGGCAATCACTCCTCCTCAAATTCATAAAATAGTGTCCTCTATCCTCCCGCATTTGTTATGATGTTCCCCTTTTTAATAAACTGCATTGCCCTAATGATATCTTACCACAAAACCTTTTAGAAATTTTATCATTATATAATTCCAAACTCAGAGTCCGGAACCTTTATGAGATCATGCAATGATGCCCGGAGATGCATGATCTCATAAAGGTTCTGGACTCTGAGTTCGGCATTGTGCGTCCTCAGATCAAGCGGCCGGAGGTTCTGTCGGACGGGTCGAAAATAGATCCGGCAACGGGCCTTCGGTATGTGGAGCTAGATGAATGAAACGGGCAAGAAGGACGGATAGCTGTTTTGCTCTCACCGCCGCAGACAGCGGAGGCTTGTTGTTGATAAAACTGTCTAGGTGTATCCGCTGGCGAGACGGTACGGTTTGTGAGGGCAGCCGGACTGCACATTGGAAATGAGAGGGACACGTTTACGCTACATTGGTTATCGCGTGC
This sequence comes from Gammaproteobacteria bacterium, assembly GCA_965209035.1. GTDB lineage: Bacteria > Pseudomonadota > Gammaproteobacteria > CBDBNL01 > JAAOII01 > CBDBPY01. The sequence goes on from OZ242372.1 coordinate 1,606,996, forward strand.
GCGGTTTCAATAAAATGGTGGTTTTAGCAAATCAATATTTAAACATGTCTAAAACCACCAAAATAAAACTGGACACCTTGGCGTTCGCGCGCAAACATGGTGTCGCGGCCGCGTTGGATCATACCAGGATCAGTCGTGCTACATTCTACGAGTGGCAGCGGCGTTTCCGTGAAGGCGGGGTCGATGAACTGGCGAACAACTATGGGTATCAGCCCAAGCGGTCCAACACCTGGCCACCGGCACTGATTACCAAGATCCGATCTTGGCGACAACAGCGTCCGAACATCGGTGCCGGTAAACTGGTCTGCTTGTTACCCGAATGGTGTCAGCAGCGCGGGCTGCCGCTGCCCAGCCAATCAACGCTCTCTCGCATCATTGCCGATGACCCGGATAAGATGCGGTGCAAACCATCGCGGTCCGTGCCGAAACGCCCGCGGCATGGTGCTCCGCGCGAGCGCAAGGACACCCGCTTTGTTGCGGGCCGGAGAGGTGAATGTGTTGCCTTTGATACGCTCGTCCGCATCGTCGATGGCCGGCGCTTTTATTGGCATGTCGGCATTGACCTATTTTCCCGCTTCTCACTGGTCAGTGTCGACACCTCCGCTGCTTCGGCCAGTTCCGCCCGGCTCTTTACCGCCATGCAAAACATACTCGGCACTCGGATCGAAAAAGTCCTCACCGATAATGGCAGTGAGTTCGCCAAAGACTTTCACCGGGTCGTGACCGCAAACGGCAGCACCCACTGGTATACCTATCCAAGGAAACCGCAAATGAATGCACACTGCGAACGGTTTAATCGCACTCTCTGGGAAGAGTTCGGTTGTCATATGCGGCATCTCTTGGTTAAGGATATGCCGGCATTCAACGCCAAACTCATCGAGTGGTTGGCTTGGTATAATCTGGAACGTCCCCATTATGCTCTCAAACAACTCTCGCCAATCCAGTTTTTGCAAAAACAACAAAAGTCCAGAAATGGGTGGGATCATACAGGTAAGCAGACATCAAATTTTTTGGAAATCTGTTGGCGGGTTGTTAGGTCGCCGAGGTTACCGGGATGCTTGTTTAACTTAAAAGAATACTTGAAAAGATACCCGGGACAGATTCTAACTCCTCTATGCATCTCTATGCATCCCTCATTCACTAATGCCCTAATGCTTAGGGAACAACTCTCGCCGGTTCGCTGCGGACAAAACCGGAAAAATCTCCAAAACCGGGCGGGATAGGACACAACCTTTAAAAAGGTCCGTTCGCTTCTCATATAATACTTCTTATCACAAGTTATAGTTTGTTCTTACATTAATAATCATCAATCATCGGTTGAAAATGTTCCTCATATTGCGCGGCCTGGCATATCATTTCTTTTTGTATGTCGTGGTATTTTTAATGAGTGCCTTTTTGGTGCCACTGCACCTTTTTGTTCCGCGGGTGCATTCCTATTTTTATTATTGTCAAAGTCGGGTGTTCAGTTTTTTCTTGCTGTGGACTGCGGGAGTGCGGTTACGCACGAGCGGCGTCCGACATTTTCGCGAACTGGGTAAAAAATCGTGCATTCTGATCTCCAATCATGTAACCACTCTGGATGTGCCAATTCAATTGCGCGCCCTGCGCGAGTACAATGTGTGCATTGTGTATAGTCATCGCGTGGTTGTGGGTATCCCCTTGATCGGTCCTTTGGTGATGCGCGTGTTCAATTCCTTCGGTTGGTTAAGTATTAAGCGCGGTGCGGCGGATATTTCGGGGTTAAAGGAATTGATTACCGATGCCTTGGACGGCAAAAGAAAAAGAATCATATTAAGTGTTTATCCGGAAGGCAACAGGAGTGCGGACGGGTCCTTGTCACCTTTTCAAAAGGGGGCTTTTTACTTGGCAATGCGTTTGCAGTTGCCTATTGTACCTATTCTCATGCAGGGTGTGTCCGCCCTGCACCGGCGAGAAACGCTTGCGGTGCGCGGCGGCCCGGTGGGTGTGGATGTGTTGCCGCCGATTTATCCGCCGAAATTGACGGCAGACCTTTCCAATCCAAGGGAATTTATGAAGCAACTTAAACGGGGGGCGGATGCCCTGCAAGCCCAAGCGGAGAATATATATACCGGTGTGCCGAATTTGAATTGGGACGCGCAGGCTTACCGTAAGTCGCTCAACCTCAACAAACAAGGAGGATCTGTGGAAGCGCTAAAAACGCATACGGGACAACCGGCATGAGAGGATATGGAATGACTGTCCGGTTACTGATAGGTACTTTTTTTGCTCTTTTGGCGGGGCCGGTGTTTGCCGTTACCGAAGAGCGGTTACCCGAAGATCTGACACACCATCCGCTCGCTATCGCGACTTTGTTTTTGTTTTGTATTGCCTATTTTCTGGTGATACTGGAAGAATGGACCAAGATGCGCAAGTCCAAACCGATGCTACTTTGCGCCGGTATCATTTGGGCAATCATTGCTTGGATTTACTCCGGCACGCATGCCGCCGATATTGTCGGCGAACATTTTCGCGAACATCTGCTGGATTACGCCGAGTTACTGCTCTTTTTGTTGGTTGCTATGACCTATATCAGCGCAATGGAAGAGCGGCGTCTTTTTCTCGCCCTTAAGGCCTGGTTGATCGAGCGGAAGTTCAGTTTGCGCGGCCTGTTTTGGATGACGGGTATTCTTTCGTTTATCATTTCCCCTTTTGCCGATAATCTGACCACAGCCATTTTGATGTGCAGTGTGGTGATGGCGGTTGGCGACGGTAATAAAAAGTTTGTTGGTATCGCTTGTGCCAATATCGTGGTGGCGGCAAATGCCGGCGGGGCATTTAGCCCGTTTGGTGATATCACCACTCTGATGGTATGGCAATCCGGCAAGGTGGGCTTCACCGAATTTTTTGTTTTGTTCTTCCCGTCTTTGTTGAACTTTCTTGTGCCGGCGGCGATCATGCATTTCTTTGTTGAAAAAGGGATGCCGGGCGCGAAACCGGAAAAAGTGGAAATTAAGCGCGGCGGTTTTCGTATCGTGGGCTTGTTTGCCTTGACAGTCCTGACATCCGTGGTGTTTTATACCTGGTTTGATTTGCCCCCGGCCGCGGGGATGATGATGGGCTTGAGTTATCTGCAATTTTTTGGCTACTTTTTGCGCAAAACTTTGCCGCGCTCGATTGCCAGAAAGGCCGCCAAAGCACATGTGAGTCCGGATGAGTTTGTCCGCATGGGGAATGTCGTCCCGTTTGATGTGTTTAACCGGGTGGCACACGCCGAATGGGACACGCTGATTTTTTTCTACGGAGTGGTGATGTGTATCGGCGGTTTGAGTTTTATGGGTTACTTGGAACTTCTTTCAATCAATACCTATATCGCATTCGGTCCGACAATTGCCAACTCCTTGATAGGCGTTTTTTCCGCCGTATTGGATAACATCCCGCTGATGTTTGCCGTTCTCCAGATGGACCCGGATATGGAACACGGGCAATGGCTGTTGGTTACTCTGACCGCAGGTGTCGGTGGCAGTCTGCTGGCAACCGGCTCCGCCGCCGGCGTCGCCCTGCTGGGGCATGCGCGCGGTCAATACACTTTTATGTCCCATTTGAAGTGGGCTCCCGCCATTGCCGTGGGCTATATCGTTTCTATTTGGGCCCACCTTTGGCTAAACAGCGGTATGATGTAATCCCGGGGCGGGGGCAAGATTGCCGGGCTTCGGCGGTTTGTGTCAATTAAGGTTGGGATATTTTAATCGCACTTTCTGTTGTTATATTGAGGGCTATGGCACCGGAACACTCCGATTCAGTTCGGCCAAAAATACAAGGAACTCGAGGCCGGGCGGGGTGATACAATATAATCCTGCATGATCATAGTATTTCAGTGGAATGGTCATAAAATGTTGAATATCCTTAGAAATGAGTATAAAAATCAATTGTGAATAAGAGTATTGTTGGTGTTGATCTTTTTTGCGGAATCGGTGGCTTAACAAATGGTCTTCAATCGGCCGGGATTGATGTGCGCGCGGGCTTTGATCTGGATGAGTCCTGCAGATTTGCATACGAAAAAAATAACCGTGCCAAGTTTCATTATGAAGATGTAACAACTCTTAACCCTAAGAAGATTACAGATCATTTTGCGGGTGCGAAGTATACCCTTTTAGCCGGTTGTGCTCCGTGTCAGCCTTTTTCTCACTACAAAAAAAATAAAATAAAAGAAACCGCGGATCATCGCTGGAATCTGTTGGGATATTTTTCTCGTTTGGTTCGTCAAACCAAGCCGACAGTGATTAGTATGGAGAATGTTCCCGGCTGCCGGCACCATCCGGTTTACGCAAGTTTTCTGCAAGACTTGAAAGAGTTGGGTTATGAAATAGGATATGCGGGTATTGTTAATTGCGGCGATTACGGAATACCGCAAAACCGTAAACGGTTGGTTGTGCTTGCTTCCAAAAAGGGGATGATTAAGTTTCTCCCTCCCAAAGTTCCCGGTAAAACTGTCAGAGAGGCAATTTATGCTTATCAAGATAAGGATCGCAACGATGATCCGGTTCATCGCGCGCTTTTGTTGTCAGCGAAGAACTTGGAACGTATTAAGCAATCCGAACCGGGCGGAAGTTGGAAGTCTTGGAATCCGGCATTGGTATCTCCGTGTCACGGTGAACGGGGTCATAGTTATACTTCTTCCTATGGGAGAATGCGCTGGGATGCTCCCGCTCCGACCATCACCACACAGTTTTGTTACTATGGTTGCGGTCGCTTCGGACATCCCGAAAGAAACCGCACAATTACAATAAGAGAAGCCGCATTGCTACAATCGTTCTCACAGGATTATGTTTTTTGTGAGGGAAATGAAAGTGTGCCAAATATTCGTGTGCTCGCACGCCAAATCGGAAATGCGGTCCCGCCCGTATTGGGAAAGATAATAGGAAATTCCGTTAAGCAACATCTTATTCATTAATGATTCATTCATTCATTAAGGTTTCGTTAGGGCTAGGTAAAAGGTAATGAATCACAATTCTTACAGAATGCGTTTAAGTTTGAGTATCTTGGAGCATTTGGGATTAAATCTTTATAGCAATTTACCTGCGGTCATAGCCGAAACTGTTGCCAATGCTTGGGATGCGGATGCAACCAAAGTATTGGTTGAAATTTCCAAGAATTCAAATGGCGAACAAATAGTTACCATAACGGATGACGGCATAGGGATGACAGTGGACGATGCAAACGACAAATTTTTGGTGGTTGGCTATCAGCGCCGTAAGCAGGAGCCGGTCACTCAAAAAGGGCGGGACCCTATGGGCCGCAAGGGAATTGGGAAACTATCGCTCTTTTCTATTGCCGAAGAAATAGAAGTACATAGCCGTAAAGGTAATGAGCAACAAGCATTCTTGTTAGAACATCGTGCCATAAAGGAAGCAATTGAAAACGATAAAAACAACGACGCTATTTACGAACCCAAGAGCATAGACTTTAGATCGTTTGGTTACCCGCAAGGAACGAGAATTGTGATTCGCAAACTCAAAAAACGAGTTAACTTGAAGACTGCTTCATTTTTACGGAAAAGAATTGCCCGGCGTTTTGGCATTTCTTGTATTAATGATATGGAAATATGGGTCAAGGATGCACAGTCTAACGAGAAAGTCAGTATTAATGACAGGGAGTATTTTAAGAAACTGGAACTTATGTTGCTGTATGGAGATGATGATTATAAAAAGTATCGCAATACCGATATTGAAACAGAAGAGCGAGAAAATCAAGTAATTGTTACGGAAGGAGAAAAAGAGACACAGTATGAAGTGCGGGGCTGGATAGGTTTTGCCAAAGAAACCCCGGATCTGACGGTTGACGGTGAGAGCATTAATAAGATCTCTATTATGACACGCAACAAATTGGGGTTGGAAGATTTTTTACCGGAAGTCGCCAAGTCATCAAGTAACTATACCAAGTATCTTATCGGTGAAATCTACGCCGATTTTTTGGATATGGATGAAGAGGAAGATATAGCTACTTCCAGCAGGCAAAATTTTATTGAGGATGATCCGCGTTTTCAATCTCTAAAAAAATTTCTTATCGCAGAAATCCGGCATGCCGGAACCAAATGGAATCAAATGAGGAGTAACAAGGGCATGGCGGATGCCACTTCATTAATACCGCCCCTTAAAGAATGGTATGACAAATTGCCGAAAGATATGCAAGAATTTACAAAGGGTTTTTTTGGAGACATCAATTCATCCGCAGTGGAAGGAGAACAAAAAAATCAGATGTACGCTAATGCCGTTTTTGCGATTGAATACTATCAAGCAAAGAGAATGCTTACGGCACTCAAAAAGTTAGATGTTAACTCGATTCAAAACTTTTTAAGTATTACAAGAGAATATGACAAATTGGAAGAAGCATCCTATTATCGGATTATTGAAGACAGACTTGAAATTATAAGAAAAATACAACAGGCTATCGAAGAACAAGCCAAGGAGGATGTTTTTCGCGATCTTGACTTCGGAAAGAAATTTTTAGATTTTTAAAAACTCTTGTATTTATAAGGGTTTTTTAGAGTTTTTACAGGGTATAATTATAGGGTATATTATGCGTATCCGTGAAATTACCCGAAAAAAGGGACAGGTTCTGTCCGTGGTGTTTTGTTTTCAGCCATCCGGCAGCAAAAACGCAACGAATATGACCCTCTATACCAGCCCGGCGGTCAAAGCCGGTAGTGCGGCGTATGATACGGTGCGTGCTGATGTTGAGCAACGGCGCGTGCGTTTGGAGAAGGAGTTCAAACAAAGCGAGTCGGTGAATGTGTTTTTGGCACAGCATCAAAAGTTTGTCGGTTGTGGTCGTGGCCATGCAAAACGGCAAAGTACGCGCGCAGACAATGCGGGTGCCACACTATTTGTTCAGGCTCTGGGTGCGCGCAGTTACGGTCTGCCCTATGTCATGGAGAAATTATTTGCGGTCATGGGCTTGGATGCGTTGGTGGCACCGCGGCGCCAACGGCTGAATGCCTGTTTGCGGGTGCTCAGTTGGGGGCGTCTGACGGCCGAACGGATTAGTAAACGGCAATTGTCGCAGCTGTTGGAAGAAGAATATGGGATCCGCTGGTCTGAGGACAGCATGTATAAAGCGATGGATCATTTGGATGATGCCGCGATTGAGCGCATTCAGATGCGGGTGGCACGTTCCAACTTGGCATTGCTCAACCAAAAGACGGTGCAGCTGTTGCTGTATGACACGACGACCTTTTACTTTGAATCGGTGCAGGCCGATGACTTCCGCTGCAGGGGTTGGTCCAAAGACGGCAAAGCCCATCGGACGCAAGTGGTCTTTGGGATGTGGATGACGCCTTGTGGCTTGCCGTTGGGCTACAAACTATTTACCGGCAATACGGCGGATGTGTCGACCTTGTTGCCGGCTTTGGACGAGATGCAGCAGCGGCTGGGGGCCCAAAAGACGGTGGTGATTGCTGACAACGGCCTCCTCAGTGAAGACAACTTGGCGGCGATTACCGCGGCCGGGCATGAGTTTGTCATGGCCTGTTCGCCACGCAAGTTACCCAAAGAGATCCGCACGGCGGTCTACAGCTTTGATTTTGAAGGCGGGGCCCGTATCTTTGAGCTCGGCTTGCTACCGCGGGCGCGCAGCCCACGTGCCGACGATGACCGGCGCACCGTGGCACGCAATTATTATGCCAACTTATCCTTCAAGCGCGCCCGCCGCGATCTCCATCAGCTGGATCTGGCCTTGAAGCGGGCCCAAAACAGTACCGGCGGCAACCGCCAAGCCCTGCAGGGGATTACCAATCCCGATATCCGTAAGTTCTTATCCAACAACGGCATCACCACACTGAACACCGCCGCCATCAAGCAGGCGATGCAAGAAATCGGTCTCTATGGCGTGCAGGCCTCGCCCAATATTGACTACCAAACCGCCTACACTTACTACAAACAACTGTATGCCATTGAACACGGCTTCCGGGATCTTAAAAGTGATCTGCAAATCCGCCCGACCTTCCATTGGAAACCCGAGCGCATCCGCGCCCATTTCGCCCTCTGCTATCTGGCGTTTGCCGCCATCCGCCGCTTGCGGTATGTCCTCCGCCAACAAAAGCCCGCACCCACCACCGTGTGGACCACCGAAATGCTGCCGTTCACCGATCTAGATGCCCGACCGCAGCCGCCGCAAAAAAACAAGACCGAGGAAATCGTCACCACCAAGAAGATCCTCAAAGAACTGCGCAACTTCAAAGCAACTATCCAACGCGATCCCATCGGCAACTATTACCACAACCCGCACCCACTCACCCCGGGACAGCAACGCATTTTACAAGCCGTGCAACTAAAACCCAAACAACCCGCTTTGTTCAATAACCGGCACTAAGGGGCAAGGCAAAGGCTGGCAGGGTATAAAAACGGCCCGCAAACCCTTATAAAATCAAGGTTTTTTAAGAAGTTTCCGAAGTCAAGTTAGATGTTAACTCGATTCAAAACTTTTTAAGTATTACAAGAGAATATGACAAATTGGAAGAAGCATCCTATTATCGGATTATTGAAGACAGACTTGAAATTATAAGAAAAATACAACAGGCTATCGAAGAACAAGCCAAGGAGGATGTTTTTCGCGATTATTTGTTTAAGCATCTGTGGCTCTTGGATCCCACCTGGGACAGGACAACAGCGGATTCTCACAAAGAGAGGACGCTGAATACAATAATTGGAAAAATAGATAATAGATCGAACAAAGGATCAAGCAATAGAATAGATATTAAATACCGGAAGGCACCCGGAACACATGTGATTGTGGAATTAAAACGTTACTCCGCTTCGGTGTCTAAGACAGACTTGGAATCGCAAATAACAAAATATATGAAAGAGTTTGGCAATTATCTCAAGAGTACACACACGGATCAAAAAGACCGAATGTTAGAGGGAATTTGTGTGATTGGAAAAATGGATTGGGGAGAACCGGAGGAGATCAGACGAGAATTGGAGTCTCTGAAAGTCAAAAATATTAAGGTATTTACATATGATGATTTAATCCAACAGACAGAGGCAATTTATAGTGATTTTCTTACCAAAGAAAAAGAACATAATGAAATTAACAAGTTACTACGACAGATTTTCGAATATACTAAGAGCGATTAAGAGAAATAAGTTCGGGTTATGATTGAGAATTTTCGCATAGTTAACATCCGTATCCATACTACAAAGTTTTGATTTTTCAGCAAGAACAAGAGGTTCCCAATGTCTTCCTAATGTCTCAAGAAATGAATGATCAGAAGTTAGGCGAGTATCTCTGCCCTCCACCTTTGGCTAAACAGCGGTATGATGTAATCCCGGGGCGGGGGTGGGTCGCCGGGATCGGCAGTTTATGCCAAGCGGTTGGGGTAATACAACATTATTTTGCATAATTCCGATTATTATGTGTATAATAAAGAAAGTTCGAATGTTTTAAATATTTTGAACATCGGGCTAATTAGATATATTTTTATATAAGAAACTAAAATTATGAAAAAACTTTACTTACTTTTAGTGTCCGTTTTGTTGACCGCACAGCTCACCGCAGGTGAACTGGTCATTAATGCGGACACATCGGACCCGGATCCGAAAAAAGCGTTTCAAACTTTAATTGCGAAGTTTGAAAAAGCACATCCGGATGTGACCGTTAAATCCAATATTTATGATCACGAAGCCTATAAAACGACGATCCGTAACTGGTTGGTGACCGAACCGCCGGATGTGGTTTATTGGTATGCGGGTAATCGGATGAAGCAATTTGTTAATCTCGGATTGCTGGAAGATGTCTCGGATATCTGGGCCGCCAATGATCTGGAAAACAAGATGCCCGGTGCGGCCGCTTCCATGACCTTGAACGGTAAAAAGTGGGGTGTTCCCTATACTTTTTATAACTGGGGTATCTATTATCGCAAGGACATTTTTGACAAACACGGCATCGGCGAACCCAAGACCTGGGAAGACTTCTTAGAAGCCTGTGCAACGCTTAAGAAGAACGGAGTGACTCCCATCACCATCGGCACCAAGTATCTTTGGACCGCCGGCGGTTGGTTTGATTATCTGAACATGCGCGTTAACGGGTATGATTTTCATATCGATCTGATGGACGGTAAGATCCCTTACACGGACAAACGTGTTAAGGATACCTTCAAACACTGGGCACAATTGATTGAGCCCGGCTACTTCCTGGAAAACCATGCCTCTTATTCTTGGCAAGAAGCACAACCTTTCATGTATCGCGGCGAAGCGGCGATGTATCTGATTGGTAACTTCATTACACCGCAGTTCCCTGCGGATGTGAAATCCAAGATGAGTTTCTTTCAATTTCCGGTCATTAAACCGGGATTGGCATTGGGTGAAGACGCCCCCACCGATACAATCCACATACCCGCCAAAGCCAAGAACAAAGCGGATGCCAGAAAATTTTTGGCATATGCGGCAAGAGCGGATGTACAGACGGAAATTAATGGCATTTTGTTACAACTGCCTACCAATAAAGATGCCCGGCCTGTCGATGATCCGTTTTTGAACAAGGCACAGGCAATGCTTGCCAAATCCAAGACCGCCCAGTTTTACGACCGGGATACGGATCCGGATATGGCAAAAGAAGGGATGAAAGGCTTTCAAGAGTTTATGGTTAAGCCTGAACGACTGGACAGTATCCTTAAAAGGTTGGAAAGAAAACGCAAACGGGTTTTCGAATAAGGACTTTTTAACTCTCACCGGACGGGTCTTTTAGACCCGTCTTTTTTTAAGCGACCTTTCGGGTCGCTTTTTTTATGCGTTTGAAATGTGAACTGATACCGATTTGGGCCCGGTTTTTGATTTTTGGTTTTTGCTTTTTGATGACGGATTGTTTGGAACTTTCAAACTTACAAACCCCCAAGCTTCCGGTTTGGTTTGAGAATTTCGTGTTGTAGCCGCCTTGAATTAGGCGGAGGTTAGCCGGGGGTTAGTTTGAGCTTTTGGGGTTACGACATTATGCCGCGAAACTTGGCAACCATTCTTTGTGCGCGTCCAACAGTTCGTCGGTCATTCGGCAGATCTCCTCGGGATTTAACTCGGCCGCCGTATGCGGATCCAACAAGGCGGCATGATAAATATGCTCGCGCTTGTTTGCCAGGGATGCCGCCACGGTTAACTCCTGCACATTGATATTGGTTTGCATCAATGCGGTTAACTGCGGCGGAATCTTGCCAACCTTTTGCGGGTGAATTCCCTGTTTGTCGACCCGACAAACCATCTCCGCGCAGCAACTTTCGGGAAGCCCCTCAATGAGTGGCCCGCGGTTTGGGACATTGCCGTGAATTTCTGTGGCATGATCCAGTTCAATTCCTTTGAGAATATCGACCGCATATTCCACACTGCGTTTGAGTTCAAACTTGTGTTCCGGGTCCTCCAATCCCTTCCGCATCTTGTCCCAATCGGCGGATTGTGTTTCGCAGCGTTCAATATACTCGTCCAACGGAATAGAAAATTCTTTGATGAGTTGCGGCTGCTGTCGCTTGATGAACCAGGGCACATATTCCGCAAAATGCTCGCTGGATTCGGTGACAAAGTAGCCAAGGTGTCGCATCACTTCATAGCGAATACGATTCGTGGGCGGATACTTTTTTTCTTCGGCAATTTGATGCAACCGCGGATAGAGAGATACTTTTTTGCCTTCGCTCATGTGTTCCAAGGTCAGAAAAAATGCCATATGATTAATGCCGGCACAAGTGAATTGGATCTCCCCGGGCGGAATGTTTAAATCTTTGGCAAGATCCAAAATCGTATAGCGGACACTGTGGCACAGCCCGACGGTTTTCAACTGCGGGAAGCGGCGTGCCAATGCCATTTGCAACATGCACATGGGATTGACATAATTGAGTAGCAGGGCGTCCGGGCAGTATTTTTCAATATCCGCCGCCAGGTCCAGTATGACCGGGATGCTGCGCAGTCCGCGCATGATGCCGCCTATGCCGAGCGTATCGGCGATGGTCTGTCGCAGGCCGTATTTCTTGGGAATTTCAAAATCCGTGACGGTGCAGGGCTTGTAGCCGCCGACTTGCATCATGGTGATTACATAGTTTGTGTCTTGCAGTGCATTTTTTCGTTCCGTATGCGCGGTGATGTGAGTGGGTAAGTTTAACTGCCGCACAAGGTTTTTTGCCATCTTCTCGGAAGTGGCGAGTCGGGTGGCGTCTATGTCATACAGGCTGAAATGCGTGTCGGCAAACTCCGGGACCTGTAGGATGTCTGTCAGCAGGTTGCGGGCAAATATTGAACTGCCCGCACCGACAAAGCAAATTTTCACCGGGGGCCTGTCCGGTCGTGTCTAATTATTTGGTCGCAAGTTTTGTCAGACGCCGGAAGGCGGTACCGTTTGTGTCAAACAAATGGCAATCTTCCGCGGAGACACCCAGGGTGATTTTCTTGCCCGCATCAAAATCCAAATCGTCGCCAATTTCGGCGGTGAACTGCGTTGCATTGCCTTTGAGGTGCACATAAACATAAGAAAGACCGCCGAGTTTTTCCACGACTTCCGCCTCGCCCGGAAAGGTTAGGACGCCTTTGCCAAGGACATTCAGATGTTTTGGTCTGATGCCCAGAGTCAGTTCATCCCCGACCTTGTACGCATTTTTTGTGGCGTTACCGGGGCCGGGGACGACAGGCAAGGTTGCCTGTTGTCTTCCCAGTTTCACCCGGGTTTGCTTGGCATCTCCGCCCGCGTATTTCACGGAAATAAAATTCATCTTCGGCGAGCCGATAAATCCCGCAACAAAACGATTGCACGGGTAATGATACAACTCCAAAGGCGAGCCAACCTGTTGCAGATAGCCGGCATTTAAGACAACGATCTGATCCGCCATGGTCATGGCTTCCACCTGATCGTGGGTCACATAGATCATCGTGGTATTTAATTGCTTGTGTAACTTGGCGATCTGCACGCGCATATCCACTCGCAATTCGGCATCCAGGTTTGAGAGGGGCTCGTCAAACAAAAATACCTGCGGTTGTCGCACAATCGCCCGGCCAATGGCGACACGCTGCCTTTGGCCGCCGGACAGAGCGCCGGGTTTGCGATCCAATAACTGTTCCAATTGTAAGATGCGAGCCGCATCCAATACCTTCTCGTTAATTTGCTCTTTCGGCTGCTTTGCCATACGCAAACTGAAACTCATGTTCTGTTCCACCGTCATATGGGGATAAAGCGCGTAAGATTGAAAGACCATCGCGATGCCGCGTTCGGCGGGCGGGATATCGTTCATCCGTGTGTCGCCGATCGAGATATCACCGTCGGTTACATCCGTTAACCCGGCGACGATCCGTAGTAGAGTGGACTTACCGCAACCGGAAGGACCCACAAACACAACAAACTCACCATCCTTAATATCCAAATCTATGGATTCTAGGACGGAAGTATCTCCAAATTTTTTGGAAATTTTCTGTAAATTGACTGATGCCATTTTTTCCTCTGTTTTTGTTAAATATCAATAATTTGTATTATTATACGGATTTTACACCTAATAATTCAAAATTGTGCCGGAAGTTTTTCTTTCCAAAGTCAAGTTGTCAAGTTATAAACGAATATCGGCAATGCCGAGCGGGCTGGGAGCATTCGGTTTATATTATCCCGTCCGGTTTGGGACTCTTACTGTGTTTGTCCGAACCGGAGAGAATGATTGACGGGTATCATGGGGTGGTTTGAAACTATCTCAAAGTGACAGGTCAATGTGTTTAAACTTCAAATCAGAAGCGACTTCCCAATCCAAAAATAAAGAAAGACCGAACCGCAACATATCTTGACTTCGGAAAGAAATTTTTAGATTTTTAAAAACTCCTGTATTTATAAGGGTTTTTTGAGGTTTTTTATAGAGTATAATATAGAGTACATTATGCATATTCGTGAAATGATTGGAAAAAAAGAGCAAGATCTGTCGGTATTTAATCATGCCAAGGCAGTCGTTATGACGAAGAAAATTCTAAAAAAAGCGGGAAATTTCAAAACGACCATTCACCATCCAACGCAATTCCATCGGAAACTATTACAGAAACCCGCACAAACCCACGCCGTGACAGCAACGTATTCTACAGGTAGTTCAATAACAACTCAAACAACCCGCTTTGTTCAATAACTGGCACTAAGGGCAAAGCAAGGGCTTGTAGTGTATAAAAACTGCCCGCAAACCCTTATAAAATAAGGGTTTTTTCAAAAGTTTCCGAAGTCAAGTTATACGGATTTTACACCTAATAATTCAAAATTGTGCCGGAAGTTTTTCTTTCCAAAGTCAAGTTGTCAAGTTATAAACGAATATCGGTAATGCCGAGCGGGCTGGGAGCATTCGGTTTATATTATCCCGTCCGGTTTGGGACTCTTACTGTGTTTGTCCGAACCGGAGAGAATGATTGACGGGTATCATGGGGTGGTTTGAAACTATCTCAAAGTGACAGGTCAATGTGTTTAAACTTCAAATCAGAAGCGACTTCCCAATCCAAAAATAAAGAAAGACCGAACCGCAACATATTACTCCAATCCAAATCCAACCCAGCCATTTCCAAATACCTCGAAAATGAATTTGCCGCCAATAAACCCATTCTAGCAGAGCTTGCCCTCGACGTTCAATCATGTGATGGTAATTCATATAAACATAAAAATAACCAATCATAATCCAGATAATCCATAAGTTAAGAGTAATAAAAAAATTAGAGTAAGACCCCAACAGGCCCAACAGAAATGGAGGGTAAATGAACTCAGTGATAAAAGATAAAATAGGTGTCAGAGGGGATTCGGCTACAATCTCTGGTGCTAAAACCCCAAATGCAGTCAATATCCCGTAAATCCATCGTCTGGTCGTTAATCTTTGTTCAGATTCTGCATCCCCTCTTTCAACTGCGGCTTCCGCAGATTCTCGCATAATTTGATAATTAAGATTTAAAGGTCTAAAGCCATCATCGATCTGCTTATCTTTGCCTAATTTTTTATTGACAGCATTCCCCAGTTTTTTGATGAGAACTTGTAGACTGCCAATATATGCTAAAAACCCTAATAAGTGTTTTCTTCCGGTGGGGTCGGACTCCATCTGGATATAGCGTCGTGTTAATCTGTAAAATACGCGACGCAAACATTCCAATTTATATTTTTCTTCGGAACTGTCATCCGGCATGGAGTGAAGAGAAGATAAGCAATCATCTGTTTCAGAATGATGAGAATGTGCATGAAAAACATCCTTAATGAAATAAAATAGCTGATTGGCAAGGTGCTTGGGTGGGTCCTTCTTATCCGCATTATTTTCCAAATTCTCTTGCGTGTGACCGGAGCATTGAAAATTATCCATCTTTATTATTCCTTGGCGTTCTAATTCAAAATCAGTAGAAACACCTTTAACCTTCCTGTCTTTGTTATTGGTAAACTCTTTTATTCTATTTTGTAACTTACCCAAAAAATCATTCATCCGGTTTATCAACTGCTCGTCGTTTATTGAGTTTTCTTGCATTTTTTGCATTTTTTGCATCTCTTTTACATACTTCTTAAGAAGATTTTTCCTCCGACGATGATGCATCACAAAAAACACTGTCCCCTGAATTGACTCAACACCTTGGCATGATTTCTGGCTCGTTTTATCCGGCGGTGAAATGTAGTGACCAAAATAAAAAGCAAAATAAGGAATTTTCGGATAAAATATTTTTCTTTTGCACCAAAAATATAAATAATAATAGGAGTTTCTAATTTTTTATACCACTTTCGTGAAAAAAGAACCAGGCAAGAAATAAAAAGAACCGGGAAAGCCCAAGAAAGTAAAAAAGACGAAAGAATAAACTGATGAATATGAATAGAAATAAGATAAAGAGGAAAAAGCCACGAAATAGAAACTAACAAATAAATATAAGGAAACAACGGGCTAACTCCGTCGAAATTATCTCTCTCTTGGCATACAAAAGATAAAACAAAACCTTTGTTATCATCTTCTTTGTTTGTTGCGGTTTGATCTTCCGGATTACCCGTATCTCTATTTACCAGTTGAGAAAGGTGTTTATGTTGTTTGGGATCAATACTGTGATACGGTATCTTGTCAGAAAAGACCGTCACCTGCATATCAGTATTGCTTCTGCGACCTGCAGTTTTAAAAGACATAGCACCGCTTGCATTTGGAATCCAACCATACCACTTTTTTCTCATATAACTTGAGGCTTTTTTTACATCATTTTTCATTCGGTGTCTTAAACTCCGCTTACAATCATTTCGCTATCCGAGCACAAATAATATTTAATTTCAATTTGATGAGGATCTCTAAACCGTAAAGAAAAACGCGAATGCACTTTTGACAGTGGTATTTTCCATGTCAAAGATGCTTATTATACGGGCAAGTATTGATTCTCTATGGAAGCAATCCTTTCGCATCCCGAACGAGATAACAACTTGACCTTACATCCCATAAAAAGATGTAAAATTATCTCCTTATGAAAAGATGGATAATGTGCTTTTTCTTTGTTTTATTTTAGAGATATCCGAACAATATCTTATTAGACATCTAGATATCCGGACATCCTTAGGGTTTAGGCATCCCGAGTCCCGCTGGCAATGAGCCCGTCATCCGGGCGCGAACATTCTTTTATTTCGACTTCACCGGTTTTTCGATCCACAAGAACATAAAGACCACTCTTAATGCGATCGTGTTTTTGAGAACATTGGCCGAGAACCACATTTGAGCGCATTCTTTTGGATGAACCGGATGTGATGATTTCACGTATTGTTCTAATTGCATTCTTATCTTCGTAAAATACGCTGTCTATAAAGTCACGCACAAACAAGAAGAATATAAATAAGGTGACAAAGGCTCCTATAAAATACAGAAGGCCTAATAATAAAGTTATAGTAGTCATAGTGATTAATGTAGATTGTTAAAAATAGTAATAAGAAAAACTATTATAAAACAGAAAAAGGCATGTGTTTCAATAAAGTACAAAATTGTATGTTTTGCTAAATTTTTCTTTTTTTGCGTTATTTGCCTTTTTTAATGATAAAATTAACTTAATTACTTTACATATGGCTTGTTGTAACTTAAATCAGTGTCTTTATTCAACAGCTAATACTATCCCTTTTCCAAAATAATGTTTATTGGGTAACTTGAATTCAAGTAGTTAAGATTTTTAAAAATCCAAAATTTTCTTTCCGAAGTCAAATTATACCGATTTCACACCAAATAATTCAAAATTGTGCCGGAAGTTTTTCTTTCCGTAGTCAGGCTGTTAGATTGCCGGGTTAGTTATTAGTTAAAAGCCGTTTGGGAGATCCGGCAAAAAAACCCTCAATATTTTCCATCGTCTGTCGGTACGCATTGTTGAGTGCGGTCATGCTGGTCCAGGCGGTATGCGGCGTGATGAGCAGGCAGTCTTCGTTTGCCAGACTCAGCAGCGGGTTGGTTGCCGGCGGCGGTTCCGTCGCCAAAACATCCAAGCCGGCGCCGGCAATCCGTTTTTGATGCAGGGCTCTTGCGAGTGCCGCTTCGTCCACCAGCGCACCGCGGGCGGTGTTAATTAAAAATGCGGTCTTTTTCATTAGCGACAGTTCGGCATCTCCGATCATCTTGTCGTTTTGCGGGTTGTGAGGGCAGTGCAGACTGATAATATCCGCGGTGCTTAACACCTCCGTGAACGGCAGATAACCGGGGCGGCAGTTGGTCACACCTTTGCGTTCGGCAAAGACGGCACGCATCCCGATAGCCTGCGCCAATTCCGCCAGGCCGCGGCCAAGTTTGCCACGCCCGATGATGCCGATTGTGCCGCCTTGCAGGTCTTCTATCGGTTCGTCAAACAGTACAAAATGTCTGTTCTGTTGCCATTCGCCGGCTGCGATGCGCCTGCGGTATGCGGGCAGCCGTCTTCTCAGGGCGAATATCAACGCAAGGGTATGCTCCGCCAGGCTGCGGGTGGTGTAATCGCGAATATTGGCAACGGCGACGGAATGCTTGCGGCAGTATGCCAGATCAATGTTGTTGCTGCCCGTAGCTACCAGGCTAATTAATTTCAGGTGTTTGGCGTTGCTCAGATTCGCGGAACGGAGAACGGACTTGTTGACTACGGCAATATCGGCGTCCGCCAGGCGTTCCGTAATTTCCGCATCGGAACTAAACGGGTATTCCTTCCATTCGCCGACGCATGCGGGGGGCGTCCATTCGATGTAAGACGGGAAGGTTCCCCGGTCCAGAAAAACAGCACGCAGTTTTTGGTCGGACGGCATTTACGGGTGTCTCTATTTAAGAATATGTAAGGGTATGTAAGAATATGTAAGAAAGAACGAAAAGACGGGAAGTCGCCGCCAACTCCGCTATTGCTACGACTCGTAGTCTTCCGGCAGGGGGCAGGAGCAGATCAGGTTGCGGTCGCCGTACACATTGTCTATGCGGTTGACCGGGCAAAGATACTTGTCCTCGGTCAAGTAAGGCAAGGGATAAAACGCATCTTTCTTGGAATATTGATGACTCCAATCGGCGTAAAGATCTGCCAGCGTATGGGGGGAGTTTGTCAGCGGGTTGTCTTTTGCATCCCACTCTCCGCTTTCCACCCGGGCAATCTCCCGGCGAATATGGATCATCGCATCGCAGAATCTGTCCAGTTCCGCCTTGCTCTCGCTTTCGGTTGGCTCCACCATCAGGGTGCCCGCTACGGGGAAGGACATGGTCGGCGCGTGAAAGCCGTAGTCAATCAACCGTTTGGCGATATCCTCTTCGGTAATACCGCTGTCCGCTTTGAGGGGGCGGATATCCAGGATGCATTCGTGCGCGCAATAGCCGTTTTTGTTGGTGTAAAGAATAGGATAGTGCGGTTCAAGTCGTTTGCGAATGTAGTTGGCACTGAGAAGTGCCAACTCGGTTGCCCGGCGCAGCCCGCTTTCTCCCATCATCTTGATATACGCCCAAGAAATCGGCAGAATACTCGCACTTCCGTAGGGGGCGGCCGAAACGCAGTTTGTGCTGTCGGTATCGGTGAACCTGTGCCGAGGCAGAAACTCCGCCAAATGCTCCGCCACGCCGATGGGTCCCATGCCGGGCCCGCCGCCGCCGTGCGGAATACAAAAGGTTTTGTGCAGGTTAATATGACAGACATCCGCGCCCAGATCTTGCGGACGGGCGACGCCAACCATCGCATTGAGGTTGGCGCCGTCCATGTAAACCTGCCCGCCGTGTTGGTGCACCGTGTCGCAGATTTCGCGGATTGTATCTTCAAAAACGCCGTGTGTGGAAGGGTAGGTAATCATCAGAGCGGCCAGTTCGTTTGAATGTGCCGCAGCTTTTTCTTTGAGTTGCACCAGGTCCGCATTTCCGTTTTTGTCACACCCGATGATGACGGGACGCATCCCCGCCAGCACTGTACTTGCCGGGTTGGTGCCGTGTGCCGAAGAAGGGATCAGGCAAACTTTGCGCTGTTTTTGGCCGTTGCGCGCATGATAAGAACGAATGGCGAGGAGACCCGCATACTCGCCCTGGGCGCCGGAATTCGGCTGAAAACTGATACGGAAAAAGCCGGTAATCTTGCACAGCATATCATTCAATTCCGCGATGAATTCCCGATAGCCTTCGGTTTGTTCGGCGGGCGCAAACGGGTGCAAACCGTTGACAGTCTCCCAGCCGATCGGTATCATTTCGGCGGCGGCATTGAGTTTCATCGTGCAGGATCCCAGTGGGATCATGGTCCGGTCCAGCCCGATATCTTTTTGTTGCAGGCGACGCAAATACCGCATCATCTCGGTTTCCGTCCTGTGTGTGTTGAATGCCGGATGGGTCAGAATTTCATCCTGCCGCAAATACTCGGTCGGCAGGGCATAGGCTGCCGCTGCTTCCCGTGCAAGGGCGCGCATGTCTGGCGGGGCTTGATTCTTTGCCTCCGCAAAAATACGCAGAAGCTGTTCAATGTGCGACAACTCGGTGGTTTCATTTAAACTCAACGCCAGCCGCTCGTCGTCAACCCGACGCAGGTTATAGCCGCTGGCGCGGGCGCGCAGATACGCTTGCTCGCCGGCTTTTATTATCAGAGTATCAAAGAAGGCGGTGTTTAGCGGGGCATAGCCGGCGTCAATTTTTGTTAACCCTTGGGCAAGAAGGCGAGTTTGGTCGTTCACCCGTTTTGCAATTCGCCTCAGGCCTTGCGGACCGTGATAGGCCGCATAAAGAAATGCCATGTTTGCCAACAACACCTGGGCTGTGCAAATATTGCTGGTGGCTTTTTCGCGCCGAATGTGCTGTTCCCTGGTTTGCAAGGACATCCGCAATGCCTGCTTGCCTTTGAGATCGCGCGAAACGCCAATCAGTCGGCCGGGCATCAGGCGCTTGTAAGCGTCTTTGACCGCAAAGAACGCGGCATGGGGGCCGCCATAACCGAGCGGAACGCCGAAACGCTGCGAGTTGCCGTAAACAACATCCGCCCCGACGGCACCCGGTGCCGCCAACAGAACCTGTGCCAAGGGGTCGCAGCCGACGGCAAGCAATGCCCCGTGCTCATGGGCGGCGGCGGCGGCTGTGGCAATCTCTTTGGGAGAAATCACTTCGCCGTCTTGCGTCGGCGATTGCATCAAAAGACCAAAATAGTCACCCGCTTGGGGAAGGTAATCTTCCCGCAAGTTGCCGATGGTCAGTTCAATGCCAAGGTGTTGGGCGCGCGTCGCCACCACATCCAGCACATGCCCAAAACAGCGTGCGTCGGCAAAGAATTTGGCGGAGGAGTTCTTGGATGCCCTGCGTATTAATTGCATTCCTTCGGCGGCGGCGGTCGCCTCATCCAGCAGAGAAGCATTTGCATAATCCGTTCCGGTGAGGTCCGTGATCATTTGCTGAAACCCGAGCAGCAATTCCAACCGACCCTGAGAAATCTCCGCCTGATAAGGAGTGTAGGCGGTGTACCAGCCGGGATTTTCCAAAAAACAACGCCGAATGACCGGCGGCACAAGGCAGTCGTGATAGCCGAGACCGATTAAACTGACGGCGTTCCGGTTTTTGTTGGTTATCTTTTGCAGCTGCCTTAACATAGTATGCTCGTCGCAAGGTTCTCCCAGACCGAGTTCGCCGGTAAAGCGGATGTCCGCGGGAACCGCGTGTTGCAGGAGTTCTTCGGTGTTGTGCAGACCCAGAGTGCCCAGCATTTCCGCACCGGCTTGTGCATCCGCACCCAGATGGCGCGGAACAAACTGTTCCCGCGGCGAATCTAACATCCCTTCGCGTTCGGCGTCGGGATTCTTGATCTGCCGGCTTTGCGGATTAGGCATACCGGAAGTCTTCAAGATTCTGTGAACTCTTTGTATTCTTCTTCCGTTAGGAGTTTCTCGGTGGCCGCCATATCCCCTTGCATCCGAAACAACCAACCATTTTCATAGGGCGAGTCGTTTACAAGAGCCGGATTGTTTGCCAGATCCTCGTTGATTGCGGTGATATGGCCGGTTAGCGGAGCATAGATGTCCGAAGCCGCTTTGACGGATTCGATCACCGCCACCGTGTCGCCTCGGGCAACCTGTGCCGTAATCTGTGGCAGATCCACAAAAACAATTTCACCCAACTGCTCCTGAGCGTGTTGGGTAATTCCAATCACCAAGTCGTCGTTATCTTCGTCCCGAAGGATCCACTCATGACTCTCGGTGTACTTGATCAGATTATTTGAAGGTTTTTTCATAATAGTTTTGTTTGTTGAAGTAATAAAAATTGCCGGCGGCACCGCCGCCGGCTAAGAAGTCGTTTTGCGAATGAAGGGAGGCCGCACGATGTCCGCGGCCCGCATGCTTCCCCGGATGTCCGCCCGGCAAGAGGTTGCCGCGCGCGGCACTCGTGCCAGGGCGACGGAGTAACCGAGCATCGGTGAAAATCCTCCGCTGGTAATGATTCCATCGCCGGCATCCGTTTCAACGCGCATGCCGCCGCGCATGATGCCGCCGCGCAGAGTTAGCCCGATCAGTTTCACAGTGGCGGGAGATTTCTGCTTTAATGCCTCTCTGCCAATGAAGTTGCGCTCGGCATCTTCGGTATGCACAGTCCATTTGTGTGATGATTCCATGGGGGTATGCCGCTCGTCCAGATCCTGACCGTAAAGAGCCATACCGTACTCCAAACGCAGCGTGTCGCGTGCCCCCAATCCGCAAGGTCGCACAGCCGCCGCTTTCAACAGATCCCATATCCGCATGCCGTGTTGCGCGTCGGTAATCAGTTCGTAACCGTCTTCGCCGGTATAACCGGTGCGGGCGATGCACAGGGCATCCTTTTCGGCGAAATGAAATCGGGGAATATCCGGCAGATTCAAGGCAGCATACTCGGGCATATGTTCGGACAGAGTTGTATGCAGAATTTGGACGGCTTTCGGTCCTTGCACCGCAAGTATGACGCGATCGGAGCAACGCCGCACACTGACATCATAATTTTTGGCAACAAGATGCATCCAATTCAAGTCTTTTTCGGCGGTTGCCGCATTCACGATGGCACGATAGGCGCAGTCGCTTTTTTTGTAAACTATCAAATCGTCAATCACTCCGCCGTCTTCGTTGAGCATGCATGTATACAGCCCGGCATGGTTCGTGAGTCGGCGGACATCTCCGCAAAGTAATATTCTGAGAAACTCTGTCACATCCTTTCCTTCAATCCGCAGGGCCGCCATATGGGACACATCAAACATACCCGCGTGCTCGCGCACGGCCTTGTGTTCTTCCAACTGAGAGCCGTAATGCAGCGGCATATCCCAGCCGGCAAAATCCGTCATCTTGGCGTTCGCCGCGATGTGAGATTCAAACAAAGGAGTTCGTTTTAACAATTTCATTTTGTTTATTTTACTGCATTATTTGTTGATTTTTTGCGTTAAGGACTCGGATCGTCCGGGAGAAGAATCCGCCACAATTCTTCTTGTGGGATAAGCAAACTCCGCGCCGTGCTTGCGGACGATGTGCGCCACTTTGAAGAGGATCTCTTCCTTGATTCTGTGAAACTCGGTCCAATCCGTGGCGGGAGTGACCACCGCAACAAAAAAGATCAACGCCGATTCGCCGTATTCGTCAAAGCGAACAACCCAATTTTCTTTGGTATCCGTGCGTTGATGCTTGTCTATCGCGACACGAATGTCTTCCAGTATGCCCGGCAGTTTATCCAGATCTTCGTAACGAACGCCAAATCGCTCGTTGAACCGTCTGTGTGTCATTCTTTGCGGATTTTCCAAATAATGATTCATAAACAGCGCATTGGGCACATAAACGGGACGCCGTTCAAAGTTGCGTATTTTTGTGACTCGCCAATTAATTTCTTCCACAACGCCTTCCAATTCGAGAGAGGGGCAACGAATCCAATCGCCCACCACAAAAGGGCGGTCCCAAAATATGAATAGCCCCGAAAGAAAATTGGCAACCGTTTCGCGCACGGCAAGACCGACAATGATGCCGCTGATGCCGCCAAAAGCGAGCAGAGCGGAAATGGAAACACCGAGCATACTCATCAGGGTCAAAGCGAAGACCGCAATAATAGAGGCACGCAGAAACTTGGACATGAATAACAGGGTGGGCAGATCAAAAAAGCCGGGTAAAACGGGAACACCGCTTTTTCTGAGATGCTCGGGCGTTTGCCGTGCTTTTGTCAGAAATGTTTCCAGTCTGTTGGCAAATCCGAGACAGAACCAGAGAACACCGCCCAGGAAAACATAAGGTAAAAACTTTTCCGACATCCCGAGGACAGGAATGAACGCGGACATCGGGCCGCTCAGAAACAGGAAGAAAGCCGCAAGGAGTAGAACCGCATAAACAGGCCATCGGAGGGCTTGTATCGTCAAGTCATCCAGGATGGTGGCAGTTTTCGATGCCCCTTTTATCAGGAGTTTGTAGATCAGATGCCAACCGAACAGGGCAACAACCAGTCCGATCAAAATCATCACGGACTCCGCCCGGCTGTTTGAAAGTAACACTTCCCAATCAAAAGAATCAAAAGAGAGCATCGGACTATGGACTGGGCTGGACTACGGACTACCTGACAATTAAACGGGCAACACGATGCTTGCCGACCTGGGCAATATGGTATTCGCCTTTTTTTAGCCGGAAGTCTTTGTCGGTGATACGCTTTCCGTCGAGCCGCACCGCACCGGCTCGGATCAGACGCATGGCATCGCTGGTGCCGGCTGCCAACGCGGCATCGCGCAGCGCATTGGGCAAAGCCAGGGTATTGCTTTCGTCCGTTTGGACTTCCCGTTCGGGCAGGTCTTCCGGCAGAATGCCGCGGCTAAACCTGTTCACAAATTCCCGTTCCGCCTCTTCCGCCGATTGTTTGTCGTGCAACATCGCGAGAATCTTTTTTGCCAAAAGCAGTTTGATGTCCCGCGGGTTTTTGCCACGTTCGGTTTCTTCTTGCATTGTCCGCAGTTCTTCGGCGGAACAAAGGCTTAAAAGTTTCCAGTATCTCCACATCAGGGTATCCGTCAGGGACATGACCTTGCCGAACATATCGCTCGGGGAGTCGTTGAAAGCGATGTAATTTTTTAACGACTTGGACATTTTCTTAACGCCGTCCAGTCCTTCCAACAAAGGGAGTGTCATCGCAATTTGCTCTTTTTGTCCGTATTCGCGCTGAATGCGGCGTCCCGCCAAAAGATTAAAGGTTTGATCCGTGCCGCCCAATTCCACATCGGCCGCCAAGGCGACGGAGTCGTATGCTTGCATGAGCGGATACAGAAACTCATGCAACGCAATGGCATCGCCGCCGGCATAGCGCGTTGCAAAGTCTTCTCTTTCCAACAGGCGGGCGACAGTGTAGGCGGACATTAACTTGATCATCTCTTGCGGCTTAAGTTTGTCCGACCACTCGGAGTTGTAGCGTATTTGGGTATTGTGTTTGTCCAGAATGCGATATACTTGAAGGGCGTAGGTGCGGGCGTTGTCCGCCACTTCTTCGGCAGTCAGAGGAGGGCGTGTTTGGCTTTTACCGCTGGGGTCTCCTATGCGCGCCGTAAAGTCCCCCACCAAAAAAATAATCGTATGCCCAAACTCCTGGAACTGTTTGAGTTTGTTTAACTGCACCAGATGCCCCAGATGCAGATCCGGTGCCGTGGGGTCAAAGCCGATCTTAACTCTTAAACTCTTCTTTTTTTGTAACGCGGCCGCCAGTTCCTCTCGGCTGATAACCTGCTCGCAACCCGAGCACAGAACATCCAACTGCTTTTTGACGGTATCGCTAAGCATGCGCTTCCCCGATTCTCATTTTTTCCAAGACCGGGTTGGCATAAATGCGCAAATAGTCTTTTAGATATTCTTGATCCACTTTCCGCCTGATACGTTTTTGCAAATAGGGGCAAGCAATTTTCCCGATGTTAAAAAATTGTTTTGCTTTCTTAAAAGTTCCGACCGAAATCTCGCCCATTTCGGTTAAGCGTTTCAGAGCATAAAAATGCGAATTAAACAGAACATAGTTGCCGATGATCTGTCGGTCCAATTCTTTAATGATGTCTCCCAAGGTGGCGTCGGCGGCCGGTCTTAATACCTTGCCGATGTTGATACGAATTTTGCCCTTGTAGCCGGAGATGCCCGCCGCCATTTCGGTCAGATGGGTTCTGTTGTCAACTTGGCCCCTCTCGGCGCCGTTTTTATTTTCCGAACGGCGTTGGCAGAGTTCGCGCGCCTTGTAGATATCGCAGGGATCATACTGGTAACTGATGGAAACCGGGCGTATGTTCAGAGACCGCAAGGCTTCGGCCGGTGAAAGTTGTTTTTCGACCGCCAACATCAGCATCTTAATGACCGCGGCTTCGGTCTTATCCCGGCTGTCTTTTGCCCGCCCCTCGCGTTGTGCCAGCCAGACATTCTCTTTTTCACGTATGGCGGCGCGAATGAACTCGGACAGGGTTTTCATTTCCCGGTAAATGATCTTGGGAGACCCTGCGGAGCGTCGGACAATGAAACTGCGATTGAGTTTCATCACATCCGTGGCATACTCGTTTTGCAACAAATTATCTCCTATGCCGATCATACAGATCGGTTGATGTTGGGTGTAAAAAGCATAAGAAATCAAAGCCGGGTCCACCGAGATATCGCGATGATTGGATAACAGCAAGCAGCCTTCGCCGTCTTTGCCGGGCGGCTGTTTCCACTTACAGACAATGCCCGCGGAAGAGTTTTGGAGCATCCGAAAAAAGAACCAGCCGATGACGCGCACTTGAAAATCGCGAATGGTGCGGACATTGCGTAACCTGGCGGAAAGAAACTTGTGGCAGAAGAAGGTAACCCATCCCGGAAAACAACGATAAAGCCTCGGAAAAGCAAAGCGGGCGACCGCGGAAAAAACGGCACGCACCTTGAGTAATCTGTTAATCACCGCCGGGCATTCGGCATCCGTATAGGGACGAATGTCGGCAAACCGGGCATCCGTCGTTCCGTATTCGGCGGGCTTGCCGGCAGGATTATTCGCCTTTTCCATGACAATTCTTGTATTTTTTGCCGGAACCGCACGGGCAGGGCGCATTGCGACCTACCTTGGGTGTGTTGCGAACATAGGTGCCGGTGCGTCGCGGCGGTTGCGGAGCATTGTTTTGTTCCGTGGCAAACCCGGAAACCGTATCATGCCGTTCCGTGATTTTCTGTTGTGGCTCTCCCGCTCCGGCGGAGGGGGCCGAGGATTGTTGTGCCACAAACACGGGGTCGCCTTTCTCGGATTTTTCCATACGGATGTTGAACAGGATGCGCAGAGTATCCGTCCTAATGCGCTCAAGCAGACGCTCAAAGCCGATATAGGCTTCTTTTTTATACTCTTCTTTGGGGTTGCGTTGCGCGTAGCCGCGCAAATGAATTCCTTGCCGAATATATTCCATCGTCTGCAGGTGCTCGCGCCACAGGCTGTCTGTGACTTGCAACATCACTTGCCGTTCCAAGTCATTGAGCATGTTCGGCTCCATTTGCTCGTATTTTTCCCGATAGACATCGTAAATCTTTGCGGGCAAGATTTTGGCGAGTTGCTCCGTCGACTTGTCGTTTAACGCCGGATGCTGTGTCAGGTCAAACCGGAAGTTTTGATGCAGATGTTCGCGCAGCCGTTCCCGTGTTTCATCGTCCGTGATTTCCGGTTGCTCCGGCACAAACATCAGGGTTTGATCATGCACCGCTTCGGTGATGTTGCCTTTTATGACTTCGCTCATGTCCGTTATCCCGAGCAGTTCTTCCCGTTGTTTGTAAATGACAAGGCGTTGGCTGTTTGCCACATCGTCGTATTCCAACAGTTGTTTGCGTATGTCAAAGTTTCTCCCTTCCACCTTGCGTTGGGCACGCTCCACGGCTTTTGTGACCATTCGGTGTTCAATGGGTTCTCCTTTGGGCAAACCCAAGGACCGCATCATGTTCACCACCCGTTCGGAAGCGAAGATGCGCATCAGATCGTCTTCCATGCTCAGGTAAAAACGACTGGACCCCGGGTCGCCTTGGCGGCCCGACCGACCGCGTAACTGGTTGTCTATGCGTCGCGATTCGTGACGCTCGCTGCCGATGATATGTAACCCGCCGAGACGGATGACCTGATCGTGTCTTTTTTGCCAATCTTCTTTGACGGATTGGCGTTTGCTTTCGGCGGCAGCTGCGGGCAGTTGTGACAGATCCCGTTCCAGTAGCGACAGCTCCCGTTCGATGTTTCCGCCAAGGACAATGTCGGTGCCGCGTCCCGCCATGTTCGTGGCGATGGTCACTCGGCCGGGCATTCCCGCCCCGGCGATGATATCCGCTTCGCGCTCGTGGTTTTTGGCATTAAGGACCTCGTGCGGGATCTGTTTGCGCCGTAAATAATCCGAGAGGCGTTCGGAAGCATTCACCGATGCCGTGCCGACGAGGACCGGCTGCTGCTTGGCGATGCATTCGCCAATGTCCGCAACCATAGCATCGTATTTTTCCGGTTCGGTCATAAAAATCAGATCATTCCGATCCGCGCGAACCATCGGTTTGTGCGTCGGCGCCACCACAACTTCCAAATCGTAGATCTGCCGAAACTCATAGGCTTCGGTATCCGCCGTGCCGGTCATACCCGCAAGAATATCGTAAAGACGAAAGTAATTCTGAAAGGTGATGCTTGCCAGAGTCCGGTTTTCACGCTGAATTTCCAATCCTTCTTTTGCTTCCACCGCCTGGTGAATGCCCTCGGACCATCTTCGCCCGGGCAACGCCCGACCGGTGTGTTCGTCCACTATGACAACCTGACCGTTCTGCACCAGATAGGCAACATCGCGCTTGTAAAGATGATGCGCTTTCAGAGCCGCTTGCACATGATGCAACAGGTAAAGTGCCGAACTGCCGTAGAGGCTTTCGCCTGCTTTGAGAAGGTCGGCTGCCGTGAGCAGTCTTTCC
Organism: Gammaproteobacteria bacterium; assembly: GCA_965209035.1. Taxonomy (GTDB): domain Bacteria; phylum Pseudomonadota; class Gammaproteobacteria; order CBDBNL01; family JAAOII01; genus CBDBPY01. The sequence continues at coordinate 1,635,262 of OZ242372.1, forward strand.
ATTTTGTCGTGCCCGGCATCGGTTAATTCTATGGTATTGTTTTTTTCGTCCGTAAAAAAGTCACCTTCTTCCAGCACCTCGTTTGCTTCGTTGCGTTTTGCCGGTTTCATCTCGGGAATGAGGCGGTTTATTTTTTGGTAGACTTCCCGGCTTTCGCTACGCGGTCCCGAAATGATCAAGGGTGTGCGTGCTTCGTCAATGAGTATGGAATCCACCTCATCCACGATCGCATAATAGGTGTTACGCTGCGCCCGCTGCTCCGGCCGAGTTGCCAGATTATCCCGCAGATAATCAAAACCGAACTCGTTGTTTGTGCCATAGGTGATGTCGGCCGCATAGGCGTCTCTCTTTTCCTCGTGTGTTTGACCGGAATGTACCACGCCCACACTGAGACCGAGAGGCCGGTAAAGACGTCCCATCCATTCGGCATCTCGCTTGGCGAGGTAATCGTTCACTGTGACGATATGCACTCCCCGGTCGGTCAGAGCGTGCAAATAGGCGGGCAGGGTGGCCACCAGCGTCTTGCCTTCGCCTGTGCGCATTTCGGCAATTCTGCCTTCGTGCAGAATTAACCCGCCAAGCAACTGCACATCAAAATGCCGCATATTTAAGTGGCGTTTGCCGCCTTCGCGCACCGTGGCAAATGCCCGCGGCAACAGACTGTCCAAACTTGCCCCCTGCATGTGTTCTGCGCGCAGTTTGGCAAACTGCCCGGCAAGATCTTCGTCACTCAGACGGGCAATCTCATCCTCAAGTTGATTGATTTGGATCACCTGCGAACGCATTTTCTTAAGAATGCGTTCGTTATGCGAACCAAATACGGATTTTAGTAAATTGTCAAACATATGAATCGTAATGATATAAAAAATACTCGCCCGGTACACTAAAGAAGCACATTAAAGAAAGAAGCACACTGAACCGGCACCCGAGAAAGTATTTGCTTTTATTTTATCAAAAAGCAAGGTTTTAAAAACAAGAAGAGACGCCCGTTTCGCATTAATCCTGTCTCCGACTGCCAATACCGGACAGAAAGCGAGATGTCAGTGAGTTGTTTCTTTTACGGCGTCCCCGGAAATATTATGATTAAAAGCTCTTGATTGTTAATCGTCGGCCAAACGCTTTGCTAAGTTTGTAATGGTGCGGGGTATTCCTTGAAAAGTAATGACAGCCGCCGCCAACAAAATAAAAGGGAGTGTGGAAATGATAACATCATCAATATTCTGTGAGTCCAACTTAATGATGTTCCAAGATTCGGGCAAATAGCCCATGACGATGGATGATGAATAATAAAAAAGAAAAGAGATCACGACTAAATGAAAAAAGAAGGCAACCGCTATTCGTAACCAGTGAGTCCAACTTTGAACTACGATGTTTCGCCTTGTCGTCAGTTGCTTTTGTAATATATCAATGTCCTTGAATTCTTTATCTGATAATTGTTGATTTGAAAGTTGTCCTCTTTTTTCTGCCAATTTTTGATCAGGGTCATAGGGAAGTAGTTTGTTTGTTCCCGACCGGTTGTTTCGGAGTGATTTTCTTAAACCTGTAAAACTTTTGGGTTGCCCCGGTAATTCGCCTTGCTTTGGCCGCTTTGACATCACCGGTTTTAGAGTGAATTATTCGGAGATGCCATCTTCTTGCTCTTCTCGCTCTTGTTGCTCAAGTTTCTTTTGCCAACGACTGCCATAGTATTCTTTCATAACATCATCATCAACAATAGCGGACTTCAAGTTCACTTGTTCCCAGGGGCTTCCCGGTGCATGACATATATCGGACAACTTGATGCCTTTATATTCTTTGTAATCTTCCCAGACAGCATCCAACAGGACTTGAATTTCTTCCGGGAACTTGAGGTCTTCATCATAATAGCTCGCGAACCAATTTGTCGGCACCTCGTTTGTTGAGGTATTCTTAACGGAATAATACAGTTTTCTTATGACAGGACCATAAGGCCAGGCTTCTATCTGCTCTTTGATTAAGGGTTCGTTATAGACACCCAAGCACCAGCCGTGTGCCAGGTACACCAACTTGAGCACCTGCAATCTGTCGAGAGACTTCCCTTCCTGTCTTGCTTTGGTAAGCATATAGGTCGCGATTTCTCGGCTGTCATAAAGACCATCGCGGCGAACCTTATCTTTTTTGTTTTTCATCGCTTCTTTTAATTGTATACTGATATTATAAAGTTTAAACTTAATATTTCAACAGCCGGGTTATTTATTCTTTCCTTTGTCCAATCTGTGACTCATTACGAAGCGAGATTTTTGCCAATCCTTAAAAGACGGACGGGCTTGCATTTTGAACCCCACCTCTTTTTTAGCAATGACCAACGCAAACTGGTTTACCAGCCGATTACCCGGGCGGGAAGCAGCAGTATTCTTTCCTACATGCCCGGGCGAAAAACAATAAAAGAGCAAATTTGCTTTGGCCGCTTTGACATCACCGGTTTTAGAGTGAATTACTCGGAGATACCATCTTCTCGCTCTTGTGACTCAAGTTTCTTTTGCCAACGACTGCCATAGTATTCTTTCATAACATCATCATCAACAATAGCGGACTTCAAGTTCACTTGTTCCCAGGGGCTTCCCGGTGCATGACATATATCGGACAACTTGATGCCTTTATATTCTTTGTAATCTTCCCAGACAGCATCCAACAGGACTTGAATTTCTTCCGGGAACTTGAGGTCTTCATCATAATAACTCGCGAACCAATTTGTCGGCACCTCGTTTGTTGGGGTATTCTTAACGGAATAATACAGTTTTCTTATGGTAGGACCATAAGGCCAGGCTTCTATCTGCTCTTTGATTAAGGGTTCGTCATAGACACCCAAGCACCAGCCGTGTGCCAGGTACACCAACTTGAGCACCTGCAATCTGTCGAGAGACTTCCCTTCCTGTCTTGCTTTGGTAAGCATATAGGTCGCGATCTCTTGGCTTTCATAAAGACCGGCACGGCGAACCTTATCTTTTTTATTTTTCATCGCTTTTTTCATCTCTTCTTTAATTGTATACTGATATTATAAAGTTTAAACTTAATATTTCAACAGCCGGGTTATTTATTCTTTCCTTTGTCCAATCTGTGACTCATTACGAAGCGAGATTTTTGCCAATCCTTAAAAGACGGACGGGCTTGCATTGCCTGCATCTTTTGTGGCAGCAGGCCCGGGCTGCAACGAATAACAGAATGTCCGCCATAAGGGTTTCGGCTTTCATTCTCGCCGGCTGCCCTCCTTTAATGGGTGGCGACAAGACGGAGAAGATCATCGCCGCCAACCGGCGATTGGCATTTTACCGGGCATTTCGTCATTTTGAACCCCATCTCTTTTTTAGCGATGACCAACGCAAACTGGTTTACCAGCCGATTACCCGGGCGGCAAGCAGCAGTATTCTTGCTTATATGTCCGGGCAAAAAACAATAAAAGATCAAATGGGTCAGCCGGGGGTTCGGGTGATAACGGAAAGAGATCTTCTGCGGCGCTATGTGTCCGAGGGCTATTTTATTTTTTCGTTCGTTCGCAACCCCTATTCCAGGTTGGTCTCTTTTTTCCGGCAGAAATACAAGTACGATGCCGACGACGGCTTTTACCATTCCACGGGGTTCAACGCAAGGGGCGGGTTGGAGAGGGTCCGCTCTTTTGCCGACCTGGTGCGCAGAATAAGATATATTCCGGACAGCGTGATTGACCGGCATCTTCTGCCGCAAAGTCGGATCTTGTATCCGTTTCCCTATCACAAAGAGTTTGTGCATTATGTCGGCAAGACAGAGAATCTGCCCGCCGACTTTAAGAAAATACAAGCACACTATGGCAACGGCAACCGCCCGCTTGGAGTTCGGATTAACAGCACCGGCGCCGGGCCGGAAGCATGGCGGTCTTATTACAATCATCGCTTGGCGGATATGGTTTACAAAAGATACGCAAGTGACTTTGCCGAATTCGGTTATAGTCGGCGGGTTCAATAACAGCATTAATAGCACGCGCACCGCACAAGAATCATTCGGGACCGTTCGGTGCATCGGTTGTCCGGATAGGGCCGGATGAACCCGGATGGGCCTAGATGGGTATTGCACCCGGCACCGGTTGGAGGTGCTTGTTTGCTTGCTCGCTTGCTTGCTTGGATGCGTTTTGGGTTATTAAGAGTGGGCGGGTAACTGCTTCGGCAGTCGCTTAAAACCGCGCCGGGCGATCCGCGGCAAGCCGTTGTGATAGGTGGGATAGGCTTCCCCTTGGATAAGCGGCAGTATATGCTCCCTGGCGGCTTCGCTAATAGTGTACCTGTCTTTGTTGATATAATCAGCCGGCAGGAAGCGTTCCGAATTCGCCACAAGATCAAGCGAAACGGCATCCGTTTTCCATTTGTAAGGAAACGAAGACTGCCGAACGATCACCGGCATGATACTGCGTTTCCCGCTCACCGCATATTCCACCGCAGCCTTGCCGACCGCATAGGCATGGTCATAGTCCACTTGCGAACTCAGATGGCGTGCCGAGCGTTGCAGATAATCCGACACCACACAATGATACTTGTAATTCAGGAGTTGCTTGATAAGAACCGCCAAGATGCTCGAGGCGCCGCCGAGTTCCGTGCCGCCAAACTTGCCCTTGCCCGCACTCAGGTATTCGCCGTCTGTTCCGCGCGCACCTTCCGCCACGATGATAACGCAATAACCGATGTGTTGCACACAATGTTTGATCTTATCCATCAGTTCCAACTTATTCAAAGGGATTTCCGGAAAGATGATCAAATGCGGCGGCGCCTTACTATGTTGGCGTGCCAGACCGGCCGCGGCCGCAATCCAACCGGCGTGTCGTCCCATCACTTCTATCAGTAAAACCTTGGTGGATGTCGTATACATCGCGGCAACATCCTGCCCCGATTCCAAAGCGGACACGGCCGTGAACTTGGCAACCGAGCCATAGCCCGGGCAGTTGTCGGTGTGATCCAGATCATTGTCTATGGTTTTGGGAATGCCTATGCAGGATACGGGGAAATTGTTTTCGGTGCAATAGTCGGAGAGTTTGTTGGCAGCATCCATCGAACCGCCGCCGCCGTTATACAAAAAATATCCAATCTTGTGCGCCTTAAAAATTGCGAGCAGCCGCCTGTATTCCCGATCATCTTCCTGCGGCGGCGGCATTCTGTGTCTGCCGGAACCGAAGATCCCGCCGGGAGCCTGTTTCATATCGTCTATCTTGTCCTGTGGCTCGTCCGTGACATCATAAATGTCTTCGTTCAACAGTCCTCTGATGCCGTGTGCCGCCGCGTAGATTCTTCCGATTTTATCGGGGTGCAGTTTGGCGGTTTCTATGACACTCGCCGCCGAAACATTAATGACGGAGGACACACCGCCGGACTGGACATAAATCAGATTTTTATTCATTTTTCAATTATTATAAGAAGCCCGAGTGCTGTTAATGGCACGACAGGGTCTGCCCGAACCCATCCGGAGTCAATCTCGGGATCCAATCCGGGGCATCGGTTCCGGCAAGATGCCTCAACAAGGCGCCCGACAAGGCACCGCGACAAGGTGCCTTGACAAGGCGCCGCGACAAGGCGTCTCGACAAGAAGGTGATTCATTCAACTGCCGCAATTAACTGCCGTCAGGCCCCCCGATATTCCCGGCTGCCTGCAAGCCGCGTGCGTTTTTATGCGTTTTGATTGTTGCTTATCCTTTAAGTAAAGCTTCTAAGACTTTTGAAATTTTCGTACAAACGAGCGATCCAAGTGGTCCTTCCAATGCCAAACCATTTTGCCACACAGCACCCTGTTCCATTTTTGTGCCACGGCTCTCTTCTCACCCAAAGACAAGATCGTCAAAAAATCTTTTTGCGGGCAGTATGCTTTCAGATCCGGGCGACCTTCGGCGACTCTTCTTAGGTTTTCCGCCAGAAAGGGAGCCTCGCGAACCGCAAAGACACCGGCCTTGGCAACCGGTTGCGGACTTAAGGATACCACGTCGCCGGCGCCGAAGATATTAGGATGCGAGACGGAACGCAGAAAGGGATCCACCCGCAAAAAGCCGTTGGCATCCAACTCCAATCCTTTGGTCTTTAGAAAAGCCGGCGGGATTCCGGGAGTGCTCCAAAAAACATAGCGGGCATCCGTTTCCTCGCCCCGGCTGTTCGTCAGCTTCCCGGGCGAACGCCCGCAAACATCAAACCCTTCCATCAGATCTACCCCCGCGATCTTCAGACCTTCTCGCACCGGTGTGTGCGCCTTCGGCGCATATTCCGGCAAGAAGGAACGACAAACAAGTTTAAACGAAATATTTAACTGCCGCCGCAAACGCCAAGCCAAAGCGCATGCCACCTCCACCCCGCCGGCACCGCCGCCGACCACGGCAACCGTGAATAACAACTTGTCTTGTTCGCACAGTTCAAGGAATTTTTTTGTCAGGCGCGGCAAATCACCCGCAGGTTTGAGCGGAATATTGTGCTCATTTTTAGCAAGACCATCCGGCAGCCGACAGTGAATCCCCAGGTTCAGTGAAATGAAATCATAGGACCATTTCCCTTTGTCGGTTTGAACCGTGCGAGCATCCGGGTCAATTGCGCGCACCCTTTCCCGGCGGAAAACAACACCCGCCTTGCGACAGAGTTCCTTGGGTGAGATCGTCAACTCTTCGCGATCATAGTGACCGGCAAGCCAGCCCGGCAGCATCCCCGTATACAGTATTTCTTCGTTTTCCGAAATCAGAACCGTTTCATAGTCGGCACGAGGGGATCTTTTTTGCCAATCATGCAACAAGAGTGCGTGGCTGTGCCCGCCGCCGAGAAGAAGAATTCTTTTTTGTTTCATTTTTTATGATTGGGGTGAATCGCTTAATACTCGAATGTTCTTGCTTTTTCTATGCTGTCTGTTTGGCGTCATTACACAGGTAATTTTATGGAAACTCTGCGGTGTCCCGTATCTGATGACGTACAATGCCAAACTCAGAGCCCAAAACCTTTCTGATATTATGTACCATAAAATATATTGAAATAATCATAAACTTTTGTAATCATTAAAATTAAATCATGCCAGGACCTCGACCTCAATGGAAGACAGTTCATGAGAGCACTCAACAAAAAATAGATGAAGCTTTTAAAGAACTAACTGATATAAAAGATGCTGCCCAAAAAGTATTAAATGATATTACCGAAAAACAAAATACTGCTCAAACTAGGGTAGACAATATTACCGAAAAACAAAATGCTGCACAAACCAAAATAGATAAGATTACCCAGAAGCAAGGCACCGCTCAAACAACATTGGACAATATGATTGAGAAACAAAATGCTGCTCAAACAACCCTGGATGATATTACCACAAAACAAAATGCTGCTCAAACAACCCTGAATGATATTACCAAAAAACAAAATGCTGCCCAAACAACCCTGAATGATATTACCAAAAAACAAAATAATACCCAAACAATCTCAGATGACATTACAGGGAAACAAAGTACAGTGAATGAAGCATTCGGACAAATAGAACAAATATTAGGTAGATCAAAAGAAATAGAAGGGAATCAAAAACAACGATTTAAGGACATTGAAGATAAGATCTTGGATTTTTATGAAGGAGAGAAAAATGAAAAAGGAGAAAGAGAAAAAGGATACAAACAAAAAATAGAACAAGCCCATGATCGCATAGAAATAATAGAAAGTGAAAAAAATAAAAAGGAATTATCCAGTGCTTTTGAGTCAGAGGCAAAAAAGTACGAAATAAAATACCGTTGGACTTTATCAGGAATGGCTATTTGTGCATTTATTATAGTAGGAGTAGGAGGATATGCTATTAAAAATAATATAACTTTTTCTTGGGAAGGATACCCTTTGCTCTTAACAATGATGGGGGTGATCGGTTTTTTTCTGTTCCAACTCGGCAGGTCTTACACAGAGCAACATCAGTTATATATCAAGTATACACATAGAAGTTCTTTTGCCAAAGCCTATACAGCCTATATCCGAGAAGCCAGGGCTAATTCGGAATTACAACAACAATTACTTAAGGCACTTACAGAAACTATTCAGAAAGAACCCAACAGTGAGAAAATTTCCGGTAACTTGATAGAGAAAGTATTCAAAAAAGTAGAGAAAGTAACAGATAAAGTAATAGATAAATTAATAAATAAAGCAAAAGAATAAAGGATCATTGAACTCAGTTGGGTTATTCAAATGATCTACGGTATATTTAAATTTTATATAATCAAAGATAAATGAAATACGAAGATAAATTTTTTGAAGCACTGGGGCGGTTATTCGTCGGGAAAAAAGTGGAAGGGAAGTCCGGGTTTATCAACCTGATGCATATTAAACAAAGTTATTATGATGAGCATATTCAAACAAAGATCCGAGAAAAGATTAATGAGCGAATTCCTGACAATGGAACATCCGGCAATAAAGACGGGCAACGCGAAGAATTGTTTGACAAGTTGTATAACTTTTTCAGTCGTTACTTTTGCGAGAGTGGTTCTGTTTACTTTCGGTATTTGCAGGCCGGCGAAAGGATCTATGATCGCGTGTATGAAGAAGATCGGGATGTGGAGTTGGTTTGGAAAACACGAGATCTTTATTATGTTAAATCCGATTTTCTAATCCGGAATATTCGGATAACAGATCCCGATAACAAATGGACACACTATCATTTTGATGCCACCGAATTTGAAAACAAACAAAATAATGAACGGCGTGACTTTGTGTTTGAATATCAAAAGACCGAAAAAGAAAAGAACGACGAGATCTGCCACTATTTGTCAGTATCTTATAAACACGGAAACAAGTCAACCAACATTAAAAATATCATAAGATCCCTAAAAGAAGCGGGGACAGAGATACAAGAAGAACAATTACAACTCATCTTTAACACCTTCAAACGCCAAACAGAAGCGGACTATTTTATCCATAAGAATGCCCGTAAATTTTTACGGGAACAATTTGATTTGTATATGTATCAATATATCTGGAATACCGGCAAAGAATTTAATGATGCGGAAAATGATTTCAGTCAAAAGCGATTGAAACAACTCAACACCATCCAACAAACCGCTTACGACATCATTGATTTTATTTCTCAGTTTGAAGATGAATTGGTGCGTATCTGGCAAAAGCCCAAGTTTGTTCGTAATCTTAACTATGTCATCACCCTGGACAGAATACAGTCCGTCGATTTATTGGAAAAACTTTCCAAGCACCCGGGAATGCAAGAACAGATCACCGAATGGCAACAGTTGGGTTTGACAGATGAGAATTTCTCTTTTCAACCGCCCGCAACAGATCAAAAGAGAAAGAGTAAGCAAGTACATCTTCCGCTGGATACAAAATACTTCAAGGATCTGGAATTGGAACTTCTAAACCAACTGGGTAATCTGACCGAAGCCCTGGACGGGGAACTGGTGCATAGTGAAAATTATCAGGCACTTAACACACTCAAACAAAAATACAAGGAACGCATTCAATGTATTTATATTGATCCGCCGTTTAACTTGGATGGGAGCGATCAGTTTGACTATCGCACCAACTATAAAGATGCCTGTTGGGCGACTATGTTGGAAAATCGGCTGGAACTGGCACGCGACTTCTTAAGTGATACGGGTTGTATTTTTGTCCGTTGTGACTATAACGGGAATTGGATTGTGCGAAGTGTTATAAAACAAATATTCGATGTATTTCTAAATGAGATTATTGTTAATAGAACACAAGAATTTTTTAAATCTCCCACTCCTAAACAAAAAAAGTTAATGAACGACATAGATAGTCTTTTATTGGCAGGGAAAAGTTCTAAAGCACGCATTAATCGTATTCAAGTAGAACGAAGTGATGATATCTGGTATGAACCTTTTCTCCCTAATCGCAATAAAGACAATAATAAAGAATATAGGATCATTGAGGGCAAAAAAATGTGGAATCCTAATAATAGGCTTTGGGGATTGTCACAAAAAGAGGTAGACGAAGCTTATGCCGAAAAAAGAATTAAGGTAAAAAATGAAAAAATAAAATATAAACCGAAATATAAAAATATTAAAAACAATTGGACTGATATTAAAGGTTATGAAAGACATTGGGGATTTCCTACGGAAAATGCTGAGGTTTTACTAAAACGCGTTATTCAATCTACTGAAACTGTGCAAGAAAAAATATTTTTTGATTTTTTTGCAGGTTGCGGAACCACACCAGCCGTTGCACAAAAATTGAATCGCAAATGGCTTGGGGTGGAAATGGGCAATCATTTCTATACTTTTTACCGGGATAAAGCGGGAGAAGAAAAAGTCGGTGCCGTCGGCCGAATGAAAAAGGTACTTGGCGGCTATCAGAGTAGCATCAGTAAAGAAAAGGATGTGGATTATCAGGGTGGCGGTGCCTTTAAGTATTATGCATTGGAACAGTATGAAGACACGCTGCGCAAAATGCACTACAAAGACAGCAGCCCGATTTATAACAATGCCAAACTGAGTGATTTTCAACAGTATGTTTTTTTGGCAGACGCGAAGTTCACTTTTCCCGTGGCGGCTGATCGCAAGCCAAACCGACTCAGTATCAATCTATACGACATCTATGCAGACCTGGACATTGGCGAATCCCTGGCAAATATTCTTGGCAAACAAATTAAGGAACGCACTGCCGATACTGTCATTTTTGCGGACGGCGAGAAAAGAAAAATTAATCCGGCCGTCATGACCGAAGAAGAAAAAGTGGATTTCTTAACCGCCATGCGTCCCTATCTTTGGTGGGGAGAGGCATAAAGTGAATCAAACTTTATTGCAACAAATTCTATCAAGGAGGGGTTACGATGACATCCCGGCAGAATGGCAACCTGCAAACCTTAAATACTTTTCGCGCACCAAAACACTGCACGCGTATCAACAAGATGCCATTAGGCAGACGATCATCGGCTTGCATTCCTATTACGGTCAAGAAGACAGCACTTACCGACCGGGCGAACCGGCGGAATGCGAGGCAAAACGTAAACAACACTTCTATGAGATGTATCGCAGTGAGTGTCAAAAATACGGCGAAGAATTTACCGACGCCTTTTCCAAACTAAATGTTACAAAATGCGGGGCGGGTAAAGATATTTTTAATATACTGGCACAACATTGCCCTGCGGAAGAAGGCACGATTTCGTACCAGCATCTTATTAACAGAATGTGCTTCTGGATGGCAACCGGCAGTGGCAAGACCCTGGTCCTCCTCAAGTTAATCGCACACCTGCATACTCTTAAGAAGCGGAAACTCATCCCCCCGCATCGGATCCTTTTGCTCGCACCGAGTGCAATTGTTCTGGCACAAATCAAGAAAACACAGAGGGAATTTAGCCTACACGGGGATACCAAAATAGAATTGGTTGAATTAACAAAACTGGGCAAAGAAGCATCTCTGCAATTTGGCAATGTCGAGACGGTCTATTACTGGCGAAGTGACAATATCAGAGAGGAGCAATCGGATGCAATCATAAATTATCGGCGTTATCTAAATGGTGGCAACTGGTATGTATTTTTGGACGAAGCCCACAAAGGAAAAAAAGGAGATTCCAAGCGGCAGGCCTATTACGCCCTGATGTCAAACAAAGGTTTTATGTTTAACTTTTCCGCCACCTTCACGGAATCTCAAGACATTATTACCACTGCGGTTGATTTTAATTTGAACCAATTTATACGTGCGGAATATGGGAAACACCTTTTGCTCGGCAAAGACAGTTTTCCCGCCACGGTAACCGAGCCGGTGGCGGGTGCTATCAACGCGCAAACAAAAGAAAAGGTATTGTTGAAGTCTCTGATTACCTTGGCATTCGTTAAGTTGAACTATCTGCGCTTGAAAGAGAAAACGGGACAAGAAAAAATCTATCACATTCCTTTAATGATGACGCTGGTGCATTCGGTCGGTACAGAAGTTGGCAAAAACGATCTCCTCAACTTTTTTACTTTACTAAGAAAATTTTGCCGAAGAGATATTAACCCAAACAGGTTTAACCAAGTAAAAGAAGAACTGCTGCACGAATGGGAAACCGCGGAGTTTTTATTTGAGAAAAGTAAACCCCATTTTGGGAGAAATCGAGGAGCGCGCGAACTAATGCGGTCTATGACCATAAGCGATTTTCGTTCCGCCGTATTCCTGGCACCCGGCAAGGGCGAAATAGAAGTGCGTAATCCTCATAACGGGAAAGAAATTGCATTTCAATTAAGGACAGCCGACAGTCCTTTTGCGCTGATTCGCATCGGGGATATTACCAAATGGACCAATCAATTTCTTGTTGATATGGGTATTCCGGAAGGAAAGACCTTAACCGTTTCTTATTTTGAGAATATGGAAGAATTTGAAGGAAGCATTCTCATGGGTTCGCGGGCATTTTTTGAAAGTTGGGATTCCAACCGCCCGAATGTGATTAATTTCATTAATATTGCCAAGCAAGGAGCGAGAAAGTTTACCACCCAGGCAATCGGACGCGGCGTACGCATTGAACCGTTGAAGGGACATCGTTATCGTCTTGACCGATTTTCCAATAGCCAATCGGAGGCATCCTCTCTGATTCGCCATAAAGAATATACCGAACCTTTGGAAACTCTTTTTATTTATGCTACGGATACAAATGCTGTCCAAGGTATTCTGGAAGGAATACAAATAGAACAAAAAGCACAATTTTTGCCTCTTAGTCAGGACTTAGTCGCACAGATGAATACACCGAAATTGAAAGACGGTTCAATGATGCCTGTTCTTGTCCCTTACTACAAAAGACCGCGTATGGAACATCACCAAGATGGTCGGGCGGGTCGGGTGGATACGAATCATAAATTTGACATTAGCGAAGAATCTTTGAAGGCATACGAAACTTATATGAAGCAAGTTTCGGACGGTTTTCTTGCCACAGTGCGCGGGATGACCGCGGAAAAAATTCACAGATTACGCTCCTATACGGAAGCCTCCGATGCAACATCCGGCCGTTTTCGCATAAAGGAAGAAAATTCTTACGAGTTCTTGCCGGTTTTGGAATTCGCCGTGCTTTCACACATCACTCTTCTGCCAAGACAAGTTAAAGAAATAAGCGACATTCAAACCAAAGAAGATGCTGCCGAAGGCAATATCATTCATTTTCGCAAGATAGAAGTTTCTTTACCTCCCGCAGAGAAAAAAGAATTGGAAGAAAAAATGCGCAAGGCACGCAAGGGGAGATATCAAGATATGCGCGAATTATTGGGTAAATATAACAGAAACGAGATCAGTGAGGAAGAATATCTTGAACAAAGCGGGGACAGGCAAAATCTTGAAAATTACAATTTTCGAGACGAAATTAAGATACTGCCTAACCCCGATAGACGTTATGATTTCTTAAACAAGCATTATTATCTGCCAATTCTTATTAACAAAAAAGACAACAGATTAAGTTATATTCGTCACATTATTCAAGAAAAGAGCGAACACGAATTTATAGAAAAATTAAGCACTTGGCTGCTTGGGCGCGAACTTCAATGGGATGCTTGGATGTTTAGCAAATTGGATGAACACCTGGACAGTATTTACATACCTTATACTTCCGGCAACCAAGAACGCCAATTTCACCCCGATTTTATTTTTTGGATGTGTCGTAAAAATGAATGTCGTATCGTTTTCGTGGATCCTAAGGGAACCGAACACACACTGGGGGAGAGAAAAATAGACGGGTATAAAAAACTGTTCTTAAAACCCGAAACGAAAAATACCAAAAGATTTGCATATACGGGTGACAGAAAATGGTCAGTGGAAGTCAAACTCTTTATGTTCTCAGAAAGCGACGGAGCCACCAATGAATATAAAGAGTATTGGATAGATAACCCGGAACCGATTTTTGCCTGACCCTTGTAAGTTCTTTAATTAAAGAGAACCTTACAAAAACGCACACAATCCGCTCTAATTTCCCCGCCCGAGGTGCATCATCTCAAAAAGAGTTGCCTCTCTTTTTCGGTTCCAATACTGTGTGCGACCATACACAATACACCGGTTCGCTGCAAAAGAATTTCTGATTTTGTCAAAGATTAAGCAAGCGTCCGTCAGGTTCACGCTCTCTGCTTTAAGTTAGAGATTAATTGCCGGTAATGCGTCCCAAGTTTTCCCAAGCAATTTCCTTCCATTAAGATGCTTGGCGCGTTTTTTATTGTCCGCCCCCCAAGTGCCCCATTGCTTAAAAAAGAATGCTGTTTTTTGTTTTCGGCATTGCTTTTGGATGGCAATAGCCCACTCTTGCCGCATAGGGCGCGCCTTGTGTCCGCTTTCGCCGCCAACTATCACCCAGTGAATCTGACATAAATCTAACAAGCCCAAATCCTCCAGCAATGGTTCCACGGAAAGAAAGCGTACCGCACAGGGCACCTCGCGCAGATCATCTATCCTGGGTAAACCATGTCGTTTGTCTTCTACGGTGACTCCCAGCCACACATTGTTCGGCAGAGGTTTTTTACGCTTGGCAAAAAATTCTTTCATCCTCGCGGATCTTTTAGTGAGCACCTGATACCTGTGGTGAAGTGTTTGCTCCATCACCCCGATAATGCGTTCTATGAAAGCATCCTTCACCTTGTTATGAAACAAGTCGCTCATAGAATTAACAAAATAAGTGGTTGGTTTTTTTCGGCGCAATGGGACATCCAGTTTATGTTCCAACATCTTCACTTCACGAAAACCATTGGCATAGTCCTTATGTCCCATCGCCTTAAGCCTTTCGGCCATCACCTCGGCATAGCAATATTTACAACCTGCGGATACTTTGGTGCAACCGATCACCGGATTCCAAGTTTCTTCAGTCCACTCTATCTTGCTGGTCATTTATCCTTCGCTGATACTCTTATAATCCCACCCAGTTCGGGACTTTTGGTATTGAGAACCGGATCGGTGAGAGTTGTTTGCGAGCATCATAGGCTCGTTTGACTGCGAATATATAATTGGTGGGTTTCGGCAAGTTCGGCTCGGACAATGGTAACGGCATCTTGCGTGACACCGGTCGGGTTGTCATCGGCTACTTTGTCTTTTCATCAGAGAGAATCTTGGAATGAACGGCATAGAGGTATTTGTCATCGGAACCGACATAGATGGTTCCGTTGTTTGAGATGGCCGGGCTTGAAGCAACCACGTCATCTGCCCGGAATCTCCATTTAAGATTGCCGTTGGGTGTGATGGCATAGAGGTGTCTGTCGGCGGATCCGACATAGATGGTTCCGTCGTTTGCGATGGCCGGGCTTGAAGCAACCACGTCATCTGCCTGGAACCTCCATTTGAGATTACCATTGGGTGTGAAGGCATAGAGGTGTTTGTCGGCGGATCCGACATAGATGGTTCCGTCGTTTGCGATGGCCGGGCTTGAAGCAACCACGTTATCTGCCCGGAACCTCCATTTGAGATTACCATTGGGTGCGAGGGCGTAGAGATGTTTGTCGGCGGATCCGACATAAATGGTTCCGTCATTTGCGATGGCCGGGCTTGAAATAACCTTACCACTTGTCTGGAATCTCCATTTGAGATTGCCATTGGGTGTGAAGGCATAAAGGTGTCCGTCGAGAGATCCGACATAGATGCTGCCGTCGTTTGCGATGGCCGGGCTTGAAAGAATCGGACCACCTATTTTGAACTTCCATTTTTGTCTGCCGTTGGGCGTGAAGGCATAGAGGTGGTTGTTGAAGGATCCGACATAGACCGTCCCGTCGTTTGCGATGGCAGGGATTGACCAAATCGGGCCGCCTGTTTCGATCTTCCATTTTTGTCTGCCGTTGGGTGTGAAGGCATAGAGGTAGTTGTCTTCGGATCCGACGTAGATAGTCCCGTCGTTTGCGATGGCCGGGCTTGAAAAAATCCAACCACCTGTTTCAAACTTCCATTTAAGATTGCCGTTGGGTGTGAAGGCATAGAGGTGTTTGTCGTCGGATCCGACATAGATGGTCCCATCCTTTGCGATGGCGGGGCTTGAAAGAATCGGACCACCTGTTTCGAACTTCCATTTGAGGTCACCCGCTTTCGGGCCGGCAGAAGGATCACAACCGCTTAGCCACAGGACGGCAAGTATTCCCGTGCAAACGGCAATCCAAATCCCACTTATATGTTGCGGCTGTCTTTGAGGTGTTATTGTTCCTCGGTTATCTTGTTTGGAGAAGATCATGAATTTATGAGTATGCTTAATTTTAACTGAAGGGGCACTCTTTTTCCGTATTATCTCGCCCGGTTTTGGGTTTTTCTGTTGAGAACCGAATCCGAATACACCGAGGCGGATTGTTTACGAGCATCATAGGCTTGTTTTTTGATGCCTACTCAACCGGGGCGTATCGAAAGTGCCGGTGCTTAATAAAGAGAGATATCCTTGCCTTCGAAATAAGGGGGCGGGACCGATCTGCCTCCAAAATACCGGGCGTTGTAAAATGGAGGGAAGTAAAAAGCAACAATTAAGCCATTAAGCCATTAAACCATTAAACAACGAAGCAACGAAGCAACGAAGCGATAAAACGATGAAACGATGATATGGTGAAACAGAATAGGATCAGCCGCGAGGATGTCTTGGATTTTTTGCGTTCCATACAGCAGAGCCATTGTTTTGATTTAACCATCGCCGATCCGCCCTACAACATCGGCAAGGATTTTGGCAATAACAAAGATAACAAGACGCTTATCGATTATGCCGATTGGAGTGAGTTGTGGATTAATGAATGTTTACGGCTCACAAAACGCTCTTCGCCCGTATATGTTTACGGTCTGCCCGAAGTGTTGGCTCATGTTGCCGTGCGTTATCCGCTCGCGCAACAAAGGTGGCTCACTTGGCACTATACAAACAAAACGGTTCCCGGTAGCAAGTTTTGGCAAAGAAGTTTTGAGTCGATCCTGTGTTTGTGGGAAGGCGAGAAGCCGAAATTGCATGTGGATCTTGTCAGAGAAGACTATACGCCTTCGTTCGTTAAGAATTCCGCGGGCAAGGTTCGGCACAGTAAAAACTGCAGATTTAGTAACGGCAAATCAACGACCATTTACCGGGCGCACGAGAATGGCGCCTTGCCGAGGGATGTGATGAAGATCCCGGCTTTGGCGGGCGGTGCCGGTTATTCGGAGAGAGTGTTTTATTGTCACGATTGCAAGCGTCTTGGTATGCAAAAAGAAAGACATATGCATTCGGATTGTCGGATGACCATTCATCCGACGCAAAAACCGCAGAAGATCACGGAGCGATTGATCAATGCCGCCGGGGCACAGAACTTACTGATCCCTTTTGCCGGTTCCGGTTCCGAGTGTGTGGTGGCGAAACGGATGGGCGTTGCGTTTTATGCGACGGAGATGAACCCGGACTATGTGAAGTTGGGGAATGCGTGGCTGCGTGCCGTCGCGATGGACGAACGACCCGGCAACAAGGTTCATTCTACCGGTTCCTCTGCTTCCCCTACTTCTCCCGGTTCTCCCGATTTTCCTGCTTCTGATGCGCCCGAAGAGGAAGCCGCCACTCTGTTGCAAAGAGAGTAATATCCGTTAAATATGAAAACTCCCGTGAAAAAAATTGCACTCATTGCCACAGGCGGGACCATAGAAATGGCGAGCACGCGCGGCCGAGCGGGTTCTGAGGGTTTGGCGGGTTTTGCCGCCGAAAGTGATATCATCAAGACGCTGCAATCCTTGCCAGCCGACCTTGTCCAAAGAACAACCGTGCATCGTTTTTGTCGGCTGGACAGCAGCGACATGGGGCGGGAACAATGGCAGTCGCTGGTTTCCCTGATTACGCAGCACAAAGCGGGCTACGGCGGGTTTGTTATTACGCACGGTACGGATACGATGGCATATACCGCAGCCGCCCTTGCGTTTGCATTAAGACCGATTCTTAACTTCCCGGTGATTCTTACGGGCAGTATGCGTACCCCGGATCGGGAGGACAGTGATGCGGCGTGCAATATTGAGGATGCGTTGCGTCTGGCGGAATCGGATCTGGCCGAGGTGGCTATTGTGATGCAAGGGTGTGCCTGGCGCGGAACCCGCGCCCAAAAGGTGACCTCGCTCAACACGGATGCGTTTGTTACGCCGGGGCTGTCTTGCTTGGCAAGTTTGGAAGAACGGGACGGAGCCGCGGGACATGCGCATACACATGTACATGCCCGACCGCATATTTACGAACACGCAGGCCGCATACGGGACTGCCGGGTGAGTGATTCCTCTTCTTCTCCCGCTTCCCATGCCTCCCCCGTCGGGCGGGAGATGTCATCCGCCCAGCCCCGCCCGCCCGGCTCATTCAACCCGTCCAATCTGTTCAGCAAAAACCTGTGTTTCTTTTCGGCGGTGCCGGCCGCCCAACCGCCGGCTGCTTTGAGCAAGGATATTAAAGTTGTTTTGCTTGCGGCATCCGGCGGTAATTTGACACCGGATTTTTTGGAGCACATCCGTCACCTTAGCCGCACGGGGATTATCCCGGTGATCGGTTCCACAATTCCCGACCAAGGATCCATCGTTTATCCGCCTTTGGCGCGGGCGATGGAAATGGGCGCGATCTCGGCGGTCAAGTACAGCCTTCCGGCGTTGCTTGTTAAACTCTCGTTTCTTATCGCACAAAGTGAACGGGCGGGGTATGGTGATGCGGCACGCCGAGAGTTTATTGCCCGCGAATTGGCTGTTGCCTATGCCGGCGAAATTTAAGACACCGCACGGTTGGGGCGATGCACTGATTGGGGGCGGTCTTGGTTAAAAGATAATAGCGGGCGGCGGGAGCCGCCTGTTTTTAATCCTTATTCTAAAAGTTCACTGCCGCCGATTGGGATGCGGTGCAGTGCGGGGCATTAAAAGATAAAAGATCGGCTATGTTATTGCGCGGCGGCAAAAAAGAGCCGGAAGTTTGGTATGTTGAGTGAGCCGGTAAGTCAGAGTCGGGGGCATCCCGTTTGTTCTGTCCGCAGAAAAAACTTGTTTTGCTTTCTCTTTCTTTCCCCCCTTACCTGCCTTGGGATCTGAGACCACCCGGAGCACACGACAGGACGGGATACTGCATAGGTGTGCCGAGATCCCAAACGCGGACGAAAGGATCACCGGGACCTGCCGGGTCGGTGTCTTGCCGCGTTTCGCCGGTGTTCGGATCGCACCAAAAATCTGCCCAGTCCGCATAGATGCTGGCGGTGAACTCGGTTGGCGTTTGGAGTTCCGAGGTCGGCTTGAAGTTGGCGGTTTGGCCGCCGGTAGAGCCGGAAGTCATAGTCAGGCCTGTGGTCGTTCGGTCCCAGTAGGAGACGGTGACCGTACTGGAACTACTTGTTCCTATCAATCCGCCAACACGGTTCGCGGGGTAGCGCGTGAACCGAGGATCACTGACAGGACCACTGGCCGCATAGGAATAACTGATTTTGGCAGCGTTCCCAAGCCCAACCATGCCGCCGAGTGCCCGAGTGCCGGTGACACCGTCGCCGCCCCTCACATAGGAATGGCGAATATCTGCGGAACTGCCGCTGCCGACCAGACCGCCGGTAGTGGTATGTATATTAGATCCATCATCCTGGTTACTGGAGACAGTGACATTTGCCGCATAGGAATAACGGATGTCGGCAGAATTCGCAAAGCCAACCAGACCACCGACTGCAGTATTACCAAAGACCGAAGTGTGTTTGGCTGCCGTGCGATTTAATATCGCATCCTGCAGATCCCCGCCCAGAGCCCCTACGGCATTGCATAACGCCGTCATCGTCCCCGAAACTAAGAGATTTTCAAGATAAGCATTGCGACCATAACCGATCAGCAATCCCACATCATTGCAACCGTCAGTCCCAAGCGGATCGATAACAGTCACCGCCCCCGACAGTCTCAGATTTTGAATGCGGGCATTTTCGCTGATCGCGCCAAACAACCCAATCCCGTACACATTACGATTACTGACAGAGATCAAGAGATCGGTGATATTATGATGATTGCCTTCAAAGATGCCATCGTAGCTGCCGTAGCCGGGGATGGGGTCGAAGCCAGTGGGAGGGGATTCTGCACATTCATTATTTTGATAACAAGTGCCAATCGGCACCCAGCCGTTGCCGCTCGTCCAGGCGGGCATGTAGGCGGTGGCATTTGCGTAAGAACTTGCATTGCCGAAATTGAGAGAGCGTGCCAGCTCATAGCCGCGGCAACCGCCCTCCGGACAGCCGACCTGACCGACGGCGTTAATTTCCTCAAAATTGCCATCGTCCGCCCCGTCGGCGTTCAGGTCATCGCGTAGCCGTGCCAGATCCTCTAGGGTAAAAATTTCTATCAGACCGTTATTATCGTCATCCACATCGCAGGCATCGCCTGCGTCATCGTCGTCCGTATCCGTCTGATCCGCACTGGCAGTTAGTGGGCAGTTGTCCAACGGGGTCACACCGTCGTCGGCAAAGTCATTTATTCCGTCATTGTCATCGTCCGGGTCACAGGCATCGCCGCCGTCATTGGCATTGTCCGTATTGGTCTGGTCCGCATTCGCAACCAGCGGACAGTTGTCCAACGGGGTCACACCGTCGTCGGCAAAGTCGTTTATGCCGTCATTGTCATCGTCCGGGTCACAGGCATCGCCACCGTCACTGGCATTGTCCGTATTGGTCTGGTCCGCATTCGCAACCAGCGGGCAGTTGTCCGCCGCTGTGGTCGTATTTGCTATGTCCGGAAAGCCATCATCGTCATCGTCCGTATCTTCTGTCAAGGTGGTATTCGTACCAGTAATGCAGCCGGAAAGGAGCATATCGGGTTGTTCGTCTTCATCTGTGTCGGTGCTCGCACAACGATCTAACCGGAACATATCTTCCGTATCCGGGGTGCCATCATTGTCATCGTCCTCGTCACAGGCATCGCCTTTGTCATCGTTGTCCGTATTGGTCTGGTCCGGATTGGCATCCTGCCGGCAGTTGTCCGCCACTGTGGTCGTATTTGCTATGTCCGGAAAGCCATCATCGTCATCGTCCGTATCTTCTGTCAAGGTGGTATTCGTACCGGTAATGCAGCCGGAAAGGAGCATATCGGGTTGTCCGTCTTCATCTGTGTCGGTGCTCGCACAACGATCTAACCGGAATATATCTTCCGTATCCGGGGCACCATCATTGTCATCGTCCGGGTCACAGGCATCGCCACCGTCACTGACATTGTCCGTATTTGTCTGGTCCGGATTGTGGACGAGCCGGCAATTGTCTAACGGGGTCACACCGTCCTCGGTAAAGTCATTTATTCCATCATTGTCATCGTCCGAATCTTCATCTGTGTCGCGACAGCCGTCACCGTCATTGTCCGCGGACGCATTGGAAGTCCAGCCGGTAACACCGGTCGGGCAAGTATCCGCAAGATCCGTCACATCGTCATTGTCATCGTCCTCGTCACAGGCATCGCCTTTGTCATCTTTGTCAGTATTCTTCTGGTTCGCATTGGTAATTAGCGGACAATTGTCTGCCGCCGAGTTTGGGGTTGCTTCATCCGGAAAGCCGTCATTGTCATCATCGTCATCGCAGACATCGCCACCGTCACTGGCATTGTCCGTATTGGTTTGGTTCGGATTGTAACGCAAGGGGCAGTTGTCGTCGATATCTTCATCACCGTCGCCGTCATCGTCCGTATCTTCTGTCAGGGTAGTATTCACATTGGTCATGCAGCCGAAATGGAGCATATCGGGTTGTTCGTCGCCATCTGTGTCCACACTCGCACAGCGATCCAACGGAAACGCATCTCCCTCATCCGAGATGCCATCATCGTCATCGTCGATATCTGCCTTCAAGTTGGTCTCCAAGCCGGTAGCACAGTTGATGTGCAGCATGTCGGGGAAGCTGTCGCCATCTGTGTCCACACTCGCACAAGGATCCAACGGAAACGCATCGTTCGTATCCGCAATTCCGTCTCCATCCGTGTCCGTTGCCTCGCCACCGGAACCACCGCCACCGCCGCCGACACAGGCGGCGAGCAGGACGACTGACAGGGTGATTGTCAATAATAGGATAATGCCGCTGCGTGCCGTTCGCCCGGCCGCGGCCATGCCGCAACTCTTGAGAGTATGCATTTCAAATATTTTCATAAATTAATAATTAGTAGATATAAAATAATTAATACGGCATTAGTTTACCATATTTCGACGGATGTTTGTCTTTTATCTGCAAACGCACAACACCAAACTCAGAGTCCAAAACCTTGCCGGGATGATGTGCTGTGCACATCATCCCGGCGAATTTTGTAATTTTACATAGTGCCTTATAATGAGAACAAACGGACAATTTTTATGAGATATTCACAATCACAATTAATCGCAATCAATCGCAATGAAGCGAAACACAATGCGTAAGATATTTTTTTCGTGCCTTAAAAAGCTTGCTTTGGGCGCGATTCTTGTCGGCTTGTCATCCCATCTGCTCGCGGAAGGGCGGGCGTATTTTTGGTGTATTACCGAGTACCAAAAGGATACGGGAACGGTTGTTTATTATTCCAAGCAATTTTTGGCGGATATTAGCGGCAAATCCAGATACGAGGAGGCCTTTCATACTTATGTGGAAGCCCGCCATGTGAAACACCGATTTAAGGGAGGCGCTTCTTGCCAAAGTCACAGCATTAAAGGAGAAGCCAAAAGAGAACGCGACGAATCTTCGCTGACGAAGAGGGAGCAATATGAAGGCATTAAGGTTGTCATAACGGACTGGGCTTATTAACAAGTCCTTAATCATTAACCGATTTTCGATTTTGTTTGTCCGTTTGTTAAAGCGGGGTGCCGCCAAGGGCAAGGATGTCAAAATCTAAAAAAAGAGGGGATAGCCCCGGCAAGCAGACGCTGGCAATTCGTTGTCAGTTGCCGCGCAGCCAACAGCGGGAGCATTCGGTTCCCGTTTATCTGACTTCCAGTTTTGTTTTTGATGATGCCGAATATGCGCGCAGCCTGTTTGCGCGCGAAAGGGAGGGCAACAACTATGGCAGGTACCATGCGCCGAATGTCGCCGAGTTCACAAATAAAATGGCATCTCTGGAAGAAGCGGAAACGGGCGTCGGGTTTGCGACGGGTATGGCGGCTCTGTTCACCGCTATCATGGCCCACAGCAAGAGCGGGCAAAAGATTGTGGCGTCGCGTTGTCTCTTCGGATCCACGGTGCAAATTCTGACTCGCCTTTTACCGCAGTGGGGTATGTCCTGTGCGTTTGTGGACAATACCGCGCCTATGGATGCTTGGGCGCGGGAACTGGATGGTGACACGAGTCTGTGTCTTATTGAAACGCCGTCAAACCCGACATTGGATGTCACCGACATCGCGGCTCTGGCGGAAGTTTGTCGGGCAAGGGAGGTGCCGTTTTTGGTGGATAACGCATATGGCACGCCTTTTTTACAAAACCCGATTGGATTGGGGGCGGATATGGTGATGCATTCGGCAACAAAATACATAGACGGGCAGGGCCGGTCTATGGGGGGTGTTGTGGTCGGTTCCAAGAAGCATCTCGGCCCTTTGAATTTTATGTTGCGCCATACGGGACCAAGTTTGTCGCCGTTCAATGCCTGGTTGCTTAGCAAGAGTCTGGAGCATCTGCAGTTACGGATGGAGAGGCACTGCGATAATGCGGAAAAACTGGTGAGCTGCTTGGCGGCGCATCCCAAGGTGGCGCGTGTCCTTTATCCGTTTGCGGCGGATAATCCGGGAGAGGCGGTCGCCCGGCGACAGATGCGGCGCGGCGGCGGGATGCTGAGTTTTGTTGTTAAAGGAGCGACACCGACCGAACGCCGGCGAAATGCCTATGCGATGCTTGACGGTTTGAAAATGTGTTCGCTCTCCGCCAACCTGGGCGATACGCGCACGATTGTCACGCATCCGTCCACGACGACGCATAGTTCCTTGAATGAGGAAGAACGAGAGCGGATGGGCATAGACGAAGGCATGATCCGGGTTTCGGTTGGTTTGGAGGATAGCGAGGATATTCTTGCGGATTTTGACGACGCTCTCGGAGCAATGCCGGCATGACGCGCGTTGTGCCGGTGATTCTTGCGGCGGGCCGCGGGACGCGCATGCGAGCAAGCCGACCGAAGGTGCTGTTGCCTCTCGGCGGTGTTCCCATTATTCGCCATTGTCTTGCCAAAGCAACGGCCGCCGTTTCCGCCGCCGATGAAATCCGCCCGGTGATCGGCTACGGCGAGAAGGAGGTGCGCGCCCTGTTGGATGAAACGGACAGCCGGGGTGTCCCGGTTGTACCAACTGTGCAAAAGGAGCAACTGGGCAGCGGTCATGCCTTGGAGCTGGCTGTTCGCTCTCTTAACAAAGAGGATATCGTCCTGGTGCTGTATGGCGATGCCCCCCTGATTCGACCTGCCACATTAAAACGATTAACGGCTATTGCCCGGAAGCAAAAGGCAGTCTGGCTCGGCGCCCGAATGGAAAAACCGCAGGGCTACGGCCGCATTGTCCGCGATGCGAGCGGCAACCCTTGTGCCATTACGGAAGAGCGGGATTGCTCGCCGGAGCAACGCGCACTGAAGGAAGTGAACACCGGCTTCATGGCGGCCCGGGCGGGACCTTTGCGTGTGTGGCTTAAGAGAATACTTGCCACCGAAAGAAAAAATGACCAAAAAGAATATCTTTTGACCGATGTGATGCAACATGCATACGCCGATTCATACCCGATAGAGGTACTGTGCTGTGAAAATGATTACGAATACCTGGGTGCCAATGATCTCGTTCAGTTGGCACAATTGGAGAAGTTGTTACAAGACCAACGCAAGGAGGCATTGGCGCGTCAAGGAGTTTACCTGATGCATGCGGATAGTCTGTGTATCCTGGGCGAGGAAAAGAGTTTGCGTGTTGGGCGGGATGTTTGCATAGGAGCAAATGTGGTCTTGTCGGGGCGGGTGCGTTTGGGAGACGATGTGGCGGTCGGCTGTGGCAGTTTTGTTCGCCAAACGACCATCGGCGACAGAACGCGCCTGTTGGAATTTTGCCATCTGGACGATGCGCGTATCGGCAAAGAATGTGTCCTGGGACCCTTCGCGCGTCTGCGACCGGGCAGCCGTCTTAAAGACCGAGTGCATATCGGAAACTTTGTTGAAGTTAAAAACAGCGACATACTGGAAGGAAGCAAAGTGAGTCATTTAAGTTACCTGGGAGACGCTCGCATTGGCAAGCATGCCAACATAGGCGCCGGCACGATTACGTGCAATTATGACGGTGTTCGCAAGCATCGGACCCGGATCGGAGAAGCCGCCTTTGTCGGCTCCAATACGGCCCTTGTCGCTCCCGTTACGATTGGCAAGGGGGCGGTTATCGGCGCGGGTTCCGTCATCAATAAGGATGTGGCGGCCGGCAGTTTGGCGTTGGAAAGGAGCAGACAGCGGGAAATGAAGAACTATGCGCCGGGTATCTCGAAAACCTCCAAAAGTTCCGGCAACTCTAAAAGCTCTAAAAGCCCCAAAAGTTTGGAGAGAAAAGACAAACACTCGGCAAAAGTCGGGCGACCCGCGCAACCAAAACGCAGTGATTTGAAAAAGCGCAGCGATTGAAATAGGATGACAAAAGAAAACACACCCGATTACCGACCCACTTTAAATTTGCCGCGGACCGATTTCCCGATGAAGGCAAACCTGCCGCAGCGCGAACCAAAAATCCTGGATCTCTGGCGGGAGGAAAACATTTATGAGACGCTGCGCAAACAACGAGCGGGGGAGGAGAAATGGGTTTTGCATGACGGGCCGCCTTATGCGAACGGTCGCTTGCATATAGGACATGCGGTGAATAAGATTCTTAAGGATATTATTGTGAAGAGTCGTTCGCTGGACGGCTATAACGCCCCTTATGTTCCCGGTTGGGATTGCCACGGCCTGCCCATAGAAGTTAATGTGGAGAAAAAACTGGGACGCCCCAAGACCGCGGACGAGGAGCGCGCATTTCGGCGGGCATGTCGCGACTATGCAACCCGCTGGTTGGGCATTCAACGCGAAGAATTTAAGCGGATGGGGGTGATCGGCGATTGGGAAAATCCTTACATCACGATGGATGCAAAAATAGAAGCGAACATCATTCGCGCACTTGCCAAGGTTTACGTCAACGGCCATATTCATGCCGGCCACAAGCCGGTGCAGTGGTGTTTGCAATGCGGTTCGGCACTTGCCGAGGCCGAAGTGGAGTATACCGAAAAGACTTCTATGGCGATTGATGTAGGCTTTCCTCTGCCGAAAGACGAGGAAGAAAAATTGGCGAAAAGGATGCCCGCGGGCGATTCGTCTGTGCCGTTATTTTTTGTGGTTTGGACCACCACTCCTTGGACGATCCCCGCCAATCGGGCAATTGCGGTGCATCCGGACATTACTTATGTTCTGTTGCAGGTGCGGGCGCGAGACAGAGTGCTCAGATTGCTGGTTGCGGCCGATGCGGCCGACGCCTTTGCGGAGAGGTGCGGCTTATCGGATGTTCGCCGAATTGGCGAAATTAAGGGCGAGCATTTGACGGGGCTGGTGCCGAGGCATCCCTTATACGGTCGCCCCGCGCCGGTTTTTCCGGGCGACTATGTGACAGTGGAAACAGGCACCGGGTTGGTGCATTCCGCGCCGGCATATGGCTTGGAAGATTTTGCCCTGGGACAAAAGAATTCTTTGCGGTTGGATAATCCGGTCAATGGCGCCGGCTATTACGCCAAGGACTATCCTTTGGTGGGAGGCTGGCATATCTTTAGAGACGAAGAAAAGATTTTGGATGCCTTGCAAAAAAGCGGCTTTCTTATTTACGGGGGACCCTATCGGCATCAGTATCCGCATTGCTGGCGGCACAAAAAACCGACCATTTATCGTGCCACGGATCAATGGTTTGTTAGTATGCACAACGCGGGTCTGATGGATAAGGTCCTTGAGGAGACGCCCAAAATCAAGTGGGTGCCGGAATGGGGAAGAGAGCGCATAGAAGGAATGATGAAGAGCCGACCGGATTGGTGTATTTCCCGCCAGCGGCACTGGGGCGTTCCCATTCCGTTTTTGGTTCATCGCGAAACCGGCCAACCGCATCCGCAAACGGGCGAGCATCTTGAAATACTGGCAAAACGCATGGAAAAAGACGGACTGGAAGCCTGGTATGATTTGCAAGTTGCCGATCTTCTCGGCGAGGATGCGGACGATTATATAAAAAGCCGCCATATCCTGGATGTTTGGTTTGACTCCGGCACGACGCATTACACGGTGCTGCGCCAACGACCGCGGCTGCAATACCCGGCGGATCTGTATCTGGAAGGTTCGGACCAGCATCGCGGTTGGTTTCAGTCTTCTTTGTTGGCGGGAGTGGCGATGGATAACAAGGCGCCTTATAAGGGAGTTTTGACACACGGTTTTGCGGTGGACGGCGAAGGGCGCAAGATGTCCAAGTCTGTCGGCAATATTATTGAGCCGCAGGAAGTGATTGCAAAACTGGGGGCGGATGTTTTGCGTTTGTGGGTGGCATCCGCGGACTATGTTAATGAGATGTCCATTTCGCCGGGCATCCTACATTCCGTAAGTGATATCTACCGCCGTATGCGCAATACGGCGCGATTCCTGTTGGCAAACTTGCATGATTTTGATCCGCTCAAAGACAGCCTTGCGCCGGAGCAACAACTTTCTTTGGATCGTTGGATATTGGTGCGGGCTGCGGCATTGCAAGAAGAACTCGGGGAGGATTATCGCGCATACCGCTATGCCGCCGCCAGCCGCAAGTTGCACCAATTCTGTGTGCATGAACTGGGCGGTTTTTACTTGGATATCATCAAGGATCGCCAATACACGGCTATGGCCGACAGCCCCATTCGTCGTTCGGCACAAACATCTATTTTTCTGCTGCTGGATGCCCTGGCGCGTTGGCTCGCACCCTTGCTGAGTTTTACGGCCGAAGAGATTTGGCAGCATCTTCCCGGTGAACGAGAAGCAAGTGTTCTTTTTGCCCGGTGGCATGAGAATCTTTCCCCGGGAGAAGGTCGGGGCGGCCCCACTTCCGAACAGTGGGAAACCATTCTGCGTATCAAGCAGTGTGTCAACAAAGCCATAGAACAGGCACGCGATGCCAAGCAAATTGGCTCGGCCTTGGAAGCCGAATTGGATCTTTTTTGTGAAGGCGATCTATACAACGCCTTGGATGCCCCGGGGGACGAACTGCGCTTCATTTTGATTACCTCGGCGGCCCGGCTTAGACCATTGAGCGATGCCCCGCCGGATGCGATCCTAACGGATATTCCGCAACTGAAATTGAAACTCAGCGTTTCCGAGCACACCAAGTGCCCGCGCTGTTGGCACAGAGTTCCCGCCGGGCGGGACAAGCGGCATCCGTTACTCTGTGCGCGCTGTGTTGCCAATGTTTGCGGCGACGGCGAAACTCGGCGGCACGGTTAAACCGCGATTTAACTTTTACCGAGAAGAAACATCGCCTCTTGCCCCCAAAAGTTGGGGAAAAGAGAACCGGCCGGCCCGCCGCCCTTGACAGTCTTGTCCTTAATCAATATTTTTTTTTGCCGACAGAGATGAGAGAAGTCCCGGATAGTGCAAAGATGAATATTGGGTGTTTCGTACCACGCATAAGGCAAGGCCTCGGATACGGGCATGCGACCGCGCAAGGTGAGGTATAACCGATGTTGCCAGTTACCAAAATTGGGAAAGGTGACAATGGCATTCTTGCCGATGCGCAGCATCTCGTTGAGCAGGCGGTCGGGTCGGCGGGCCGCATGCAGGGTGGAGGTTAACAGCGTGAAATCAAAACTCTTGTCGGCAAAGTTGTTCAATCCCAGATCAAAATTTTGTTCAATGACATTGACTCCCTTGCCCAAACATGCCGCAATGCAATTCGAATTGATTTCCAACCCGTAACCGCGCGCATTGTTTCTTTTTTTGAGCAGTTCCAAAAGAGTGCCATCACCGCAACCCAGATCGAGAACGCGCGTGCCATTTGGTACCCAACTCAAAATCTGTTCAAACTCATTAACTTGTGCCATGCTATTGCGTATCGGGGGCGGAGAAGTTGGATAAGAATAATCTCAGGCTGTTCACATATTCGGGCAAGGGGAACAGGAACGAATCGTGGCCGCTTTCGGTTTTAACCTCGGTGTAACTTACATTCTTGCCGGCACTGACCAGGTCTTCCACCATTTTGCGAGAGCCGGATGTGGGGAACCGCCAGTCGGTGGTAAAAGAGACAATCAAAAAAGAGCATTTGACAGGCGAGAGTGCCGCAACCGCGTCCCCGCCAAAATCGGCGGCGGGATCAAAGTAATCCAATGCCTTGGTCATCAGCAGATAAGTATGCGGATTAAATTGTGCGGAAAACTTCTTCCCCTGATGACGCAAATAGTTTTCCACCTGAAAGTCCGGTTCAAACCCGTAGGACAATTTTTCTTCGGTCAGTTTGCGACCGAACTTGCTGAGCATCGCATCTTCGGACAGATAGGTGATGTGCCCGATCATGCGGGCAATCATCAGACCATTTTTCCCTTCACCTTGCTTGTTTTTTCCAAACTCCGGATCTGTGAGAATCGCTTGCCGTGCCACTTCGTTAAAAGCAATGTTTTGAGCACTCAGCCGGAAGGCGCCGGCGATCAACACCGCCGCCCGCAGTCTGTCCGGGTAACTGATCGCCCATTGCAACGCTTGCATCGCGCCCAGACTGCCGCCAACGACGGCCGCCCAGCGTTTAATGCCGAGGGCATCGGCAAGTTTCGTTTGGCTGTTCACCCAATCCTTGACGGTGACTACGGGGAAATCGCCGCCGTAAGACTTGCCGGTTTTCGGGTTGATACTCGGCGGTCCGCTACTGCCGTCACAGCCGCCCAGGTTGTTGGATGCCACCACAAAAAAACGATCCGTGTCGATGGCTTTACCCGGACCGATCAGGTTATCCCACCAGCCCGGCTTGTTGTCCTGTTCGCCGTGATAGCCGGCGGCATGGTGATTGCCGCTGAGTGCGTGGCAGATTAAAACGGCATTGTCAGCCGCTCGATTTAGTTTGCCGTAGGTTTCATACATCAGGTCATAGTGTGGCAAAACCGCGCCGCCGCTTAGATGCAACGGCTCGCTTATATGCAGACGTCGCTCTTCTGTCAGCCCGACCGAATTGCGAAGCCACGCTTTGTTAGTCTTAATGGTCCCCATCTTTTTTATTTTATGTGTTTGCGTGAGCCAAGCGAAAGAGTGCGTCCGTATTCCGGCCGATATCATCTCGCATCCTCCCGATTTAACTTTCGGCAGACGAAAGGCCGGACAGTGCCGGGGATGAATGTGGCATAATGAAGAAAATGAAAACCCTGACAGTTCTTGTTCAAGTTTCGGTGTTGAAGCGAACACTCGTGATGTTTGGGCTGCTTTGTCTTATTGTCACAGTGCTGCAACTTGCGGCGGCGATGAACGAAGTTCTGCGGGGCAAGTTGAACGGCGATGATCTGATTGTCAGCGTTCTGTTTGGTCTGATAAGTCAAAGCGGGTTATTCCTTGCAATCGGATATTTTTTGGCATTGTTCTCTTTTTTGACAAAACTTTACGGAGAGAACGAAATGCACATTCTTTTTACGATGGGGTTGAGCGAGAGGAGATTTCTTCTGTTGCTGTTGCCGCCCACCTTGTTGATTGCCGCGGCAGTCTCCGCCTTGGCGTTTTTTTTAACTCCTTTAAGCGCGACCTTGGTGGACAGTCTGTCCGTCACTCAGGTCCAAAGAAAACTACAGAATATGGAGGGGGGAGACATTCACTTTATCGGTAAGGATCTGGTCAGATTGCAGAACGGCAACCTACACTATGCCCGCATGGGCGAGGAAGAGGCATTGATGATTGCCGGGATGATTGCCGGTGAAAAAGATTTTGAAGCAACAAAACTGGCGGGGTCTGTCACCCTGCGTATCCGCAACGGTTCATGGTTATCTTGGCAACCGGGTAACACCGGCAGTGCGGGCAGTTTTGAGGCGGCGGAGTTTGTCTTGCAACCGGAGAACAAACTTCGGGGTTTGTTGCAATCTCGGCCGACACGGGAACTGTGGAACGGCAACAGCCGGGAACTTGCGGAGTTTTATCAGCGTTTGGCGGTGTGCCTGGCTGTCCCTGTTTCGCTTCCCTTGGCCATGGTCTTTAGCCGCAGAAAACCGAGGCAGAACAGTTGGCCGGCCACTCTCGGCGGTGTTCTGTGTTATCTTGTTTATATTCAGTTTGTGACGTTTGCGGTCGGGGTGATTCGCGGCGGCGGTGAGAGCGGCTTA
The DNA here is from genome assembly GCA_965209035.1 of Gammaproteobacteria bacterium. GTDB lineage: Bacteria > Pseudomonadota > Gammaproteobacteria > CBDBNL01 > JAAOII01 > CBDBPY01. Next base: position 1,666,355 of record OZ242372.1, read on the forward strand.
TTTTGGATCATTCAAGTCGGGGTTTTGGGCTTCTTCTTTTTATTTTTGTTGCCGAGAATTCGGTCCAAACTGTCGCATGCGTAATATTCGTCAACATATTTATTGCCAATGAAAAAAGTTTACCTGTATGCGGGTTACAAGATTTGTGCGGGCATTCTGACGGCCATGTTGGCAATCTTTGCCTTGACGCTTCTTTTGGAATCCGTCAAGTATTTTTATGCGGGAGACACTGCCAATTTTTGGCATGACCTTCTAAGAAGAATGCCTTTGTTTTTGCTGGGGAGTGCGCCTGTCGGTTGTATTGTCGGCGGGGCGGTTAGTTTGCATCTTCTTTCAAAAAACGAAGAATTAACGGTGATGCGCTGTTTGGGTGTGAGCGGGTGGCGGTTGATTTGCCTTGTATCCGTTCCCGGTCTTTTTTTAGGGGTTTTGATGTTTTTATGGCTGGAAGCCGTGGCAATTCCGACCCATCGGTTTTATGAGACCGGCGAGGTAAACGCAAACAGGGTTACCGTCAGAGACGATGTGTGGTTTAATGCGGGAGATACTTTTTTCTTCTTTGAGACTCTTGAGATTCTGCCAAACCGGGAAAGAGCAATTGCGCGCAATGTTAACCGCATCACACTCAAAGAAAACAAAATTGCGGAATTTATGCATTTGGAAAAAGCCGAGTATACCAAACAAGGCAGTGTCACCCCGGGCTTTGCTCTTCCTTTAACTGTGTTGGAGTTGGTGGCGTTGCTGGGCGATAATACGCGCGCCCAATCGACCGCGGATCTTTGGCGTTTGACCCAAATTGATAATACGGGCAATCTGCGAGTGGAGTTAAAACTTTGGGATTTTTGGAGGCGAGTGAGCTGGCCGTTACTTTTTGCCACCTTTCTTCTTTTGATGGCCACGATGGCGCTTCGTTATGCGCCGCGCGGCGACCTGTTTAAGAATATTGTGTTTGCGATTGTTATCGGACTTTTGGCGGATATGTTGTTTACTTTGGCTTCTTTTGGGGGGATGATTTTAAATTTTCCCGTGGCAATTGCAAGTTTGCTGCCGATTCTTATTTGTGCTGCGGTGAGTATGCGCGTGATCCGACAAAAAACTTAAACGAATTTTAGCAAGAGTTCGCTTTTTCAAAACGAACACCTTCCTCAAAGAGTCCCCGCAGATTTTCTTTTTGATTTAATTGCTCCCACAAGCGGATTTGTGGCTTGGCGATGCGCAAATAGAATGCTGTTCGTATGGAAGTCGCAGGGCGGGCGGTTACTTTTTTTGTGCCTTTAATTTGTTGCATGTAAGCGGACAGACCCAGATCTTGCATTTTTTTCAAGGTTCTTTGGGCGGCATTCTCGGAATGAAAAACGGGAGCTTGCAGAAGATATCCCAGAGGGCTGTTTTCTTTCATTTGTTGATGAATTCCTTTTTCATGTAAAAAGTCGGATAATTTTTTGGCGGTATTAATATCCGAACGCACTCTGGCCGCAACAATATAACTTGCCCGAACCTGCGCGGCGGCGTCATTTTTTGTTTGCGCTGTTTTCGTTTCCCTGCGTTGTAACTCGGTGGTTACTCTTTTAATTTCCAGAATTTCTTTGTAAGTCAACGCAGTTTGAGCATCCGCGAAGGGTCCCACATCCAGGCAGTAGGTTGCGACCGGCACGGGAATTTTGGGTTCCGGCAACCCGGTGCTTGTTGGCAAGGAGCCGTCCGCGGGCAAGATGAGATTTTTCAGAAGATTCCAAAGGTCCGCTACAAAATCCCATACCTTGTCTATGGTGCGAGTGGCGGTATTGGGTGAGGCGATTGTCGGAATTTGTTGTCGGCGGGTCGTTAGCGAAAAAAGGTCCTCGTTGGCGGGGACGAGTTCGGCTTCTTGTTTTTCCGCGGTAATCTGTGTCGTCTTTGGTGTGCTAATTTTGTCCCAATTCAGCAGTAAGACGGCAAGATTAATGATGATCAAGAAATAAAAGAATAAACGCATTTTAAAATAAAATCATTAAATTATAAACAATTTTGGAAAATATTGATATCGGGGACGGAACAACTATGGGCAAACAGGTTCGCAAACAGGTTCGCAAACAGGTTCACAGTTATTTTCGATTGCCGGTTGTCAGCAGAGTGACGAATGCTTCCGGTGGCAGTTCCACATTGCCAATTTTCTTCATTCGCTTCTTGCCGCGTTTTTGCTTTTCCAACAGCTTGCGTTTGCGGGTCACATCGCCGCCGTAGCATTTCGCGGTTACATTTTTTCGCAGCGCGGCGACAGTGGTGCGCGCAATGATTTTGGCGCCGACCGCCGCTTGGATGGCGACCGTAAAGAGTTGTCTGGGAATAATTTCTTTGAGTTTTTCCGCATAGACTCTGCCCAAACTTTCCGCCTGGCTCGCATGCACCAAACGCGAGAGAGCATCCACAGGTTGTCCGTTAACCAGAATATCCATTTTCACCAATTTTACTTGCTTGTAGTCGCCCAATTTATAGTCCATAGACGCATAGCCGCTGGTAGCCGAATTGAGGCGGTCAAAGAAGTTGACCATCAGTTCGCCCAAAGGCAGTTCGTATTCCACTGTGATCTGGTCGGTATGTCTGCGGATGCTGCGTTGGGTGCCGCGATACTCTTCACACAGTCCCAGAATTGCGCCCAAATATTCGGGCCTTGCCAAAATGGTGACTTCCGCCATTGGCTCTTCAATGAAGTCCGTTGCGTTAATGGGAGGCATCTTGTCCGGCGCGTCCACACTTAGGGTTTTGCCGTTTTTCAGATGCACCCGGTAAACAACATCCGGTGCGGTTGTCAACATGTCCAAATCATACTCGCGCTCCAATCGTTCGCGAATAATGTCCAAGTGAAGGAGACCCAACAGGCCGAGTCGAAAGCCGGCACCGAGTGCCGCCGAATTAATCGGCTGTTTGGTAAGAGACGCGTCATTGAGAGAGAGGCGATCCAACGCGTCGCGCAAAGCGGGGAAGCGTTCGGTTTCCGTCGGGAAAAACCCGGCAAAAATGCGCGGCCGGATTCTGCGAAACCCGGGCAGGGCGGGGGTGTTCGGGGTTGCCGTCAATGTATCGCCGACGGGCGCGCCGTGAATATCTTTGACCGATGCACTGACATAGCCAATTTCTCCGGCCGACAGGGACGCGCGCTTTTCTTTTTTTGGCGTAAAGATGCCGATCTCTTCGGCACGATGGGCGGTGCCTTTGGAGGCAACAAAAAATCGCTCACCGGCTTTGAGGGTTCCCGATGTGATACGCACCAGGGAGATGACGCCTATATAAGGGTTAAACCAAGAGTCTACCACCAGGGCTTGCAATGCGGCCTGCGGATCGCCTTTGGGTGGCGGGATACTGTGAATTAATGCTTCCAAAAGGTCAATGATGCCGGTCCCCTTTTTGGCACTGATGCGCGTTGCTCCTTCGCACGCAAGGCCGACCAGGTCTTCTATTTCGCGCTCAACGCGCTCGGGATCGGCTTGGGGCAGATCGGTTTTGTTGAGAACCGGCAGAACCTCAACTCCCATGTCTACGGCGGCATAGGTATTGGCGAGTGTCTGTGCTTCCACGCCTTGGGAAGCATCCACCAACAAAATAGCCCCTTCGCAGGCACTGAGAGACCGCGAGACCTCGTAACTGAAGTCCACATGCCCGGGAGTGTCTATCAAATTAAGGACATAGGTTTTTCCGTTTTTTGCCCGGTAATTTAAACTGACGGTCTGGGCTTTGATCGTGATGCCGCGTTCGCGTTCCAGTTCCATGGAATCCAGGACCTGATCGCGCATCTCGCGCTGCGTCAGGCCGCCGCATATTTGGATTAGCCTGTCGGCAAGCGTCGATTTTCCGTGATCAATATGCGCGATAATCGCAATATTGCGAATCCGATCGGAGTGCAACCCGGAATGTGGCTGTTCGCAAAAAATATTCTTTTACGAACGAATGGATTTTTCTATGACGGAAAGTGCCGTTGCCTTGTCCGCCCACTTGTCAATTTTCACCCACTTTTCTTTTTCCAACTTCTTGTAGTTTTCAAAAAAATGCTCTATTTGGTTGCGAAGAAGCGCGGGCACTTGATCAATGTCTTTGATGTCATCATACGCGACGGTCAGTTTTGGATGTGCACATGCAATGATCTTGGCATCCGTGCCGGCTTCATCCGCCATTTGCAAAATGCCTACCGGTCGGCTGCGTACAACAGCGCCCGCAATGACGGGGTGCGGCGTAATGACCAGCACATCAAGGGGGTCGCCGTCCTCGGACATGGTGCCGGGGATGTAGCCGTAGTTTGCCGGATAGGACATGCTGACCGGCATGAATCGGTCCACGGTGATGGCATCCGTGTCCTTGTCAATTTCGTATTTAACCGGTGCCGAATGCGCGGGGATTTCAATGATGACATTAAGGTCTTCCGGCGGTGCGGCACCGGGCGAGATATTGTTGTAAGACATTTTTTATTTGCAGGAAATGGAGATTTTATTTTATAAAATTTATGAATACTTGCCAAAAAGAATACTGCTGTTTGTGCCGCCAAAACCGAAACTGTTACTCAGGACCCGGTTGATGTTGACATCGCGAATCGTTTCTTTGGCAAGCCGCAGATCCGGTATGTTAAAGTTTTCCGTGTTGAGGTTGCCGGCAATAAAGTTGTTTGCCATCATCAGTAACGAATAAATACATTCGTGCACACCGGCCGCGCCCAAAGCATGACCTGTCAGTGATTTTGTCGCGCCAATATAAGGTTTGTGTTTGCCAAATACTTCTCTGATTGCATCCAATTCCACGCCGTCGCCGGCCGGGGTGGCAGTGGCGTGTGCGTTAATGTAATCCGTCGTTTCGGTGGCAATCTGTCCTTCTTTATTTTGCAGAGCGTTACGCATACAGCGGACAGCGCCTTCGCCGGACGGCGAGACCATACTTTCGGGGTTACCATCCGAATTGGCTCCGTAGCTGATAACTTCCGCGTAAATAGGGGCATTCCTGCGACGGGCATGCTCCAATTCTTCCAACACCAAAAAACCGCCGCCGCCGGACATGACAAATCCGTCGCGATCCGTGTTCCAGGGACGGGATGCTTTCTCGGGTGTGTCATTAAACCCCGAGGAGAGCGCGCCCATACCGTCAAACAGACAGGAAGTTGTCCAGTGTTCTTCTTCGCCGCCGCCGGCAAAAACGATGTCTTGATTTCCCAAACGAATCTGATCCGTTCCCATGGAGATACAATGTGCCGAGGTGGAACAAGCGGAACTCACCGACATATTCAACCCTTTAATAGCGAAAGGAGACGCCAGACATGCCGATACGGTGCTTCCCATGCATTTGGTGACCCGATAGGGTCCCAGTCTCTTAATGCCTTTGTTACGCAGAATGTCGGCCGCTTCTACCTGGGTTGCGGATGAGGCGCCGCCCGAACCGGCGATGAGGCCGGTTTGCGGATTGGAAACATGCGATGCGTCGAGTTTGGCATCTTCAATGGCTTGTTGTAATGCGAGATAGGCAAAAATAGCCGCATCGGCCATAAAACGCAGGTGTTTGCGTGCGATATGCATTGAAGCATCCACAGGAGGAATGCTGCCGCTAACCCAACTGCGCATTCCCATTTCTTTGTAGGTCGGGTTGAACGAAATACCGGATTTGGATTCTTGTAATGATTTTAGAACTTCTTTGATGCTGAGTCCGATACTGGAGATAATCCCCATACCGGTGACCACCACGCGCCGCAGATGAAGTGTTTTAGAGTTCATTGAATAATCCCACTCTGATGTCTTCGGCAATATATACCTTTTTTTCATCCGCATAGACTTCGCCACCGGCAATGCCGAGCACGCGCCTGCGCTGGATTGCTTTTTTGAGCGAAAGGTGATAGGTCACCGTTTTGGTTTCCGGCAGAATCTGCCCGTAAAACTTCACTTGGCCGCAACCCAATGCCCGGCCGCGTCCTTTGTTACCGAGCCAGGCAAGGTAAAAGCCGAGAAGTTGCCATAAGGCATCCAGCCCCAGACAACCGGGCATGACGGGATCCTTGTGAAAATGGCATTGAAAGAACCAGAGATCCGGCCGAATATCCAACTCGGCTTTTACTTCGCCCGAGTTGTATATACCGCCGGTTTCGCTGATGTGGGTGATGCGGGTCACCATCAGCATATTCGGCAAAGGTAACTGTGCGTTGCCGAGCCCAAATAGATCGCCTTTGGCACAACGGATCAGGTCCTCGTAAGAATAGGAAGGCTGTTGTTTCATATCCTTTTATTTTACACCAAGTGCATAAGATGTTTGTATGCGGTTTCGTTTCTCGCTATTAATCACGGTTTATAAAGGCGTTTGTGCCGAATGGTTGGATGCCTGTCTTGCCAGTGTCCGTTCTCAGACCTTGCCGCCGGACCAATTGGTCCTTGTTCAGGACGGTGAACTGCCGGATGAAAGCGAACGAGTCATCGGTGCCTATCATTCCGTCTTGCCGGTTCTTTGGGTTCGCAAAAAGGGGCCGGAAGGAGCCGGTGCCGCGGCGAACTTTGGTTTGAAGCATTGCAAACATCCCTGGATTGCCAGACTGGATGCGGATGATCTGGCAATGAGCGGACGATTTGAGTTGCAAGCGGACTACTTGCGCCGACATCCCGAAACGGATGTGTTGAGCGGCTACTTGACGGAATACTCCCGGCCGGGCGAGACGAACGACGGTCGCTTGCGTCTTGTGCCGACGGAACATAAAGCAATTGCCCGTATGATGCAATATCGCTGTCCGATTAACAATCCTTGCGTTATGCTGCGCGCCGCCAAAGTGCGGGAAGCCGGGGGCTACGAATCACTTCAAACACATGAAGACTATCTGCTATGGGTGAAAATGCTGACATTGGGATGTCGGTTTGCAAATCTGCCGCACTCGTTGGTCAGCATGCGGATGAATACCGGGGGCTTAAAAAGAAGGCAAGGTCTTTATGCGATACGCCAAGAATACAAGTTTCAGCGGACTTTATTGAAAAGAAAGTACATTTCTTTGCCGGGCTTTCTGCGAAATCTCCCGCTCAGATTGCTGCCGAGACTGCTGCCGATTTTTCTGCTCAGTCGTTTTTATTCTTATTTCCTGAGAAAAAAGATATCTTAGCCCTAAGGTTTTTTTGCGGTTTTTTTCTCGACTTTTTGCAGCCTGCCGAGTAATTGTTGAAACTCTTTGTTTTTTAGCAGTTGTCGATAAGCACCCTGCGCGTTTAACCTCCCATTTTTTAGAAAGAACAAGGTATCGCAGTGGCGAATACTTTCTATGCGATGAGTTACAAAAATAATAGTTTCGTTTTGCAGGGCATCCCAAAGACGCCCCAGTATGATTGCTTCGGTCTTTTTATCCAAAGCGGAGGTTGCCTCGTCCAGAATGAGCACCCGCGGCTTGTAGTAGAGGGCACGGGCGATGACAAGGCGTTGGCGTTGACCGCCACTGAGGTTTTTACCCGCTTCTTCGAGCGAAGTTTGCGCACCTTGTTTCAATTCGGCAACAAACTCGTCCGCGGCCGCAAGATACAGAGATTCCTTTAAGCGCGTTTGATTGATGTTTGTTGCATCTTCTTCCATCGCAATATTGCAAGCAATACTGTTGTTTAATAAGAAAATATTTTGAGACACATAACCGAGAGAATCGCGCCATCGACGCAGACGTTTTTCCGTATTAATTGAAATGTCATCAATCAAAATATTGCCTTGGTTCGGTATAAGAGATCCGGTCAGAATACGAAGGAGGGTTGTCTTGCCACTGCCGGATTCGCCGCAGATACCCACTTTTTGCCCGGCTTTGATCTCCAAACTTACATCATTCAGCGCCGCGGACTGCTTATTTTGTTTTGATATGTATTTGTGTGAGATGCGATGCATGCGGATGCCGGTCTTAATCCGATAGGGATTTCCGCTTTTTTCTGACGGTGAAATTTTTTGAGAAAGGGCGGGAAGCAACACATCGGACATTGCGTCATAAGCAATCACACCGGCACGCATGCCCGTATATATCTGGAACAATTCATTGACACGCGGCATCATGCGGTAAAGAACCAACAGAAAGACGGTGAACACACTCAGATCCACTTCATTGGTCACGAAAATCAGTGCTATGACACTTAGGACGGTCATCGTATAGATCAAAAATTCACTGATCGGCGCAAACAGCGTACCGATGATACCGAGCCGAAAATTCGCGTGCGCAATCGCTTGATTGGATTGATTGTATGCCCCAATAAAAGCCTTTTCTTTGCCCATGATTTGGATGTCCTCTTTGGCGCCGAGACTCTCCAAAGTTTGCATCATGCGTTTGCGTGTATTTCTGTCTTTGCTGTGACTGGCACTTATGATTCTTTTGCGCACAAAATAGATTCCTATAAGAAGGAATAAGAAAAGAGGCATGAGGAGAAGAAAGAGCACCGGCGGGCTGGATAAGACAATAATAACAATACCGGCGAGAATAAAAACCAGAGCATTGGCCAATCTAAAAACAGGATTAACAAAATTTGCAAGGATCGCCGGCATTCTTGATGTTATATTGACGGTGACACTCGCCGCGGAATGGTCCGATTGGATTTCTTGATCGCGCTTACAAATGTAATAGGTAAAGAGCTTGTTGGTGTAATAAAGGATCAGTTGTCGGTTGATATTGGCTATGAAGTAACTGGCACCTACGGATGCCGTGCGTGCTATCAACAAAGCGACCACGGAGAGAATACCCAAAACGATTGTAAAATTGAAGGAAGTATACGAAGTTACAAACTCATAAAGTGCGCTGATGTACTTATTTTGGAGTGTTTTTTCCGGCGAAGCCAGATAATTAACGAAGGGAATAATGGCAAGCGTGCCAACCAGGTAAATTAGGCTATTGATGATGGAAAGTGCTTGCATCACGAACAATTTGAGACGCATGCGGGGGTCCAGCGAGATCATGAAAAAGTAAAAACGTCGGCTGTAGTTGTAGAGCGAAGCCCATCTTTTTAGCAGAGGGGTGATCGTCTTACGCATCAAGCGATGCTCGTGCGGTTGTTTCTTTTTTGGAGGCATGTTGGATTTGATTTACGGATTTTTAGGGATTAATGATTAATATAGCATAATGAACGGTGATGGAGAACATTTTGCCGGCACATAAGACCGAGAATATACATACGCACGGAGATACGGGTGTCAAGGTTTCGCCGCCCGCTTTTCAACCGGTTAGTATTGCGCCTATGATGCGATATTCCACACCGCAAATGCGTTATTTGTGGCGACAATTATGCAAGGACTGCCTCCTGTATACGGAAATGCAACCAAGTGCGGCCCTGGTCGGCGAGCGGGGCAAACAGAGACTCCAATTTCATTCATGTGAAAAACCGCTTGCTTTACAGGTTGCCGGACATGACCCGGTCACCTTGGCGCACTGTGCCCGTTTGGCGAGCCGGGCAAATTATGACGAGATTAATTTCAACATGGGTTGCCCCAGCGAAAGTGCTTCGGTCGGTTGTTTCGGTGCCGCCTTGATGAAAAACAAATCGCTTGCCACAAATTGTGTGCGTTCTATGGTGCGTGCAAGCGATATACCGGTGAGTGTCAAGATGCGCACCGGGATAGACGAATTGGATGATTTGCAATACTTGGCATCTCTGATCGAAGATCTGGTTGCCGCCGGCACGGCCAAGGTGATCATTCATGCACGCAAAGCCGTTTTGGGCGGCTTGAGTCCCAAACAAAACAGGACTGTTCCTCCTCTTCAACCGGAGAGAGTGTATGCCCTCAAAAAAATATTCCCGGATACGCCCATTATTCTTAACGGTGGCCTGCGGGATATGGACTCGGTGCGGATTGCCTTAAAGCGAACGGACGGCGTGATGATCGGTCGCATTGCCTACGAAGATCCGATGTTTCTGGGTGAGCTGGCAAAGAATATTTATGCCAAATCCGCGCGGGTTTCTCGATACGCACTGTTGGAAAAAGTTTTGGATTACGCCAATGAACGATGGCAACTGGGCGAACCGTTCCATCGCACCGGCAAACATTTACTTAATCTCTATAAAGGCACTCCGGGCGGGAAAGGATTTCGGCGTTACCTGACTCGGCGTATGCAACAACAAGACAGGCCGCCTTCTATGGAAGAACTTTCGCCTCACTTGCCGGCTGCCGGACTTTGAAATCACTTGCGTTGCAAATGTAACGCGGCCGAATTAATGCAATATCTTAATCCGGTGGGTTTCGGTCCGTCCGGAAATACATGTCCCAGGTGAGCGTCACACTTTGCACAACAGACCTCTGTTCGCTTCATAAACAAACGCGTGTCTTCTTTTTCTTTGATAGCTGCCGGTGCGCCGGGCCGATAAAAACTCGGCCAGCCGGTGCCGGAATCATACTTGGTTGCCGAAGAAAACAAAGGGGCGGAACAACAGACGCATTCATAGGTGCCGGCATCTTTACAGTTCCAATAGGCACCGCTAAACGGCGGCTCTGTCCCGCCTTTTCGGGTAACATTAAATACTTCCGGACTCAGAGTCTCGCGCCATTTTTTCTCGGATTTCTGCATACGATTATTATAATATGGAAGTATGCTATTTGTTTTTTTCAAACTTAATGTATGCCGGCGGGCGTAGGCATGACATCGGCACGCACTCGCGTCCGTTTGATTGACAGTCTGCGCCGTCTGGGTATTGCCAACGAGGAGATCTTAAGTGCCATGTCCGAATTGCCGCGCCATGTTTTTGTGGAAGATGCCATTCACGACAGAGCCTATGAGAACATCCCGCTTCCAATCGGGCACGGTCAGACCATCTCACAACCCTATACGGTGGCACGGATGACAGAAATTCTGTTGGCGGGGATTGAAAGTGTCGGCGGTGAGCGCAACAAAGTATTGGAGGTCGGCTGCGGCTGCGGTTACCAGGCGGCCTTGTTATCTTATTTTTTTAAGGAAGTTTATGCGATAGAGCGTATTGTCTTCTTATTGGAAAAAGCAAGGAAACATTTTCAATTTTTGAAGTTATCCAATATATATACCAACTATGCGGACGGGAACCTTGGCTGGGTATCCGCGGCACCGTTTGACGGTGTGATGATTTCCGCCGCAACCGGAGTTTTTCCGAATATGTTACTCGGGCAAATGCGGGAGCAATCCGCGGCGGTATTCCCGTTCGGCGAAAAGTCCCGTCAGAAGATTCGCCTTTTAACGCGCGCAGGCGAGCAACAACAAACAAATGATTATGACGGGGTCTTATTTGTCCCGCTACTTCCGGGTAAGGAATAACAAACGGGCGCGTGAAAAAAAACACACTTTTGTATGTCAAAGGGATTTTTATCGGTTTGGCGGACCTGGTCCCGGGGGTTTCCGGCGGCACAATTGCGTTACTAACCGGAATCTATCCCAGATTGATCGGTGCCTTGGCAAAAGCGGATCTGTTTTTGCCGCTCTCGCTGTTTTCCGCGGATAAGCGAAAATATTATGATGTTTCCTTTTTACTCTTAATTGGATTGGGGGTCATCACCGGAATTCTGGGGGGTGTCGGATTAATGCATTATCTTCTGCAAAACTTCTCACCGCCGCTGTTCGCTTTTTTTGGCGGTCTGATTTTGGCCGCTTTGGTAACGGGTGTGCCGCGAGTTTTGAAGAAAAGTCGTTTTATGTTTGTCTTGGGTCTGGTGGCGGGGATCGGCTTTTCTTTTGCCGTTGGCGTATCTTTGGGGTTTCAACCCGTTTTTATTTTTTTGGCGGGAATGCTGGCTGCCTGTGTTATGTTGTTGCCGGGGATTTCCGGAAGTTTTGTGCTTCTTTTACTGGGTATATATCGCCCCTTGATAGCAGCGGTTGCCGGTTTTGATTGGATGATCATCTTTGTTTTTGCGGCCGGGGTTCTGCTGGGTATTTTGTCATTTAGCCGGATCTTGAATGTCCTCATTGCCAGGTATCGGGCGAATACCATGGCGTTGATGCTCGGACTAATGGGCGGCGCCTTGCCGCGTCTCTGGCCCTGGCAAGCGGAACAAGGGGGAGAGTACTCACTTTTATTGCCGGATTATTATGAGAGTGTTCTTCAACAGCCCGCGTATGTTGTTCCAAGCATTGTTACTTTTTTGTGCGGTATGCTGGTATTATTTTTTATGGGAAGAAGCGCCGGATGAAACGATTACTTTTTTCTTTTCTCGGGTGCTCGATGTTTTTGATATCCTGTGCCGCCACAACCGAAACAGAAACTGTGACCGAAGACAATGTGCGTATTGTCCGGTTAACCCAACCGCCGCGCCCGGCAAAAGAAGTTTCCCGTCCTTTGACACATCGTGTGAAAAAAAATGAAAATTTGTTTAACATTGCCCGCAAGTATCAATTGGATTATCGCAATCTGGCGGAATGGAATAACATCGAAGGCAATTATGTGATCTCGCCGGGACAGGAACTGGTATTGCATCCGAAAAATTCCGAGCACTCCTCGGCGACAGCCCCGGCAGTCGCAGCACCTGCTGCCGCACAACCCGCCCGCACATGGCCGGTCAAAGGAACGCCGCGTTACACAAAGAGCGGGGACGGAAAAGGATTATTGTTCCAAACAGGCACTTCCGGTGAAATACTGGCTGCTTTGGACGGCTCGGTGGCGTATGTCGGCGACGAACTGGCGGAATACGGAATGATGATTCTTCTGAGTCATGCCGACGGTGTGCTAACCGCTTATGCCCAAAATGTCCAACCGCTGGTGCGGGAAGGGCAAACCGTTAAGGCCGGCACCAAAATTGCCACGGCGAGTGCAAATAACAAAGGAATTCGTGTCTTTTACTTTGAGGTGAGAAAATCCGGCAAGGTAGTGAGTGCGACGACTATTCTCCCGAAATCCTAACCGCATTTTTTGCCTTTAAGGCAAAATATCTCGCAAGCGACTTTTTATATCCAGGGCTCTTTCGGAGAGTTCATCCGGCGACAGTCCCCCGCCGCTCAGATCTCCTATGCGCACCAACTTAACTTCCGGATTTGTAATATTCCCGGTGACGCGATAATTGGCACTGCTAAACTGGTTGATAAAATCGTTGCCCCCGGAAAACTGCAAGGATAAGAGCAGGGGCAACGCGCTGGAAGCCCCGAGAAGGAGGGCGGAGATCGGCAGTGTTTGCGCGATGGAAGGTGTGATTACCGCCAAGTAGTCCACCTCCTTGCTTTTGATGACATAGGAACCTTCCATTCTCATATCACCGAAACTAAAACGCGCATACCATTCCGGGTCTGTGTTGATGGTGCCATTTGCAAGTCCGAGGCGAATAATCAGATCTTTAAAACGGATATTTTCGGCGGACAGGTCGCGAAAGTCTCCCCTAAAACGGTCGGCAAGGTTCCCGATATTGAGCAAACTGAGCATATTATTGATCAAGCGAGAGCGGGTGCCTTTAAATTCGCCCTCATCGATCTCAAGAAAGATATTCCCTTTGGCTGTCTGTGACCATCGGGAGAAGTGTCGGTTCGGTCCTTCCCAAACCAGGTTCGCGGAAAGGGACAGTTGTTTCGCACCGATCACCCCGAGAGCATCAGTGGAGAGATCCCCCTCAATTTTTAGAATTGCTTCCAAAAGACTTTCGGTTTCCGTTGTGATTTGCCAGTTCATCTTAACATCCGCCGGCAAGGTTAGCAAGTCACCACTGTCCGAAACGGCCGTCATTTTATCCGGAGCAAAGGATACATTTAAGACAAGAGCCCCAATCTTTTTTCCATCCAGAAGGATGCTGTTCATAGTGATCCGTGTCTCCGGCATTCCCTCAAAGGAAACTCTGTCAGGCAAGGAGACGGAAGATCCGCCGTTATTCAAACTCGTCCCGTTAATATGAAGTTCGTCTGTCGCGACGAAGAGATATCCGTCTTTGAAGGTGACGGTTCCTCGGCTGCCGCCCGCTTCAAAAGTAAAAACATCTTTCATTGTTTGTCGCAAATTCAGATTGCGATAAACCCCGTTACCGATTATTACCGAATGTGCGCGCAGATCCAAGTAAGAATAGTCCGCATACAGACCGCGCACAAAATTTAAACTATCCGCGGGATACAGAGTTTGTTGTTCCGGCCAGGGTAAGAATTTTTGCCATTTGGTCAAGTTAACCGGTGCGCGAATATCGGCAGTCAGCCCCAAGGGAACGGATCGCAATTCTTTGGGTAACTCGGGCCCATTTTTAGCCGCCGGACGACGCAGACTGACCGAGGCGATATTTTTTGCGGTTAGACTCGTTATTTCTGTGTTTGCTGCGCGCAATATTTCCAAATGTGTCGGTATGCGCTCTTTCTCGGTTTTTGCGAGAGGGGCGGGCAGATCAATTGCGATTCCTTTAAAATCTGTTCCAACTCCCAATCTGTTGAACCGCCAGCTGCCTTTTGCCGCCGTATGTGCGTCAATCGTTACCGCCGTTTTTCCGTGAAACAAATTCGTCAATTGAGCGGGCACAAAATTTTCCGGATTAAAGGCGGTATTCAACCGCAAGAAATTTTTGTTTTTACCGGTCACAAAAGATCCGGTAAGGGGAGAACCATCGTATTCCCCGTGCAGAGAACCAACGAAACCGCCCGATTGGGAAAAACCCAGAGTCCCGTTAAGGTTTTCGACGGCGGTCTTAATCTCCGGATGATAAAGACTTTGAATATCAAATGTTGTATTAAGGGCGAGCCCTTTGAGTTGCCGATCTCGGATATTATAATCAAATCCCCATTCACCGGTTATATCGCCTTCGGCTTTTAGCGGGTGCCCCCTTGCGCCGTCCGGCGACTTAAAAATGTGTTGATTCATCATACTCGCCAAGAAGTTTCCTTGCAGATCTCCCATCCCCAGGATACTCAGAACGGCTGTATTGGTATTCATTTTTGTCCGGGCAAAGTCTGCCCGTATTTCTTTTTCGGCGGTTACGCCTTGTTGCTGAATAATGTCCAGATATTGCCGGTCCATAAACAGGATTGTTTCATTCGCGCGCAGATCGGCAAAATTGTTATCATACCGAAAAAGTATGTTATCCGCGTTTAGTCCCAATTCAAATATGTTTTGCGAACTTTCCGGCACCCGAACATCCGTTTTTAATAGAAAGCCGGCTTGGCGAACCGTACCATTTACCAGGGCATCACCCAGCCAGGCGCGCGTGTTCGGATTGATAAGCAGCCAAGGGATATAGGATTTTGTTTGTGGCATGGATGCGTTTTCAACACCGACCGCAAGTTCCAAATAACCGTGTTTGCCAAACACGGACTCCAATTTCAGTTCCACCGAAGCCCGCTGTTGTTTGTTACGGACATCTTTGAAACTGCCCGCCAACAAGAGAAGGTTCGGTGGCAACCACTCCCAAGCCAAATGCCCGTCAATGCGGCTAAATACAAGAGGCTCGGGATATATGCCGGAAATAAAAATTCCGCTGTCTTGGGCGTCCATAGCAAGGGTGCCGCTGTTGCCCGAGATGCTTAAATAGCCGCTGATCCCAAAGCCGCCGGGCGAAGGTTTGAGCGGACGGACGGATACATTGTCCAACCAACCTCGGATCTGCAGGCGTTGATGGGCGGGAGCATCCGAGTCAAAACGGATTTCCACATCCGAAAGATATCCGTGCGGTTCCAGAGCGGTCAGATTGCCTTTTTGTTGCGGGTTTGAAAGAAAATTATTTGCCATGTCTGACAATTGTTCCAGGTTCGCGCGTTTTGTCTTCATTAAATACATAGGCCCTTCTTTTTTGATTTGCGTGGCGGGCATTGTATGTGCGTGTTTTCCCGACGAGTATTGCAGATCATTAAGCCACAGATCCCAATTCTTTGTCGGCAGATGATAATCCCAGCGACTTTGAAAGGTTAGGTTGGTTATTTCGGTATCATCTTGAAGCAAGAGTTGCCGAATATGGATATCCGTAAAAATTTGTATTTTTTTATTTTGCGAATTCTCCGTTATCCAAAGTTTTCCCGTTCCCGTAAAACCGGTAATAGTATCCGCATGGCGTGCCGTCTCGTCCGGCAAGTTTAACTCTTGAATCATATGCTGCCAGCCCGGCCGAAACTCTACTGTTTCAATATCCGCCAAGATGCCTTTGCCGGGAGACAGGTCAATGTGAACTTTTGCGGTCATCCGATCTTGCCAGTATGCGGTTGCAAAGGTGTGCAATCGTATATTCCCGGAATTCACGGAAAACGCCCCGTCCTTAACCCAAAAGACTATTCCGCCGGTCTCTTCGGTTACAAAAGACAGATCCCGGAAATACCCGGCAAGGTTTAGGTTTGCCGGTAAGGTAATCCCGTTGTTTGTATTTTGATTGGATTTGCCGGTAACCCTGCCGCCGATAATTTCAAACTGTGTTGTCGGGGTTCCAAACAGATGGCCCAACGGGTTATACATGACCCGGATATTATCCGCTCGCAAAAAAACACTGTTTTCCGGGTTTTTCCAGTGCACTTCGTGCAAACCGACAAAGGGGCCGAAATAAGACCAACCCATGTCCGCGTAAGTTGCCCGAAGTTCTGTCCGAATATTGGTTGCCAAAGACCGCATGAGCAAGTTTTGATAGTAAGGAGAATCCGAAAGCACGGAAGAGGCGATTTGAAATAATAAGATGACACACACGATGAAAACCGCAAGTGTGTATAACAATACTTCCGTCCCCTTGGTAAGGAAGAGCGTCAATCGCTCCGTTCGCTTGCCCACTTTATTTACGGATATTTATGTGTGTCTGTGTATTGGCTGCTCGTTTTGCTTAGACTTGTAATTTTTCCATTCGGGCGGTCAGAACGAACCATATCAGTGTTCCGCTCAGAGCACCGCCAAGAGCCGCGGGTAACCAGATATGCCACAAGGTAAAATTAGTTGCCGTAAAAGCGGAGATGCCTCTGTACAAAAACAGGACGGTTGCAATCAGCATCAGTTTTCCCGGAAGTCGCATTTTAGTTAAACCGTCAAACGAAAAATGAATTAAGAATACTGAGAAGACAAACATCAGAGCGTTCTTACCGAGAGGGTCGCCGGACCATACATCCGTCAATAGCCCCCAGATCCAAGCCAGTCCCACATTGAAAAAACTCGGGTAATAGATCGTAAAGAAGAGTAAGAACACTAAAATCCACGGCGGGGCAAGCCATTGCCAGGTCCCCCATGCGGGGTTGATCGCATTCAATAACATTGCGGCGATCATACAAAGAAAGGTGTATATTCCAACCGACCATCGGTTCATTGTTCTTGTTCTTCCCCCCCGGTATGGTCCTGTTTGTAAATCAGAACAAAAGAAAGTATATGGGGTCTGATCATCGGGCGGGCCCGCACTTCAAAAAAAGATCTGTCCGCCCGTTGGCGGACTTTTAATATCTTCGCAACCGGCCATCCGGCGGGAAATCTCCTCCCCAGACCCGATGTTACCAACAGGTCCCCCGTTGCGGCATCTATGTGACTGCTAACATCTTTTGAATAAAGAGATTGCAGGTTACCTTCGCCGTTGAGAATGAACCTGTTCCTGTTGCGCCGCACCATTACGGGTGTGGCATGGCGTGTGTCGGTAATGAGCAGCACGCGAGATGTGACAAGTCCGACCGAAATGATTTGTCCCGCCAGCCCGTCTTTGGCGAGCACCGGCATGCCGACACGAATACCGTGCAAGTTTCCTTTATCCAATATCATTTGTTGATTATTTATGGTCAGTTCTTCGCCAATGATTCTGGCGGCAGTGTAGTTCTTTGAATTTGAGGCGAAGGAAAGTATATTCCGCAATCGGCGTTCTTCTTCAATGAATCTTTGAGTATGCCACAACTCTTGTTGTAAAAACAGAACCTGTTCTTTTAGTTGGTTCAGTTGGTTGTTTTGGTTGTCGGTAAAAATGAAACTTTCTTTGATTCTTTGATGCTGCCGGACACCGAAATCCAACGCCAAGTAAACGGGAGACAGAATATAGTTAAGTGATTGGCGTATGATTTTTGTTTGTTCCAATCGGTCTTCAAACAGAAGCAGTAAAACGGACAAAAATGTAAAAAATAAAGTCCGATAAAGGATGTTTACATTTCTTCGACTACCGAAGGAGTTGGTGGCTATCAATTATCGGCGGAGAAGAGCAATTCAAAACTTTCTTTTTTGTTGATCAGATTAAGAGCCAGGCCGCCGCCGCGGACCACACAAGTTAAGGGGTCTTCCGCCACGATGACCGGAATGCCGAGTTCCTCGGCAAAAAGTTTGTCAATGTTACGCAAAAGTGCGCCGCCGCCGGTAAGCACCATGCCTTTTTCCGCAACATCGGAAGCCAGTTCCGGCGGGACATTTTCCAATGTCAGTTTGGCTTCCTCCACCATGCTGGACAGAGGTTCGTTAAGGGCTTCAAATACTTGTTGACTGTTCAAGGTGATATTGCGCGGAACGCCTTCCGCGAGAATGCGTCCGCGAATTTGTATTTCCATGGTTTCCTTCGGGTTGGGATAGGCGGTACCCACCTCAAACTTGATTTTTTCCGCGGTGACCTCGCCGATTAGGCAACCGTATTTTCGCTTAACATAAGAAATGATGTGTTCGTCAAACTTGTCTCCGCCCACTCGGATAGAATTGGAAAAAACCGCCCCGCCCAGCGACAAAACCGCTATTTCGGTAGTGCCACCGCCGATATCCATGACCATGGAACCGGTGGCATCTTCAATGGGCAGTCCCGCGCCTATGGCGGCCGCCAGAGGTTCTTCCACCAGAAATACCTCGCGCGCACCGGCACCATACACGGACTCCTTAATTGCCCGTCTTTCCACCTGGGTTGCCTTGCAAGGCACACAAATTAAAACACGCGGGCTGGGCTTGATAAAATTGTTTTTATGTACCTTGCCAATAAAATACTGCAGCATTTTTTCGGTCACATGAAAATCCGCAATCACACCGTCTCGTAACGGACGGATGGCTTTGATATTTTCCGGGGTGCGTCCCAGCATTTTTTTGGCTTCCTTGCCAACCGCCACGACGGTTCGATGATTTCCGTTTTCGCGTATGGCTACAACGGACGGCTCGTCCAGAACAATGCCGTGATCGCTGATGTAAATAAGAGTGTTGGCGGTTCCAAGATCTACCGAAAGATCGCTGGAAAACATGCCTCTAAATTGTTTTAGCATTATTAATGATGGGTGTTCCGATAATGTTATTTTATAATGATTACTTACTATTTTATATTAAAACCCGCCGTCAATTTGCCCTTACCCCCGGATGATTATGCAATAAGGCAAAAATTGGCGGGGAGGAGAGAATCGCATAGGAGGAATACGAATAGGATGAATAGAAGCGACCCCGGTTTTTGGTGCCCCGCCGGACCTTTTTAATCCCCGACGAACGGACAAACGAATGACAGAACTTTTTCAACTATCCGGAACGGACGGCAAGGCTCGTTTTGGCTTGCTGCATCTCCCGCACGGTCGGGTGGAAACTCCCGTATTTATGCCGGTGGCTACAGCCGCGGCACTTAAGGGGGTCTTTCCGCGCGATGCCGCTTGCAGTGGCGTTTCCATACTTCTTGCAAATACCTTTCATCTTATGCTGCGTCCCGGAACCGATTTGGTTAAATCTTTTGGCGGACTGCATGGTTTCATGAGCTGGCAAAAACCCATTTTGACCGATTCCGGCGGCTACCAGGTCTTTAGCCTGAAGGAACTCCGGACGCTTACCGAAAGCGGGGTAACCTTCCGCTCTCCTTTGGACGGTTCTTCCTTGTTCTTGTCACCGGAAATTGCCACACAGGCCCAGTTGGATTTGGGCGCCGATATTGTGATGTGTCTTGACGAGTGCACACCTTATCCGGCGACCCAAGATCAGGCTGCAACTTCCATGCGCCTTTCATTGAGATGGGCAAAGAGTTGTCGCGCCGTTTGGCAAAAAGAGACGCCCGAAGCACTCGGCGGTCGCGCCCTGTTTGGCATAGTGCAAGGAGGCATGTATTTAAGCTTGCGCCGTATTTGTTTGGAAAAGCTAACCGAGATCGGCTTTGAGGGTTATGCTCTCGGCGGGTTGTCTGTCGGCGAACCTGCCGAAGACAGGTTGCGAGTTCTTGAAGGCATCGTGCCTGACATGCCGGTTGAAAAACCGCGATATCTGATGGGAGTCGGCACCCCCTCGGATATTGTTGAAGCGGTTTGTCGGGGGATAGATATGTTTGATTGTGTGTTGCCGACACGTAATGCCCGTAACGGGCAACTGTTTACCGCACGCGGGAAATTAAACTTACGCAATGCCGCTTTTAAAGGTCAAAATCTGCCGCCGGATGAAGATTGTGCGTGTTATTGCTGTCGCAATTTTAGCCTGGGCTACTTGCATCATCTTTTTCGTTGCAAGGAGATGCTCGGTCCCCAACTGGCGAGCCTGCATAATATTTTTTATTACCGGAATCTGTTGTTTTGCTTGCGCGCGGCAATAAAAAATGGTAAATTAAATATGTTTGTAAAAGATTTTTATAATAATCTATTACAATAATAAAACACATAAATTATATTAAGTATTAACAACAATTAAAATTCAAAAATTCAATGTTAGAAATCTTTATCGCAAAAGCGCACGCCCAAGAGGCGGCAACCCCCTTGGGATCTTTTGAGCCCTTTATACTACTTTTTGTCTTTGCCGCCGTATTTTATTTCTTTTTGTGGAGACCGCAATCCAAGAAAAACAAAGCACATAAAGAATTGATGGGCTCTTTGAAGCCCGGCGACGAGGTGGTGACAGCCGGCGGTATCGCGGGTACCATTCGCAAAATAGGAGACAATAACTATATAGTTTTGGAAATAGACAATAATACGACCTTAAGAGTTCAAAAACGCTCCATCGCTCAATCCTTACCCAAAGGAACTATTAAAGGTATTTAGTAAAGGTATTTAGTAAAAATACTTAGTAAAAATACTTAGTCAAATATTTAATCGGAATTAAATAGGATGTTGCTTAGATATATATTCGGCGACAGTCTGGGACCGAGACGCCATAAAACCAAAGGGAGAGCACATTTTCTTTGGGCGGCCGTTCCCTTTACGCTTTTGTTGGTATGGGCGCTCGTTTTTTCAGCCCCGTCCTTTTATCCGGAACTTTATGCCATACAGGTATCTCCCGCCAATCCGTCCGATGAAATTGCTTCCAACGAACTGGTGCTTGATATGCAAGATTACTTGGCGGCAAACAACATTACATATCAATATGTCGGTCTGCAGAGAAAAACGGGAGGCACCCGGGTACTGGAACTGCGTTTTGACAGTTCTCGCGAACTGCAACAGGTGCGCCCCTATGTGGAAGACCAACTGGGAACGGAAGATTATATTTATGCCTATAACACTGTGCGTGTTGCGCCGCGTTGGCTGCGGAATCTGGGCGCGCGTCCGATTAACTTGGGCTTGGATTTGCGCGGCGGTGTTTACTTTCTGATGCAAGTGGATACCCGACAGGCGGTGGAACAGCGTATAGAAGTCTATACCAATCAGTTGGAGACCTTTTTTCGCCAAAGCGATCGGCGTTACTTGCATCAAACATCCGACAAAGAAATATTTATCGGCGAAGATTCTTACCCCGCGACAGAGTTTGTTTTTGCCGACGCAGAAAAAGGACTGAGTGCGCGCGATGCCGTGTTGGATGAGTTTCCGGAATTGAAGTCCGTGACAGAAGAACAGGGCGGGCTTTTTCAAGTGCGTTTTTATTTCCCGGAAGAATACATTCGCCAGTTGGAAGACTTTGCCATAGATCAAAATATTGCCACGCTGCGCGAGCGCATCAACGAGCTCGGGGTGTCCGCGCCTTCCGTTAACAGGCAAGGAAGAAATCGCGTCGCCGTTCAGATTCCCGGTTTGCAAGACACGGCCGCCGCCAAGCGGATCATTGGCTCCACCGCTAATCTGGAGTTTCGTTTGGAAACACTTGCCGGTGGCAACAGACTGGGACGGCGTTTTTCGTTTCGTAGTAACCCGAATGAAAAGGCCTATTTGGAACCCAATTCTATTGTGACAGGCGCCAATGTCATCAATGCCCTGGTGCAATTTGATGAGAACAACTTTCCCCAAGTGGCAATTACTTTGGACGGCAAAGGCGGTCGGTCGATGAATCGCGCCACCCGAAGTGCTGTCGGTCGTAATATGGGAGTCCTTCTGGTTAATACCAAGGTCGAAGATATTCTTGAGGATGAGAAGGGCGAACTAAAGTTTGTGACGAGAACCGAAAAAGAAATTATCAGTTTGGCGACCATTCGCGATGTGCTGGGCAGCCGGTTTGTGATTACCGGCCTCGACGGTCCGGGAGAGGCGTCCGAACTGGCTCTTTTGCTTCGCTCGGGGGCCCTTGCGGCGCCGATTTACTTTGTGGAAGAGCGCACCATAGGTCCCAGTCTCGGTCAAGACAATATTCGCAAAGGGAGTTTGTCCTTGCTTGGCGGCGCGCTTGCGGTGATTCTTTTTATTCTTTTTTATTACAAACTTTGCGGTCTGCTTGCCAATATTGCGCTTGTTTTCAATATGACCCTCATCCTTGCGATCATGACGCAATTGAATGCGGTTCTTACCATGCCGGGAATTGCCGGCATCGTCCTTACCGTCGGCATGGCGGTGGATGCAAACATTCTCATTTTCTCTCGCATCAAGGAAGAATTAAAACGCAATCCGAATCCGACGGCGGCCATCACTGCCGGCTATGATCGTGCTCTTATTACCGTGTTGGATGCCAACATTACCACCCTGTTGGTGGGCATCATACTTTTTGCCATAGGGACCGGGGCGGTCAAGGGGTTTGCGGTGACGCTTTCTATCGGAATATTAACTTCGTTATTCACAAGTGTGGTATTTACCCGTAAACTAATGGAATGGATTTATGCACCCGGCAGGCTGAAAAAAATATATATTTAAGAACCAAATAATATGATCGCCAAACTACAACAACAATTTGAAAATTTTAGTTTTATGCGTTACGGCAAGCTGATGCTGGTCGTTTCGTGTGTCATGCTGGTTATTTCCTTGTTTTCCTTCGGGGTGCGGGGCGTTAACCTTGGTTTGGATTTTACGGGGGGAACAGTTGTTGAAGTTGAGTATGACGAAAGTGTGTCCCTGGGCACTATTCGGTCGTCCTTGGCGGCGGGCGGATTCTCGAATGTCTTGGTGCAACACTTTGGCAATGACCGCACAGTTTTGGTAAGTGTCAAAGAGAAGGAGGTGGCGGGAGTTGGCCAACAGATTTTTGAAAGGATGAGACAAACCCGCCCGGACGCCGTTCTCAGACGCAGCGAGTTTATTGGCGCTCAGGTGGGTGCCGAACTTCAAGAAAAAGGAGGCCTGGCGATGTTGTTGGCTCTGGGCATCATTTTGATTTACATTGCGTTTAGATTTCAGTTAAAGTTTGCTTGCAGTGCCATTTTGGCTTTGGTGCATGATGTTCTCATCGTTCTTGGTCTTTTTTCTATCCTTGGTATGGAATTTGATCTGAGTGTTCTGGCGGCGCTTCTTGCGGTCATCGGTTATTCGCTCAACGATACTCTGGTGGTTTCGGATCGGATCAGAGAAAATTTTAGCGCGGTTTATCTGGAGGATGTGACTCAGATTATGGATATTTCCTTGCGTCAGGTATTTGGACGAACGATTATCACTTCGTTCACGACGCTGTTGGTTTTGCTGTCTCTGTGTTTTTTTGGCGGCGAAGGGATTCGTAACTTTGCCATTGCTCTGACGGTCGGGGTCTTGGTCGGCACCTATTCGTCTATTTACATTTGTGCCAGTTCGCTTTTATTGCTGAAGATTAAGCGAGATGACTTCGTCTCCGAGAAAAAGAAAACCGTAGGCATATGAACCTCTCGCGACTCGCCCCGGCAAGATTTTCTTTTACACGGACACGGACTATTCTTTTTGCGCTTGCTCTTTTATTCCTGTCTCCTCTTGCACATGCCGGCAAGTTTTACTTCACTTTGGCAAACAACCCGGAAAGAAGCGGGTTTAATTCGGCCGAGTTTAGTTTATCCGGCGGCGGCGCTTACACAGGCACAGTGGATCTTGGCGGGACGCTTTACTTAAACGCCGAGAACTTGCGTTATCTTAGTTTTGATGTCTTTTCTTCGTTGGAAAGTGTTCAACAAACCGGCTTTTTGTTTGCGGCGGGGGCGCATATCTTTGCTTTGGAAGCCGAACACGAGGGACCTCCCGAATTAGAGAGAGCTTTTAGTTATGGCATATCGGCCGGGTTGGATATGGGTTATCAATTTCCAACCGGCATCCCCACAGTTCTCCTTTGGTCTTTTGATTATGCACCGGATCTGCTCACAGGCGGAAAACTGGAGGAATTGATTCTAAGCTCCGTTCTTTATGAAGTAAAATTTACACCCATCGTCATCGGTCATGTTTCATACAGATACGGTCGGGGAGAATTTTCCGAATCTGTTCCCGATGAAATTTCTCAGTTTGAAAACAGCATTGGCTTGGGCATCAAGATTCGTTTTTAGCGCATCTTTGCCGTAATAAAGGCGAAGGCGGTCGCGGCGGCGAAAAAGTGCTATGTCCGATATCACGCAACTTAAACGCAACTTAAATTTAGACATGATTTTGGCATATAATATTTACTGAGGCTATGTAGCTCAGTCGGTTAGAGCACAGCACTCATAACGCTGGGGTCGGTGGTTCAAGTCCACCCATAGCCATTTTATTTTGGGGCGGAGTTCTCTCTTTTGAATGCCTCCCCGATTTGTTTATTAATAGACCGATATTTGACATTAAAAAAATAAACTCTTAAAAGTGATGAACGAAAACAACGAAGACAACAAAAACGACGAAAACGAAAATCTTTTCCTCAAGATCATTAACAAAGAACTTCCCGCGGACATTGTTTATGAGGACGATCAATTGGTGGCGTTCCGGGATATTCAACCGGCGGCCCCATTGCATTTGCTATTGGTGCCGCGCAAACATATTCGGACGGTGGACGACATACGCAAAGAGGATGCGCCCTTGATTAGCCATATGATTTTAACCGCCCAAAAGTTGGCGCGCGAACATGGTGTCAGCGAGAGCGGGTACAGATTGCAATTCAACTGCAAGGGTGACGGCGGGCAAGTGGTTTATCATCTGCACCTGCATTTGATTGGCGGTAAAAAACTCCCAAACTACAACACATAACCGGCACGCGTTTGTCGTTCAAAACAGCCACAACAATCACAAAATAACAAGGTGAGGTAAGGAGTCGGTGGTATGAGACTCTTGCAGCAGATCCAAAACCGGCTTGCGTTTTGGGATCAGGCCCGCAGCTGCATGTTTTGTTTGGGAAGCCCCGCACCGGACGGCTTTTGTCTTGCTTGCTATAAAGACTTGCCGTTCATTGAAAAAAGCTGTCTCTTGTGTGCGCTTCCTCTGCCGGCGGATAGCGGCCATTGGCAAGAGTTATGTGTTTCTTGTCAAAAAAAACCACCGCCGCCGGATTACACATTTGCCGCGCTGCATTACCGGGCTCCGCTGAGACGGGCCCTGCACGAGTTGAAGTTCCGCCGACAATTACGGTATGCTCGCGCCTTGGGAAACATCTGGTTGCAATCTCTGCTGACCGATTCGCGCGGGTTCGCGGGAGAGGAAGACCGGCCGGATCTTCTGTTGCCGGTGCCCCTGCACCCCGTTAAGTTGGGTCAGCGCGGCTTCAATCCGAGTTACGAACTGGCAAGGCCCTTGGCAGAGTTCTTAAAAGTGCCTTTGGCTGTCCAAACTTCTCGGCGAATCAAGAACACGGAACCGCAACTTAAGCTTTCTCCGTCTCAGCGCCGCCGCAATCTTAAAGGTGCGTTTGAAGTTAACCCGAAGGATGTGCGGGGAAAATATGTTGTTATTTTGGATGATGTCATCACTTCGGGTGCCACTGTCTATGAGTTGGCACGTACTTTACGTCGTAAGGGCGCGCGCCGAATCGCCGCTTGGAGTCTCTTGCGCGCTTAATCCATCCGCATTAATTAATCCACTTTGAAGTCTTTTAAAAAAGAGCAACGCAAACGGGGGGGGGGGGAAGATAGATAGATAGGTCAAGATCTGCTACATTACTTTCTTTAGAAGTTGACGCGGCGGAATCACGATTGCTTGGCGACATTGAAGTAATCCTGTTACTCCGGCCAGGAGAGCCCCCAACAAGGGGGCAACTAACAGATAGGGGTGAAATGAGAATTCTTGTTCAAGAAAGAAAGTGAAGATACAATAGATCACAATTTCCGTCCCCACGGCGGCCAAAATTCCCCCCAACAAACCCAGGAAACAAAATTCCAACAGGTTATGCATGATCGCCTGGGTGTTGGATTCGCCAATTAACCGCAATGTTACGGTTGTCACAGTTCTGAGCCGGATACTGACTTGCAGCGCGGCAAAAAAGACCGCCAGGGCCGCGATAACTCCCAACGCCAAAATTAATTGCATGGCGTCTGATACCAGATTTAAGATTCCCGTAACTTGACGCATGATGTTCTCGATAGAGATTAGAGCAACGGTCGGAAATTCTCTTGTCAGTTCCGCCAGGACTTCCGCTTTTTCCGGGGGCAAGTAGAAACTTGTAATAAATGTGCGCGGGAATTCCGCCAGTGCGACTTCCGGGAAAAGAATATAAAAGTTCGGCTTAAAATCCTCCCAGTCCACCTCCCGCAGGTTAGCGACATAGGCATTGAGTCTGACGCCGCCGATCAAAAATACAAGTTCATCATTCAAGTCCAAACCAAACTCTTCGGCAATCCCGCTTTCAACCGAAACCGGGTAGATTCCTTGTTTCTTGGTGATGGGTTGCCACCAGGATCCTTTTTGAAGTTTGTTATGCGAAGGTACGCGGTTGCTCCAACTGAGGTTAAATTCTCGCTCGGCTTCCGAACCGTAGGTGCCGAGCCGCTTGGTTCTTTCGGCCAAGGATTCTTCGTTGACAGTGATCAGTTTGCCGCGCACTATGCCAAACAACGACTCGGTGGCAATCGTTCGTTTGCTCATAAATTCCTCCACAGTCGGCACTTCCGGCGGGGCGATGTTGATTAAAAAATTGTTCGGTGTTCCCGGTTCAACGACTTTTTGCCAATCTTTTACCAGAGAAACTCGCATCACTGTCAGGATGCCGATGAGCATGAAGGCGGCCGCAAATGCCATAATCTGCAAACTGTTAATCCGCCAGTTTCTATACAAAGAACTGACACTAATCCGCCAAATAACACCTAATTTGGTCAAGCGCGTAAAAAAGAATCGCAGAATCCCGTAGTTCATCAGGGAAATTAAAATGACGAATCCCAGCATCCCGCCAAACAGACTGAAGGCGACAACCCAACTGCCGCTATAAAGAAGAATCAACACAAAGATACCGATACAGGTTGCACTTCCGGTGATGCCAAAGGTGCGAATACCGCCGAATGGCTCGTAGTTATCGGCAAGGCGACGCGAACGCAGCACCGAGTAGGGCGGCACAGATACCAGCTGCCGCAAGTTCGGCAGCACAAACGCGACCAAGCAGATGACCAGGCTCATTAATCCCAGACCGAAAGGTTCCCAGGCAATTCCCGGCACCGGCGCGGGCAGGAACTCTCGCAAAATATTTCCTATGAGGCGGTATCCGAGCCAACCAAACAGACAGCCCGCCAGGTATGCCAACAGTGCCGGCGGGAGCAGGCGGACTGCCAAGTAAGCGAGAACCTGTTTCGGCGTGTAGCCGAGTGTCTTAAGCAAGGCAATGTAGCGCGAGTTTTCATCCAAGTAATATCGGCTTGTCAGCACCAACGCCATGGCGGCCAAAATAATGGTCAAAGAGCCGCTGAGTAATAAAAATGAGTTCAACCGTCGCAGAATGTCGCCGAAGTTCTCGTCCTCATCGCCCGCCAAAGTCAACTCCGCCGTTTCCGATTTTTCGGTTTTCAGCAGCCGGGCATATTGCCGAACGGATTCCGCCTCGCCGGACCAAAAATAGCCATAACGAACCCGGCTGCCGGGAATAACCAGATTGGTGGCTTCCAGATCCGCGAGATTGATCATGACTTGAGGCGCAAAGGAAAAGAACGAAGGCCTGCCGGGTTGATTTTGCAAATAGGCGGAAAAACGCAGAACGGTGTTGCCCACTTCTATGGAATCGCCAATTTGGGCCGCCAAGGCCGCCGCAACCCGACTATCCAGCCAGATTGCACCGGCAGCCGGCGGCGGCACACGCGCAACGGCCCCGCCCGGTTGCCGACTTGTCTCCAGCCAACCGCGCAACGGGTAGTTGTGTTGAATTGCGCGCACCCGTGCCAGTTGAAACGCATCATTGCGCGGGTTGTAAATGACGGAGGTGGTACTGATTCTCTTTGATTCGCTCAAACCGTATTCGGCGGCGGCAATTCGCAGATTCTCTTCTATCGGTGCCCCGGCCGACCATTTGATATCACCTCCCAGTAATTCGGCGGTATAACTTCGCAATCCATTGTTCAGTCGTTCGGCAAGCAGTGCCGGCGTAACTATGGCGATTGTGCCGATCATCAACGCCAACAGAAAAATTCCGGTTTCCTTGGCGCGCAGTTCGCGCCATAAACGAAAGGTCATGCCGGAATCTTTTGACTTGGAGGCCGTTTTTGCAGATCTTTGTTTCGCAACTCATAAACGACGGAGCATCGATTGGCCAACCGAAGATCATGAGTCACCAGAATTAAAGTGGTATTGTTTTGATGATTGAGGTCAAACAACAGATTGGACACGCGCGCGCCTGTTTCGTCGTCCAGGTTACCGCTCGGTTCGTCCGCATAGAGAATTTTCGGCCTGGTTACAAATGCGCGTACGATGGCGGTGCGTTGCTGCTCGCCGCCGGATAACTGACCGGGGTAACGCTCGCTTTTGGTTGCCATGCCCACCTTATCCAGATCCGCCATAGCCCGTTCCCGGGCGTTTTTTTGATTCAGCATCTCAAGCGGCAGGATGACATTTTCCAGTGCCGTCATATGTGGCAGCAGCATAAAATCTTGGAAAACGAACCCTGACATTTTTGCTCTAATTAAACTGCGCTCCTTTTCGCTCAGGCGGGCAATATCCCGACCGTCTATGCGGATACTGCCCGATGTGGGGGTATCCAACCCGGCAAGAAGAGACAATAGGGTGGTTTTACCGCTGCCCGAAGAGCCGACGATGGCAATGGTTTCGCCCGCCCGAACCTTCAAGTTCACATTCCGTAATACCGCAAAAGGAGGTTCTCCCTTTCTTGCAGCCCCGAACTCCTTGGTGATGTCCGCAGCATCTATAAGATATTCGCTCATTTGTATTTTCGTTCCAAAAGATTCAATATAAGATAAGTTAAAAGATAAGTTAAAAGTCGGAGGTATGCCTCCTGCCCTTCTTAAAGTATAAGTACGCAACCGCCCGGATGATCCCCTTCCTTTTGTGCCGATGATTCGGGCTTCATATAATATTTTTGTAATATGGCAACAATTTCCATCACATTCTTACGACGGATCTCTCTCCCCTGTCGGCACGCTTTTGTTATTGTCTTGTTGTTATTGGTTTTTCCGCAGGCGGGGGCAGGGGCTTCGCAGGATACCGAAAAACCCGTCATTGTTGTTCTGGGCGACAGCCTCAGTGCCGCTTACAACATTCCCGTTTCCCGCGGTTGGGTGGCATTGCTTGGCGCGAAATTGCGTGAAGAGGGATATGCGCATGAAGTCATTAATGAGAGTATTTCCGGCGATACCACAGGCGGCGGCTTGGCACGGCTGCCCGCTATTTTGGAGCGCAACCGCAACAAAGTATCTTTGTTAATCCTGGAATTGGGCGGAAATGACGGGCTGCGCGGCTATCCTTTGGATGTAATGAAAGAAAACCTGGTGAACATCATTCGGTTGGCGGGTCGCGCGAATGCCAAGGTTCTGTTAGCCGGTATTACGATTCCAAATAACTACGGCCCCCGTTACAGGCGTCAATTTGAAGATGTTTATCAACAGATTGCCACAGAAGAAAAAACAGCGTTGCTGCCCAACCTGTTGCAAGATGTCCCGCTGACAGAAGCGTACTTTTTGGAGGATCGACTGCATCCCGCGGTCGTTGCCCAGCCGATTATCGCGGATACTGTTTGGCTGGTACTTGCCCAAATGCTTTAAAAAACACAAAAAAACATAAAACATGATCTGCGAATACCGAATGCACCGCCAAAATACGGATGCCGATGGCGGAGCATAATACTCGGGAAACCCCCGCAGCCGCCCGGGATTTTTTGCGGCGAATTCTACAACAACAAACCGAAGAAACGAAAAAGAGATCCGCCCAAAAAAGTTTGAGCCGGCTAAAAGCCAAAATTGTCGGCCTGCCTCCTTGCCATCCCTTTGCCGAGGCGTTGCGTGCCCGCCGGTCCTCCTTTTCCTCCTTTTCCTCCTTTTCCTCTTTTCCTGCCTTTATTGCCGAACTAAAAAAAGCATCCCCGAGCCAGGGGTTGCTGCGCCCCGATTATGACTCGGCGGCAATTGCCCGCGGCTATGCCGAGGCGGGGGCGGCCTGCTTGTCCGTTTTGACGAATGCCGCTTTTCTGGGCGAGAGCGCACATTTGCAACTTGTTCGCTCGGTAACGAATCTGCCCTTGCTGCGCAAGGATTTCATCATTGACGAGTATCAGGTTTACGAAACCCGCCTTCTCGGGGCGGATGCGATGCTGTTAATTGTTGCTTGCCTGTCCGCCGAAAAACTTGCCCGGTTACATGAACTGGGGCTTGAACTGGGATTGGATGTGTTGGTGGAAGTTCACGATGCGGAGGAATTGGAAATCGCACTGAAAATAGGCGCCCAAATGATCGGCGTCAATAATCGCAATCTGAAAACTTTTGAAGTGAACCTGCATAAGGGAGCGGAACTGCTGGCCATCCTGGCCCAAAAGAATCCTTCTGTCCTGTCAATTGCCGAAAGCGGTATGCGGACTGCCGGGCAGATTCTTCCCATGATGGCCGCCGGTGCCGGGGCATTTCTTGTCGGCACTTCTTTGATGCGTTCTGCCGATCCCGGCCGGGCACTTGCCGCACTGATCAAGAGCGTTCGGGAAGCCATTGCCAAACATTCCAAGGAGGATGTTTCCGCCGTTCCGACCGCACCCACCGGCCCGGACCGATTGGGTACCAAGTGACCGCATGCCCATATGCACCGCCCGTAATCCCCCCCCGCAGAGAAATAAAAGCGAAATAAAAGCGAAATAAAGGAAAAATAAAGGCAAAATGAAAGTTCAAGTTACCTGGCAAGAAGGTGTTTACTTCAAAG
Source organism: Gammaproteobacteria bacterium (assembly GCA_965209035.1). Taxonomy (GTDB): domain Bacteria; phylum Pseudomonadota; class Gammaproteobacteria; order CBDBNL01; family JAAOII01; genus CBDBPY01. Next base: position 1,697,448 of record OZ242372.1, read on the forward strand.
GAGAAGCCCGCACTCATATTATTCCCATCGAAGGCCCCGAGGAACAAGGCGGCAAGAATCGCGGCATGCGACCGATGGAGACCGTTTTGGTCGCCCTGGGTTCTTGTAGTTCCTATGATATTGTCAGTATTCTGCACAAAATGCGCCAGCCGATTACCGGCTGCGCATTGGAGATTACAGCCGAACGGGCGGACGCCATTCCGGCGGTGTTTCGTGAAATCCGGATGCATTTTCTTTTCCGCGGCAAGGACTTGGACCCTCATAAACTGGAAAAAGCCGTATCCTTGTCCGTGGATAAGTACTGCTCTGTTGCCAAGATGCTCGTTGCCGGCGGTGTCCGGATTTCCCATTCGTTTGAAATGGCGCCCCCGGGAAAAGACGACAAAAACAACACCGATTAATCCGGTAATACAAAAGCATCCCGTATCGGTAAGGTATCCCCCTTACAGGCCGCGAAATGCACAGCCTGACCGGCACATGAAAACAAGCCTGTCAGTTTTTGATGCCGCCACTCCGCTTTCACTCGGGGCAAAGTTGCAAAAGCGGAATACTTTTCCTCAACGAATCTGTAAGGAAAATCCTTATCCGCGGTAACGCCCAGTCTGGGGGTGACGCGCACTCGCGTCACCGGTTCCGTTGAATTGGTAAAACCAAGTTGCTTCCTTAAAGACTTTCTAACAGATTTTCCGGGATACTCGTCCGGAAACTTGCCATTCCATTCCGCCGTTTTCAACCCCATGGCACGACATAGCAGTCCTTGTCCGCTTAGTCTGCGATCCGGCTCGGAAGCATCATCTGTTATGGCCGCCTTGATGAGCACGGCACAGCCGGCTCCGAGCGCACTGATATTGAGCGCATCCCACTGGCGAATCCGATACATGTAAATTGTCCCGGCGGGAGCGAACATCGGCTCGCAGCCCTTGCGGCCGCGATAGGCATGGCTCGCTTTGTCGGCCAGCGTATAGGCTTCGGTTTCCACAATGCGACAATTGTGCAACTTGGTTCCGTCCCAATGCCAAAGCGTTTTACCGAGCAGGGAAGTTGCCAGTGTGATTGCCGGCAGTTCAAAAAACGAACGCGGCAAGGAATCTCCCGTTACGATGCCGAAAGACAGTTCAATGAAACGGGGACGAGGATTTTATTTGAGCGAGATTCTTCAGAACCCGAACCGGATGAACGGGATAAAGATCTGTTTTGTTTTTTTAATGACGGGACAGACAAGGCGGTGACTTGCCGGCATCCTCTTTTTCTCCCCGATGCATTTTTTGCCATTCTTCCGGCGTGTAAAGATGCAACGAGAGTGCATGCAATCCGCCGTTCGTTTTGCTGTTTACTTTATTGTTCATTTCGGTTTCAAGGGCGGCATAAACTTTCCGATGGCGTTCTATGGTTGCCATACCGGCAAACAGATCGCTCACAATGATCAGGGTAAAATGCGTTTCCCGTATTCCCATTTCCCCCGCCGAGTGGGTGGCACGCCGATGCTTGTCACTGTCGTTGATTAACTTGTATTCTGTCGGCGCAAAGGCAGTTTCAATTTTTCTTGAAATCCGGGCGGCCGTCCCTCCGCTTACCGCGGGTTTTTCATGTTCCCGATACATAAGTGAGAAAATTGTCATACTCGGGGCTTTTGCCGGTGACGCAGTTAAAGTAAGCATCCTGCAACTTCTTGGTCAGGGGGCCGGGCTTGCCGTTGCCGATCGTGCGGTCATCCAAACAACGAATAGGCACTACCTCGGCGGCGGTTCCGCAAAAGAAGGCTTCTTCCGCCACATAAAATTCATCGCGTGTGATCTGCCTTTCCACATAATCAACACCCATGTCCGCCGCCAGGCGCATCACGGTTCGGCGAGTAATCCCGTCCAGGCAAGAAGTGAGAGACGGGGTATGCAACACACCGTCGCGAACTAAAAAGACATTTTCGCCGGTCCCTTCCGCCACATATCCTTCGTTATCCAAAAGCAATGCCTCCTCACAACCGCAACTGACAGCCTCTTGCAGTGCCAGGATGGAATTGACATAATGCCCGTTGCATTTTGCTTTGCACATACTGATGTTGATGTGGTGGCGCGTATATGAGGATGTTCGCACTTTAATGCCGTTTTTCAATCCGTCCGGCGACATATAGGAAGGCCATTCCCAAGCGGCAACCATCGCATGTGTTTTGAGGTGCCGGGCGCGCAGTCCCATTTCTTCGCTGCCGTAAAAACACATCGGCCGAATGTAGCCGTGCTTTACTTTGTTACTGCGGACAGATTCAATATGCGCCGCACTGATTTCATCCGGGGAATACGGGATCTTCATTTGCAGGATATGCGCCGAGTTAAACAAGCGCCGCGTGTGATCCGCAAGGCGGAAAATAGCGCTGCCGTGCTCTGTCGGATAAACGCGCACCCCCTCAAACACACCCAGTCCGTAATGCAGAGTATGTGTCAAAACATGAACTTTGGCGTCTTGCCAGTTGGTCATCTTGCCGTCAAGCCAGATGACGCCGTTTAATTGGTCCATCCTAGTCATTATTGCCATTATTTGTCATTATTTGTCATTATTTTTTCTTCTTGTGCTGCTTCATTAAAAATCTTAATGCCGTTAGGCGAATCAGACCGCCGGCATCTTTTTGATTATACAATTCCCGGCTGTCTTCAAAGGTTGCCATCATCGGATCATACAAACTTTGGGCGGAGCTTCTGCCGAGAATCGTAACATTTCCTTTATACAATTCCAGTCGTACGCTTCCTTCCACGGTCGATTGCGTTGCGTCTATCATTTTTTGCAGTGCCACGCGTTCGGGCGACCACCAATGGCCGTTGTAAATCATTTCCGCATAGCGGGGCATTAATTCGTCTTTAAGGTGACCGGTCTTACCGTCGAGAGTCAGCGATTCCATCGCACGATGTGCTCTTAGCAAAATAGTGCCGCCGGGGGTTTCGTAGCAACCGCGCGATTTCATACCGATGAACCGGTTCTCCACCAAATCCAATCTGCCGATAGCATTCTCCCCTCCCAGACGGTTCAACTCTTCCAGCAGGGCATAGGGATTCGCGGCCCGGCCGTTCAACGCAACAGGGTCTCCCTTTTCAAAACCGATTTCAATTTCGGTTGCCCGGTCCGGCGCCTCTTGGGGTGAAGCGGTTCGCCGCCACATTTTGGCATGCGGAGCTGTGTCGGGATCTTCCAATTCGCACCCTTCGTAAGAGGTATGAAAAGCGTTGGCGTCAATGGAATAATGTCGTTCTTTGCTGTCGCCGGTTTGATAGTCCAGTCCGTGATTGCGGCAAAACTGCACAAGTTCTTCGCGCGAAGAGTATGCCCATTCTCGCCAGGGTGCGATCACTTGCAGATGCGGTGCCAATGCATATACCCCCAGTTCAAAACGAATTTGATCGTTCCCCTTGCCGGTGGCTCCGTGAGCGACCGCCTCGGCACCCGTTTGTCGGGCGATTTCCGTCAGTCGTTTGGCAATTAATGGCCGGGCAATTGCCGTGCCCAGCAAATACTCGCCCTCATACAGGGTGTTGGCGCGCAACATCGGGAACACAAAGTCGCGTACGAATTCTTCGCGCAGATCTTCGGTGTAAATTTTGGTAATACCGAGTTGTTCCGCTCTCGTACGGGCAATTTCCAATTCGTCTTCTTGCCCCAGATCCGCGGTGAAGGCAATGACTTCGCAGTCATATTCCAACTGTAACCACTTGGCAATTGCCGAAGTATCCAATCCGCCGGAATAGGCAAGAACGGCCTTATTAAACTTCTTCTTTGCCATAGTTTCCAATTAATGCTCGCGCATAGATAAAGCCGGACCAGATAGTCATTACAGTGGCGACAGCCAAAATGATTATCGCGATCCAATGCGGGAACAGGTTTTCTTTGTTCGGCGGAAACGCCAAAAACCAGGCGATGCTGCCCATCTGAAAAACAGTTTTTATCTTTGCCAAAAAGTTCACGCGCAGAGAAACGGAGAGAGGATCGCTTTTTATGGATGCCAACCAATGTCGCATTGCCATTACGGTAATTTCGCGGCCTATGATAATCATCACCATAAATGTGACCCAAATATTGTCATACACATGCACCATTAGTACCAAGGATACGACCACCAGCAACTTGTCCGCCACAGGATCAAGAAACTCGCCAAGCCGCGTGCCCATCCTCCAAGTTCTGGCAAGATAACCGTCCAACCAATCGGTCAACGCCGCCAGGGTGAACAGACCCGCCGCAACATAGTGTCCCCAGTTTCCCGGGGCATAATAGAACAGAACAACAAGGACCACTACCAAGGTGCGGACATATGCCAAAATATTGGGCAGTTTTTGCCAATCGGATGCGGAGGGTGTGTTCATTTGCATATTATTATAGGATAGGTGAATTCAACCCTCCGGCGCAACACCGGTTGCTAAATTATAATCCACTCCGGTCGCTGCTGAGAAGACCTCGGCGGGTGTTCTAAATCCGAGTCGCTTGCGCGGTCGTTGATTAAGTCGGTGAATGACCCGGGGCAGTTTCTGTCGGCTTGACGCAACAGGCCATTCGTATATGCGTCCGCGCGCGTAACGGGCAGAGTAAACTCACGATCGCGGCACCGGTGGTTTCCTTGGTGCGGTCTTTGAGATAGGCACTCAAAGTGAGGCCGGTTTTGCGCTCAACCGGAGTGAGTAAGAAGCCGCTCCGGCTGCTACCCTGCATGGTGTCCGCTTCCCGCTTCCCGATGCCCGGTTTTCTTTCGGCTCTCAATGCCGACCCGTCCGGGGATCTGCCCGCGGCTGTCCACCCCGACAACGTTTCCGCTTGCTGATGACGATAGCCACGCAAACCCGTATTACGCGCCAGTTGTAAAAGACTTCCTTGAAATTTTCCAAAATTCAAGGAAACCTTCCACGGTGTTGTGCTAGTTACTTGAATTCACACATTATAATAAAGTAAATTTTGTTAATATTATTTTTAAGAGTGACGGACGGGGTTATATATGAAAGACACAAAAGAAAAATTACGGGCGCATAAGTTGATGCGAAAATTGGAGTTTAAATCATTTCACCGGTTGGTAGGGAGGCTAACTTCTGTTGGCTGTCTTTTTGTATGCATGTCTTTTTTGACGGTAGCATGTAGTAACGGTTCTTCCTCCAAATCGCCGCCCCGGACATCGGTCAATGTCGTATCCACCGGCACCGGCATCGTGCAGTTTATGGCAATCCCTATAGAAAGCGGCCTGCGAGTGAGTTGGATCAACACACAACCAAACATAGATTACTTTAACATTACCCTCGTAAACATAAAAACAGGACAAGTAGAATCGTTTGTCAAACGGGATCAGACAGCCTACGGCGACCAGATCACCATAACTTTTACGGACTTGGAAGACGAAACCGATTACATCGTATTGGTCGAGATATTTTTTCTTGCCGAGCCGGAACCGCGTGCGGAAGAGCGTGTTATACGCCGCACCGGCAAGAATAGCGACAATGACGAACTCCCCGACAGTTTGGATGTTTTTGACGACGATCGTTGTGCTCATACGGATACGGATGGTGACGGCCTGCCGGATGACATTCTTGCCGATTGCACGACATCTTTAATAGAGGATCCGGACGATGACAATGACGGGGTGAATGACTTGGCAGATGCCTTTGCTTTGGATTCCTGTGCGTCTGTAGATACGGATAATGACAGCCTGCCGGATGAAATTCTCGCCAACTGCACAACACCTTTAAAGGAAGACACGGACGACGATGGCGACGGCACAGAGGATCTTGCGGATGCCTTTGGCAAAGATCGTTGTGCGTCTGTAGATACGGATGATGATGGTCTGCCGGATGATATTCTTGCCGATTGTACGACACCTTTAATAAGAGAGGATCCGGACGATGACAATGACGGGGTGAATGACTTGGCAGATGCCTTTGCTTTGGATACCTGTGCGTCTGTAGATACGGATGGTGACGGTCTGCCGGATTTTTTGCTCGCCGATTGTCGGACACTTTTAACGGAAGATGACGACGATGACAATGATAGTATTGCCGATAGCGAGGACTCCGATGACGACAACGATGGGCTGATAGAGATTCGCTTCTTGGAAGGACTTGCCAATATGCGCGATGACCTGAACGGCGATGGCACGGACGACGGCAGAATCGCCAATGTGGGTCCCGGCAATCACATCGGCTGTCCCGCCTCGGGTTGTAAAGGTTATGAACTTGCCCGCTCTTTGGATTTCAAAAAAGCGGATTCCTATCAAAATGCCGCCAATCTGGAATTTTGGGTTACGGAGACCGGCTGGCCCCCCATCGGCTCTTGCCTGCCGACAAGTACCGACAGATGCACGCCATACGATGCCATCCTTGATGGCAACGGTCATAGTATCAACAATTTGTTTATTAACGCGGAGCCGGGCGCTGTCGGGCTTGGATTGTTTGGTTCTGTTTCCGGTTCTGTGCGCAACTTGAATCTTGTTTCCGCCCGCATCGGCGGCGGCCAAAGAAACACGGGCATCTTGACAGGGTATGCCGCAGATGCCAACATTCTCGGTGTTCGGGTGATCGACGGTTCGGTGAGCGGCGGCGAAAATGTTGGCGGTCTGGTCGGCTATGGGGAACGAACAAGCATCGTCTCTTCCCGTGCCGAACATCTTTTTATTAACGGCATAGATCACATCGGCGGTCTGGCGGGGGTTTGGAAACAGGGCAGAATAGAGGCATCCGCCGCATTGCACAACATTATATCCGGCGATGAACGGATCGGCGGTCTGACGGGCCTGTTGGATGGCGTATTGAATGATGCGGCGGTTTTGGCATCTTATGTCTTAAATACTTCCTTGACCGGGCGACAAAGCGGCGGCGGTTTGACAGGTTTGGGGGTTGGGACGAGTGTGGTTGCTTCTTATGCCGCACTCAGCCGCCAAGATGTGTCGGAAGTTGTTGGCGGTCTTATCGGACAAAGAAGCGGCCGAAATATTGTTGTTACTCATTCCTACTGGGATGCCGAAGCCCTTGGTTTTGGATTGCTGAGTGGAATTTTGCCGGCAGCCAAAAGGACGGCTGAGTTGCAAGAGAATACGGATTTTAACGGTATTTATGCGGCTTGGGATAATTATTGGTGCGACCCGAACACAGGGCTTTTTACAAATAACTCGCAAGATCCTCTTGCTACGGATGAGAACTTGGCATGGAACCTCGGCAGTGCCACGCAATATCCGTCCTTAGAAAACTGCCACATCAAGTTCGCCGCCCCGCCGCGCCCGGTTAAGAATTTTGAGGTGATCCCTGCGGAAGGAAGTTTGCAACTCACCTGGGATAACCCGCCCCAAAGATTTTTATGGTTTAAGGTTGCTTGGCAACAATTGGGCGCACAGGACCAAAACGGAACATCCGCGATAAAAACAACACAAACGGCCCCCGGTAACTCCGCCGCGCATCTTATTGAAAATCTCAGCGATGTGCACAATTATTCCGTCAGCGTATCTGTTGTGTTGCCGGACGGTCGGACGGCAAGGTCCGTTTCTTTAATTCGCCGTCCGGGGAGAAACCAAGACGGCGATGTCTTGCCGGACGCGCTGGATGACTTTGACACCGAACCCTGTGCAATTACGGATACGGATGGCGACGGCATGCCGGACGATCTTTTTTGTCCCGCGACGACAGGTCTCGTAGCGGATACGGACGACGACAATGATTCGGTGCCGGATGAAAGAGACGCATTTGATAGGGATGCGTGTGCTCACACGGATACGGATGGCGATGGCATGCCGGACGATGTTCTTTGCCCGTCCGCTTTAATCACGGACAATAACGACGACAACGATTTGGTCCCGGATAGTGCGGATCCTTTTCCATCGGACCGATGTGGCAGTCTGGATCGCGACACGGACGGTATTGCGGATGACAGGGTGATTCGTTGCACTTCAAATCTAACCCGGGACACGGACCCGGATAACGATGACTTCCAAGATCAATTGGATGACTTCCCCGCGGACTCCTGTGCGAATTTGGACACAGACGGGGACGGCATGCCGGACCGCCTGATACCAAATTGTTCCACGGATTTAAGCGCGGACGATGACGATGACGGCGACGGGATTACCGATGCCGAGGATGCGGATGCGGATGGCGACGGCCTGATGGAAGTGAATACCTTGGAAGAACTTGCCGATATGCGCGATGACCTCAACGGCAACGGGGTGGACGACGACAGAATTACCGGGCGGGGTCCCAAGCATAATCTTGGTTGTCCCCCCGCCGGTTGCAACGGCTACGAACTTGCCAAATCATTGAATTTCAACAATAACGACCATTACGAGGACCTTGCCAACAAAGATGCCTGGACAACCGGCTCCGGTTGGCGTTCTATCGGCTCTTGCCGCCATATCACTAGTTGTCGACCTTATACGGCATCTTTTCAAGGAAACGGCTACACGATTGACAACCTGTTTCTTAACAAGAGTTCCGCAACTGTCGGCGTGGGGCTTTTTGGTGCCGTCGCAGATACAAGGATTAGCAATCTGCGCATCACCAATGCGCGGGTGTTCGGGGGAGCATCCAATGTGGGTATCCTTGCGGGCGTGGCCGGCGGAAGTTCTTTTCGGATGATTGCCATAGAAAACAGCGAACTTGTCAGCCCGAGCGCCAGGTTTGCCGGTCTGATATGGGGGAGCGCATCCGACGGAGATCTTTCTTATTCTTATGCGGATCGTGTCAACATTACGGGCAGTTCCGACATTACTTTCGGTCCCAACAACATATTTACGAGATTTCCTTTCGTCGGCGCTCTGGCAGGCACAAGTGCTTCGATTTCGTATTCGCTTTTGGGAGAATTCCGGCTCAACACCACCATAGCCAGATTCAATTACAGGAGATATAGTTTCCCTTTTTCCGGAGCCAATCTCGGCCATTTTGCCGCTGCTTATTGGGATAAAGACAGAGCGACTTTTCAGCGCGATGCCACTTTTTTGCGAGGAACTGAAACCGAAAGATTACAAGGTGAAACAACCCATACGGGTATCTATGCCGGCTGGAAGAATGCCTGGTGTGATCCGCGTTCGGGTGCTTTTACGAGGGATCCGAATCATGTTCTGGCGACCGACATCAATCGTGTCTGGGACCTGGGTGTTGAGACCGAATATCCTCGTCTGAACTGCGGTGAGAGTGTCCGCTCCAAGCGATTGCCCGCAGTCAATGTCACGGCAATTCCCGCCAATCGCAGTTTGCAATTATCTTGGACTAATCCAAACCAAGAATTTTTACACTTTAGAATTGCTTTGACGGAGCATCAAGAGTACGGAGAGCATCGAGAGCATGGGCAACCCGGTGAAGAGGCGGGCCGCTCTCTTTTGAAGACCAACCAAACGGCAGCCGGCCAGCGCGCCGTTTATGTTTTTGAGAACTTAAACAATGCTTTCAATTACACTCTTTCCGTAGAAACCGTCTTTTCGGACGGGACGACGGGTAAGACACCGCTCTTTGTTCGTCGACCGGGGCCGAATGCGGATGGTGATTTCATGCCGGACTCCTTGGATGCGTTTGACGCCGACCCTTGCGCGACCACGGACACGGACGGCGACGGCATGCCGGACGAGTTGCTCTGTGTTTCAACGACCGGTCTGGTGGCGGACGCGGATGACGACGAGGATGGTGTGCCGGATATCGCGGATGCGTTTCCCCGGGACCCCTGTGCGACTACGGACACGGACGGCGACGGCATGCCGGATGAGTTGCTATGTGTTTCAACAACCGGTCTGGTGGCGGACGCGGATGACGATAATGACCGGGTGCCGGATGTCGCGGATGCGTTTGACACGGACCCTTGTGCCGTTGCGGATCAGGACAATGACGGCATGCCAAACGAACTTCTCTGCAATCTTGGCACCCGTCTTGTAGCCGACGATGACGACGACAATGACAGTGTGCCGGATATTGCGGACGCGTTCATCCTGGACAAGTGCGCGTCGCTGGATACGGACGGCGACGGCATGCCGAACGAACTTTTTTGTACCACGACAAACCTTACGGAAGATACGGACGACGACAACGACAGTGTTCCCGATGTATCGGACGATTATGGGACGGATCCTTGCGCGTTTCGCGATACGGACCGCGATGGTCTGCCGGACGACATCATCACCTTCAATTGTGTAACATCCCTTGTCTTAGATCGGGACAGAGATAACGACAGTCTCATAGAGTTGGATACATTGGAAGATCTTGCCACCCTGCGCGATGACCTGGACGGCGACGGGTTGGATGACGGCAGATACCCGGACATTAGCCCGGGCGGCCGCGCGGGCTGCCCGCCAAACGGTTGTACCGGCTATGAACTGACGCGCTCTTTGGATTTTGCGAAAGCGGATTCTTATCGCGCCTCAGAATACGCGCAACATCTTGCCAATTGGACGCGCGGTGACGGCTGGACCCCCATAGGTTATTGCCGGGCGGACAATGATTGCCTGGCTTATGAAGGCGTGTTTGAAGGCAACAATCACAGCATAATATCTTTGTTTGTGAATGCGAGTTCCCCGGCAAACGGCGTCGGGTTGTTTGCCGCCGCAACCGGTACCTTGCAAAATATTGGCTTGTCTCGGGCGCGCGTCTTCGGCGGCGACAGTGATACGGGAATTCTGGTCGGCTATGGTGACGGACTGCGTCTAAACAAAGTGACCGTCGACGACTATGTTATGCGCGCGCCACAGGGTGCGTCCGTAGGAGCACTGCTGGGGGATGGCTATAACTCGGAAATCACCGCATCTGTCGCCGAGCGCGGCAAAGTGACAGGCAAAACGAATGTCGGCGGTCTCATCGGTTCGGGTTTTTATACGACTGTTTCCAATTCCGCTACCCGGCATGTTTCCTTGAACGGTAATCAATTCGTCGGCGGTTTGGTGGGTTACAGTGATGCGATGCTGGTGTCCTCTGCCGAGAGTTTCAATGCAAGTATGGATGGCTCGTCGGCGGTCGGCGGTCTGTTGGGCTTTGGCATAAACACCGAGGTTTCCTATTCCGCAACGGACAGGGCAGTGCTGCGCGGCACAGCCGCCGCGGGTGGCTTGATAGGCTTGGCTCTCAATAGCGAAATCGCTTATTCCGCCGTCAGCGAGACAATGCTGCGCGGCGCCGATTCCGTCGGTGGTCTTCTGGGCAATGGCACCCGGAGTCTGATCTTGTTTTCAACCGCCGCGGACAACATGCTTGAGGGCAATCGTTCTGTCGGCGGTTTGATAGGAAAGGGGGACGATGTGGATATTATTTCGTCTTCCTCTGCCGGCACGATGTTGAGAGGCAATCATTCGTTGGGTGGTCTGGCCGGCAGCGGAGTAGACTTGAATATAGTTGCTTCCTTTGCCGAAGGCGGTGCCATTTCGGGCGGCGAGTATGTCGGCGGCTTACTTGGCAGAGGAGATTCGTCTGAAATTGCGCTTTCTTATGCGGCACCGGCCATGTTCGGCGGCAGTGGTGTTGTTGCGAGCCTGGTCCCCGGTGCAGGGGCATCTGTTTTCATTAATGCGTCCTATTGGGATTACGAACGCAGCGGACTGCCACCCGGTGGCAGCCCAAGCGACCCAACCGCCAAGACAACCGCGGAACTTCACAACCAAACGGAGTTTACCGGCATTTACGAACATTGGAACAGATTCCGGTGCGATCCGGAATTTGGATTGTTTTCAACGGACGCAAATGCGAACCTGTCCGTAGGCTGGGATCTTGGCGATATGCATTCCTATCCGTCTCTCGTTTGCGGTCCGATCGCAGAACCCGCCGTTGCCGGGACACTGATTTCGGGCCTGACGGTGATTCCGACGAATCAAACCTTGCGACTGACTTGGACAAACGGACCGCGGAACATCTCGCGTTTTCAAATCGCCCGGCAGATCTTCGGCCAGCCGAGCAGTTCCGCCTTCAAAGATAACCAGACCGATGCGTTTGCTCCGGCCGAACATGTAATTAATGACTTGGAAAATGGGCAACTATACCGCATCATCATTTATGTATTTTTGCAAGACGGTTCCTCGCAAAGAGTGACCTCGGTGTTGAGTGTGCCGGGTCTCAATGCGGACGGTGACGGGACTGCTGATCTATTGGATGACGACGACGATAATGACAATATCCCCGATCTGACGGACGACTTTGATTTTGATGCCTGTGCCGACTTGGATACGGACGGGGACGGTGTGCCGGATACTATTAGAGATAACTGCGAGTCTCCCTTAAAAACGGATGCCTTTCCCACGGATGCCTGTGCCGACTTGGATACGGACGGGGACGGTGTGCCGGATACTATTAGAGATAACTGCGAGACTCCCTTAAAAGCGGATGCCTTTCCGTCGGATGCCTGTGCCGCTGTTGACACGGACGGCGACGGAGTTCCCGATGATCTTTTTAATAACTGCGACACACCTTTGGAAATAGACGCCTTTCCGACCGATGCCTGCGCGGTCCTAGATGCGGATTACGACAGAATTCCGGATGCCTTCTTACCCGGTTGCGATACTTCATTGCTGCCTTTGGATGCATTTCCCGGCGACACCTGTGCCTCCGCGGACAGAGACGGGGATGGCAGTCCGGATGCCATCTTGCCGAATTGTCAAACGCTTCTTAAACAAGATGCCTTCCCGGATGATGCCTGTGCGGCTGCGGATACGGACAAGGACGGCATGCCGAATGAGTTGGCGGCAGGTTGCACCAACGCTACTACGTCGTTAATAGAGGATACGGATGATGACAATGATCTGGTGAACGATATTTTGGATGTGGATGACGACAACGACAGACTGATAGATATTTTTACTTTGGAAGATCTTGCCACCCTGCGCGATGACCTCAACGGCGACGGTGAGGATGACGGCTTGTATGATTCTCTGACCGCCGCCGGCAGCGCCGGCTGTCCGCAGGATGGCTGCATCGGCTATGAATTGACGCGCTCGTTGGATTTTCTGGCGAATGACTCTTATGCGAATGCAACCCAAAAACAAACATGGACACAAGGCGAGGGCTGGCAGCCTATTGGCTCCTGTTCTTCGGTGTTGTTCAATGGGATAGTGCCCACGGCAAGTTGTTCGCAAGTTTTCTCCGGGCAGTTTGACGGCAACCAGTATCAAATTCGCAACCTGTATATTAATCGCCAAGGCCAGCCGGCCCAGGGCCTCTTTGCCGCTGTCAGCGGCACCCTGAGTAACCTGCATCTGACAAGAGCAAATGTTCGGGCAAGTGGAGGTGCAAATGGAATAGGTGCAAACGGAATTGCCGTGTTGGCCGGTTACGGACAGCGGGCTCGGGCTGAAAACATTCGGATTGAAAACAGCGAGGTAGAGGTCAGTGGAGGTTTTCTTTTTTATACTGGCTCTGTTTTCGGCGGCGGCGAGGGATTAACAATTGTTAATGCCAGTGTGACCGATGTTTCTGTGAGTGGGGGAGTCGCGGTCGGCGGAATAGCCGGAGGTGTGGGGAGTAATTCCGAATTGATCACTTCCTCTGTTACCCAAACGAACATAACCGCATTGACTATCGCAGGTGGCATTGTCGGTTGGGGGGAAGGGACACAGATCATTTATTCTTCTTTCAGAAACGGCAGGGTCACAAGTTCCGCCAGCGCGGGATCCCCTCCGAGCGGGATCGGCGGCTTGTTGGGTCTGGGTAATGTAGATTCTACCGTTGTTTTTTCTTATGTCGCCGAGAGCGACATAAGGGCAAATGTGGAAAATGCCGGCGGACTGGTGGGGGATGTACGAGGTTTTAGTTTTAATGCGGCTTTTGCAACCAGAGGCAGCCGTATCATCGCCTCCTATGTGTCCGGCGGCAGTGTCTCAGGGAGTGCGTCGGCGGGAGGTCTCATGGGTCATGGTGGTCAATCCCGGATAACGGCATCCTATGTGTCCGATGTTGCATTGCGCGTAACCAGAAAGGCTATTGGCGGACTAGCGGGAGTTGGAAGTGCTGCACGGGTCACATCTTCGTATGCCGCACCCGCCGGAATTTTTGGCGGTGAGGGTGACGACCGGGGCGGACTTCTGGGAGAGGTAACCAGCGGGAGCGGGGCTGTGATTACAAATTCCTATTGGGATTACCGGACGGCAAACCTGGTGCCGGATAGCCATGCCCGAACGACAGAAAACCTGCAGCAACCCGTCAATTTTGCGGGAAGCATTTATGCCGAATGGCAACAGTTCTGGTGCGATCCCGCCACAGGCTATTTCACGACAAATGCAAGTGATCCAATTGCCACGGACAACTACCGTGCTTGGGATCTCGGCACTTCCACGGAATATCCCGCCCTAACCTGTATGGACGAGGATCGGGACGGGGTCCCCACCGGGCGCGATGCCTGGCCTTTTGATCCGTGCGCAAGTCGGGATGCGGACAGGGACGGCAGGCCGGATAACATTACACAAGGATGTTTGACGCCTCTCCGACCGGACCCGGATATCGATAATGACAACCTGCCCAATGTGGCGGACGCCTTTCCCGCCGACGCCTGTGCCGGTACGGATACGGACGGTGACGGCTATCCGGATGCACTAAAAGAAGATTGTATCACTTCGCTAAAAACGGATGCCTTTCCTGCGGATGCCTGTGCGAGTCTGGATACGGATGGTGACGGCTATGCGGATGCGGTGCAAGACAATTGTTCCACTGAATTGGTTGCGGATGTCTTCCCTGCGGATGCCTGTGCGGCTACGGATGCGGATGGCGATGGTCATCCGGATCCTCTGCGAGAGAATTGCCCGACTGTGTTGCCTGCGGATGCGTTTCCTGCGGATGCTTGTGCCAATTCGGACACGGATGGCGACGGCTATGCGGATGCGGTGCAAGGCAATTGTTCCACTGAATTGGTTGCGGATGCCTTCCCTGCGGATGCCTGTGCGGCTGCGGATACGGATGGAGACGGCTATGCGGATGCACTGCAAGACAATTGTTCCACCGCATTGTCGGAAGATGCGTTTCCTGCGGATGCTTGTGCCAATTCGGACACGGATGGCGACGGCTTTGCCGATCTTTTGGTTATCGGCTGTGTCACCGCTTTAATTGAGGATGCCTTCCCCGGGGATGCCTGTGCCTACGAGGACACGGATCTGGACGGGCTTCCAAACACTCTTTATTGCGAGTCGGGCATCAATCCGACCGCGGATCATGATGATGACAATGACAGACTCATAGAGATATACTCTTTGGAAGCCCTTGCCTCCTTGCGTGACGACCTGAACGGGGACGGCAGAGATGACGGACACTTTCCTGGGCTGAGCGTATCCGCTATTGCCGGTTGTCCCGGCGACGGCTGTCTGGGCTATGAACTGGCAGGCTCATTGGATTTTGGCAACTCGGAATCTTATGAAAATCCGACCAACGAGTCCGTTTGGACCGGTGGTACGGGTTGGGTCCCCGTTGGCTTCTGTTCCGACGCGGACAACTGCAATCCTTGGACGGGGGTGTTTGAGGGGAACGGACACAGGATCACCGGGCTGTTCATCAATGTAACCGGCGCAACCGGCCAAACTGCCGAAGCAAGGACTCAAACTAACAGATTGGGGCTGTTTGGTGCGGCCGACGGCATCATACGCAATCTGACCCTCTCATCCGCCCGTCTGCATGGCGGGGTTGCAAGAGTCGGCGTCCTTGTGGGCGATGCGCGAGGTGCGCGCGTGACGCGGATCCTGGTTAAGGACAGTTTTGTTTTAAGTCCCGCTGCCGATTCTGTTGGCGGCATGGCGGGCTCCGCGATGAATGCGACCATTATGTATTCCGCCGCAATCAACGGGCGGGTAACAGGGAATGATGCTGTCGGCGGGTTGGTCGGCGGCGGTCCGGAATCTGTTGTCGAGTTTTCTTTTTCATCGGCACAAAATGTAACCGGCAATCGCCAGGTCGGTGGCCTCATCGGCGACGGGTCCTATGCCCGGGTTACCGCATCCCATGCCGCTGTTGCAAGAGTGCACGGCACGGACACTGTCGGCGGTCTCATCGGCAATGCCACATACGCATCCGTACGGGCTTCTTATGCCGAAGAGGGCAGTGTTAACGGAACCCAAAGAGTTGGCGGTTTGATCGGCGACGCATCATACGCCAATATCAGCGCATCCTATGCGCGCAATAATCGGGTCAGTGGCGAAAGTGCTGTCGGTGGAATTGGCGGGCTGGTAGCCTTTGCCGAGATGCATTCCTCGTATGCTGCCAACCGTGGCTTGTCGGCGGCACGAGATGTGCACGGCATCGGGTTCGGCATGCCTCTTGCCGTTAATGATTCTTACTGGGATTATGAGACCGCGGGCGTCGGTTCCGGTGCGGATGCGGGAGCAAAAACCTCCGGCGAACTGTCATTACCAACTAACTTTGTTGGGATCTACGCGAATTGGGGAGGTTTTTGGTGTGATGCCGAAACGGGCATTTGGACAACAGATCCCGCGCATCCCCTTGCCCGGCCAAGTCGGCGGGCATGGAATCTGCAAGATGCGGACAGTTATCCCGTTCTTACCTGCCTTGCCGATCTTGTACAGGTTCTTCTGCCTTGAGCCGGAATTCCCAAAAACTTGCAGGCGGGCGAGTAGGCAAAGTATGAAATACGGGATCTGAGATGGGAGACGGAACAGATATTTTTCAATCCTGTTTTTTTAAGTTTGTCAATTCAACCTTCCGGCGCAACACCGGTTACTAAATTATAATCCACTCCGGATCCACTCCGGTCGCTTCTGAGAAGCCTTCGGCGGGTGTTGTAAATCCGAGTCGCTTGCGCGGTCGTTGATTAAGTCGGTGAATGACCCGGGGCAGTTTCTGTCGGCTCTGTTCATTCAGTGGTTGCTTCCAGTGGTTACTTCTTGGAAAAATATTGACGCAACAGGCCATAACAGCTAGGCGACTTGCGGATGCCCGCAGAACTCTTTCCCGTTGTCACAGGTGATGGTATGCGTCTACGCGCGTAACGGGTAAAATAAATTCACGATCGCGGCACCGGTGGTTTCCTTGGTGCGGTCTTTGAGATAGGCACTCAAAGTGAGTCCGGTTTTGCGCTCAACCGGAGTGAGTAAGAAGACGCTCCGGTTGCTACCATGCATGGTGTCCGGTTTTTTTCGGCTCGCGACCTCGGCCGGCCTTTCCTCATGCTTCCTTATGCTTCCTTGAATTTTGTAAAATTCAAGGAAGCATTTCACGGTATTGCACTAGTTACTTGAATTTACAGTGTATAATAAGGAGTAATAGATACTTTATATTTCTATTGTGTTCGTTTAGTGATTTAATTAATAAGTAGTAGGTAGTATGATGAAAATAAAAACGATGATAAAAACGATGATCGCCCGTTGGACAAGTTATCTCAATCAAAAGAAGTTAGTTGCTTCTTTTACTCACAAGTTCCTTGCGTTTGCTATTCTCTTTATAGCAATTAGCCTCACCGCCTGTGCCGGTGGCGGCGGCGGCGGTCCGGATCCGGTTTCCCGTGATTACCGTGTTGTAGGTCTTACGGCTGTGCCGGCAAGCAATACCTTAAATGTTGGCTGGACCAATCCCGATGAAGAGGATATCGTCGGGTTTGTTATTACCCTGACCGACCTTACCGACTTGCGTGCCCCCGTTATAAAAATTTCAATCTCAACAGAGAGCGAACAGGTAGACTTCGGCCCCCGTGGCAGTGTGAGTTTGACTACCGCCGATTTCGAAAATGGCAACTTGGAAAATGAACATCAATATAGGGTCAGTGTGGTAATTCTTTACAGGGGCGATAGTGGTGACAGAGGGCCTCCTGCGGCCCCTGTGGAGAGATTTGTGGGGCCGAACATGGACGGTGACACCGTGCCGGACTTTTTGGATGATTTTGCCGATGATCCTTGTGCGACCACTGATACGGATGGCGACGGAGATCCTGACACTCTGGTTCCCGGCTGTGATACTACCTTGACGAAAGATCTTGACAGTGACGGTGACGGTGTGGAAGATCTAACGGATTCTTGTCCGTTGGTCCCAAATCCGGGTGCCGGGCAGGATGCGGATGGGGATGCGGATGGGATACCGGATGCCTGTGATCTGGACATAGATGGTGACGGCCTACCGGATATTAGAGATGCCATCCCGCTCCGCGATTGCGGGCGTTTTGATTTGGATACGGATGGGGACGGTTTTCCCGATAAGAAAGCCGATGCCGAGCGGGAGGGCCTAGATGACATTTGTGCTGCAATACTTCAAATGATTTCCGAGGATCGGGATGATGATGGCGATGGCCTCATAGAAATTTTTTACCTTGACGAACTGGTCACCCTGAGTTATGATCGCAACGGAGACGGTGAGGATGATGATGGTCTCGCAAGAACCGTAGGAGATACCGGCTGTCCCTTGTCGAGTTGCACCGGCTATGAGTTAACCGGAGACTTAGATTTTGAAAACTCGGATCACTATAAAGATCCAACCAAGATGGATGAGTGGACCAACGGTTCCGGTTGGGTTCCGATTGGTTGCACCGGAGAACCGGTTGTCTGTGAACCTTACTACAGCACATTGGACGGCGGCGGCTATGAGATTGCCAATCTGTTCATTAATATCGTTACTGTAGTTAATATTACTGTGACCCCTGTTGAAGAAGTCAGGATGATAGATACTGTGATGGAAGTTGAAATGTTGAATGCCACTACTAATATGACATTTTTTGTCAATCAGACTTTCGTTACCAATATCAATGTTACTGTCAATCGGACATCTACTGTTTTCACGGAAAAAGAAAGAATTCCATATCTGGGTCTTTTTGGATATGTCACAGATTATGGCATCCCTGGCCGCGGTGCGGCAATCAGGAATCTCACACTGGCCGATGCCAACATTAAGGGCACGGGGGCCAGTCAAGCGCTTGGTGCTCTCTCCGGCAAGGGGGTTTTTGCCAGTGTTAGTAATGTTCGAGCAGAGAATGTTACGATTAGTTCTACCGGGAGGCGGGTCGGCGGTTTAGTTGGCGACTGTGGCCGTTGTAAAATTGCTGATTCTTATGTAACCGGCAGCAAGGTTAAAGGTGATCTTTGGGTAGGCGGCCTGGGCGGATGGATTGTTTATTCGCGTGTATATAATTCCTATGCGGAAGTGGAAGTCGCCGGTAGTGGTGCTGTCGGCGGATTAATCGGCGACGCAACTTCCAGCCATGTCAGACATTCGTATGCAACAGGGAATGTAAAAGGTTCGAATTCCATAGGCGGGCTTGTGGGCAGAATGGGGATAGGCAGTTCGGTCGAAAGAGGAAAGATTACATCTTCTTATGCTTCCGGTAATGTGACCGGTTACAATTTGAATACTGGCGGGTTGGTCGGCTACACGGACGGTGCCACTATCAGCGGCTCCTATGTGGACGGCGGCCGTGTCAGGGGATATGCTATTGTCGGCGGTCTGATAGGGGTGGCACGCGGCAAGGTTGCCGACACGATTGTCCGTGCCTCTTATGCTCGCAATCAAGAAGTTAGAGCCACTACGACTACACGTCATGGCTGGGTTCTTAACATTAATATTGGCTCATTGTATCTGGGTGGTCTGTCAATTAGTGCATATCACGGTGGGCTTATCGGGTTAGCCGAAGATGTTCACATCCGTCATTCTTATGCGGCACCCGATCAGTTTACTTCCGAACCGGATGCGGTGAGGGGTGGTCTGGTAGGAGCCGGTGCTTGGCGGAAGGGGCCAGGCAGAGACAATGATTTGAGGTATGGGTTGGTTCGTTCTGATACTATTGGGACGGGATCCACAAAAAGAAGCTACAATACTTATTTAACCACAGACTTGCCCCCAGGTACAGATTATTCCGAGTACATCACTGATTCTTATTGGGATAGAGAAATCACCGGTGTGAATCTTTGGAATGTTCCACCTAGCGTTCATGGTGCATCTAGATCGGATCCTCCGGCAAACTCCTACGCCGGTGTAGGTGAACCCCAATCAACGAGCACACTGAAGGAGGGACAAGTAGGAACGGGGGGCGACGTTTACGAATTCTGGGACAACTATTGGTGTAACCCGAATACGGGTGAATTTCTGACCGAAGCCCCGGATTCTTCCGTGGCGAATTTCGAGGACTATGTGCCGGCATGGGATACGAGCGATACAGGCAGTTATCCCCTCCTCAACTGCCCGCCGGAAGGGATTGAACAGCAGAGACCTTAATCCTCTTTAATCCGAGTTCTCTTACAAAGAACTCTAACTCGGGCGGACAAAGAAGATTAAAAGAACAGACTGCGTAGCGAATCAATTACGCGGTTTTAAGTGGCATTTATTCATTTGTGAATTCAAAAAATGAATCGGGGCTAGCAAAGCAATAGAAAAACCAAGAGCCGGAAGCACACAGCCGACCATGCATGTATGCGCAGCCGGCTCGCGATTAGAAACTCAATCGGTCAGCCAAAAAAGTGCCACAGCCGCTGTCCATGAAAAGTTCGGTCCGCCGCAAGCGGTTCCGTGCACAGGATCGTAATATTCGGCAAAACCCTTTTCGTTGGTGAGGCGGATACAGGCGGTTCGTAAGTTGCCGGCTGGTTCTTCATCACCGTATTTTTTTAGCCCTTCGGCAATCATCCAATTGATGTGTAGCCGGGTAGGTCCTCGCCAGTATCGTTCGCTCTCAAAATAGGGTGCGGTTGGGTCGCTACCGGGAATACCATGCGATCTAAAAGTTCCTCAAACAAGAAATAGGAGCTGTCCGGGTTCCGGCCAATCGCGAGGGGTCGGGAAGATCAAACGGATCAAGTGGATCGAGGCAGATAGAGGCAGCGATGAAAATATGAACGGGCGGACGCGTCAATTTTTACCGCGTTGAATCCGTTCCGTATAAAATAAAAGAATGATTTTGGATATTTTGCGAGCATGGAAGACTATCGGGTTTGTGCTTTTCCATTCGGCCCCGGACGGGAAGAACAGCCGCTGGCGAAGTGTTGCTCCTCAACCGGGAAGACCGTGCCCAATCATTTTTTCGGCGAGTTAAGAGTTGTTGTTATTTTATTAATATGAAGACGAGAGAAGTGCATGCCGACCTGGTCGTCATAGGCTCCGGCGTAGGCGGGGCGACTTTGGCATATGGGGTTGCCGCCAAGAATACGAATCCTAAAATCCTTATATTGGAACGGGGCGACTACTTGCAAGATAGCCCGGAGTGCGCGGATGCGCGTGCCATTTTTCGGCGCGGATATTTTCGTAACAGCGAGGACTGGTATGACACGGACGGCAAACCATTTAATGCGGGCAACTACTATTATGTCGGCGGTAATTCAAAGTTCTACGGTGCGGTGATGCTCAGATACAGAAAACAAGACTTTGGCGGTATTTCTTATCCGGACGGCGACACACGCGCCTGGCCCTTTGGTTATGACGAATTGGAATCTTATTACGCGCATGCCGAGCAACTATTTTCGGTGCGCGGCACCTCGGGTGCGGATCCGACGGATCCGCCGCGTTCCGGACCTTACGACTTGCCGCCCGTGCCGGATGAAGCGGACATCGCAAGAGTTCGCGCCGAGTTGAAAGAACTGGGCTTGCATCCTTTTTCCTTGCCGCTGGCCGTGGATATTGACGAATGGTTGAAAGATCAACAAACTCCTTGGGATGCCTTCCCCAATACCGGTGATGGCAAAACGGACGCACAGAACGGACCTCTGAAACGCGCTCTGGCATACGAGAACACGCAACTCATCACCCAAACCACCGTGCGCCGTCTGCTGACGGACAAGGGCGGTAAGAAAGTGGTCGCCGCCGAGTGTGTTAGCAAGGGCGAAGACCTGCGCGTTGTGGCAAACACTTTTGTGCTGTCCGCGGGTGCGGTTCAATCGGCATCTTTGTTGCTGGGCTCGGCGGACGCAAAAAATCCCCGCGGACTGGCGAATCACTCCGATGCGGTCGGCAGATATTTTATGAACCACAACACAGGCGCGTTGCTTGCCATAGACCCGCGGCGGCGGAATCGGGCGGTGTATCAAAAAACTGTCGGCTTTAATGACTTTTATCTTGATGACGGCAAGGGCGGACACCCGCTTGGCAATGTCCAGTTGTTGGGTAAAATCACACCGCCGATTCTTAAGACCGCTCTCCCATATGTGCCGGAATCTGTCCTGCGTTTGATAACAAATTACTCGGTGGATTGGTATTTGATGAGCGAGGATCTGCCACACCCGGACAGTCGGGTGCGTCTTGACGGTAATCGTATCGTCTTGGAATGGAAAAGAAGCAATATGCAAGTATATCGTCGGCTGGAAGATCAAGTGCGTGCGGTGATGCGTGCGGCCGGCTATCCGCTTGTGTTAACCCGAAAGTTTGATCGCAAGGTGCCGTCGCACCAATGCGGGACAGTGCGTTTTGGCAAGGACCCAAGGCAAGACCCTCTGGATCATTTGTGTCGCAGTTTTGATCACCCGAACTTGTATGTTGTTGATGCGAGTTTTCTGCCGACTTCGGCGGCGGTCAACCCCGCTCTCACAATCGCGGCTCAGGCTCTGCGTGTCGGCGAGCATCTTGCGCGCGAGTTGCGATCATGAATCCGCCTGTCGCACTGATCACCGGCGGTTGTCGCGGCATAGGACTTGGCATTGCCCGTTCATTGGCGAGTGCCGGTTTTGATTTGGCTTTGACGGGATTGCGCGCCGAGGAAAGTGTCAAACCCTTGCCAGCGGACTTGGAAAAAAAAGCCAAAGAAGTTAAAGAAAAAGGCGGGAAAGGTAAATGCCGGCTGCGGTATTTTCAAAACGACCTTGCCGACATCCGCGGTCACGCCGAATTGCTTGTAAAAATAGAAAAAGAGTTGGGGCCCGTTTGCACCCTGATTCTTAATGCCGGCATCGCTCAGCCGGTGCGCGGCGACCTGTTGGAAATGCGCGCGGCAGACTTTGACACGGTGATGGGCGTCAATCTGCGCGGCAATTTTTTTCTTGCCGCCGCCGTCGCCAAACAAATGCTTGCCACCCCGGCACCGGGTCATTTTCTGAATATTCAGTTTGTTACTTCGGTTAGCGCCCAACTGGCTTCGCCGGAGCGGGCGGCCTACTGTATTTCCAAAGCGGCCGCGTCCATGGCGGCATCCTTGTATGCGTTACGCTTGGCACCCCATGGCATAGCCGTATATGAAATTCGCCCGGGCATCATCGCCACAGACATGACAGCCGGCGTCAAATCAAAATACGACCATTCCATCGAAGCCGGTTTGGTTCCTGCACGGCGTTGGGGTCAAGCCGAAGATATCGGCGAGGCGGCCGCCGCGCTGGCCCTTGGCAAGTTTTCTTTCGGCACAGGCTGTATCATCAATCTGGACGGCGGGCTGAGCATTCAAAAGTTATGAAAAATGCCGTTCCCTTTCGTTTTTTTAATGTCGGCATTACTCGCTGGCTTTGCATAATGATTTGTGAGTTATGAAAAACAATACAAATGATACATACGATTATGTGATTCTCGGTGCCGGTGCGGCCGGCTGTGTTCTTGCCAATCGCCTTTCTGTCAATCACCGAGTTCTTCTCGCGGAAGCCGGTGGCAATGACAGTCATCCTTACATTCATATGCCGGCCGGCTTCGCCAAACTCACCGGCACAAGCCATTCCTGGGGATACAGCACCAAACCGCAACCGCAAATGAATGATCGCGCGATCTGGTATCCGCAGGGCAAGGTTTTGGGCGGCGGTACTTCCATTAACGCGCAGGTTTATACGCGCGGCAACCCAAAAGATTATGACGAATGGGCGCGGGACGAAAAATGCGAAGGCTGGTCTTTTCGCGAGGTTCTGCCTTACTTTAAGCGAAGCGAGGACAACCAGCGATTGTCCGACAGGTATCATGCCCAGGGCGGTCCGCTTAAGATTTCCGACCCGACACCGCATCCCATGACCTGTGTTTTTGTGCAGGCGGCGCAACAGGCGGGTATTCCCTACAACCATGATTTTAACGGTGAAACGCAAGCGGGTATCGGCTATTACCAGTTAACCAACCGTGCCGGTAAACGCAGTTCCACCGCCGTATGCTTTTACCGCCCGGTCAGTCACCGGAACAACCTCAAACTGCTCCTGAACTGCCTGGCCGTGTCTGTCAATACGGAAGGCGGGCGGGCGCGTTCGGTCAGCTTGCTGCAAGGGCGGCGCAAGATGACCGTATTTGCCGAACGCGAAATTCTGCTTTGCTGCGGTGCCATAGGCAGTCCGAAACTGTTGATGTTGTCCGGCATCGGCAACGGCGAAGAACTTAAAAAGCACGGCATCCCCGTGCGTGTGCATCTGCCGGCCGTGGGAGAAAACCTGCAGGATCATGTGGATCTCTTTTGTATCAGCGAATGCAAGGGGGACTACAGTTTTGACAAGTATAAGCCGCCGCATATGATGATGCTTGCGGCTTTTCAATTTCTGGTTGCGGGTGCGGGTCCCTTGGCATCCAACCTGTGCGACGGCGGCGGCTTCTGGCAGGCGGACGAAACCGCCAGATCGCCGGACATTCAGATGCATTTTCTGCCCGGTTCCGGACTGGAGCACGGCTTGGAAAAGATACGCAACGGCGTGACGCTTAATTCGGCATTTGTCCGCCCCCGTTCGCGCGGTTCTGTCCGGCTGACATCCGCCGATGCGGTTGCCCCGCCTTTGATAGACCCGAACTACTGGGGAGACGAATACGATGTTGGCATATCCATCAAGGGGTTTCGTTTGGCGCGCGAAATTATGCGGCAATCCGCATTCCGTCCCTATATAAGAAGAGAAGCCCAGCCGGGCGATCGTATCACATCCGACAAGGACCTGCGTGCTTATGCGGCCGCAACCGCCAAAACGGATTATCATCCTGTGGGGACCTGTCGTATGGGCGCGCCCGCGGATGAGCGCAGCGCGGTGACCCCCGACTTAAAAGTCAAGGGGGTGGAGGGCTTGCGAGTCATAGACGCTTCGGTGATGCCTGCCGTCATATCCTCCAATACCAACGCCCCGACTATTATGATTGCCGAAAAGGGCGCGGATCTCGTGCTTGGCAATTCGCCTTTGCCGCCCGCCTCTGCGTAATGTCTCTGTCTATTTCCCTGCCCCTTTCGCAGCCTCTTTCGCAGCCTCTTTCGCAGCCTCTTTCGCAGCCTCTTTCCCCGGCCTCCCGGCAGCAAGACGCCGCCGAAGTCCGCATGACCCAATACACTCTTAAAGGAGAACCCTTGCCGATTCGCCCGCCGACCGTAAAGTTTAATCGTCTTGTGTATGCCGCACCGCACTTAATTATTCGGCCGCTTGCTACCCGAAGTCCCTCTTACGACAAACTCCTGCCGGATTGGGACGCCACCCTGTCGTTTCGCCGTTATTTGTGGTCTCTCGGGTTTGGCATTGCCGAGGCTATGGATACTTCTCAAAGAGGGATGGGCTTGAACTGGGAACTCGCAAAAGAATTAATCAGCCGCACGATTAAGGAAGCAAAAGCGGTTAAGTCGCCGCCGTCTGTGGTTTGCGGTGCGGGGACGGATCATTTGCCCGCCGACACCGAACACAGCAAACAGGATATCATCGCCGCCTACTTGCATCAGACGGACTTTGTGGAAGATGCCGGCGGCAGCTGTGTCCTGATGGCAAGCCAGGCCCTGGCCCGCACCGCCCGGACCGCGGCGGATTACCGTTTTGTCTATGACGGTGTTCTCCGCCGAGTTTCCGCGCCCGTCATTTTGCATTGGCTGGGCGAGGTCTTTGATGCCCGATTGAAAAATTATTGGAGT
Source organism: Gammaproteobacteria bacterium (assembly GCA_965209035.1). Classification (GTDB taxonomy): domain Bacteria; phylum Pseudomonadota; class Gammaproteobacteria; order CBDBNL01; family JAAOII01; genus CBDBPY01. Next base: position 1,723,077 of record OZ242372.1, read on the forward strand.
GCCAATACGGATTTGGAACAAGCATTGGATAGTGTTACGGAAATTATTGCCGAACATCGCGCCAAGGTGGCGGGCATTAAGATTTCTCTGCTGGACGAAGAACTGGAAGTTCGGCTGCGTTCCCGCCTGCCGGCGGGGGTGCGCCTTTTTACCGGCGACGACTTTAATTATCCTTCTTTAATTAAAGGAGATGCCACCGGGTATTCCGATGCCCTGTTGGGCGTTTTTTCCGCCATCGCGCCCGCCGCCTCTTTGGCGTTGGAGGCACTGGCGTCGGCAGAGAAAGAAGAATACGATCGGCTGATGGAATCCACCCTGGATCTGGCACGGGAACTGTTTGCCACCCCCACGCAATTCTACAAGGCAGGTATTGGTTTTCTCGCATGGCTTAACGGCAACCAAGCGCATTTCATTATGCCCGCGGGTATCCAAGCCATGCGCAGTATCCGTCATTACGCAAGATTGTTTTGTTATGCGGATCGTGCCGGACTGCTTGCGGCCCCGCCGCTGGCGGTGAAGCGGATGCAACATCTGTTGGCATTGCACGGCTGTTAACGCCGGGCACTCGAGCAGTCTGTTCAACCGCCGGGCATTTTATTTCGCCCGGTTCTCCTCAACACTCTTTGAGAAACTTTTGGCGTTGTTTTGGTACTGTTGCGGCGCCCCCGACACCCTTTTGTTGAATATCGGGCCGCATCGCGTCGCACTAAACAGTCATTTTTTCATTGTCATATTCCCGGAATTTTTTGATCCTATGAGATAGGATCTGCGCAAAGACAGATCGGTTATTCAGAATCTTACGGAAGTTTTGCTCTCAACGGGCAAAACTTAAAAAGATATTTTTTACTCTATTTGGTGATATTTGTGTTAAAATTAACATAAGTAAGTTGAAAAACCGCTATGGTAAAAAACACTCTGTTATGGCATGGCAGCTTTGTTGTGATACTTAAATTGTCATTGTCAATGACCGGTAACTCATTAGGATTATTGGTGGTCTGGCGTCATATCCTTTTAAATCCGCCACCCCCTCTTTTTTTAATGATTGGCAAGGCTCCGGAAAACCGATCTTTTGCCGCCTTGACCATCTTGGCCATCTTCGCTATCTGCGATGCGACTTGTTTTTGATGTTTCCTGTGCCCTTAACCTGTAGTTTTATTGCGGGATCTTTCGCGACCAAGTGTTATCCTTTGATAGTGCGGTTCGGCTTTTGGAGTTTTATTTTGATACTTGTTTCTTGCACGCAAGGACAAGTCACCCAAGGCTTGGCGAGAGGAGGAAACGGGGATCTGGTGCGTGCTCTGGATACGGACCAAGACGGGTTGATAGAGATACAAACTCTGGAAGAACTTGCCTGTCTGCATAAAGATCTTGACGGAGACGGCAAGGACGACAATGATGATTCCAACCTCTATGCGGCCAGAATCGGCAGTTGCCCCAACAGCGGTTGCGTTGGTTACGAGTTAAACCGTTCTTTGGACTTTGCCGATGCCGATTCTTATTCGCATCCGGCAATCAATATGAATCTTTGGACAAATGTCCCGGGCGGCAGCAAAGGCAGTTGGCGACCGCTCGGATCTTGTTCCGACCACCTGTGTGATGCTTATAGCGGGATTTTTAATGGAAACGGTCACACCCTTTCCAATCTTTTCATCAATGCTTCCGCGGAGATTTCGGGCGTTGGTTTGTTTGCCGCAATGAATGGTACTGTGATTAACTTCAACATGGAGAATATCACTGTGCATGGCGGGAATCGTTATGTGGGAACTTTGGCGGGTTTTGCTTCCGGCATTCTGATTGAAAATGTTACTGTCGCGCGTATTCGGGTTTCGGGTATGTCGGCGGCGGATGTCGGCGGTCTGATCGGCAAAGGCGACCATGCTACGGTAACTTCCGTTTGGTTGGCCGGAGTGGAGATGACCGGCAATCGCTCGGTGGCGGGTTTGATGGGGTACGGTGACGACGCAAAAATTTCTATGGCCTATGTTGAAGGTGTTTCCGTTCGGGGGAAAGAAAATCTTGGCGGTCTTGTGGGGGGCGGCTCAGGCACAGAGATTGCCGCTTCGTTTGTCAGTGCGGATTATCTTATAGGGGATGACGATAACATAGGCGGCCTAATCGGCAGAGGACAATCCGCACAAATAGCCGCTTCATATGCGGTCGGCGGACGTATCACCGGTAATGCACGGGTCGGCGGTTTGGTTGGCAGCGGATTTAACACCACTGTCACAGCATCTTATGCGGCAATCGGACCGATCTACGCAGCGAGCGACAGCGGCGGGTTGATCGGTTCTGTGACAAACGGCGGCCGGCAATTGGCAAGGATCAATTTTTCTTATTGGGATGGTCAAATGACGCGTCTTGCCGAAAGTCCGGGCGGCGGACAACGCATGGGTGGCCAAAGAATGCGACAAGAGGTTGTTTTGAAGGGTATTTACAAAAATTGGAAACCGTTTTGGTGCGACCCAACCAAGCATTTTTTTACTTCCGACAGCGAGCATCCTCTTGCAACCGCTGACAATCTTGCTTGGGATCTTGGCAATAGCTACCAGTATCCGGCTTTGCGTTGCAGTTTGCATGACGATGAAACATATCAAAGACACCCTGCCGATTCTCCGGTGGATCACTTAACACTTGATCGGATCAATCGAACACTTGTACTGAATTGGAAAAACCCGCCCGGCGAAATTGCATACTTCAATATCACTTTGCAGAAAGAAGGGGGTGGGGAGAGATATTTCATTAAGGATGACCAGACACCGTCTCGGGGAGAATCCACATACTTGATTGAAAATTTGAGCGAATCCGGTTTTTATCGCGTGCGAGTGATTTTGGTTTCAACAAACGGGGCGAGGTATCCTTTTAATACGGACAGAGTGTTTATTGATGCGGACGGTGACGATGACGGTTTTGATGATGCCGCGGACAATTGCCCGCTGGTTGCGAATACGAATCAAACCAATACGGACGGGGCCGCGGACGGCGGTGATGCCTGCGATCCGGACGATGACGATGACGGTTTTAAGGATGTTGCGGACAATTGCCGGCTGGTTGCGAATACGAATCAAACCAATACGGATGGTGCCGCGGACGGCGGCGATGCCTGCGATCCGGACGATGACAATGATGGTGTGGAAGATGTAACGGATGTATTTTCTTTGGATCCTTGTGCGAGTGTGGATACGGATGGCGATGGCAGGCCGGATCAGCTGGTGGCCAATTGCACGACAGACTTGACAGAAGACCCGGACGATGACGATGACGGTTTTCCGGACGAAGCAAACAGGACCACAAGGGCGGACAACTGCCAGTTTACGGCTAATCCCGACCAGGCGAATCATGACAGCGATGCCTTGGGCGACTTATGTGATCCGGACGATGACAATGACGGTTTTGAGGATGTTGCGGACAATTGCCCGCTGGTTGCGAATACGAATCAAACCAATACGGATGGTGCCGCGGACGGCGGCGATGCCTGCGATCCGGACGATGACAATGATGGTGTGGAAGATGTAACGGATGTATTTTCTTTGGATCCTTGTGCGAGTGTGGATACGGATGGCGATGGCAGGCCGGATCAGCTGGTGGCCAATTGCACGACAGACTTGACAGAAGACCCGGACGATGACGATGACGGTTTTCCGGACGAAGCAAACAGGACCACAAGGGCGGACAATTGTCCGTTGGTGGCGAATGCGAATCAAACCAATACGGATGGTGCCGCGGACGGCGGCGATGCCTGCGACCCGGACGATGACAATGACGGCTTGGATGACCTTGCGGATAACTGCCAGTTTGTAAGTAACCCGGGGCAGACGAATACGGATGGAGCGAATGACGGCGGTGATGCCTGCGATCCGGACGATGACAATGACGGCATTGAGGACACAGCGGACCATGATCGCGACGGCGATGGCTTGATAGAAATTCACTTTTTGGAGGACCTTGCCGCCCTGCGCGACGACTTGAATGCGGACGGTGAGGACGATGGCAATCTCCCGGATGTCGGTGAGAATCGTTCCGCGGGCTGCCCGGTCGGGGTCGGAGGCTGCTTCGGTTACGAATTGGCACGCTCGCTGAACTTTGATGAGCCGTCTTCTTACGCGGATCCGCTCAACAACATCCCTCTTTGGACGAGGACGGGAAGCGATGGTCGCGGCTGGACCCCAATCGGCGCGATAGACCGGACGGGAAGCTGCGCCGGCTCAGATTCTTGTCCTTTTTATGATGGGGTTTTTGAAGGGAATCATCACAGTATTTCCAACTTGTATCTGAATGCCTCGGATGAAAGTCTGTGGGTGGGTCTGTTTGCCGCCATTGGTGATAGCCTGCAGAGTGGCGTATTGAACTTGCAAGAGGTTCCTCCGAACGGCGGTCTTGTCAGAAATCTTAAAATAACAAATGCAAGTATTTTTGGCGGTAGTCGCCATGTCGGTATTCTGGCCGGTCATGCACGCGGTCTGCGTCTTTTTAATGTTGCGGTGCGGGGCGGGACTGTGCTGAGTCCGCTGGCGCAAAGAGTCGGCGGGCTGGCGGGGTTCGGTTTCTTTTCGCGCTCTAATGCTGTTTCATTCTCCGACGGTGTCATCGTCGGACGAGAGAAGGTGGGCGGTCTGTTTGGCGATGGTGCGATTTTTATTAACAACTCTTATGTATCCAATGCGAACTTATCGGGTCAGGCAGACATTGGCGGGCTGGTGGGCGGTTATGAAGAAGGAATGCATTTCACTTTTAAGGAATCTTTTGTGATAGCATCCTATGTCGCGAATGTTAGTTTGACCGGCGGCAGTCGGCTGGGTGGTATTGCGGGTTATTCTTCTGATATCAGCCTTATTTCATCGTTCGCCCGAGGGATTTCGCTACGGGGGGAAAATAAAATAGGCGGGCTGGTGGGGGATGCGATCAATACCCGCTTATTCGGTTCATTCGCCCGAGTGGACCGTCTGATTGGGGCAAACCGGAGCGTTGGCGGTTTGGTGGGAGAAGCCAATGGTGTCCGCATCAAGGCTTCCTATGCGCTGGGCGGTCCTGTTCGGGCAAACAGTTTCGTGGGCGGTCTTGTCGGTGCGGTCTTGAATAATGTGGACATCCATTCATCTTATGCCGCCCTCGGTCCTTTAAGCGGTCAGATGGATGTCGGCGGTTTGGTGGGCACACAGACAGGCGACGCGCGCCCGGTGCAAGTTTATTCTTCTTACTGGGACCGGGAGGTGACCGGGCAAGATGTCAGTGCCGGTGAGGGTGGCGAAGGCAAGACTGGAGACGAGTTAAAGAGACCGACCGAGTTCTCGGGCGGTATCTATGCCGACTGGGCGAATTTTTGGTGTGACCCGACCGACGGCTTATTCACGAACACGGACGATGACACCGCCCGGACGACGGCTGCTTATCGTGCTTGGGATCTCGGCGACAGCGATGCCTATCCCACCCTGACATGTGTTCGCAACCCGGGCGAAGTTCGCTCCCCTTGATATGCATTACCGGCAGCACTTGAACCGGAGTATGATCACTAATCGGTAAATTTTCAAAGTTTCCGCCGTTACAGCTCTGTGATAAAATGACTTTATGAATAAAGGGAACAAAGAGAACAAAGGGAACAAAAAAGAAACCATTCCCCCGGGACACATTACTGTGACCGATGCGGCGCGGGACTACTTGGCAGACCTCTTGTCAAAGAAAGAAGAAAAGACAGGTGTGCGTGTGTTCATCACTCAGGCCGGGACGCCGCATGCGGAAACTTGCCTGGCTTATTGCCCGGCGGGCGACGAGGAGGAGGACGATGTGCTGCTTGAAGAGATCCCGTTTGACTTTTTCATAGAAAAGACAAGTATTGACTACTTGCATGAAGCATTCATAGATTTCAACAAAGACGAGTTTGGCGGTCAGTTAACAATCCGCGCGCCCAATTCCAAAATGATGCATATTGACGAAAACAGCCCGATGGGCGACAGGGTCAACTATGTTCTTTATACGGAAATCAATCCGGCACTGGCATCTCACGGCGGCATGGTCAGTTTGGCGGCAATGGAGGAAAAGGAAACGATAGCGGTTCTTCGGTTTGGCGGCGGCTGCCAGGGGTGCGGGATGATCGATGTCACTCTGAAGCAAGGAGTGGAAAAGACACTGCTTGAGAAGGTGCAAGGGCTGCGCGGTATCCGCGATGCGACGGACCACAGCGATCGCACCAACGCGTATTATTAAAAATCACGGGTAACCATTCCGACCCTGTCGGAAAACCAATGACCATTCGTTTCGCTTCGGGTTTGACGGGTTGGACGGATTTGAGATGAAAACTCGTTTCGCGCCCAGCCCGAGCGGTTTGATGCATCCGGGTAATGTTCGCACCGCGTTGTTTAATTACCTGTTTGCCCGCCATAAACAGGGTCAGTTTCTTTTGCGCATTGAGGACACAGATGCGGCGGCTTCCACGGAAGAGCATATTCAAAACATTGTCGACGATTTGCGGGAACTCGGTATAAATTGGGAACGAACCGCAGGCGGCGAAAAATACGACCGGCAGTCCCGACGCGGCGCAATTTATGCCGCCCATTACAACAAACTTTTGGAACAAGACAAAGCATATCATTGTTTTTGTTCCGAAGACAGTTTGCGATTGTTGCGTAAAAGCCAACTGGCAGCCGGCGAGCCGCCGCGCTATAACGGTGTTTGTCGCGCGCTAACTAAGGGCGAAGTTGCCCGCAGACGCAACGCGGGCGAGTCGGCGGCCCTGCGATTGCGGCTGCCGGCATCGGCAAAAACGGAGTTCACGGATATCGTGCGCGGTCCGCAGACTTTCTCAACCGAGCATCTGGGGGACTTTATTATTCGGCGAAGCGACGGCAGTCCTTCTTTTATGTTCGCCAATGCGGTTGACGACGCCATGACCGGCATCACTTTGGTGATTCGCGGCGAGGATCATCTGACCAATACTCCGCGTCAAATTCTTGTGCTGAAATCACTCGGCATGTCCGCCCCGGATTATGCTCATATTTCGTTAATACTGGGCGACGACGGTGCTCCGCTTTCAAAGCGAAACGGCAGCCGGGCAATTCGCGAACTACTTGACGAAGGCTACTTGCCGGGTGCGTTGGTGAACTACTTGGCACGATTGGGTTGCGTTTACGCGGAACAAGAATTATTCTCATTGGAGGACCTGGCACGCCGTTTTGATCCTCAAAAACTGACTCGCTCGGCGGCACGATTTGATATGCATCAGTTGGCGCACTGGCAAAGACGGGCATTGGCAGCGATGCACCCCGCGGAGCTGTATGCGTGGATGCAAGTCGATCGACTCGCCAAGATCCCAGCTGGCAAGGAAACAGAGTTTGCCCGTATCATCAGCCCCAACATCTTGTTGCCGGCCGAAGCAAAAGACTGGGCGGAATCTCTTTACGGGGCATGTACACCGGTTTCCGCCGCGGCGGATCGCGAGTTTTGGTCTTTGGCATGCCGGGTCTTTGACGAAGAACAAGACTGGCGTAAAACGACGCAGATTCTGGCAAAGGTTTCCGGTAAGCGCGGCAAGTCTCTTTTTATCCCGTTGCGGTTGGCGTTGAGCGGCAAAGAAAACGGCCCCGCTTTGGAAGACCTGGCGGAACTGCTCGGTGCCGAACTTGTAACGAAAAAATTGGAATACCAGGTCCGCGCGGCGACATAATGGGTAACCTAAAAATAGCACAGAGTGCCGGTTTTTCCGACATTATGCTCACAAACAACTCTCGCCAATCCAGTTTTTGCAAAAACAAAAAAAGTCCGGAAATGGGTGGGATCATACACATACACTAATTACTTGAGTTCACATGTTATAATAATCGTATAAAACTTTTTTATTAATTTCTACAATTCTTAAATAAAACATGCTTAGTAAATTTAACTTTTTATCGGTTCGGTCGGCAAAAACAACAGCCGACCGCCCGGCATACCCGGCATTCACCCGGGGCCTTAATACTACTTTTAATACCGAGATGTCGTTTGGCGGGCGGGTTCTATTGCCGCTAATGGCCGCTCTTAAATATAATGTTTTGCGGCGGACGCCGCGACAATCTCGTTCATACATACATACCGTTCTGCTGACGGGCATGCTGGGCTTTGCTTTGCTTCTTGCCGGCTGTGCCGGCGGTGGCGGCGGTGGCGGTACTCCTCCTGTCACCATTCCTCCCGATCCTGCGGCTGTTTCCAAGGTCCGAACCACGGTCAGTGGGAATAATATTACCGTGCGTTGGACCAATCCGGATCAGGCGAATATCACCGGGTTCAATATTACTTGGATCAATGTTGGCGATGATGCCGATGGCGGCGAAATAGCACTTAATGCTTCTCAAACGAATGTTGCGGCGGGTGCTGATAATACACACAAGATTACGAATCTGGACTATGCTGCCACCTATCGCATCACAGTGACGGTGCTTTATGCGGATCAAGATCCCGTGGCTTCGGATCCGACTTCCGTTCCTCCAGCCATGACCGGGATGGATCCGGATAACCCCGTTGTTCCTCTCGATCCTGCGGCTGTTTCCAATATCAACGCCATGGCCAGCGGGAATAACATTACCGTGAGTTGGACCAATCCGGACCGGGAGAGTATCACCGGGTTCAATATTGCTTGGGTCAATGTTGGCGATGATACCGATAGCGGTACAAGAGAACTTGATTCTGCCGATTTGCTTGCGTCCGGTGCCCAGTCAATGTACACCATTACGGGTCTAACTTATCGTGCCACCTACAAAATCACAGTGACGGTGCTTTATGCGGATCAAGATCCCGCGGCTTCGGCTCCGATTCAAACACAAGAAATGACTGAACCGGACCCGAATGATCTTGATGGTGATGGTGTGGTGAATGCGGAAGATTTGGACTATGACGGTGACGGCTTAATAGAGATTCACAATTTGGATCAATTAGCCCTACTGCGCGGCGATCTGAATGGCGATGGGGATGATGATGATGAGAATGACGATATTACCGCGGTGGGCACTGCGGGCTGTCCGAGTTCCGGCTGTATCGGTTACGAACTGACCCGCTCGCTCAATTTCAGCGATGCGGTTTCCTATGCCGACGGCATGGTCAATGCTGCCTGGACGAGTGACAGCGGCTGGCAGCCGATTGGCTCCTGTTCCGCATTGGATGCTTGCACTCCTTATACCGGAATTTTTGACGGCAGGGGTTATCGCATTGCCGACCTGTTCATTTCTGTGAATGATACCGTCAATGGAGTGGGCTTATTTGGCGCGTTCAATGGTCGTCTTCAAAATTTGCATCTCTTAAATGTGCGTGTCAGTGGGGGTGCCAATCATGTGGGCGGACTGGTAGGCTATGGTGCGAATGCCCGTTATGAGAGTCTGTCGGTTACGGCTGGCAGTGTGATGAGTTCGTTATCCCGGCAAGAGGTAGGTCTGGGCGGACTGATTGGGAATGGTCAGAGTTCGGTTATTCTCTATGCGAATGTATCCGGTGTCACTGTTTCCGGGGCCAATTCGGTTGGCGGCCTGGTTGGGCAGGGGGAGGATGCTGATATTCGCTCTGTTTATGTGTCCGACGGAAGTGTTACCGGATCTGGAGCCAATTCCGGATCCTTTGTTGGCGGGCTGGCTGGGGTTGGAGATAATGCTGATATTCGCTATGCCGGTGTATCCGGCGTAGATATATCCGGGTTGACCAGTGTTGGCGGGCTGGCTGGGACTGGGAATAATGCTGATATTCGCTATGCCGGTGTATTCGGCGGAGATGTATCCGGTTTTTTTGGTAGTGTTGGTGGGCTGGTTGGGTTTGGGAATAATATTTCTATTCACTCTGTTTATGCGTCCGACGGAGAGGTTACCGGCGGGGGAAGTGGTATTGGCGGACTGATAGGGCTCGGGGAGCCCATTCAACTTGATTTTTCTTATGCCGCCACCGGCCCGGTTTCAGCTACATCCAATATTCCGGAAGTTAGCGGCCTGATTGGCACTCCCTCCCTAGGCATCGTTAATGATTCCTATTGGGATAGGAACACCACCGGGCAGTCTGCGAGTTCCGGTGGTGGCACCCGGGCGACCACCGCCCAACTGCAAAACCCGATCACTTTTTCCGGCAGCATTTATGCCAACTGGGGCAACTTCTGGTGTGATCCCAATACGGGTGCTGAGAGGACAAGCACCACACCTTTGTCCGCCCCTTATGTCCGTGTCTGGGATCTGGGCACCGCCAACCAATACCCCGTCCTGAACTGCCTGCCTGTTAGCGCAGAAGAGCAGCAGCAACGGCAATAGGCAAAGCGAGCAAGCGGAATTTAAAGCAGACCGAGATCTTGTTTGGCTGCCTCGGCGGCCAAACAGATCGCTTTGGCGGCGATGCAGCATCTGTGAAACAGAGACGAGTGCGCGGCCAAGAGTGCATTTTAACAGCCCCAATTTTTCTACAACTTAAACTTCGCAATCGGGCGGGGGTGGGACGGCAAGTCAAGATCGCCGGGCGACACAATAGGCAAAGATAACCCGGGCAACCCACAGATCGCGTAAAATGCCGGTTTTTTCTGCAGTTTTAGAAGTTTCCGCAGTTTCAGAAATGATGTTTTGCGTCTTGTGATCTGTGTCCCATAAACTATAATGAATATTCGGGTACATTTATGATGTAACGAATGATATAACGATATGAATAGAATACAAAAACATCCTTACGTACTCACTTGTGCGGCCTTGGCGGCGTTAATCGTCGGTTTGGTTTCGCTGCCGGATGCTCGCAGTGTAACCCGGCCGATTAATTCGGCGAGTTCCGCTGTCTTGCCTGCGGATGCGCCACCGACCTCGGAGACCTTTCGCGCCCGTGCGCCCACCGAATTATCTTATCGTCCGGCGGAGCGGGTCTCGGACGAAGATCTGTGGAAACTCATTTCCCGGGATCATTCTTTTGCCGCCCGGTATTATGAAACCCCCCGTGTTCTGGCGGAAGAAAAGAAACTGCTAGCCAATCCGGGATATCTGCATTCTATTAATACGCGTGCCGAATTATTTTTGTTTTACATTTATCATGAATTAAAAAAACGGGACATGCCTGCGGAGTTTGCTCTGCTGCCGGCATTGGAGAGCGGTTATGATCCCTATGCATATTCGCCTGTCGGCGCGGTCGGGCTGTGGCAGTTCACATCCGCGACGGGACGATCTTTCGGTCTTAATAATACTTGGTGGTATTCGGAGCGCCGTGCCATAGATGTATCCACCAAAGCCTCTTTGAATTATTTGCGTTATCTGCACGACAGGTATCGGAGTTGGCCTTTGGTCCTGGCCGCCTATAACGCCGGCGAAGGACGCGTCAATAACGCAATTAAACGCAATCGGTCTCTCGGTCAGCCCGCCGATTTTTGGAGCTTGGATTTACCCAAAGAAACCGCGGCATATGTCCCGCGTTTTATTGCCCTGGTTAAAATCTTTTCCGCTTCTTCTTCTTTTTCTTCTTCTTCTTCTTCTTTCCCCAAGCCCGTTCCCAATCGTCCTTTTTGGGTAAAAGTTCATAACAAAGAGCAGATTTTTTTGCCGGAATTACCGGAGTTGACCGGTATGGATCCGGATATGTTCTTTATGCTTAATGCCGATCAGAACCAAATGATCAGTTCTCCTCATAAGGATTACCTTCTGGTGCCGGCATCCGCCAAAGAAAAGACCCGGGCCGCACTTGCCGAACTGCACGAACGGACGCGGGCCAAGTGGGTCGGCTATCAACTGACAGAGAGCATCAATCTGCAAGAAATGGGTAACAAACTTGATATTTCAACGGCGGAAATTCATCGTTTTAATGATGTTACGGAATTGAAAAAAGAAGGCTATCTTCCGCCCCCCCGGACCGCGGAGCAATATGCGCGTTTGGAAGATGACCGCGCAAGGGTTCACATCTTGCCGCCGCGTTATATTTCAAAAGCCAAACATGATGTGCATCCCGCAACCCATTACCGAGTCAATAAGAGGGACCGCGTTTGGAAAATTTCCCGTGTTCACGGTGTTCCCGGTATTCCCGGTATTCACGGTATCCCAGGTGGCAATATTAATAAGCGGAACAATATTCGCAATCCTCGCCCGGTTTACCCGGATCAGAATATTTTAATTGCCGCACCGTCAAATATCTATGAACCGGCACTCAACCTTGCGGCAGATTACGACCGGGAAGTAATGAGACTGGTTTACTATCGGGTGCGGCTGGACGACTCTCTTTACGACATCGCCCGTAAGTTTGGGGTGGGTCTGAACGAATTAAAGCAATGGAATCCAAACGGAGTGGGGGAAGCCGATATTTACCCCGGGCAGCACATAAAACTGTATGTGGATGTCACTGATCTTTAATGCTTTAATGCAATTTAATTAACTTTTTTATTTCCCCGATATTTTTTCAATACTTTTTCAATATTTTTCTATGAAACAACTTTTTCTTTACACAACTCGCCGGGTGTTCGCGCCTTTAATCATCCTTGTTTTAACTTTACCCGCTTCTGTGACCATCGGCCTTGCCGCCGAGCAGTCCGGACAGCACGGACTTTCCATCTACGGGGCACCGCGCTACCCGCAAGATTTTAAGCATTTTGATTATGTCAATCCGAATGCTCCCAAAGGCGGTGTGATGACCCAAGGAAGTTTTGGCACCTATGACAGTTTGAATCCTTTCATCCTCCCGGGAAACTCTGCCGCCGGTCTGGGGCTGATCTATGACACTCTGATGGAAAAAGGGCAAAACGAGGCATTCGGCGAATACGGACTCCTGGCGAAAACGATCCGAGTGTCGCCGTCGGGTGCGCGCAACCCGATCGTCACTTTTAACTTGCAAGAAAATGCCAAGTTCAGTGACGGTAAGCCGGTAACCGCCGAAGATGTGGTTTTTACTTTTAACCTACTCATTAAGGATGGTTCGCCTCTTTATCGTTCTTACTATGCGGATGTGAAGTCGGTGCGTGCTGTCGGCAAAGATCGAGTGGTGTTTTATCTTGCCAACGGCGAGAACAAGGAGTTGCCGCTCATACTCGGGCAGTTGATGGTCTTGCCAAAACACTACTGGAAGGGCAAGGATTTTACCAAAGTCAGTTTGGACATCCCGATTGGTTCGGGCCCCTACCGGCTTGCCGAACGCAATCCGGGAAGGAGCCTCACTTACAAACGCAACCCGGACTATTGGGGGAAAGACCTGCCGGTTAACAAAGGAAGACATAATTTTGATGAGATGCGCTATGTTTACTACCGCGATCTGTCAATCGTTCACGAAGCCTTCAAGGCCGGCAAGATAGATGTCAAAGTGGAAAACCAAGCCAATCGTTGGAAAACCGGGTACAACTTTCCGGCGGTTAAGAACGGCAAGGTCATCGCAAAAGAATTTCCGCATCAACGCAATCAGGGAATGCAAGCCTTTGTGTTTAACACCAGGCAACCGATGTTCGCCTCGCCGCGCGTGCGCGAGGCCCTCAATTATGCTTTTAATTTTGAATGGACAAACAAAAATCTGTTTCATAGCAGTTACACCAGATCCGACAGTTTCTTTTCCAACAGCGAGTTGGCGGCACGCGGCCTGCCGACCGGGGACGAGCTGAGTATCTTGAATGCCTATCGCGATCAGTTACCGTCCCGGTTGTTTACGCAGCCGCCGCCGGCTGTCCGCAGCAACGGCAAGGGTATTTCCCGTTCCAATCTGCGGACCGCCTTGAAAATTCTTGCCGAAGCCGGTTGGCAATTAAAGGATGGCAAACTGATAAAAGCAGGCAAACAGATGAAAATTGAAATCCTTTTGGTGCAGAAGGGTTTTGAACGCATTGTCAATCCCTTCGTTCAAAATCTTGAACGACTCGGCATAGATGCCAGAATGCGCCTTGTGGATACGAGTCAATACATCAAGCGACTGCAAGAATTTGACTTTGATATGGTGGTCTTTACATTCGCTCAATCCGAATCACCGGGAAACGAGCAGCGCGACTTTTGGAGCAGTGCGTCCGCAGTGCGCCCGGGTAGCAGAAACCTTGCCGGCATCAAGGATCCGGTAGCGGATGAATTGGTTGAAAAGTTAATTCTGGCACAGACAAGAAAAGACCTTGTCAGTTGGACACGCGCCCTGGACAGGGTTCTTTTATGGGGTTTTTATGTGATCCCACAATGGCACATATCCGCGGACAGAGTTGCTTATTGGGACAAGTTTGGAACTCCCGCCAAGATTCCCCTGAGCGGTGTTCAGACAGATACCTGGTGGGTGAAAGAGGCGGATAAAGAAACCGGCAAGAAGAACAAGCCAAAAAACAAGTAAGAACAAATAAGAATAATGACAAAAAATAAAGATACCCGTATCAATCAATAATCACCGGGTAAACTAAGTTGGCTTCTTACATCATCCGCCGTCTCCTGTTTGTCATTCCGACATTACTGGGGATCATGGCAGTTAATTTTATTCTGGTGCAATCCGCACCGGGCGGACCGATTGAGCAGATTGCCGCCAAGATGCAAAACCTGAACGCGAACTCGGTTGGCAGAGTTACGGGGGAAGCGACCGAGGTGATCGGGGCGACTTCCGACGGTGCCGCCGAACAGGGCGGTTATATTGGTGCCAGAGGAATGGATCCGGCTTTGATTGAAGAACTGAGAAAGCAGTTTGGTTTTGATAAGCCGCCGCTGCAAAGATTCTTGTTGATGGTAAAAAGTTACATTCTTTTTGATTTTGGCGAAAGTTTTTACAAAGGGCGCAGTGTTCTCAGTCTCATCGCCGAAGCAATGCCTGTTTCCGTTTCGTTGGGGCTTTGGTCCACTCTGATTATTTATTTTGTGTCCGTGTTCATGGGTATTATGAAGGCGGTTTACAACGGCTCGGCTTTTGATGTTTGGAGCAGTTTTCTGATTATCATCGGCTATGCGATACCGTCTTTTTTGTTCGCTATTCTGTTACTTGTTCTGCTTGCCGGTGGCAGTTTCTGGCAGGTATTTCCTTTGGGCGGTCTGGTTTCGGAAAACTTTGAATCTCTCGGTTTTTGGGGTAAGATAGGCGACTACTTTCACCATATCGCCTTGCCAACTTTAACTTTGGTCATCGGCGGTTTTGTTGCCCTGACGATGCTCACCAAAAATTCCTTTTTGGAAGAAATTCACAAGCAGTATGTTTATACCGCCAGAGCCAAAGGATTAACCCGCAGCCGCGTTCTGTTGGGTCATGTGTTTCGTAATGCGATGCTGCTTGTCATCGCTTCCGCCCCGGCTGTTCTGGTGGGAATTTTTTTCACCGGCTCTCTGTTGGTGGAAATCATCTTCTCGCTCAACGGCTTGGGCTTGCTGGGATTTGAAGCGGTTGTTAATCGCGACTATCCGGTGATCTTCGCAACCTTGTATATTTTCACTCTGCTCGGTTTGATCCTTAAACTCGTCAGCGATTTCACCTACACGCTGATAGACCCGCGCATAGACTTTGAAAAGCGGGGGGCTTAATGCTTTGGGGACTTAACCGCACCCCGCTTTGTTGTTATCTCTTCCTTTAACTAATAACTAAGAAGCGTTTTTTGATTTAAGGCTTGGGCGGCGTAACTTCCGTTTGCCCTTGATACTTGCCTTTGCGCCGTTTATAGGTGACCTCACATGGCTCGTCCGATTGAAAGAACAAAAGTTGCGCCACCCCTTCGCCCGCATAGATCTTGGCGGGCAGGTTTGTGGTATTTGAAAACTCCAGGGTGATGTTTCCTTCCCATTCCGGTTCCAGAGGAGTCACATTGACAACAATACCGCATCGGGCATAGGTAGATTTTCCCACGCAGATGACAAGAACATCGGACGGAATACGCATATATTCCACCGTGCGTGCCAAAGCAAACGAGTTGGGCGGGATCACACAGTAATCGCCCGAGCGGTCAACAAAACTCTTCGGGTCAAACTTCTTTGGGTCCACCATAGACGCATTGATGTTGGTAAAAATTTTAAACTCTTTCGCACAGCGGACATCGTAGCCGTAACTTGAAAGACCGTAAGAGATCACCGGTTGTCGGTTGTGGCGACGCACCTGCTTGTTTTCAAAAGGTTCTATCATCCGATGCGCGCGCACCTGTCGCTCAATCCACTTGTCTGATTTAATTGTCATTTAATCGTTATTTAATCGTCATTTAATTGTTATGCTCGCGTTTTATTTTATGAGAGAATTAATCGTCCAGCACGCGAATAGTCGGCGGTTTTCTCATCCCGAGACGGCTCAAAGCGGTGACGGCACTTTTTGCCAAAAGATGTGAGATTTCTTTGTTGCCGGCCGTCATATCCGTCAGGGGCAATTCGCCGATCAGCGGAACCTTTGTCTTGGCGGCAAGTCGGGCCGCACCGCCCTTGCCAAAAGGATATAACAGAGTGTTGCAAGATGCGCATCGCATATGACTCATATTTTCAATCATCCCGATCAACGGCACATACAACTTGCGGAACATTGCAATTCCTTTGGCGGCACCCATCAGTGCCAGATCGTGCGGTGTGGTGACGATGATGGCACCGCTCAAAGAAATGCGTTGGCAGAGTGTCAGTTGAATGTCGCCGGTTCCGGGTGGCAGGTCTATGACGAGGTAATCCAATTCTTTCCAGTCGGTCATCAGCAGCAGTTGCTGCAGCACCCGGGATGCCATACTGCCGCGCCAGATGGCGGGCGTCTGATCCTCGTCCATCAAATAAGCAAGAGACATAGTATCCAGACCATGCAGTCGCTGCGGCAGTAATTTTTTGTTTTGCGCTATTTTTGCTTTGTCGGGTTTGGCACCGAGCAGATACCCTTGACTGGGTCCGTAGATGTCCGCATCCAGCAGGCCGGTTTTGGCGCCCATTTCTTTCAGTCCCAACGCCAAGGAAACGGACAGGGTGGACTTGCCAACACCGCCCTTGCCCGATGCCACCGCGATGATATTTTTTACCCCGCCCATGTCCGCCGTTTCCGGCAGCGGGTTGAGCCTGGGGATCCGCTGCTCCGTGATGACTTGCGGGTTGGCAATTCCGCCGGCTTGCAGATGCTCGCAAAGTTCGCGCCGGATTTGATCCTGCACGGCGGCAGCCGGATAGGGCAGCCGGATATGCACCCGTGTCGGGTCCGCGGAATCTGTTTGAAAGCAGCCCAAACTTGCGTAATCGGTTTGCAGGTAAGGATCCTTGTAGGTTGCGATTAATGATTCAATCGTCATTTAATAATAGTCATTGCGAGTGGTTTTGTTATTCTATGAAAGTTATTCTACGCAGAAGTGATGCCGAAGAAGTGATGCCGGGGAGGTTATGCCGAAGAAATTACACCAAAGAAGTTACGCCGAAGAAGTAGCACCAAAGAGGTTACGCCGAATCCGGCAGCCGCCGAATCGTTTCGCTTTTGACATCATAGTCCCAGGCAAACCAAGCGCAATTTTGCGGACAGTAGATGCCGATTTTTATCGGCAAAACCCGATTGTGTTCGGCTTGCCGGACAGGCCGGACATTTAGCGCCTTGGCATAGCCGACCAACTGCCCGCCGTATTCTCTTTCCGCCTCCTCCAAAGTGAGCGGTTTTTCCGGTGCAAATGTTTTGTAATCCACAATCCAACGCGTGCCGTTATCAATAAAACTTCGGTCCAAACGAATGCCTCTGCCTCCCGGCAGTAAAATACCCCACTCGGTATGTACTTCCGCATCTTCGGTGGCGGGTGTCCCGGCTGCCGCCGGTATCCCCAGGATCCATTTCCCCGTTTTGTCCGCCAGGGTTTTTTCTATGCAGGCTCGGGCTTCCCCTGCCAGGTCTTCGGCGAGCCGCGGCGGCAGTCCCGCTTCCAGCAGGCGCGGCAGTCCCCGGGCAATTTCGTCCCGGATGAGATTCTTGCATTTTTCCCGATCGGTGATTAAATCCCGGTCGGCATTGCCAAGAACTTCCATCAGACCGTGAATTAAAAGGCCGCGCTCCCGTTCGAAAGGAGGCTGCCAATGCCGGATGGAAACCTTGCGGGGCTGTTCGTGTTCCTGCGACGCTTGTCCCACTTCTTGCAGTGGCTCTGCCGGCCCTTTTAGTGCTTTTAATTCCGGCCTCTTTTGTTGGTTGATCTGTGCTTCACGCAAACCCAACGCGATGCGACGCAGTTTCCGCACAGAACCTGTTTCCTCTGCTTGAGGGCCTTGCCGGCCCTGCCGGACTTGTTCCGCCAGAGCCGCGTCCTTTCGCCCCGGGTGCCCCGCGATCTCCGTTTTTATTATTGTGCCGGCCGCTCTTATATAAGACCGGAAAGCTCCCCGATAGCTGCGCGCCTCTGCCGGATAATGCATATACAACCCCTTGCGGGCGCGCGTGCATGCCACATAAAACAGTCGGCGTTGTTCTTGTTCTTCCCGTTCCTTGCGGATGCGCTCCAACATTCCGTGAGCGGGACGGGATTCCGGCGAGTCCGTGGGGAAGCGCAATGCCAGAATTGCCAACTCGCCGGCCGGCTCGCTGTTTGGTTTTTTCTCTTTTTCGGACGGAGAAAAACTGAGGACATGAATCGTATCATTGCCCCGGTTGCCGGCCAGACTGCTTTTGTCTGTGTTCGGCAAGAAAACATGATCAAACTCCAGCCCCTTTGCCTTGTGGACGGTCATGATCTGAATCTGTGCGCCGCTTTCCAACGGCAGACCTTCTTCCTTTAACTGTGCGGACATGGCGGCAAGATCGACGCGCCCCGCCACGGTGTTTGCTTCCAAAATTTGTAAAAAAACGGACAACTCCGCTTCCGCTTGTTCATCTTCCAAGAGCATTCTCCCGCCGAGATCGTGCCATGCCCGTTCCGTACTTTCGCTCAGTTGCAGTCTGCCCGTATCGCGCAAGCCGGGGGCAAGTGCCCGCTCCAGAAGTCTAAGACGGCTGATGCCGTCATCGGACAGACCTTGGATGGCGGTCGGCTTTGCGGCAACCCGGGTGAGCAGGGCGGGGATGTCCGCCTTGCTGCGGTGCTGTTCGGCCGCCAGTGCGTTTAGGTCCGCCAGAATCAGGCCGCACCAAGGACTGCGCAGCAAAGAATACCAAGCCGTGTCATCGCTTTGGCCGGACAAGCAACGCACCAGGCTCATCAGGTCTGTCACGAACATACTGTCCCCCACCCCGAATATTTCCGTCGCCTGAAAATCCAGTCCTTCCCGTTGTAAAAAGGGCAACAAGGGAATCAGTTGTGCCCGCTTGCTGCCGAGTATGGCGATGGTATCTGCCGGGTTGCTTGTTCGGATTGTTTTCAACTTCTCAATTAATCCGGCATATTTTTCCGTGGCGGTGGGTTTTCTCTCCTCGGATGACCCGATCACATAGAACACGGGCAGGCAACTTTCGTCCTTATCGGGATCGGGCGAACCTGCCGGCAGACCGGGAGTGTAGCCGACCGTATCCGTCAGGCTATTTTTATCCGCGGCGGCCGCCGCCGGCGAAAGAACCTCGGCGAAATTGGAGTTGAACCACCCGACCAAGGAGGCACCGCTGCGATAATTACAACTGAGCCGGATCTGTTTTAGTTTCACCTGTCCCAGCCTGCCGGTTTGCCACAGACGGTTGAAGATGCGAACATTGGCATTGCGGAAAGAATAGACGGACTGCATCGGATCGCCGACCAGGAACATTGTGTTGTTCACCGAAGGATCCCAACTTTGCGAGAGGTTTTTCAAAAGACGCAGTTGCGTGGAAGAAGTATCCTGAAACTCGTCAACCAGAAGATGCCTTAACTGATAACCGAGCCTTTCCGCCAGCAGAGTGGGGGCATCTTCGCCGCCGGTCACGCGTTGGGCGGCAAGCAGAACTTCGGTATAGTCGCAGCAGCCCCTTGTCCGAAAGAGGACAATCAACTCGGCGACCGCTTCCTTAAACAAGAGCCGCGAGTGGTCCGCCAGACTGAGTTCGGCGGGGTCGTATCCGCCGGCCCAACCGCGGGACTGCCCAAGTTGGTGAATAAACTCGGACGCATCGGCATCCGCAAGTTCCATTAACATCTCTTTTGCCCGTTCTTTGGCAATCGGGTTTGAAATATCGCGAGCGGGCTTCTTGCGCAGAGACCCGCTTTTTGTCAGGAGGATTTCGGCAAGAGTCTGCCAATCGGACACATTTGGGGTGCCGGGTTTCGCACCTGCCCGCTCCGCCGTTTTGTTTGTCATGTTTTCAAATCGCCGTGCGACCTCTTGCGGCAAGAGAGTTGCCCATCTATCGGCAGCGAATACCTCTTGCGGTGTGCAACCCTCCAGTCGTTCCCGGAGCAGGTCTGTCAGGGCGGTCAGATCTTCGTTTGCATTGTAATTACTTACCGTCATCACCGGCAAGAGATCTCCTCGCTTATCCAACAGGCCGGCAAAGTTTTCCGTGAGAAGACCCACATCGTTATTGTGCCGATACAATAACTCCGCCATTGCGGGGCGGTGCCTGTTGTTTTTCCGCAGTCGGTCAAATGCCAGTTCCGCCGCCTCGCAATAGAGCCCGTAAATGCGATGGCCGGTTATCAGTTCCGGCACATCGTAAAACTGCGCCCTGTCCGCATCCAAGGTCATCAGAGTTCGACAAAAGCCGTCAATGGTGGTGACCGTCTCGGTGTCAATTAAATGGTGCGGATGCCACTCCGGCCCGGAGTTCTCGGCCTTGCGCCGAACCTTCTGTGCCAGTTCATAGGTACTCTTTTTGTAGTCCTCGCTCGGTGGCTCCTTGCGTAACAATTCCAGTCGCAGTCGGCGGCGCATCTCGGCGGCGGCCTTGCGCGTAAAGGTGATTGCCACAAGTTGTTTCGGATGTTCGCAACTTTGCCCCAACAGAGCCAGATAGCGTTGCACCAATAATTCGGTCTTACCCGAACCGGCCGGTGCTTTCACAATGACGCTTTGGCGAATGTCGATGGCATCGGTGCGCGCCAGGGCATCCTTGCGTAACTCCTCGGCGTTGGTGTCCGCTTCGGGTACTTGTGATCTTTGAGGCAACATTTAAAAAAAGTAAAAAAGTAAAAAAATTGGTATATTGACTCTATTTTATCAAAAGGACGTTAAACAGTTGCGGGCAGGCTTTCCCTATTTTGCGGACACGGGTATGTGTATGTGGGATAAAGATCGCATAGTATTGCATCATGCTCACAAGTAACTCTCACCGATTCATTTCGGACAAAAGCACGCAGAGTCCGAAACCGAGTGGGATGATACAAGATGACACACACACGATTGATTTAGATTATAATTTCATAATGGCTATCAAACTAAAGGATTGAGTGCGGATAATAGTTCGGGTAATAAGGTATAAATGCGAACACCTCTCAATTACACAGGGAATAAATCAAGGTTAGTATCCGCATTCAAGGATAATTTTCCAAAGAAAATAAAAAAATTTGTAGACTTGTTTTGTGGCGGGGGGACTGTTGGTTTGAGTGTTGATGCCGAACAAGTTTTTTTTGTAGATAGTAATAAAAATGTGATTGAATTATTGAAGCATCTTTCAAAATTTGATTATGGGGTCCTATTGGAAAGATTGGAAAGATTGATACACAGACATCAATTATCTTATTCTGCCAAGTGTGGTTATCAAGGATATAGAAAAGGAATAGATAAGCAAGATAATAACGGATTGAAAGAATACAATTCACGTGGTTTTTATAAATTAAGGCAGAGTTACAACGCACAAAAAGATAAGTTTAGCGCGGAAAGTCTGGATATGTTGTATCTGTTGATGGTTTATGGGTTTAACAACGATATTAGGTTTAATTCCAAAAACGAGTACAACTTGCCGGCAGGTAAAACGGATTTAAACAAAAGTAATTTAAGGAAGTTAGAAGAATATATCAAAAGAGTAGGCGAGATATCTTGCAAGTTTATATGCGAGGACTTTAGAAGCGAGAAAGTAAAAGATATATTGCTTGCCGCGGAATTCGTTTATGCCGATCCTCCTTATCTTTTAGGCAAAGCAGTGTATAACGAAAATGGCAGTTGGACACAAGATAACGAAAGGGATTTAATTACTCTTCTAAAGATGTTAGATGAGAGTAAGGTTTCGTTTGCTTTATCGAATGTTATAGAAAAAGCGATTCCCAAGATAGAAAATAAACTACTAAAAGAATGGGTTTCAAATAATGAACATCTCAGAATATTAAATATGAATACTCATTACAGAAGTTCAAGTTATAACAAGAAAAATAGAAATGCCGGCGAGCAAGAGGTTTTAATCGTCAACAGCTTGCCATGTTAAATATCTACAACAGGAGATATTTGGGTAGTAAGAAATTGTTGCTAAAAGATATTGAGTATTTGGTAGAAAAGAGAGATTATCTATATTGAATTTGGATATAGATATAAAAGAGTTACTTGATTTTTATAGCATCACAGAATAGCCCGGCAATACGAGTTCAATTTTTGATATCAATCATCCGCAGATTAAAAGCCGGATCAGTTTGTTTTATAATACCGATAACAGGCAAGTCTCGTTCCTTGTTAGCAAAACCGCGGGCGGGGACTTGGCTTGAAATGTGAAATATAAAACAAGAATTAAACTAAAATAATGTTATATTGATTACGATGAAAAAGCAGTTTTTTATGCGTTCGGGGATGACCCCGGCGAGAGTTTCAGGGATAATCCTGGCGAGAGTTTCGGGGACAACCCCGGCGAGGACGGACAGATAAATGGCGGGCAGTTCGGCATCCGAGTACATCGGGCATCATTTGACCCATCTGACTTTCGGCAAGAAAGCGGACGGCAGTTGGGGGCTGGCACACAGCGGCGAGGAGATCCAACAAATGGGTTTTTATGCGGTTCACTTGGACAGCATTGGCTGGTCCTTTGGGCTGGGTGTGTTTTTTCTGTTTTTGTTTTGGCGGATCGGCAGGAAGGCAACCTCGGCCACACCCGGTAACTGGCAAAACCTTGTGGAGATTCTGGTGGAGTTTGCCGACAAGAGTGTTAAAGAGACCTTTCACGGCAAAAGCGATTTAATTGCCCCGCTTGCGCTCACCTTGTTCGTTTGGATCTTTCTGATGAACTTTATGGATATCATTCCGGTGGATTTTCTGCCGGGTCTTTTTCATCTGGGGGGCGTGGAGTATATGAAGGTGGTCCCAAGCACGGACCCTAACATCACATTCGGGATGTCTTTGTCGGTCTTTTTCTTGATGATTTACTATAGTATTAAAATTAAGGGGCCGCTGAACTTTGCCAAAGAATTGACACTGCAGCCGTTCGGCAAGTGGCTGATGCCGTTTAACATTCTTTTGGAAACAGTCGCTTTAATCGCCAAGCCGGTTTCTTTGGCATTGCGATTATTCGGCAACTTTTATGCGGCCGAGTTGATCTTCATATTGATCGCCCTGATGCCGTTTTACCTCCAATGGACTCTTTCTCTCCCTTGGGCGATTTTTCATATTCTGGTAATCACCTTGCAGGCATTTATTTTTATGATGCTCAGTATCGTTTATCTGAGTATGGCACACGAAAAACACTAAGCGGGATCTGTAAAGAAAGGATTGTTCTTATAATAACCACAAACGACTTTTAACTTATATATAAACTTTATTAAAAAATTATTGAAAATACAATGGAAACAGTATTAGCATTTACCGCGTTGGCGGTTGCATTTTTAATCGGGCTGGGTGCGCTTGGCACCGCAATTGGCTTTGGCCTGTTGGGCGGACGCTTCCTTGAAGGGACCGCGCGTCAGCCGGAATTGGCTCCGATGCTGCAAATTAAAATGTTCATAGTCGCGGGTCTTCTCGATGCCGTTCCTATGATCGGCGTGGGAATCGCTCTCTTTTTTACATTTGCCAATCCTTTTCTTGCTCAACTGGCGGGCTAAGCGATGAACATTAATCTGACTCTTGTCGGTCAGGCAATTTCGTTTGCTCTGTTCGTGCTGTTTTGCATGCGCTTTGTTTGGCCGCCCGTGATGAATGCTTTGCGGGAAAGGCAAAAATCCATCAGCGAAGGGTTGCTGGCGGCGGATCAGGCGAAGCAGAATCTGGCACAAACGCAGGAGGAAAATCAACTGCAATTGCAACAGGGGAAACGGCAGGCGGAAGAAATTCTTGCCGGCGCCAACAAGCAAGCACAGGTGATTTTGGAGAATGCCAAAGCCGAAGCCGAAAAAGAGGGGCAGAGGATCGTTCGTGCAGCCGAAGAGGCGGCACAGCAAAGTATGCAAAAAGCGCGCAGCGAGTTGCGTACCACTTTTGCCGGATTGGTTTCCAGCGGCGTCGCCAAGATTCTTGGGCGCGAAGCGGACATCAATCAGCACAAGAGCATTTTGAATTCCCTGGAAAAGCAACTTTAAGAACTAACAAAAATTAATTAAGGCAGAACAGCTCCGATGGATACTTTGGCTCGTCCCTATGCCCGTGCCGCTTTTGCGGTGGCACAAGATACCGACCCGACGGGTGCGGGTGCGAATGCGAATGCGAATAAAGGAACAGAAAGCTGGCTAAGTTTTTTATCCGTTATTGCAAAATCTGTTACCGAGCCGACACTTGCGACCTATGTGGCGAACCCGTCTTTGGCACGCAAAGAGAAGGTTGGTATTCTTCTGCGGCTGTCTGCGGAGTGCGGTGTAAAAACGGATGCGAAGCAATCTAATTTTTTGACGCTTTTATTCCAAAACAATCGCCTGCGCTTTCTGCCCGCCATACTGCATCTTTTCCGGGAAATGAAACTGAGTTCGGAACAGGCACTATCCGCCCGGGTTCGCACCGCTTTCCCGTTGGATGAGGCGGAGCTGGGGCAGTTGGAGGCAACCCTTGCCGCCGCTTACAAGCGTCCGGTTCGGGCGGAAGTGGCGCTTGACGAGAGCCTCATCGGCGGCCTGGTGATTGAAGTACTGGGATACTCCCGGGATTATTCGATCAAGGGGAAACTGGAAATACTGCGTAAAAATTTATAAATAACATACAACCAAAAATAACACAGACGATATGGAAAAACAAGCATCCGCTGAAATAAGCAATATAATCAAACGCAAAATAGAAGACCTGTCTTTGTCGTCCGAGCCCGGCAGCGAAGGTGTCATCGTTTCGGTGGCGGACGGGATCTTAAACATTCACGGGCTGCGCGATGTGCAATACGGGGAAATGATAGAACTTCCCGGCGATATTTATGCGATGGCGTTGAACCTACAGCGTGACTCCGTCGGCGCGGTGGTGCTGGGAGATTACGAGCATTTAACCGAAGGGGACCGGGTGCGTTGCAGCGGGCGTGTATTGGAAGTTCCGGTGGGCGAATCCCTGCTCGGGCGTGTGGTGGATGCCCTGGGTGTCCCAATTGACGGCAAAGGGGAATTTAAGGCGGAAGGGACCCTGCCGATTGAACGGGTGGCACCCGGTGTGATCAGTCGCCAATCCGTATCCGAGCCGGTGCAAACCGGTTACAAGGCGTTGGATTCCATGGTGCCGATTGGCAGAGGACAACGGGAATTGATTATCGGCGATCGCCAAACGGGTAAAACCGCCATTGCGATAGACGCGATCATCAATCAGCGCGCAAGCGGGATCAAGTGCATTTATGTGGCGATCGGGCAAAAGCAATCCTCTATTGTGAACATCGTCAACAAACTGGCAGCCGAGGATGCGCTGAAACACACAATTATTGTTGCCGCCCCGGCGGCTGCCCCGGCGGCCATGCAGTTTATTGCGCCTTACTCCGGTTGTGCGATGGGTGAATATTTCAGAGACAAGGGAGAGGATGCTCTCATCATTTATGATGATCTGACGAAGCAAGCATGGGCATACAGACAGATTTCTCTGTTATTAAGACGCCCGCCCGGGCGCGAAGCCTATCCCGGCGATGTCTTTTACTTGCACTCGCGCCTTTTGGAAAGGGCGGCGCGTGTCAATGGCAAGTATGTTAGTCGGATGACGGACGGCAAGGTTAAGGACAAAAGCGGTTCACTGACCGCTTTGCCGATCATTGAAACTCAGGCCGGCGATGTGTCGGCATTTGTCCCGACCAATGTGATTTCCATTACGGACGGTCAGATTTACCTTGAATCAGATCTGTTTAACGCCGGAATTCGCCCCGCCATTAATGCGGGTATCTCGGTTTCCAGGGTGGGGGGTGCCGCCCAAACGCCCATCATTAAAAAACTCGGCGGCGGTGTTCGCTTGGCGTTGGCTCAGTATCGGGAATTGGAATCCTTTTCTCAGTTTGCCTCCGATTTGGACGAGACAACTCGTCGTCAATTACAACACGGTCAGCGAGTGACCGAATTGATGAAACAAAAGCAATATCGACCCTTGAGCGTTGCCGAGATGGCGGCCAGTCTGTTCGCCGCCAACGAGGGATTTTTGGATAAAGTAGAACTTGCCAATATTGTTTCTTATGAGGAGTCTATGCATTCTTTTCTTAACACGCAGCGCAAATCCTTGATGGATGCCATCAACGCCGATCCGAAATATGACGACAAGACGGTGGCGGACCTCAAACAGGCCCTGACCGATTTTGCCGCCGGTATCTGAGTCTGTTTCGCTGCTTTGGAGAAACGCCATAAGATCTTATAACCAAACACAGTCCGACAGGATATAAAACACAAGTCAGAAGATGGCAGCCGGTAAGGACATCCGCAATAAGATTCGCAGTATTCGCAATACGCAAAAGATTACCGGCGCGATGGAATTGGTGGCGGCCAGCAAGATGCGTAAGGTTCAGGAGCGGATGCAGGCCGGTCGACCTTACAGTGAAAATATGCTGGATCTCATCCGCAGTATGGCGGATGCTTCCGTTGAATATCGCCATCCGTTTATGGTGCGGCGAGATTGCAAGGCGGTTGGTTTCGTAATTATTTCCAGCGACAGGGGGCTTTGCGGGGGATTAAACTATGCGTTGTTTCGCAAGGTCTTGGCGGCCGAGGTGGGATTTGAGAAGCGCGGTATCGGGGTGATGCGCGCAACTCTCGGCGGTAAGGGGACTTTTTTTTTCAAGGCAATCGGCAAGGAAGTGGCGGCCGCCCAGGGTCATCTGGGTGATACGCCGGCTGTGGCGGATCTGCTGGGAACACTCGGTGTGATGTTGGACGCCCACCGCAAGGAAGAATTGGACGAGTTATATGTTTGTTACAACAATTTTGTTAATACGATGGTTCAGCGGCCGGTTGTTCAACAGTTGTTGCCTCTGCCCAAACAGGAAGAAAGCGACGAAACTACAAAAAAGGACAGCAAACGCCACGGTTGGGATTACATCTACGAACCGGAAGCACCGCAGTTGATGGACAAACTTCTGCAGAGATACTTGGAATCTGTTGTATATCAGGCGGTCGTGGAGAACATCTGCTGTGAGCAGGCCGCCCGTATGGTCGCGATGAAAAGTGCCACAGACAACGCATCCGATATCATAGAAGAACTGGAACTTCTGTACAACAAAGCCCGACAGGCTTTAATTACACAAGAGATATCAGAGATAGTCGGCGGCGCAGAGGCTCTTTAGAGTCATTCCAAACGGACAAAATTTTTGGAGCGCCCGTAGCTCAGCGGATAGAGCGTTGGCCTCCGGAGCCAAAGGTCACAGGTTCAAATCCTGTCGGGCGTGCTATTAAAGAAATCCCCTCGTTCTGTCTTATTAGATGCATCTTGGATGTCCTGCGGATGTATCTTCCTGCGATGTGTCTCAGATGCTCCCGGGCATTTTACTTAATCAACGGCCAGCCGTTCCATTAATCGCGTAACCCAATCAATGCGCCGACTTCTTGTTTTGTGGGGCATTCATTCCATCCTTTCCATTCTTTTGATTGCTTGCGGGCAATTCTCGGCCCCGGTGCGGGCAGCGGAGGATCCGCCGCACATTGGCGGCCTATCCGCCGTATCTCTTGCCGAAGAAAAGAACTTGGGAAGAACCTGGTGGCGACGAAATTATCGCAATCTTAATCCCGTATCGGATTACATCCTTCAATCCTATGCGGAGCATCTTGTGGCACTTCTGGCACAAACCGAGCAGATGGCAGCCTACGATTTGCAAGTGCATATTCTGCCATCGGATTCTTTGAATGCGTTTGCCGCTCCGGGCGGGATCATTGGCGTGCATACGGGATTATGGCGTTATGCCGAAACGGAAGAAGAGTTTGCTTCGGTGGTCGCGCATGAGTTGGCGCATCTGAGCCAACGGCATTTTGTGCGTATGCTGCAAGATGCGCGCGGCAGTTTTCCCGCTTCTTTGGCATCTGTTTTGGCCGGCATAGGTCTCATCATTGCCGGCAATCCGGCCGCCGGGGCTCTTGCCATATACGGCACAGCCGGTTATCAACAAGATCGTTTCTTGGCAATGTCAAGGCGATTTGAAAGAGAGGCGGATAACCTGGCGTCCGACTACATGGCAAGGGCGGGTTTTTCCCCGGAAGGTGCGCTGAATATGTTTTATCGTATGGAACGACTTGCGGGCGGGAACTCGCTCCCCGCATATCTGAGTACGCATCCGCTCACTTCCGATAGGTTGCATTTTGCCCGTCTGCGGGCCACGGCCGCCCCCCGCACTTCGCTTGTGCGGGCAACGGATTATCCGTTTATCCGTTTGCGCGCTATGTCTGTCACGGGCGGGGCGGATGTGCCGGCAAACAGTGCGCCGGCATTGCGGGATTATGCCAAAGCACTGGAACTGAGCGCAAAAGGCTCTCATAAGAAAGCGGCGAAAATCATGCAAAATCTTGCCAAAGAGCGGCCCGGGTCACAGACTTTGTTCTTCTCGGCCGCGGAATTGCGCCTTCGGGCAAACGAGGGCGGAGAGGTTCGGCGTCTGCTTGAAGAACGGCACAAGTATCTCGGCGATTCGGCAATTTTGCATTACTTCCTTGCACAGGCATGTGCCCAACAGCAAGATTGGGAGGCTGCGATTCGTTCTATGTTGTTTGTTCTGAAAGCAAACGAAGAGGATGAAGCAATCTGGCGACATCTTGCCGATTATTACGCCAAGCAAAAGAATAATTACGCGTATTTTCTTGCCGATGCGATTTATCGGGTTCTCACGGGCGAAGGCAGGCAGGCACAACGCAGTTTCAAACTGGCAAAGCAACATGCGGCCGGGGACGCAATTCGTTTGGCGGACTTGGAAGCAACGAGAACCAAGTTTGGCATCCCCGGCGGCGAATAACTTGCCGGATCTTTTTTGGGGAATGATGACTGACTGCCAATAAGAAGTATATAATTCCCATTTTTTATTGCCTCCGTCTTACAAAATTCTTTAATGATGTAGTAAAATGATTTTGCGGTCGGAGAAAGCCCAAAATATAAATAAGAAAAAACAAAAACAAAAATAAAGTTATGGCAGTTCAAAAAAGAAAAAAAGCGCGTTCCAGAAGCGCGATGCGTCGGTCACATAATACAAAAGTGCAACCAACGGCATACTCTGCGGATGCAATGACCGGTGAGATGCATTTACGACATCATATCACCGCTACCGGCTATTATCGCGGTAAGGTCGCGGTGGAAGTTCCCATTAAGAAGGCGAAAGACGAACAGGAAGAGGAGTAACTGATACTTGTGGGTATGTTTGCACGGCCTTATGAATTTAATCATAAACAAAAACGAATACAAAGATGAAAGACAAAACGGTGTTTCTTTTCCCCGGTCAGGGATCCCAGCGCGTCGGTATGCTTGCCGATTTTGCCGAGCAACCGAGTGTCAAGGAAACCTTTGCGGAAGCAAGCGACATCTTATCTTTGGATGTTTGGAAACTCGTCCGGAAAGGGCCCGAGAGCGAGTTAAACAAAACCATATGCACCCAGCCGGCTCTTTTAACTTGTTCCGTGGCATTGTGGAGGCTGTGGTGTGCCGAGAAGGGACCGGCTCCCGACTTTATGGCGGGTCATAGTTTGGGCGAATACAGTGCCTTGGTTTGTGCGGATTCTCTGGCATTTGATAAGACCCTTGTTTTGGTCAGACAGCGCGGCAAGTATATGCAGATGGCGGTTAGCGACAAAAAGAGTACTATGGCAGCCATACTGGGACTGCAATTGGAAACGGTTCAAAAATTGTGCGAAGCGACGGCGAGCATCGGATATGTGCAGCCCGCAAACATCAATAGCGAAACTCAAATCGTAATATCCGGCTTTGCCAATGCGGTGGAAGCGGTTTGTAAGAAGGCAAAGACGGAGGGGGCAAAACGCACTGTGTTATTGCCGGTGAGTGTGGCATCTCATTGTGAGTTGATGCGCTCGGCTGCCGACCTTCTCGCGGAAGATATTCATACTCTTGAAATCAAGCCGCCGCGTGTTCCTGTTTTTCATAACACCTGCGCCGCTGTGGCGGAGAAGCCGGAACAAGTCAGGGAGTTTCTCGTCAAGCAATTGGTTTCGCCGGTTCGCTGGTTTGATACGGTGAAGGTCCTGCGCGAAAAAGGGGCGGGTATTGCACTGGAATGCGGCCCCGGCCGGGTGCTTGGCGGGTTAAATCGTTTCGCCG
Organism: Gammaproteobacteria bacterium; assembly: GCA_965209035.1. Taxonomy (GTDB): domain Bacteria; phylum Pseudomonadota; class Gammaproteobacteria; order CBDBNL01; family JAAOII01; genus CBDBPY01. The sequence continues at coordinate 1,753,373 of OZ242372.1, forward strand.
GCAAGGAAATTCAGAATTTTCATTTGGGCGAGAAACTTGTCGATTTTGAAACCGCGTTGGAAACTCTTCGGAAGTTAGACCAATAACCCGTTTCCCCAAAAGAGACAACTATTGTTAATTGTCATTTATTTTTATTTTTGTTAATGCCTAAAAAGATAGCACTTGTAACCGGCGCCAGTCGCGGGCTTGGAAAAGCCATCGCGCATCGTTTGGCGGACAGCGGATTTTCTGTTACGGGAACCGCCACCACCGCCGAAGGAGCGGCTGCCTTGGCAAAAGAATTGCAAAGCATATCCCCGGATTGCGAAGGCAAAATATTAAATCTGCGCGAAGAAGAGTCGGTGGAAGAGTTGTTTGCGGATCTGAAAGAGCGCGCAAGAGTGCCGGCTGTCTTGGTTGCCAATGCCGGTATTGCCCAAGATCATTTGATTTTACGAATGACATCGGAGCAGTGGAGCGAAGTGATCCGCGTGAATCTGAGCGGCGGCTTTCAACTTTGTCGGCGGGCTCTGCGCGGTATGATGAAAAATAAATGGGGGCGCGTTATTTTGCTGGGCTCGGTTGTGGGTGCCATCGGCAATGTCGGGCAAGCCAATTATGCCGCTTCCAAGGCGGGTTTGGCCGCGATGGGGCGCAGTCTGGCGCGCGAGTTTGCCGCCCGCGGTATTACGGTGAATACGGTTTCCCCCGGATTTATTGAAACGGATATGACAGCCGACATGGATGAGAAAATGCGCGTTCATCTGCTTAAGCAGATCCCGTTGCATCGCTACGGCTCACCACAGGAAGTGGCGGCTGCCGTGCATTTTCTTGCTTCCGAGGATGCCGGCTATATTACCGGTCAAACCCTGCATGTTAACGGCGGGATGTACATGGTGTAAAATACATTTTTACCGCTTTGGGATTTTTTGCCCGGGAGAAGGTGGTAGAATGCGAGAAAGGTTTTATTTTTATTATTTACTAACTATTAAAAAGGAGTCAATATTATGGACGCAAAAAAAGTAGAAGAAATTGTTATCGGCATAGTTGCCGAGCAATTAAATGTAAAGAAAGAAGAAGTCAAAGGGAGTTCTTCTTTTGTTGATGATCTGGGTGCCGATTCACTGGACACGGTGGAATTGGTGATGGCACTGGAAGAGCATTTTGATACGGAAATTCCGGACGAAGAAGCCGAGAAAATCCAAACTATTCAAAATGCGGTCGACTATATCACAAAGCACGGAAAAGATTAATCGGGCTAGTCTGTGTCAAAACGCAGAGTTGTTGTAACAGGCCTGGGCATTGTATCTCCTCTCGGTGCGGATGTTTCCTCCAACTGGAAATCTCTGACCGAAGGCAGAAGCGGGATAACCACCGTTGAACGGTTTGATGTTTCGCGACTTGCCACCCGATTTGCCGGGCTGATTGAGGATTTCCCTTGCGAGGGTATCATCACCGCCAAGGAAGCCAGGCGAATGGATCTTTTTATTCGCTATGCTATTTTTGCCGCGGATCAGGCGGTGCGCGATGCCGGTTTATTGGAATTCAACGACTCGCCGGAGCGTTATGCCGTTTATGTGGGTTCCGGTATTGGCGGAATAGGCACGATTGAAGAAAATGTCCTTGTTCTGCATAAGGACGGTCCCCGGCGGATTTCCCCGTTCTTTGTTCCGGGGAGCATCATTAATATGGCTTCCGGCAGCATATCCATTCGTTACGGGTTTCAGGGGGCAAACATTGGTATCGCCACTGCTTGCACCACAGGCACTCATAGCATCGGCTACGGCATGCGATCCATATTGCTTGATGAGGCGGATGTTGCGGTGGTCGGCGGTGCCGAAGCCCCGGTAACCTATTTGGGTATGGCGGGCTTTGTCGCCGCCCGTTCTCTGTCATCCCGCAACGAAGCCCCGCAAGAAGCCAGCCGTCCTTGGGATAAGGATCGCGACGGCTTTGTGTTGGGCGAAGGGGCGGGTGTTCTCATCCTGGAAGAATATGAACATGCCCGGGCCCGTTCCGCTAACATCTATGCGGAATTAACGGGGTTTGGCGTCAGTGCGGATGCTTGGCATATTACCGCACCGCCGGTCAATGGCGAAGGTGCGGTTCTTGCGATGAGTGCCTCCTTGCGAAGTGCCGGCTTAAATCCCGCGGATATTTCTTACATCAACGCACACGGGACATCCACCAGCCTTGGCGATCTTGCCGAGGTTCGGGCAATTAAATCGGTTTTTGGCGGTAAAAGTGAGGTGCCGGCGGTCTCTTCCACCAAGTCCATGACCGGTCATCTGTTAGGGGCGGCCGGTGCCATAGAAGCCATATATAGCGTGATGGCATTGAAAGAGCAAACCGCACCGCCGACGATTAATCTGGATCATCCGGACGAGGAATGCGATCTGGATTTTTTGGCGGATGGTACCCGCAGGCTTAAAATAGACAAGGTTCTTAGTAATTCTTTTGGTTTTGGCGGCACAAACGGTTCTTTGATATTTTCCCGGGTGTAGGTCACATCCGCAGGCATCCGCATTTGTTGCCGGCAGCCGAATGCATATTTTTAAGAAATACTTTCTTTGGGCTGCGGCTGCTTCCGGTAGCCGAATGAATATCTATAAAAGAATTCGCAAGAAATACTTTCTTTGGGCTTCGGCTGCTTTTGGTAGCCGAATGAATATCTATAAAAGAATTCGCAAGAAATACTTTCTTTGGGCTTCGGCGACCGCTGTTATCTTGATCGTTTTTGTTGTCTTTTTTGTGATATCTCATCTGTCCCTTCAAAAAAACTTACGGATACAGGGAGATTCCTATATCCTGTCAATAGAAAAAGGGGATACTTTAATCGGCATTTTGAGCAGATTGCACGGGGAGAACATCACGGACTCACCGGGAGAGATCCGTTTGTGGATGCGAATTTTCGGCTTGTCGTCGGTGATTCAAGCGGGAGATTACCGCTTGCAAAAAGATATGACACAACGCGATCTCTTGCATCAACTTGTGGACGGGCAACAGGTTCTTTATTCGGTGCGTGCCGGCACGGGTGGCACCTATAAAGATTTTTACGCGGCGGTCCGCAATCATCCGGAGGTCATCGGAACATTGGCGGGTAAGCCGGATGCGGAAGTGATGGAACTTATCGGGAGCGGGTATGCTCACCCCGAGGGGATGTTTTATGCCGATACCTATGGTTTTTATGGGGGAGAAACGGATCTGAATATCCTTAAAAGAGCCCATCACAGACTGAACAAAATTCTGCTGGAGGAATGGGAGGCAAGAGCCGCCGATTTGCCTTATCGGACCCCTTACGAGGCATTGATTCTTGCTTCCATAGTGGAGAAAGAAACAGGACTGGACAGCGAGCGCCCCGTCATTGCGGGAGTATTTGTCAACCGTTTAAGAAAAGGAATGCGGCTGCAAACGGATCCGACGGTTATCTACGGTATGGGCGACGCATACAAAGGCAATATTCGCCGCCGGGACCTGCGCAAACCAACCCCTTACAACACCTATGTCATTTACGGTCTGCCGCCGACGCCGATTGCGCTTACGGATCGGCGGGCGATCCGCGCCGTCATGCAACCGGCCGATACGGATTATCTTTTTTTTGTTGCCAAAGGAGGCGGTGAAAGAGGGCACTCTTTTTCGGTCACTCTGGAACAGCACAACCGAGCGGTGAGAAAGTATCAACTGCGTCAGTGAAGTCATTATTTTTACGACAGGCGGCTGCTCTTGAACAACACAACACCCGCAATACCCCGGGGTAAAAGCATCATCACAGATATACGGATATGATATGAACAGAGGCAAACTGATCTGTTTGGAGGGAATTGATTTTTCCGGTAAGAGCACCTACTGTCGTCATGCGAAAGATTTTTTGACGGGGCGCGGTTATCCCGTTGTTCAAACACGCGAGCCGGGCGGCACCGAGGTTGCGGATAAAATAGCGTCTTTTTTAAAGCGGGACAGCGAAGAAACGATCCTTCCGCACACGGAGTTATGGCTATTTTTTGCCGCTCGCTGCCAACATCTGCATCATTTTATCTTGCCGCATTTGACAAAAGGCACCTGGGTGATAAGCGACAGGTTTCTGCTTTCCAGTTACGCCTATCAGGGCGGCGGTCGTCGCCTGGAAACCGCCCATATAGATGCTCTGGCAAGCCAATTGCCGCAAGTTGTGCCGGATCTCACCGTGATCTTTGATATTCCGTTTTCGGTGGCACAAACCAGATCCGCCGGGCACTCCAAAGATCGCATAGAAGGCGAGACTGCCGATTTTTATCAAAGGGTGCGCGAAGTGTACTTGTGCTATGCCGACACGCATCCTGCCGATTCGGTTCTGATAAACGCCGATCAAAAGCCCGATGCCGTTAAAGCGGATCTGGAAAAAGTGCTCGCGCGGTTGTGAATTCCGAACTCGCGCCGATCTATCCTTGGCAGCGCGACCTCTGGCAAAAACTTGTCAAAGATCGCGCGCTCTTACCAAACGCATTGATGCTGTCCGGTCAAGCCGGTATGGGTAAAACGGTATTCGCGCTGCACTTGGCAAGACTTCTGTTGTGTTTCTCGCCTCAAAACAAAAACAAAAATAAAGATGGAGACGGAGACGGAGTCCTGTCCGCTTGCGGCACCTGCCATTCTTGTTCTCTGTTCGCGTCCCGGACACACCCGGATCTTCTGCATATTGATGGCTCGGCCTCGTCTTCGGCCTCGTCTTCGGGCTCGTCTTCGGTAAAGAGGAGCATTCTTTTATCCGATGTGCATGGATTACGAAATTTCTTACAACGCACATCGCATCTGGGACAAGCCAAAGCGGTTGTGGTGACCGCCGCGGAAACGATGAACCGGGCGGCCGCGAACGCGCTCTTAAAGATTTTGGAAGAACCTCCTCCTCAAAAATACCTGATTCTTGTTACGGCGGCCGCCGCACGCCTGCCCGCCACGGTGTGCAGTCGTTGTGTTTTTATTCATATGCGCTCACTGACCGCGGATGAATTGAACGCTTGGCTCGCCGGTCTTACCGAAGTAATCCGACCGGATGTCTTTTTGTGTGGCCTGTGCGGCAATGCTCCTTTGGCTGCCCGCGAACTCTTAACTTCCGAAAGGGGGAAGATCCTCGTGCGAATTAACAAAACACTTGAGGTTTTGGAAGCGGGCAATGCCAACACACAACAGTTTATCGCCGCATGTCTTACCGGGCTCAAGCACCGGACAGATCCCATTCGGGCGGAGGACCCGCTCAACCTGTTGATATGGCGGCTGGAAAACATAGTTCTTGGCGGTGCTCCCGTTTCTCAGGATACCCCGTTTTACAGGCTGTGGAAGATTTTTTTGGCTCGGCGGCGTCTGTTGTTGACGGGTATCAATTTAAACAAGGAACTTCTTTACGAGGAGTGTGCAGTCTTGTGGCAACTCGCTATGCGAAAAAGGGGATGAAAAAGCCGGGGAAATGGAAATAAATTCTTTCCCGCCGACCAACAATTCTTTGCCCGGATTCTTCAGTAGGTGCTTGGCATGCATCGGGATTAGCCGGATTTGTTTTTCTTTTTAGTTATTCCTTGCGTCCGTAAACATCGTCATAACGAACAATATCGTCTTCTTCCAAATAGTCGCCGTTTTGAATTTCTATGACGACCAACAATTCTTTGCCCGGATTCTTCAGCCGGTGCTTGGCATGCATCGGGATGTAGGTGGATTCGTTTTTCTTTAAGCGAAAGATTTTCTCGTTACAGGTCACTTCCGCTTCGCCGCGAACGACCACCCAATGTTCGGATCTGCGCCGGTGAGACTGTAACGAAAGTGCCGCCCCCGGGTAAACGGCAAGACGCTTTACCTGAAATCCTGTTCGCTTAATCAGAGATTCATACCAGCCCCAGGGTCTGTGAGAACGATATTGCATGTCCGCTTGCTCTCTCTTTTCCTTGCGCATTTCCTCTACCAGAGTTTTAACTTCCTCGCTCTTGTCGCGATGCACAATTAGAGTGGCGTCCTGTGTGTCCGCCACCATCAAGTCATCGACACCCACCGTGGCGATGATGCGGTTCTTGCCGGCACTGATAAACACATTTTTCCCGTCAACAACTTTTCCTTCTCCTTCGCTTTCTTCCTCCCCCAAAATAATGTTGCCGTGTTCGTCCCCGTTTTGAAGGTTTTGACGGATATCGGCAACAGACTTCCAGGTGCCGATATCGCTCCATGCCTGGTCCAACGGTACCAAAAATACATCGGCTTCTTTTTCCATCAAAGCGTAGTCTATGGATTGGCTGCGGACCTTCTTAAAGACGTCGCCGACACGCGTGAAGCCCAGGTCTTTTTGTCTTTCACGAATTGCCGTTTGGCAGCCGGCGGCGATATCCGGCGCATGGGCTTGCAAACTGTTTAAGAAAAAGGAGAGCGACCATACAAAAATACCGCTATTCCAATAGTATTCCCCCGAGTCAATATATTCCCGTGCTTTTTGCATTGTCGGCTTTTCCACAAACTGTCGGACCTTTTGGATGCCGTCCGACTTTTTGCCGACGCGAATATACCCGTAACCGTCGTAAGCAAATCGCGGCTTCACTCCAAAGGTGCCGAGCCCGCCGGCAGTCGCCCTGTTTGCCGCAAGGAGCACCGCCTCTTGCAATCGTTTTTCGTCTTCAATATAGTGATCCGCCGGCATCAGGACCATGACCGCATCTTCTGTTCCCTGTTCTTCTTTTATGTGGTAAGCGGCCAGCCCGGCAGTCGGTGCCGTATTTTTTCCTTCCGGCTCCAAAATGATGCGGCAGCCTGCTATCCCCGCTGCGCGCAGCTGCCTTTCTATGATGAATCTATGGGCTTCGCCGGCTACAATTAAGGGAGACGATACTTCTTTCATCCCGTTCAAACGGCGACAGGTGATCTGCAGTAAACTCCCTTCTTGCGGTGTCAAAGACAAAAAGGGCTTGGGATAATCGCGCCGTGAAACCGGCCAAAGCCGCGTCCCGGAACCGCCGGCCATGATGACCGGGATGATGTTCATTGACATTAGAAATTAAAAAATTAAAAAACGAAATACTAAAAAAGTTGTTAAGTTATTTTATAGGTTTGGACGGTCCTTTTACAAAAGTGTAACCACTTGATTGTTATTATCATGATTCTTTATTAAAGAAGCGTCCGTTTTCCGGTGCTATCCATTTCACTGACGACTCCGTTTTCTTCCATTAAATCTATAATACGCGCCGCACGGTTGTATCCAATCTTAAACCGCCGCTGCACCGAAGAAATAGACACGCGATTATTTTCCCGGACGAATGCCAATGCGTCCGCATAAAGTTCGTCCTCTTCCGTCTTTTCGCCGCCGCCCGCCGCGGGTGCCGGCGTTGTCAAGACATCTTCCCGATATTCCGCCATCCCCTGTTTTTTCCAATGTTCGACAATCGCCCGAACTTCCGTTTCTTCCACGAATTCTCCGTGAACACGCTGCGGGACGGAGGTGTCGGATGATATATAGAGCATATCTCCCTTGCCCAGCAATTGCTCGGCGCCGTTTTGGTCCAGCACCGTGCGCGAGTCCACGCGTGCCGAAACCTTAAAGGATATGCGCGACGGGATATTGGCTTTGATGAGGCCCGTAATGACATCCACGGACGGGCGTTGCGTGGCAAGAATTAGATGAATCCCCGCCGCCCGAGCTTTTTGCGCCAAGCGGACAATTTCTTTTTCAATTTTTTTGTTGGTCATGATCATATCCGCATACTCGTCAATGATAACCACCACATAAGGCATGACTTCATATGCCGCATTTTCCGCTTCCGCCAAACGGTTATAACCGCCAATGCTGCGCGCACCGCACTGTGCCATCATTTTGTAACGCTCGTCCATTTCCTTGACGCACCAATTAATTGCCTTGGTCGCGTCTTTCATATCGGTGATCACCGGCACCAACAAATGCGGAATGCCGTTATAGGCCGCCAACTCAAGCATCTTCGGGTCCACCAAGATTAGACGCAATTTTTGCGGCGAATACCGATACAAGAGGCTCAACAGCATTGCATTAATGCCGACGGACTTGCCCGAGCCGGTTGTCCCGGCTACGAGAAGGTGTGGCATCTCCGCCAAACTTGCAATTACCGGTTTGCCTTCCGTATCCGTTCCCAATGCTACGGGCAGGGGAGAGGCGAACTCGGTGAATGTGCGGGATGTCAATACCTCGCGCAGCGAGACAGGCCGCCGTTTGGCATTGGGGATCTCCACGCCAATGGAAGACTTGCCGCGCATCACCTCCAATACGCGAATGTTATCCACTGCCAGCGAACGCGCCAGGTCGGTCGCCAGATTGGAGATGCGGGATGCCTTAACGCCGGCGGCCGGTTCCAATTCAAAGAGAGTGACAACCGGACCTGTGCTGTATCCCGTCGGTTGCACGGTAATACCGAAATCACCGAGTTTTTCTACTAACCGTTGCTGCAATTTTTCCAAATGTTCGTGATTTTCCGCTTTGTTCGTTTCCTCGCTTGTGCCGGGTGATGCCAGACAATCCGCCGAAGGTAAAGAACCTGTCCCCGCTTCATCGCGATTGGCTTGCGAATCGGTATGGCCGGTATTTGGGGGGGTACTCTTTGGCGAGATCCTGGGAGCATCCGGCGGGCTTTGCGTGCCCAGTTTTTGCATGATTGACCGAGAGCTGGCCGACACGACCGGCGGCTCGGCTGCGGTTGCCGACCGCTCGCCGGGAGCTCCCGGTTGTTGTGTTGTGTTGTGTTGTGTACCGATGTCTCCCGTCTCTTTTGGTGGCAGGGGGATTGACGGTTCTTTTTTCTCTCCGCGCGCAGGACCCGCCGCGGGGCTTTGGCCGGGCATGAATGTAAAACGCGGTTCCACCCGTTTGAAACGCCCCCGGTGACTCGGCGGCTGCTTTTCTTTTTCTCTAAAAAACCAACGCCTTTTCTTTTTCTCCGGTCCCATGTCCGCGGCGATGTCCGCAGTCTGTTTGCTTTTTGGCGGGGAAGGTCTTGCCACGGGGAATGGAGCGAACAGAGAAAACTTCAATTTTTTGGCAATACGCAGGCAGAATTCGCCGATCTGTTCCAAAGTGTGTAACCAGGATAACTCTGCGAGTAGCCCCAAAGAAATCACAACCAGAGAAAACAAAAGAAAAACAGAGCCGAACCCTCCAAAAATATTGATCATATTGAAGGCAAGGATTCTTCCAATTTCGCCGCCTGCGGTTGCCGACAGGTTTGTTTGTTCGCCCATTTGAATACTAAAAAGAGTGGCTGAACTGAGCAGCAGGAGAAGAGTGCTCAGATGACGGATGGTGCGTTCATAACTGCTGAACTTCTCTTGCCGCTGCCGAAAAAACAGCAGGTAGCCCCATCGTGCAATTAATGCGATCAGAATAAAAGAAGCATACCCCAGGAAACGATAAAAGAATTCCGCCCCTGTTTTACCGAGGTTTCCCGTCAAATTTTGTGTATTTTGCGTTACAGCACCGGGCTCGTAACTCAGAAGCATTATTGTTAGGAAAATCGCAGCCGCCCAGACAGCAATGCCAGTCCCTTCGCGCAATGCTCGTGTCCGGCCGGTTGTTTTTTTTAGTTTCTGCAAATGACTTTAACCTCTTTTTCATTATACTTACTATATGTGTATAGTATGTGCGTTTGGTATATGTGTGTTCGGCATTTGCCCGATGTGTGAGATCTGAACTTGCGGGTGTCGGGGACGAGTTGGACTTTGATGGAATCATTCTGTTGCCGCGAGAGTAAAATATGGAATGACCGATAATGACCCATACCTCAAAATGATTGTTTAGGAAAATTAAGAAAACTAATAAATACGGAATGAAACGCGGCGGATTCTTCTTATATAAGGTATTGAGTGCCGTTCTGTTGCCCGTGATGCTACTAACGGATATTCGCCGCGGTGCCGGCCGACGCGAACTTGCCATGCGGTTTGGATTTTACGACAAGCGTTTCGGCGGCGACTATACGGTTTGGTTGCATGCCGCTTCCGTCGGCGAAGCCAATGCGGCCTTTACACTCATTGAAAATCTGTACCCCGCGACTTCTTCCGGGCGGCAAACAACAAGGATTCTGATTACTTTTTACACGATTAGCGCTTATGTCCATGCACTTTCTCGGGCACCCAAGAATTGCGACCCGGTGATTCTGCCTTATGACCTCGCCGGCCCGCTGAAAAATTTTTTAAGGCAGTTCACTGCCTCCCGCCTGATCATTGTGGAAAATGATTTTTGGCCGCTTCTGCTGCGCCTTGCCGGGCGGTGCGGAATGCGTATCGTTTCCGTGAGTTCTTCCTTGTCCGAATCCTCGTTGCGCCGCCGCCGCCGCTTCATCGCCTTTTTGTCTTATGCTTTTTGGGAGGATATGGATGCCATCTGTGTTCAAACTCCCCGGGACGCACGCCGATTTGTTCGTCTGGGCGCGGACCCGGCGCGAGTGTTTGTCTGCGGTAACATTAAGTTTGATGCCTGTCCTCCGGCGAACTGTTTGGCACAAGGGGAAATCCTTCGCCGTCAAATTAATAAGAAGCGGGCTGTCTGGATCGCCGCCAGTGTGCATCCCGGTGAACTTGAACCGGTCCTGCATGCCCAAAAAGATCTTTTGCAGAAAATGCCGAACAGTGTTCTGATTCTTGCTCCCCGGCACATACGCCATACGGCATCGTTTGGCAAAGAAATCACCCGACATCATTTGTCTTATCGTTTGTTGAGTTGCCTAAAAAACCGGGAGAATACTTTCTTGCCGTCCGATGTTGAGGTTCTGTTGGCGGATACCACAGGAGATCTGTTTGCTCTTTATGCCACGTCGGACTTGGCGTTTGTCGGCGGTAGTTTGGTTTCCAAAGGCGGCCATAACCCTATTGAGCCGGCACTTCTCGGCATTCCAATTCTAATGGGTGCGGATGTGCGTAAATCCGCCCGGGCCGCCAGGCTTCTGCTGGAACAGGGTGCCATGGTTCGCATCCGGCGTTCCGATATGCTCGCACCAACTTTAGTGCGTTTGATGACCTTGCCGACGGCGGAACTGCGTCGCCGAGGGCGTGCCTCTAAAAAAGCAGTCGGCAAACAAAGAGGTGTTTCTTCTCACATAATGGAAGTCTTACGGCGAACCGACGCACTAAAACCGGGAGTTGTTTCAAAGTAAAAATACCGCAGACGGAACTCCGGGATACCGAATGTTTACTCAAATGACACCCAAATAATGCAAAGTGATGAGGTTTCGTAAAAGTAGTCAAATTTTAGAAAAATCAAATTTATATGTATGATAATTGTGATATGTCAATCTTTCTTTAATGTATAATTATATTTATGCCTAATCTTTATGAGATTGCCCGTGTTTGTTTGTACGCGGGCAAGAATTTCATTGCTTTTTTCGTCTGATTGTTACGGAAAGATCTTTGGTATGTCTGTCTTTTATTGCGTTAAGAAGGGCGATTATTTATTATTAAAACCACAAATATAGGAGAAAATAAAATGTATCATATACATCTCATCATTAGTAACTTGATTAAGAATTACATTAATCGGGTTCATTCAATTGGAAGTTCGGTTGTAAATGCAATTGCAAATACAATTAGAAGTTCAACCGCTATTAAAGAAAACATTAAAGGAAACATTAAAAGAAACTGGGGGAAAGAAGCATCGGCTTTCGCCCGATGGCGAATAACACAGGTCCTGCCGGGTTCCTTGAATCTGCGTGCCTTTGGACTTGTGTCTGTTCTTTGCTTAACATCGTTTCTCACGGCATGTGCGGTTTCCTCCGGATCCGATGCCCCCGGATCCGCTGCCCCCGATCCCGACCCAAGGGTTTCTCGCTCCGTATTTTCGCACGCGAGTTACAACTTTGTCGGGCAGGGGTCTAGTCTGTCGGCGGGACAAGTTTTGGGTTCTGTGCAAGTGGATATGGTTACCTTGCTTGCTCGTCTTCCCGAAGATTTAAATGCTTCAAGTATACAAATTGAGTACCAACTGGAAGGCAGCGAACTCGCCAATGCGTTTTTTGGGGTGGATTCTACTGGCAAGGTCCTTTTCAAAGATGAAGATGAAAATAGTTATGGTCGCGAATTCCAATTGCACTATGTGGTTAATGTGCTAAATGTTTCCGAGTTTAAAGTGGTGGCAAGGTTCTCCTATACGAATGCCACCGGCGAACTCGGTGAAGGTGAAGATGAAGATGCGGAATACAGAGTTAATGTCAAGATTGCGGCGGTTGAGCGCGAGCCACAAATCACCGATTTTGTCCGGTTTGATGGCAAGACTGACGAAACTGTACAAAATCAAACTAAAACATACGGGCTGAGTGGCACAATTCCTGAAAACAGTGATCCCGGGACGCTTGTAAGCGGTACGGGTAATTTACTGACAGGCCTGGGAATTAGCACGGTGATTCCGGATGATGCGGAAGAGCAGGGATACCCCGGCGGATTCACGCCAACAATTTACTATCAACTGGCATCCGCTCCCGGCGATACCTCTTGCAGGGGCCGCTATTATGTGGACAATCAGGATAATCGCACTCGGGTGCGTTCGGAAATAGATGAGGATGACGCCTTGAATTACGAGGCGGAAGGACGCAACAACACAAACACATGTGCTTTGCAAGCCTCACTGAATGGTGTTGCTTACAAGAATGTAGTAACCGGGAACCTGTCAGCCGAAGATTTGGAAAATGTGGAGGAGCTTGTTGGTGCTGCGAGTTTCGGTGTTGATGCGTCTTGCACGAACAATGCTACGGCGGCAAAAGACTTGGAAACCTGTAATTATTATGCCGCTGTCAATATTGATTTAATCGATGTTAACGAAGCGCCTGAGTTGGCATTGACGGACAATAATAATGACGAAGCGAATAATGGCATAACGCCCGAAGGGGATGTGGGAACTGCGGTTGCTCTTGGCGGGGAGGTGATTTCCGCGGAAGGTCCCGCCAATGTTACGGCGGCTGATGTGGCCTTGGCGACAGTAACCTATACGGATGTGGATGCTGCGGATAATCCGGCGAGATTGGGCATGCCCAAGCTTTCGGTCAGCCCGCTGTTGCCCGATGCGGATGCGGCGAACAATCTGTTTTACTTGAAGCCGGGTTCCGGTGACGGTGAGGCGACATTAATGCTCAATAGTACCGTATTATCGGCAGTAGATTTTGAGACACTCAATAAAAGCGGTTACAGTGGCTATAGAGTGACTTTGGAGGTTGCGGATAATCGTTCGGCTGATCTGACGGCCGAGGCTTCTTTTATGCTTGAAGTGACGGATGTGATTTATAAGCCGGTGCTGTTTAAGTACCGGAGTGCTCGTGTTAACACGACGAGCGGCATCCAGAATCTCTTGCCGGGCTTCGCCCAGTTCATTGACAATGGAGGTCCGATTCTTGGCACAGTCGATGCGATAGATCCCGAGAGCAACAGCAGTGATGGGATAGTGTACAATCCGGTGACAGCGATTGGTTTGCATCTGGATGCTTCGGGATCTCTTGGTCAGCCTGCTCTTATAGAGGGAGTCGTCAGGCAGATTGCGCCGAATTTTGTTTTGAGCGAGGGTCGCTTGAGTCTGCTGGGTTTGGGCTTGCGTCCGTTGCCGGATTATGCCTCGGCGTTGCCGGCGGTTACTTTACCGGGCAATCTGGCTTATGATTTTACAATTACCTTGAATGCTTACAACCCGGCGGCTGAACAGAATGCGACAAATGGGGCAACCTTGGCAATCAGTACAAAGGTATCTTATGATGCCGACTCGGTGCTGGGTTTTGGCGGTGAGCCGGCGGTTCGTTTCCCGAGCGGTCTGTACGCGGGTGCTGTTCCCGAAGGAATACCCGGTACAGGAAATCCTGCACCGCTGGGTGTTTCGGTGTTGGATGCTCGCCAACTTGCTTCGGGAACACAAACAAATTTGACGTTGGGTGCCCCGAACTTTTACAGTCTGGTGCAACAAGCGGATTTGCTTCCTCTGATAGGGCCTTTGCCGCCGGAAATACAACAGGTTCTTGGCGGATTATTTTTGAGCGACAATCCGAGTATTGATTTGTCCGGGACGGGCAACTTCGACATTGACAGTTCAACCGGTCAGGTTTACTTGGCAGCCAACGCGTCGTTGAATTTTGGTCTTCGTCCTTTGCACACCTTGTTAGTGCGGACAGCCGCGAATGCAAGTGTTGGTCTGGAATCCAGCGACTATACGGTCGTTTTGGTGACGGTGCTGGATACCAATACGGCACCCGAAATCATCGACTTGGTGCCTGTGCATGCCGATGTCACGGTCAATGCGAGTGATATGTCCGTGTCGGCGAATATTTTCGAATCTGTGCCGCCCGGAACAGTGTTGGCACGGTTCACTTTGACAGACGACAATCCGTTTTTTCCTCCCTTAACCTCAAACTTGAACTTTAGATTGAACGGAGAGGGTGCTCCGAGCTTTATAGTGCATCCGACGGGAGCTCCGGTGCGGGATGAGACAACCGGGACATTCGGTACTCCCTATCAGGTGGTGTTAGCACCGCCGGGGGTGGATTATGAAAGTACCACAGACTTGCGGCAAACATACAATTTTACCGATGACGGTCAATATGTATTCGATCCGTCTATAAGTTTTATCCCTATGCCGCTTATGAATGCTTCGCTCAGAGCTCTTACCGGCAGAAATGTTGCGTTGGAAATCAATGCCGAAATCCAAAATGTGAATGAGCCGATTGAGTTGAGGGTAACCGATTCTTCTGCTACACCGGCACTGTCCGTCGAATCTCTGTCGGAAGTATCCGTTGCCGAGGACGAGGCCGAAGGAACTGCCGTAGCCTATGTGCATCTCATTGATCCGGAAGGTGAGGTGAATGCAACCAATGTCCCGACTGACGACTTGATGTTGCCCGATGCGTTGCAAGGGGCATTAAGATTAAGATTAGTCTTTGAGGATTCCGGTCCCTATTACCAATTGGAAGTTGCGGACGCGGCGATTCTGGAAAATGCCGGCGATGGTCGCACCTTTGGACTCACTGTGACAGTGACTGAAAATGCGACCGGCTTGGTGCCGGATCCGGTTTCGGTTTCCTTTGATTTGCAGATTACCAATGAAAATCAGAATATTACGGGTGTCATCTTGGACAGAGTATCTGTCAGCGAACAACAGGCATTAAATCTTGATGGCAAAAATGCGGAGATGCGGACCTTGGTTGCCGGCTTATTTAATTTGACAGACATTCATCCGGACTATGATGAGACCTTTCCGGGAACGAGTATTCGCCTTGTGGATTTGAGTGCCGCAGTTCGGAGCATAAACTATACAACTGATGTTGCCGATGCTTTGGAGCAAGAAGAAAACTTCGGATTGTTTGAATTGTCGGTGGCAGATGATGATGCCGGCACTGTGAGTTTGTTGCTCAAAGAAGGCAAGTTGATAGACCGCGCTTTGATTGGAAACTCTTTGACCTTGAACTTGGAAGCGTTTGATCCCAATGGCGAATTGGCGGCGGGTATTTTATCGACAGTAGTCGACAGGCTGCCGGTGACAGTTGATCCGACAGACCCGGATGAGATCATTTTTGGAGATGCTCGCAATACCGATCCTCGCACACCGGCAGTCTATACTTTTGAATATACGCAGAGCAATTATGCTGAGGTGGTTGCCGGTGTAACCTCTTGCGATGGCAGAGACGCGGTCGCTGCGAATCTGACTGAGAACATTGCCATTGACGGCAATTGCTATCCGACGATTGAGATAGAAGCATCGGGCGAAGATCGCCGATATGTGGTTGAACGCGACAGGAGCAACCAGAGTTACTATGAAGGGAGTGATGATCTGGCTGCGGTGTTGCGTGCGGATGAGACCCCCGGCAGTTTTGGCGTGATCTTGACGGATGCCGATGTGAATGTATCCAATCTGGGCGTGTATCAATTGAATGCCACCGGGGTTTTGGAAGATGCGGCGGACGCCTTCGGCAAGTACTTTACACTGGTAGCGAACAACAGTTATGCGGTGAATGCTAGTGGCAGTGATGCCCGTCCGGCCCTGGTGATTTCGCAGAATGTTCTTGCGGAATTGAATAGTTCGGCATTACCAAGTGGTGATGAATATCTGTCCCTGGACACCTTGGATTTGAATATGGAAAACCAAATGCGGACTTTGAGTTACTTTGTGGTTGCCGGCGCGGAAGGCACTGACGGCAATAACGCCAGTCGCCGTGCGATTGCCCAAATTAATTTTGAGGTGAACGAACCGGCCAACGCCAGGCCTCGTATAATTGAGCTCAACGTGACGGCGGCGGGTCTGAACGAACCGGCATTTTCGCCGGTATCCGCTGGCACGGCATCTCGCACTTACACTGTGGATCTTCGAAATGTTGACATAGCACCGCCTGATAGAGGCTGTGACTCATCTTCTACACCCGCAGAGTTCGCGAGTTACACACCCATTTGTACCGAGGACAACTTTACTTATGTGCGTGAGAACCCGTCTGATAATTATGTGTTGACTGATAACATCGTATTGACCGGAGATTGGACGCCTATTGGCGATGGCGATGTGCCGTTTACCGGTAACTTCCACGGTAATAACTTTGAGATTTCCGGTTTGCAAGTGTCCGAGCAAGAATATGCGGGCTTGTTTGGCTATATTAATGGCAGTGAGAGTGACCGCGTGGAAATCAGTAATCTGAGGATTGTGGCACATAGTATTGTTGCCGATAATTTGGGAAGCGCTTATGCGGGCGTTCTTGCGGGGAGGAGTGATAACAGCAACATTAATTTTGTTTCTGTGAATCTTTCGCATGCGGAAGGGATGCCAGACCAGTTGTTATTGAATGCGAGTGCTATTTTTACCGGCACAGCCGATGCATTTGCCGGCGGTCTCATTGGTTCCACTGCAAACAGCAATATTAGTCAATCTTATGCCTATGTTGCGGGCAACTTGATTGCGTCTTCTCAGGGGGCTACTAGCGGGGAGATCGATGTTAGGGCAGGCGGTCTGGTTGGCTTGTTAACCGGGGGTTCTGTTGATCATTCTTATGTGGTTGTGGAAGGCAATATTTTAGTCGAACAGATTAGAACAACAGGCGACGATAAAATTTTCGGGTTTGTTGGTGGCTTGATAGGGCAAGCCGCCGGAGGCATGGTAAGTACTTCTTATGCGCTTGTGAGTGGCAGGGTTAGTGCTCGGGATGTAACAGGGGCAACCGATCAGAGATATGTTCTGTCATCCGGTGGTTTGATGGGGAGACTGACTGACTCAGGAAGCGGTGTTATTAATTCTTATGCAATTGTTGAAGATGGTGTTTATCTCAGTATAAATGACAACGCGAGGGCCAGGGGCGACGCCGGTGGTTTGGTGGCAGTTGCTGATGTGGGAACAAATATTATGAATAGTTATGCGTTTGTTCCGACTATTTCCGGTGCCCATAGCAATAACAACGATGCCGGTGGTGTTGTTGGAAGGGGGAGTGGTGTTGTAACCAATTCCTATTACACTACCTACACTACCCGGAGTACTTTTTCTACTTCTTCGCCCGGGCTCCGCACTCTGTCGCAGTTACAGGAAGGAACCGGAAATACTTATGTAGGCTGGAGCAGCCGGGATATTTGGTTCTTCGGCACTAATTCCGAACTGCCGATCTTGGTTGGTCTGCCGCTTTGTCCTACGGGTGAGACGAACTGTCGCTTGACTACTCGTTAGAAATATGTCGTTCCCTGTTTCTCGAGAACAATAACAATCAATCGTTTGTTGTTTTCCGAGAAACGGGGTTTGGCATAATAAATAAACGAATTCAAAGAAAGAAACTTTCTGATTCTGACTTGGTCCCTAGCCTGCGGACAGATAAAAGAACTTTACATATTCTTAAACTCGTCACAAGGGTATTCGTTATTAAAGATGAACTCTTTTTGTCGAATGAATTCTAACCCGGATATTCACATGCCGGCAGTGCAATCAATACAACCCGGGCAAATATTGCGGGATGCTTTTTTACCGTTCGGGAGGATAGCCCCCGGAATCTCCCGGATTCTTACGATAGTTTCTTAAGATAGTCTCGGTCTTGCGAAGTTTTTCCGCCCACGAGGGGTTGGCTGTTCCATTAATGTTGCCTAATCTGGATACGGATCGTGTCATCCCCAAACAGTTTCTTAAGTCCGTGCGGCGCAGTGGCTTTGGTGTTAATCTGTTTGACGAAATGCGTTATCACGACAGGGGCGTTTTGTATCAAAAACCGGAAGAGCGGGTTCCGCGGGCGGAGTTTGTTTTGAACAAAAAGCGTTATGCCGGGGCAAGTATTCTGATTGCGGGTGCGAACTTTGGTTGCGGTTCCAGTCGCGAACATGCGGTATGGGCGTTGGACGATTTCGGCATCCGGGTCATTATTGCCCCGAGTTTTGCGGATATCTTTATCGGTAATTGCGGTAAAAACGGCTTGTTATGTATTGCGATGGATGCTTCGGTTGTCAACCGATTTGCCGATGCCTGCGAGAAGGATGGCGGGCTGCGTTTGGATGTTGATCTGGCTGCCCAAAAAATCCGCACCAATACCGGCGAAATCTTTGCGTTTGATACGGATCCTCTCTATAAGAAGACTCTCCTTAACGGACTGGACGACATCGGGTTGAGTCTGCAAGAGTCCGCGGCTATTCGCACATACGAAGGCAAACTGCTGCAAGAGTATCCTTGGTTGAAGTTGGATTCCGGCAGTCGTTGATGTCGGTTTGGGGACCGGTTGAGATCTCACCGGCCAATTAAATAAATAATCCGGGTAATCGTCACTTTTTTATCAATGCCACATAAATATTTTATAAGCATCTCATATGTCCGATAACATACCTTCTTTCAAAATTCTTGTTCTGCCCGGCGACGGCATAGGTCCGGAGGTCATCGCGCCGGCATTGCGTATTCTCAAACTCACCGCCCGCAAGTTTAATCTGCAACTCACCTGCACGGAAGGGCGGGTGGGTGGCAGTGCCCTGGATGCGACAAACACCCCATTGCCGAAAGAAACACTTAACCGGGCTTTGGCGTCGGATGCGATCCTGATGGGGGCAGTCGGCGGTCCCAAGTGGGATACCCTGCTGCCGGCGGAACGCCCCGAAGCGGCCCTGTTGCAACTGCGCGGCAGGTTGCAATTGTTTGCGAACTTGCGTCCGTTGGTTCTGCAATCGGCATTGACGGACGCGTCTCCCTTAAAGAACGAGGTGGTGGCGGGGACAGACATTCTTTTGGTGCGCGAGCTCACCGGCGGTCTTTATTTTGGTGAACCGCGCGGCTTGAAGAAACTGCAAAACGGAGACGAAGAGGCGTGGAATACGATGCGTTACAACACCTCCGAGATCAAGCGCCTTGTCCGCAAGGCATGCGAGTATGCCGGTATGAGGAAGAGAAAACTTTGTTTGGCGGACAAGGCGAATGTGCTGGAGGCATCGCAACTTTGGCGACGGGTAACCGAAGAGGTTGTGGCGGACTATAACAAAACACATCCCGCCATTGAGTTAACGAAAATGTATGCGGATAATGCGGCCATGCAACTTGTCGCCAATCCGCGTCAATTTGATGTGCTGGTGACGGAGAACTTATTTGGTGATATTCTCTCGGATATCGGCGCCCAATTAACGGGTTCCATTGGCCTGCTTCCTTCGGCATCTTTGGGCGAAGGCAACAGGGGCCTTTATGAACCGGTTCACGGCAGTGCGCCGGATATTGCCGGTGAGGACATTGCAAACCCGTGTGCGGCTGTTTTGTGTGTGGCGATGCTATTGCGGCATTCGTTGCATTGTCCCCGGGGCGCGGATTTGATTGAGCGGGCTGTGGAAGACTGTTTGAAAGAGGGTATGCGCACCGCCGATTTGGCACCCGCCGGAACACAGGCGACGGGCTGTGTCGAAGCCGGCATGCGGATAGAAACCCGCTTGAAGAGCATTGCGGGTGCTTGACAGGGCTGGTTCGGGGCAAGTTGGAAGTTTGGGAGTTTGGAATCTTCGTTCAATCTTTGCCGATCAAACTTGGCGGATTAAACTCGGTATAATATCCTAGTAGGTTAATTCATAAAAGAATAAAAAATCAACGATGAAATACGATGTTGCGATTGTCGGAGCGACTGGTGCGGTTGGAGAAATCATCTCACAGATTCTGCATGAGCGCAAGTTTCCGGTCGGCAAGATGTATGCGCTGGCGAGCAAGAGATCCTTGGGGCGCACCCTGACTTTTGGCAGAAACTCCGTGGCGGTGATGAACTTGGAAGAGTTTGATTTTTCCCTGTGCCGGCTGGCATTTTTTTCGGCGGGTTCTTCGGTTTCGGAACGCTATGTGCCGATTGCCGCCGAAGCGGGCTGTCTGGTCATTGACAATACTTCCTTTTTTCGGTATAAAAATGATGTCCCTTTAATTGTGCGCGAGGTTAATCCGCACAAAATGCATGCCGGCAGCGGCAGAATTATTGCCAACCCGAATTGTTCCACAATGCAATTGTTGGTGGCGATCAAGCCGATTGCGGATGCGGTCGGCATAGAAAGAATGAATGTTGCCACCTACCAAGCGGTTTCCGGTATGGGCAAACTTGCGTTGAACAAACTTTCGGAACAAACCCTGAATATGATTAAGATGCAAGAGATTGCGGAGAGCGACTATGCTCCGTTTACCAAGCAGATGGCATTTAATGTGATTCCGCATATAGACAAGTTTGAGGACAACGGCTATACGCGCGAAGAAATGAAGATCCTTTGGGAGACCCGCAAGATCCTTGATAACGATGAAATAAGAGTCAACGCGACCTGTGTGCGAGTGCCGGTATTTTACGGCCACAGTTTGGCGGTGAACTTGGAACTTAAGCGACATATTAGCGTGCAAGATGCTCGTCATCTTTTGGCTGACCATGATGCAATTCGGGTAATGGATACGCGCAAAGACGGCGGTTATCCCACCCCCATCGGTGAGGGCAGCGGCAAGGACCCCGTTTATGTCGGCAGAATACGCGAGGACATTTCGCATCCGCGCGGTCTGAATCTTTGGATTGTTGCGGACAATCTGCGTAAAGGAGCAGCGTTGAATTCCGTGCAGCTGGCGGAGTTGGCGCTAGAAAAAGGATGTCTGTAAGAAGCAAGTTCATACTGCCGGCGGGTATTTTGTTGTTGCTCGTTCCAATCCTTTACGCGCAGCCGCAGGTTTCCGAGTTACGCATTACCGGGCGCGGCGATGCAGTGCGCGCGCTCACCGATTTGACAGACACCAAATCCTTGTCGCATAAAAAAATTGAAGTCGCAATCGCCGGACCGGAAGCTTATCGGGAAAGACAATTGCAATATGGTAACCTGATTGAGGATCTCAGGGTTGAATATAGGCGCGTGAATTCCAAAAAAGGAGAGATTACCATATTTTTCCCCTATGAGCCGGTAGATGATACGGACCTCTTGTTGCGGATTAAGTTACCCGATACAGTTCTTTTGTATCATTGGCCGATTAACATGGCAACAATCCGGAGCCTGAACGCCGGCAATGACGGAGCTGTAGTGCGGATTCGGGCTGCCGAAGCGAGCGGCGGGGCAGGCACAGACGGCGGGAGGGAGGGAGAGACAACTGCCGACGACCCGGACGGGCTCAGAGTGGATACTGTCCGCGGAGATACTTGGCACAATTTGGCAAACACAGTGCGACAGGCCTACTTGCGCCGGGAGAATGTGAATACCGAACAGGTGATGTTGGCATTGCGTGTCAAGAATCCCGATGCCTTTGTGAACGATGCGATTTTAAGGGTGGGGGTCTCCTTGGCTCTTCCGGCTTACTATGAAATTCGTGCCCGTAACGGTGAGGATGCCAGACAGGCGGTGCGTCGCCTGTTGGCAAGACGGACGGCATCACGGCCGCGCTTGGAATTGGCATCGCCGAAAGATAAAAGTCCGGGCGGTGTTGCCGCATCCTCCGAAGAAGAAAAAGACGCTTCCAAAAGAGAAGTAGCGGAAACCGCGCAAAGATTGGATGCGGTCAACGAACAATTGGAGCAGGTAGAAAAACTGATTGTTCTTAAAGAGAAGAAACTGGAAGAGATTGAACGGGTCGCGACCGAAGAAAACGCGGAAGACCCGGAAGACCCGAATGCTTTCACATGGGCGGAGGAATCAAAACGGATATTGGAACTTTTACTCGCCCGGGCGGAACAATTAAGAACTTTAATTCTTGCCAATCCGTTATTCTGGATTCTTGTTTTCTTGGGGCTGGCGGCTTGTCCGGTTTTCTTATTTTACTTTTGGCGTTGGTTGTGGCGGCACCATCGGTCGCCGCACGGCCGCGCAGCCATCATGAGAAACTTGCGACGCAGCGGCGATGCGAGCGAGGACAGAACATTATTTGATGCGCGACCGACCGCTTCTTCGGACGAACCGGCCGAAGAACACATCCGGTCGGTGCGGCAAGATCGCAAAAGTTCGGCACAACCCGCGGAGCGAATACAAGACGATCTGGTCAATGCCAACTTGGACTTGGCGAGGGCTTACATTAATATGGGCGAAAGTAAAAAAGCACGCGCCCTGTTAGAAAATGTTGCGGCCGATGGAACCGCTGCGGAAAAGTCGCGGGCGGAAGATCTTCTAAAAACGATTAAAAGCGAATCACACTGAAAATATAAAATCTCTTGCGATCATGGCATAAGAGCGGATCCTCTTTTGCCATATCGTGCTCACCTTGTTTTACCGCGTTTGTCCGGGACAAATGTTGCGGTAAAAGTGTTCAATCCGTATCTGCCACCCCGTCTATATCCCGCCCATCTGTCAGATCCCGCCCGCCCGCCAATCATTCCAAAGGCCTTTTTGTTGGTATTATTTTTGCGGCTCATTTCCTGCCCAATTCTTGCATAGAGAACCTCATCCCTTCCAATAAGATTAAAGAATTGCTATTTCAAAATATTGGGGTTTTTTGGTAAAAAAAGAAAAAAAATGGTATAATTTGGGTTAATGATGTTAATAACTTATTTTCTGTGATACCCGCGTAATGGTCAGTTTTTTTGGTCGGTTTCGAGTGAGTATGGATGCCCAGCACCGATTGATGATCCCGGTTCGCTTGCGCGAAGGCTTGGTCGGCGAGAATTCCGGCTTTTATGTTTCTCCCGGCTTGGAAGAACGCAGTCGGTATCTGATCGCCTACAGTCAATCTTTCTGGGTGCGCATCACGACTCAATTTAAGGAATTTCGTAATCTGAAAGACGGCATATCCGCCGAACGCACACTAAAAAAACACTTTTTTGGCAGAACACATTCGTTGGATATGGATGCCAATGGTCGCATTCTCTTGACAAAAGACCTGTGTGATTATGCGAATCTGAAGAGCAAGGTCCTGCTGGTTGGCATGCAAGACTTTGTTGAGATTTGGGCGGAAGAGAGCTGGCAGGACACAAGCAAAGCGGATGAAGTTCACAAGGTGGTGGAAAATGGGGCCAAGCAAGGAATTTGGCTGTATTGAGCGGGTATTACGGGGCGGTGATCCGAGAAGGACAATTCATAGCAACAGGGGCCAATCAAGACAATCAAGGCGTCACAATCACAAACACGAATGCTTACCGGGATGACCGAAGAACAAACGCATGCCATTCATAAACCGATTATGGTTACGGAATCTATGAACGCGCTCTTGACAGCCGAAGACGGATGTTACTTGGACGCCACATTTGGCGACGGCGGCCATACGCTTGCAATGCTGCGCGGGATGGGAGAAGCCGCCCGGGTGTTTGCCTCGGACAGAGATGCCGCGGCGGTGGCAAGAGGGAAATCGCTCTATGCGGCCGAGAAACGCCTTGAGATCAGACACCTGCGTTTTTCACAACTGGCGGAAGAACCCGCATATCGGCACGGACAAATGACAGGAATGATGATGGATCTGGGTGTTTCTTCGCGACAACTGGAAACACCGGAAAGAGGATTCAGCATTCGGCGCGCAGGTCCCATTGATATGCGGATGGATCAAAGTTCCGGCAAGCCTGTCGGCGAGCTGCTTGCCCGAATGAACGCGAGAGAATTGAGTGGGATTTTGGCGGAATACGGCGAGGAGCCGCGTGCCGGACGGATTGCGGATGCCGTTCTTGCCCGGGCCGGAGCACGGGCGGCGGTGCGGACCGGAGGCCTGCGGACAACCCGTGATCTGGCAAGAGTTGTGGAATCTGTTATGCCATCCTATCGGCGGCAACACAAAATTCATCCGGCGACGCGTGTGTTTGCCGCCTTGCGTATTTTTGTTAATCAAGAGTTGGAAGAATTAAAGAAAGGGTTGGCGGCGGCGGCGCGCTTGCTGGCGCCGGGTGGTGTCTTGGCTGTCATAGGATTTCATTCTTTGGAACACCGCATCATCAAAGATTTTTTGCGAGGTCATGCCGAAATGGTATCGCTGGGCAAGCAGAAGCCGAGTCGCGCCGAGGTAGACGCGAATCCCCGTGCCCGAGGCGCTATCCTGCGTTTAATCGGAAAGAGAGAGCAATGAGAATCCTTTCCAATTATTTTTTCCCGTTGCTGTTTGTCACACTATTAAGTTTCTTTGGAAAGATATGGTATGTTCAGAGTTTTCGCGCAACAGTGACAGAGTTTTATGTGCTGGACGCCCGGCTGGAGACCTTGCATATGGAAAACACGCAACTGATCTTGGATAAAAGTTTGTTGTTAAGAACCGACAGGTTGGCGGACTACGGAAGGAAGAAACTGAAGTTAGTCCGTGCGGTAAGGTTGAAAAACATTAAATGAAGTCCGTTGGCATGGCGGGACGCCGAGTCCGTATTCTTTTAATTTTCTTCGCGATGGTAAGCGGGTTGCTTGTGTATCGTTTGGCGGAGATTCAGTTTTTTTATCCGCACAAACAAGAGATCGTCGGCATTAAGGAAAGACAGGTCAATCTGTTTTATCGGCAGCCGCGGCGTGCTGACATTCTGGACAGAAACGGCGAGCCTTTGGCAGTCAGTGTGGAAACTTTTTCTTTGTATGCAGGTCGCGCCAACTTTCTTGCAACCAACACGGACCGAAAACGAAAGTTGTTGTTTGACTTTTTACTGGAACGAAAAAAACTGAGAAGCCCGGTGCCGGATGCGCCGGATCAGTCCGAACGCAAGACCCTGCTTCTGGCGGAGCGATTAACACCCGGCGAAGCCAAGTACATTCGCAGTTTGCGCCTGCAAGGAGTTTGGCTGGATGCACACTACACCAGGTATTATCCGGCCTCCGAAGTGGCGGCATCCTTGGTTGGCTTTGTGGATAAGGATAATCGCGGCATAGAAGGATTGGAATTGCTTTACGACAAACGGCTCAACGGCGAAAAAAGAGAAGAACGATTATTGCGAGATGCGCACGGACAGGTGATTAAGGTGTTGGCTGCGGATAACAAACCCGAAGAAAGAAGTGCGTTGCAGCTTTCTTTAGATTTGCAATTGCAATATATGGCGTATCATCATCTTGTCGAAGGGATACGCTCAAGCGATGCGATATCCGGTAATCTGATTACTTTGGATGTCCATACCGGCGAGGTTTATGCGATGGCACAATACCCTTCGTTTAATCCGAATAATCGGAAACGATTGGATGTTAATGCGGTTCGTAATCGCGCGCTGACAGATGTTTTTGAACCGGGTTCCACGATTAAGCCAATCATTCTCAGTGCCATTCTGGAACAAAAGAACCTTCCCGCCGATTATAGGGTGGATACCGCACCGGGTTATCTTCGGCGCGGTGACCTTCTCATTCGGGATGCCCGGAACTTACACAAATTGAATCTTAATGAGGTGATTGCCAAATCCAGTAATGTTGCAATGGTAAAAATATCCGAACAGACGGATCCGCGTCTGTTGTTGAGGACGCTGAACAGACTCGGGTTGGGCAGGCGGACGGGAAGTTTGTTTCCCGGTGAGCGAGAGGGCTACTTGCCGCTTAGACCTTTGACGAGCACGGGGCGAGCGACTCTGGCATACGGATATGGGTTGTCCATAACGGCGATCCAGCTGGCAAAGACCTATGGCGTCCTGGCAAACGGCGGAGATGATTTTTATGTAAATTTTGTTAAAACGGAAACCGAAGATAAGATGCCCGTGTTGGAAGAGAGAATTGCTATCCGAGTGATGGAAGCGTTGAAGCGGGTGGTTGCCCCGGGTGCGACGGGTGCGGCCGCCGGAGTAGATGGCTATGAGGTTGCCGGCAAAACCGGAACAGTGCATAAAAGTAACAGTGCCGGCGGTTATGATAAGAGCAAGTATCTTGCAATATTTGTGGGTATCGCGCCGAGCGATAACCCGCGCTTTGTTACGCTGGTGTTATTGGACGAACCCGGGACGAACAAGTATTACGGCGGCGAGGCGGCGGCCCCCGTCTTTTCGGCTTATATGCGCGATCTGTTTCGCATTTATGGGATCACACCGCAGCAGGGGAATACATGATGACAGATCGGCAGGGCAAAAGTATTGCCGAAGTGCTGGGTCATCTTGCAAGTCAGTCCTCACACAAATTGTCCGATGCACTTTTGCAAACAAAGGTGAGCGGTCTGGCGTTGCACAGCGATCAAGTTTGCCCCGGGCTGGGGTTTGTCAGCCTAACTCCGTTTGGTAAAAACCCGAACGGGGAAAACGCGAAAGAAGAACTTCAACATACCAAACTTGCCCAACAGCGAGGAGCCGTTGCTCTGTTTTTGGAAGCGGACAAGAAGTCAATTTACGAGAAGTCCCTGTCCTGCCCCGGTATGCCGATTGTTCCGATTGCCAACTTGCGTGCCAACTTGAGTGTTCTTGCGGATAATTATTATGGTAAAGACAGGGTTGATTGGATCGGTGTTACGGGGACCAACGGCAAAAGTTCGGTTGCGGATCTGATCGCCCGGGGACTCTGTGCCATGGGCGAGACATGCGGGGTTGTGGGCACAGTCTACAAGGGAATGCCGGATGCTCCTTGGGGTGCTCCTTGGGATGCTCCGGGTATGACAACGCCGGATATTTTTGAAATGCGCCGTATCGGGGCGGAGTTCGCCCGCAAAAACATATTTAGGTCCCTGGTGGAATGCTCCTCGCACGGCCTGGCGCAAGGAAGATTGGCGGGGTTGAATATTTCCGGCGGTATCTTTACCAATCTGTCGCCGGAACATCGGGACGATCACCCCGATTTTGAAGACTATGCGGCTGCCAAGAAGCGTTTATTTTCATACCCCGGATTACGGCTGGCGGTGTTTAACAGAGATGATTCTTACGGTAAAAAGTGGTTTGAAGAATATCGTTCCACCAAGCAATGCTTGGATTTTAGTTTGAAAGATCAAAATGCCGCCGTGCATGCTCTTTCGGTCCGAAAACGCTTGGACGGTATTCGTGCCGAGGTAGGGACCCCTGCGGGGCGCGGGATTCTAAAATCATCCGTGCCGACCGTCTGGTCATTGGCGAACAAGATGACCGCTCTGGCAATTCTGTTGTTATTGGGAAAAGATCTGAAAGAGTCTCTGACAGTTCTTAATCGCGTCGAATCGCTCAGAGGCAGGATGCAGCGATTACGCAGCGCGGGTGCGAACTATTTTGTGGATTATGCCCATACTCCCGAAGCCTTGACATTGACTCTGCAAGATTTGCGCGCCGTTTGCTCGGGTGAGCTATGTGTTCTGTTTGGTTGTGGCGGTGAAAGAGACAAAGAAAAACGCGGCGAAATGGGGGCAACCGCGGCCCGTTATGCCGATAAGATCATTCTGACAAACGACAACCCGCGTTCGGAAGATCCTTCCCGGATCATTGCGGACATCATCGGCGGCATGTCCGAAATCGGCCAGCGCAGCCAACTCGTTGTGGAGGCGGACAGACGCAATGCCCTTGAAATTGCCGTGCGCGAAACCAAGCGGCGGGATATTGTGTTGGTGGCGGGCAAGGGGCATGAGTCCTATCAAGAGATCGGCGGGAAGAAATACAAGTTTGACGACTATGCCTGCTTGCGGGGGATGGTGCATGCGGAAAATGTTTAGTATGCCGGAAATCGCCGGGGCATTGGGAACGGATTCTCCGCAGGATGCGGCCAGCCTGCATTTTGACAGGGTCAGCACGGATACGCGCAGTTTGCGGGCGGGCGATCTGTTTGTCGCCCTAAAAGGCAAAAATTATAACGGGCATGATTTTTTGAAATTGGCACTGGAAAAAGGGGCGAGTGCGTTTGTCTTAAGCGAGAAACGAAGAACCGGGGTACCGACATTATTTGTGGAAGATACCGCCGCCGCCCTGGGGCGTCTTGGCTCTTTAAATCGTCTGGCATGGCAAGGCGATGTCCTGGCGGTTACCGGCAGTTTTGGCAAGACCACCGTAAAGGATATGTTGAATTGCATGCTTTCCGGTCTGGGAAAAACATTTGCCACCAAAGGCAATTTGAATAATCATTTGGGTGTGCCAATGACGCTGTTGCGGTTGGGGTCGGTGTCGCAAGATGAGCATGCGTTCGCGATAATTGAGTTGGGAGCCGACAAGCCGGGAGAGATTGATTATTGTGCCTCTCTGGTTAAGCCAAATGTTGCCGTTATTACCGGAGTGGGGTCGGCACATCTGAGCGGTTTTGGTAACAGGGACGGTGTGGCGGAAGAGAAAGCAAAAATTTTGAGGCACCTGACAGCGGACGGTGTGGCGGTTGTGCCGGCCGAGAGCCCCTATGACGCACTTTGGCGGCAAGAAGCGGCCGGCCGGCGAATCATCCGCTACGGCAAGGCCGGGTCCGATTTGGCGGATGTGGAAATAGAAGATTGTCGCCAACAAAGAAACGCAATCTCATTTGTTCTGAAAGCGAACTTAAAAAAAGAACTTGTTAAAAAAGAAATTTTTGTCCCTGTCCTCGGCGTGCATAATTGCCACAATGCGGCCGCGGCCTTTGCCGCTATCCTGGCACTTGGCGAAAACAAGTTCCGCCGGGACGAACCCGCCAAATCTTTGGAACATTATGGCGGGTCATCCGGCAGATTGCAGCCGCATACTTTGGGGCGTCGGGGGGGGCGTCGGGGGGGGTACCGGATGGGGCAGCAGGGGGAGCATCACGGCGGCCTTTTGATAGACGACAGTTATAACGCCAACCCCGATTCCGTTCGGGAGGCCATGCACACTCTGGCATCTTTTGACGGCTACAAAATCTTGGTGTTGGGTGATATGTTGGAACTCGGCGCCGAAGAAGAAGAGAAGGAACACAGAAATCTGGGCGACCTTGCGGCGGAACTCGGCTTGGACGAGGTCCTTGCATACGGCAAGTTGGCCGGCTTGGCGGTTACCCGCTTAACAGAAAAGAGAAAGCAAACACCGCGGGGCAAGGTGTTTGGCAGTAAGGCCGAACTCACGGAGCATCTGCTTGGCAAGGACTTGGAAAAGATGATTTGTTTGGTTAAAGGCAGTCGCGGTGCCGGTATGGAGACGGTCGTCGCGGCAATTCTCGCGAAGTTTGGAGACAACAAAAAATGATTGTTTATCTCCTTGATTACCTCAACATGCTGAGCAGTTTGTTTGATGTTTTTCGCTATATTACCTTACGCACCATACTGAGCACCATCACCTCTTTGTTTATCACCCTGATATTCGGCCCGCACATCATTGCTTACTTGGAAAAACTGCGCGCACACCAGGTCATCCGCAAAGAAGGTCCCAAGAGCCATCATCAAAAAACCGGCACTCCGA
Organism: Gammaproteobacteria bacterium; assembly: GCA_965209035.1. Classification (GTDB taxonomy): domain Bacteria; phylum Pseudomonadota; class Gammaproteobacteria; order CBDBNL01; family JAAOII01; genus CBDBPY01. The sequence continues at coordinate 1,782,904 of OZ242372.1, forward strand.
CTATGGGCGGTCTGCTGATAGCCGGTGCCACCCTGATCTCTTGCTTGTTATGGGCGAATATCGGTATTTTGAGTATCCAACTTCTGATGTTCACCCTTGTTTTTTATGCGTTGTTGGGGCTTGCGGATGATTATCGTAAGATCAAAAGAGGCGACTCCGGGGGGATGCCGGCAAAAGAGAAGTTTTTTTGGCAGTCGGCTATCGCACTTTTTGTGGTGATCGTTCTTTATTACGGCGCCGAGTTTGATGCCGAGACGCAACTGATATTCCCTATTTTTAAGGATATCATTTGTGACATGGGTCCCGGTTTTATTTTGTTGGGATACCTGGTGATGGTGTCTTCGGTCAACTCGGTCAATATGACGGATGGGCTGGATGGCCTCGTGCTGATTCCGACCATTCTGATTATGAGTGCGATGATGGTCTTCGCCTATGTGACAGGAAACTTTATCATGGCCGATTATTTGCAATTACCCTATATCCCCAATCTGGGCGAGATCTCGGTGTTTGGCGGCGCTCTCATCGGTGCCTGTTTGGGATTTCTTTGGTATAACACCTATCCGGCTCAGATTTTTATGGGGGATACCGGTTCCATGCTACTGGGCGGTTGTTTGGGTTTGGTGGCGATTTTGGTGCGCCAAGAAATTGTTTACTTTGTGATGAGCGGTGTTTTTGTCGCCGAGACCCTATCCGTGATGATTCAGGTCGGCGGTTATAAACTCTTTGGCAGACGGCTGTTTCGCATGGCACCCTTACATCACCATTTTGAATTGATGGGAATCCCCGAACCGAAGGTGATCGTTCGTTTTTGGATAGTGACCCTGGTTCTTGTTGCCGTGGGCCTGGCAACCTTAAAGATTCGTTAGAGGGTATTTTCGCATGATGTCCGCGGAACAAAGTATCGCAACGGATAAGAGACGGCTGGTGATTGGTCTCGGCGAAACCGGCCGCTCCGTCGCATATTACCTGAAGAAACAAGGGTTGCCTTTTGCTTTGGCGGACACGCGTGCCGAGCCTCCTTATGCGCGCGAACTGACGGAGCGGATGCCGGAAACGGACATTCGTCTCGGCGAGGTGCCAACCGAGTGGGTGGAAAAAGCGGATGAACTTGTCATCAGCCCGGGGTTTGATCCGCGACGGGAGATGATTCGACAAGCCAAAGAATCGGGGAAATCTGTCGTAGGCGACTTGGAATTATTTTGCCGCGTGGCAACCCGACCGATTGTAGCGGTTAGCGGCTCCAATGCAAAGAGCACGGTGGTTTCCCTGTTATCTCATATTGCGGATTCCTTAAAATTGAACGCGCCTTGCGGCGGTAACCTGGGTAAGCCGGTCTTAAGTCTTTTGGACGAAAAGGCGGATCTCTATATTTTGGAGGTTTCCAGTTTTCAGTTGGAAACAACGGATAGTATGCACGCGGATCCGGCCTGCCTGCTTAATTTGAGTCAGGATCATTTGGACCGATACAAGAACTTGGAAGATTATTATCGGGCAAAGCAGCGTATTTTTTCCGGCTGCGCGTCCGCGGTATTCAACCGGGATGATAAGTTAACCAGGCCGCTGTTTTTACCGGCTAACCGAGTGAGGCGTTTTGGCGGCGGACCGCCGGACATAGGCGATTTCGGGCTGTTGTTTAAAGGAGAGGAAACCTACCTGGCGTGCGGCGGTAAATTCTTGTTGGGAACGCGCGAGCTTCTTTTGCGCGGTCGGCACAATCATACCAATGTTCTTGCCGCTCTTGCGATGGCGGATCTGCTCGGCTGGTTGGATGTGCAACGGGAAGCGGTGCTAAATGCTTGCAAGACCTTTCGCCCCTTGCCGCATCGCTACGAAAGCGCAGGGACCCATACGGGAGTCGAATACATCAATGATTCCAAGGCAACAAATCCCGGCGCAACTTGCGCCGCCTTGCGGGGTGTGGCGCATGACTATAAGTTCGTTCATCTCATTTTGGGAGGCAGTTCCAAGCAAGCGGATTTTGGGGAATTGGCAAAGGAACTTGCAAAGATTCCCTGCCGAGTTTACTTAATCGGCGAAGAAGGAAAGAGGATCCGGGAATTTCTGTTACCCGGCACCGAGTATCTTTTGTTTTCCAAAGAAGAGCATCGCAAGGACGGGCTCACGGCGGCGTTTCAACGCATTGCCGGGGAGGCGCAAGCGGGCGAACTGGTCTTGTTGTCGCCCGCTTGTGCCAGTTATGACGATTATCGGGATTATGCCGAAAGAGGAACGCATTTTAAGGAACTTGTGAAATCTTTGGTAAAAACCGGCGCGGAAGAAAATGAAGACTAACAGATTCCTATTCTTATTCCTGCCCGAACTCAGGGAAAATTCGCCCTATGCGATACTGATATTGGCATCCGTGATCATTTTGACTTTGAGCGGGTTAATTCTAAATATGTCGGCATCCACTGCCTATGCCGAATATTATTTTGACCGACCTTTTTACTTCGGTATTCGGCATTTAATTTTTTTAATAGTCGGCTTTTTGGTCATGTGGGCTGCCACCATACTCCCCTTATCATTTTGGAGAAAGCACAGTCTTCTGTTTTTATTGATTTCCGTTGTCTTGGTGTCGCTGGTTTTTTTTGACGGCATTGGCAAGTCGGTGAATGCGAGTTCTCGCTGGCTTGACCTGAGCTTCTTTTCCGTTCAACCCGCTGAGATCTTGAAGTTCACCTTGCCGTTATTTTTATCCGCTTATTTGAGTCGCCGGACAGAGCAATTGGAAAACGGCTGGCAGCCTATAGTTGTAGTCCTGGTTGTTGTTGGTTTTGTCAATTTTCTGTTATTGCTGCAGCCCGATTTTGGCGGCCTCGTTCTTTTAAGTTTAATGGCCGTTACTCTTCTTTTTTTTAGCGGGATGCGCTGGGGGCATCTGATCTTTTTGTCTTTGGCGGGGACCGGGTTATTTTTCTTATTGACGGTGATCCAACCCTACCGATTGGACCGTCTCCGCTGCCTTACGGATGAGAATGTATGGAATCTGTTTTTTGACAAGTGTTATCAAATCGGTCATTCTATTATTGCAATAGAGCGCGGCGGATTGTTTGGTCGCGGTCCGGGAGAAAGTATTCAGAAATATTTTTACTTGCCGGAAGCCTATACGGATTTCATTTTTTCTATCATGGCCGAAGAGTGGGGTTTTCTGATATGCCTTCTGTTACTGGGTCTGTTTGGCTTTATGTGTGTGTGTGTATTGTTGAACGGTGTTCGCATGATTGAGAACGGACAACAGTTTGCCGGCTATCTCCTGTGCGGCATATCCGTTCTTTGGATTAGCCAGACATTAATTAATGTGGGTGTTTCCTTGGGATATTTCCCAATTACCGGGATGTCTTTGCCATTCTTCAGTTACGGCGGTTCCAGTCTCATGGTGAATATGTTTTTAACCGGAATCTGCATCCGTTGTTTGACGGAGGATGCCAGTTTTCGCGCACAGGCGGAGGCACAACCTCTGTGAAGTCTGTTGTGATAGCGGCCGGCGGCAGCGGCGGTCATATCGTTCCCGCTCTTGCCGTGGCACGCGAGTTTCACAAACGCAAGGTGTTGCGTGTTTTTTGGTTGGGCGGCCGACGAATGCAGGATAGTATTCTTAAAACGGAAGACTTTCCCGTGCATACGATTTTGCTCAGACCCTTGCGCGGCGGCGGCCTCTGGCGCAAACCGGTTTACTTTTTGTCCTTGCCTGTTGCCTTTGTGCAGGCATTGGTTATTTTTTTGCGGGTGCGCGCATCGGCCGTATTTTCCACGGGCGGTTATGCGGTATTTCCGGCCGCATTGGTTGCGGGATTGTTGGGCTTGCCCTTGTTCTTGCAAGAACAGAATTCTCGTTGGAGCCTGGCGAGCCGCTTGCTGCTTCCTTTTGCTCGCCGGGTTTACACGGCATATCCGAATATGCAAACCAAACAAAGACTGCGGACGAAGATCCGTTGCACGGGGAATCCCTTGCTCGCTTCGGACAAACCGGAATTGCCTCCCGCCGAGCGTTATTCTCGGCGGCGGGGACCTCTCAGACTCTTGGTTACGGGTGGCAGTCAGGGCGCGCGAGCATTGAATGAATTGGTGCCGCAGGCACTGGCGGCGGCATCAAAGAATAGAACAGTCTGGGAGGTGCGCCATCAGTGCGGCAAGGGTTGGCGGCGGCAAACGCTTGCCAATTATGAACAAAGAAATCTGAAAGCGGAGGTGCGTGAATTCATCCCCAAAATCAAACAAGATTATCTGTGGGCGGATCTGGTCGTCTCGCGGTCCGGCGCGATGACTCTCCTGGATATCATGTCCGTCGGCGTGGCGTCTTTTCTTGTGCCCTTTCCGTATGCGACCGATGATCACCAATGGTTTAATGCCCGTTATTTTGCGGATCGGCAAGCGGCCCTTTTGGCAAGGCAAGATGAGGCGGCCGACCAACTGCGAGAATTTTTTGACGGCTTAAACCCGCTTTCCTCGGATCTGCCCGTTCGGTCATCAACTACCAAGCCGGATTATGAAAAGAGCCGCAAGCGTTTGTCCGCAATAGCGCAAAAGATATACATCTTGCACCGGCCGAATGCCACGCAAGATATCGCGGACAGTATCACGGAGGAGTTGCAATGCGCTTAGACGATATTGCCAAAAAAGGATTGGGAAGAGTGGGACATATTCATTTTGTCGGTGTCGGCGGCTCGGGTATGTGCGGTCTGGCGGAAATCCTCTGTCGCCTCGGCTATCGCGTCAGTGGCTCCGATATTCAATCTTCGGCATCTCTGGAAAGGTTACGCAAACTCAAAGCAACAATATACACAGCCCATTCGGCGAAGCAGGTCAGCGGTGCCGATCTGCTGGTGCGTTCGACCGCAATATCCGACCGAAATCCGGAGATTGTTGCCGCCAATAAAAGAGGCATCCCGGTTATCAAGCGGGCGGAAATGCTGGCGGAGGTGATGCGTTTCGGTCACGGCATAGCCGTAGCGGGAGCACACGGCAAGACCACCACTACCAGTATGTTGGCAAGTGTTTTGACGGCGAACGGAGAAGACATCACTTTTGTAGTCGGCGGTCTGGTGAAGAGTAGCGGAAGCAATGCCTGTCTCGGTTCGGGCAAGTATGTTGTTGCCGAAGCCGATGAGAGCGACGCTTCTTTTTTGTACTTGCATCCGGTGATGGCAATTGTAACAAACCTGGATGAGGAGCATCTCAGCGGCTATGGCGGTAAGTTTGAAAACATAAAAAGTGTCTTTTTACAATTTTTGAAAAACTTGCCCTTTTACGGTTTGGCGGTTCTTTGTTATGAAGATGAATCCTTACGCTCCATGCGGAAGAAACTGCCTTGCCCGTCCGTCACTTACGGGTTTGACAAGAATGCCGATTATATCGCCGATGGCATCCGTCAACAGGGGACACGCACGGAGTTTCGTGTGATATTCCCGGACGGCGAAAAAGCCGAAGTCTGCATCAATGTCCCCGGAGCGCACAATGTGTTGAACGCACTTGCCTGTTTGGCTCTCGCCGATCAATTAAAATTTTCACGCAAGAAGTCGTGCAAGGGTTTGCAACAGTTTGGCGGGGTGGCAAGACGCCAAGATGTTTTGGGCAGCTTTTCCGGCAAAGAGGTTAAAGATGTTTGTCTGGCGGACGATTACGGCCACCATCCGCGCGAAATAGAAGCAACATTAAACGCGCTAAAAGGCGGTGCCTGCGGCAAAAGATATGTCATGATTTTTCAGCCGCACAGGTACACCCGAACGCGCGATCTGTATGACGAGTTTGTGCGGGTTCTCAGTCAGGCGGATATACTCTTGTTGTTGCCCGTTTATGCGGCCGGCGAGAAGTTCATTGCCGGTGCGGATGCGCGCAGTTTGGCGGGAAGTATTCGGCAGTTCGGTAAGGTGGACCCGATTTATGTGGAAGATATTGCCGAGTTACCCGGCCTGCTGCGGCGACTGTTACGCAGTGAGGATATGGTGATTACACAGGGTGCCGGTGATATTGCCGGGATTGCTCGAGAGTTGGCAAAAGAAAGCCTTTACTTGTAAGACTCTTATGAAAAAAGGTTTTCGTTTTTGGAGGTACTTGGGCGACGAACGAGAGCAATCCGGCGGGGCGGGATTGCCTATCCTGATGATGCTGGTGACCTTAATTTTTTTCTCCTGGTGGATTTTGACGGATTTTGCCGCTAATCAAGAAGAGCGTATTTTTATTAACGCAGACCTGACCCGGAGCGAACAAAACCGAGTTGCAAGCTCCTTGACCAATAAAAAAAACACGGCAAGGATTCGCGCGGAACTGACGGCACTCACTTGGGTGGAATCCGTGCGGGTTCGTAAAAATATGGGGGGAGATATTTTGATCCGTGTGGTTACCGAAAAAGTGGTTGCGTATCTTCCCGAAGTGGGTTACTATCTTGCCAACGGGCAATTTTTAACCAAGGTTTCGGATGAAAAGAATCTTCAAAAAAGACATGTACCGCTTGTCAAAATGCATACGGATGAAAAAAAATCTCCGACACTGGATCCGAAAAAATTTGAAATCATTTTGCCGCAACTGGCGAGAGTGTTTGACGAGTATAAAATTGTCCCAACCGAATACAGAATTGGTCGCAGCGGTGATTTGCGGGTGTCGTTGCGAAACGGTCCGGAATTGGTGTTTGGCACCCGTTCTCACAGGGAACGGTTAAGGGTGCTGCACAGATTTCTGGCAGAGTATCGGCGGGACATACGAAACATCCGACACATAGATTTGCGTTATGAAAACGCCCTGGCGGTTAATTGGAAGGGACAGGTTGCCCGGCAACACAAAGCATCCGCGCAACATTAATATGCACAAGGAAAATATTGTTGCCTCGCTGGATGTGGGAACCAGCATGGCGCGTGTTTTGATTGGCGCCATGCAAAACAGCGGCAATGCCAAGATTTTGGGATTGGGGCAATCCGAGTGCACCGGCTTGGAGCAGGGGGCGGTGGTGGATATCAGTGCCACCGAGGAGAGCATTCGTAAGGCGGTGCAAGATGCGCAGCTCACCGCCGGCTACCGTATTTCAAATGTTTACTTGGGGACAGGCGGCAGCCATATTTCCGGTCGCAGTTCTCAGGGCGGAACGGCCATTAAGAATCGCGAGGTTTCCAAGACGGATGTGGAAGAAGCCATCGCCGCCGCCAAAGCCATGGCCTTCCCGCGCGACGAGATGTTGCTGCATGCCTTGCCACAAAGTTTTAGTGTGGACAGACAAACGAGAGTACGCAAACCGCTTGGCATGAGCGGCGAAAGGCTGGATGTTCAAGCATACCTGATTAGCGGTCTGACCAACCTGTTGCATAACCTGCAAAAGTGTGTCGCTCGTTGCCAACTGGGTGTGGAGCGTATGATCGTCGAGCAGATTGCCGACAGCCAGGCGGTGCTCGGCCCGGATGAGTTGGATGCGGGTGTTTGCTTGGTTAATATCGGCGCGGGAAGCACGAAGATTGCCGTATTCAGAGACGGCGTGCCAATTTTCATGGCAACCGGCGACATGGGCGGTTCCACGGTCACCAACGATCTTGCGGCCGCTCTGCGCATCCCGTCGCGTCTTGCCGAAGAACAAAAGCGAAGATACGGTTGTGCCATGGCGGCGCGCGTCCCCGAGGATAATCTGGTGCGGTTTATTAGAATTGACAAGCGTGAGAAACAGGTGGTTTCCGGTCAAACACTTGCCAGTTTCATTCAGCCGCGTTACGAAGAGATTTTAAATCTGGTGAACGAACAGATCACCGCCCAAAATGTAAAAGAAAAAATTTCCTCCGGCTTGGTTTTTGTCGGCGGCGGCGGCGGCATAGAAGGGCTAACGGATTTGGCATCCGAGATTTTACACATGAGTGCGCGTCGGGGAAACCCGATGAACATAGAAGACGAACCGATTATCCAAGGCAGTCCGCAATGGACAACCGCGGTCGGGCTGTTATTGTTCGGGTTGCGGGAAAAAATGAATGTGCGAGATGAAGACGGTTTTTTTGTAAATCATAGTTTATCCGGGAAGTGGATTCGGTTTGACCGAATTTACGATTGGATAGGCAAAAACTTTTAAGTAAACTAGAAAAATAAAACAATCATGAAAGAAGATATATTCACTAATCAAATAATGCCCCTTGAAACCGCGAATATCGTGGTGATGGGGGTAGGCGGCGGCGGTTGCAATGCCGTCCAATATATGGTGTCCGACAAGATAGACAATGTGAGTTTCGTTTGTGTCAACACAGATGTGAAGGATCTGACAAAAGTCAACGGTCCGAAACAACTTGCAATTGGAACGGACTTGACGAAAGGACTCGGTGCCGGCGGGGACCCGATGCGCGGTCGCGAAGCTGCCATGGAAAGCAAGGAGGAACTTTACGCCGAACTGGAAGGCGCCGATATGCTGTTTATTGCGGCCGGCATGGGCGGCGGCACCGGAACGGGAGGCGCCCCTGTTATTGCTGAAATTGCAAAAGAACTTGGCGTATTGACGGTTGCGGTTGTATCCAAACCCTTTGAGTTTGAAGGCAACAAGCGATCCGATCTGGCGCAAAAAGGATTGGAGCAACTGGAAAAGTATGCGGATTCTTTGATCGTTATACCGAATGAGAAATTGGTTGAAAAGTATGGAACCGGGACATCGCTGTTGGACGCATTTGCCGCGGCCAATTCTATTCTGGCAAATGCCGTGCGCGGCATCGCCGACCTGATTACCAAGCCAGGTTTGATCAATGTGGATTTTGCCGATGTCAAGTCCGTGATGTCCGAAATGGGCATGGCGGTCATGGGCAGCGGTTATTCCAACGAGGAAAATGCCGCCCTCAAGGCGGTGGAACAAGCCATGTGCAGTCCGTTGTTGGATAATATTGCGTTGCAGAATGCGAAAGGGATGCTGGTGAATGTAACCGGCAACGCAAATCTTTCTTTACGGGACTTTCAGCAAGTGGGCGAGCGTGCCAAAAGTTGCGCTTCCAAGGATGCCAAAATCTTTATCGGCACAACCATCGATCCCGAAATGGAAGATGCCGTGCGTGTCACTATCGTGGCCGCCGGCCTGGAACAAAAGAATGTCAATTTTCGGGTGCATGAAAAAGAAGGAGAGGTTCATCGCGATACGAGCGACTTGAATACAATCAATGTGCCTGATTTCCTAAAACGGCAAATGGACTGAGAACACAGAAACACGGATGAGTCGCTTTTGCGTCATAATAGGAATTTGTCCGGATGGACGGACGGATGCGAGTTTCTTAAAAAATTAAGGGAATTATATATCTAATCCTTATATTGAATTTTGAAAAGAATGTTGCTGTTTTTAGAGTGTAAAATCTAATGATAATGAAAAAAATTGAAAATGCCTTATCGTTGTATAGCTTTGTGAAACTGCCGATTGATCCTTTGAATACCAAAACAATTCAAATTTTCTTGAATAGGAATATGGTGAAAGGCAGTGTTTTCGCGGTATTGAGACGAGTGTGTCACGGCACATTTCACCATTTCAGTAAGAAGCATTTGGATAGATATGTGAATGAGTTTTCGTTTCGTTTGATTGAAGGCAATTGTGAGATAGATACTATGGATAGAATTAAGGCGTTGTGTGGTGGAACAGTAAATAAGCACTTGACATACCAGAGGTTGATTACGAATGAATAAGATAAAAAAATCCGAATCAAGAACAGAGCATTATAGTAGAAAGCAACTGGATCGGTTGGGGTGGGATTTGAAAAAGGATGTGATGGAGAAGCAGGAGATAAGAGAGAAATATCCGGGCTATAAGAAAATACCAGATTTTACTTTATCCATTCAGGGTAAGCCAAGAGTAGTGATAGAGTGTAAAAGTGATTATAAAGATATTAAGAAGGCGTCCGAAGAAGCAAAAAATTATGCCAAAGATCTAAACATTCCTGTGGCCATAGGCGTTGCTGGGAATGATGAAGATGTTGGAATTCTTGTAGAGAGTTGGTATCAAGGGAAAAGAGTGTCTTATAAGGGGTGTCCTTTAACACAATTTTTGACAAAAAAGATTATTGAAGATTTACTACAAGTAGATTCAAATGAATTAGATCATCTGGTTGTTCCTGATGAGAAGTTTTTTTATGATGAAGCCGAATATATCAGTAATCAATTTAGGGCGGCACATGTAGATAAGAAGGACATGTCTCGTTATTTGGGTTGTTTTATTTTAGGGCTATTCTATGAGAAAGATATTGTGTTGGCGATGTCGGATAAGGGGCATAGAGATGTGATTAATAGTTTGTTAGATAAACTGGATAAACAGATTGGAGGTAATCTGCATAATCAACTGATTGCAAATGTTCTGAAAATACATAATCCGAATGATGCGGTGATTAATCATTTAATGATAGCATTCCCCAAAATAATTTCTTCCTTGCGTAGATTGAATATAGAAGCGTTAATGCGTGCCGGTGAGGATGTGATTGGGTTATTTTTTGAGAATTTTTTACGGTACTCCAATGATAAGAAAGAATTGGGGATTGTTTTTACGCCTCGTCATATTGTACGTTTTATGTGCGATGTGATTGGTTTAGAAATTGGAGATAAAGTATTGGATCCGTGTTGTGGCACAGGCGGTTTTTTGGTGCAAGCATATAGCCAAATACGTAAAAAAATAGAGGAGGATTATAAAGATGATCCGTACGCAAGAGATCGTAAAACAAAAGAGTTGGCGTCATCTATTTATGGAATTGAAAGTGAATCCACAGGTGAGATTTTGGCATTAGCAGTGGTAAATATGGTGATTAGAGGGGATGGTAAATCAAACATTATTGGTGGTGACTGTTTTGAAGATCATACAAGTATCAAGGATGCTTCATTTGATAAAGTTTTACTGAATCCGCCATATAGCTTGAAAAAGAGAGGAACAAATGGAAAATCGGAAGAAGAGTTTATGGATTGCGCTTTGTCTAAGCTGCAAAAAGGTGGGATGCTATGTGCGATTATTCCGTATTCTGTATTATCCAGTGGAAAATGGTATAAACAATTAACAACGAAGCATAGTGTTGTTGCCGCTTTTAGTGTTCCAGTAGAGTTATTTTATCCTGTTTCTATGCCTACGATTATTGTATTGATTAAGGCTGGTATTCCACAGAAAGATTCTTTAACTTTTATGGGAAGGATTGACGATGACGGGTACGAGATCGATCGTAATAAAAGAAGTAAGAAGGGTAAAGGTGATATTGAAATGATTTTGGAGACTTTCAAAATTTGGCAAGCCAGTAGTAAGAAGGCTAATCTGCCAAAATTTTATGGAGTGGTGAAGGCGGATGATGAAATTGTGCCAGAGAATTATCTTTTATCGGAGAAATTGACTTCTGCTGTGGTTTCATCGAAAGTAGATAAAGTGATTAGAGAACAGTTGTGTTTTCAGATCCGTTATTCGGATAAGGTACGAGATCTAGATTACGAGATAAACGATTCAAAAATTAGTAATTTTATGAACAGTCCATTACGACTAGAAGATAAGAGAAAGGAGGAAATACAGGATTGGAGAGATATCTTTTTTTCAAGAGGTGAGATGTTAGAGAAATATACGTCGCGTAAGAACATTAAAAGTGAAGAATATGACTTGGCTTGTATGTATGGTGATAAGGAATTACACGATAAAAGTTGGCTGCAATTAGGTGACGATATTATTGTATCCAGTGGTGGAACGGATAATGGGTTATATGGATTTTATGAATATTCACATAAAGCATCTTCCTTATCACAAATATATAAAGAAAATGCGATGATTACTTGCGCGAGTGCTGGGACGATTGGCAGTGCTTTTGTGCAAGAGATTAATTTTAGTGCGTGTGATAGCACTTTGATATTCTTTCCAAAACCGAAGGTTGCAATAGAATTGCTTTATTATATCGCGGCACTCCTACGATTAGAGGCATGGAGATTTAGATATGGCAGACAGATGACTCCTGCCAGAATTACAAAATGTTTACGATTAGATTTGCGTTATTATGACCGCATAGCGATTCAGAAGTACAGAAATCAGTTACCATATCATTTTAATAGAGAGAGGTAGCAGATATTTTAATGCCGTCGTTTCTTAAAAAATTAAAAGAAACAGGGATGCGGCAATCTATATTCCTATTATTACAAAGCACTTATATGGAGGTAATATTACTGTCAAGCAAGGTCCTGTTGCTTTCCAAGAGTGTTTTATTGTATTCAAAACACTTTATTTCATACGCCAGGTCATATGCTTGTTTTTCACCTTTCAGATTGCTAATATCTGTAACGGTTCCGTCATCTGTGGAATGCTTTACTGCGACAATAACACCGCCTAGGAAGACAGGGACTCCAATTAGAAGTGGGGCAAACAATCCGACACCAACCATTACTCCTCCAAGCACACTATATTGATATTTTTTTTCTTGTTTGGTAATCGCAATGTCTAATTTTGGTTTGATTATTATTTGTTTGCTTCTAATGTCTTCACAGCTATGTTGTTCTCGGATATCTCGTGCGTCAATAAAAGAGCTGGGGTAGATTTGGTCTGGAGAAGTGGCACAGGCTGTGATAGCGAATGCCATTCCTAAAAGGGTAAGATGTTTCATATTTTCTTGTTTTTGTTGTGATACTAAAAATAAAATACTGACTCAAAAGAGAGCCATGTATATCACAAATTCGGCAAGGAATTTTCTTGGCAAATTTGTAATAGAGTTATTTTAGATTAATAAAGACATTGAGTTTTACAAAATTCAATGGAACATTTCAAGGCGGTACACTAGCTATTTGAATTCATGATTTCTTTTGATTCTCAAGATCCCATTTGTAGCCCTCAAGACACTTCAAAACCACCAAAAAATCTCTTAACCTATCGGGGTTTCTTAGCGTTGTTGTAATTGACCATGGCTTTTTCATAGTCACTTTTTTACTTTACAGTAGAAAATGCGTTCCGCGTGTTCTTCGCCGTTGCTTCTCCCGGTTGTAAAAACTTTGTAATCTTTTTCAAATACTTCAACATCACCCTTATCGTTTAGGATTTGTAAAATATCTTCGTCATTGATTCTCGCGTTAGAACGTTCGTCCTTTGAATCTCCCGTATTGTTATAAGAAAATAAAATATGGTTACAATTCGCATGTTGAATTAAATTCGCAAACGCACTGATTGCACTTTTGAGGCAGTATTCGCTTTTGATATGCGAGCGATCCATTTTCTTACTCACTCCCACAACTTCGGGTTTTTTCCACTCGGCAAGATTTTCCAAAAGATGATAGGCATCGGAATATTGACGGGAGTTATAAGGAGGATCGATATATAAAACATCACATGCGATCTTTCCAACGAGAGTATTGGCATCCTCTTTGTAAACTTTATTTTTGGTATTGCATGCATGGTCAATATCGGGGATAAGAAGTCTGATGGGTCGGGTCATATCCAACTTCTTGCGAAAAGCATCATAATGCCCCACGGTATTTGCCACCTTGTCAACTGCATAGAGCAAAGCGCAAATCAATATTTCTTTTTCATCCCGGCTTTCGGCAAGGTGTTCTATCTCTTCTCTTATTACTCCAATCTTTTGGGCATTCTCTTTTGTAAAATAAGTTCCGCCGAAATGCTTTGAAAAATAATTCTCTTTTGCGTTGGGCAGATGATTTAAATATTCTATCTTTCCGACAATGTTTTTTTGAAAATCTTGGCTGGTTCCTAAAAACGCTTTCAGACAAACATAGTTTGCAAAAAGCAAGTCATTGGAAATGATCGCGGTGTCCGGATCATTAAACCTTTCGCCGACAACACCTGTCCCGGCAAAAATATCGCAAAGCGAATCTATTTGGCCGCATTTTGGGGAAATAATCTCTTCAATAAATCCAAGTAGTTTATATTTGTTACCCAAGTAACGCCTATTCTGAAGTTGAAAATACCCGCTCGGCGGCCGGTGCGTTTGAAAATCATTGTTTATCTTTTGCGGGCTGATAGGATCATGAGTGCATTTTCCAAATTCCTGCGAATCAAAAAATGTTCTTTGCGGGTTATCCGCAACACAATATTCAAAATTGATGTTTTGGGGTTCTTGATAAACACTATGATTGGCATTTTCCGATCCCCGCACATCATTAATAATCGGAGCATCCTTGGTTTCTTCCGTCTGTTTAATTTTACTCAGATCCCCAACATCTTTTCTATTTGATGATAAGTCGCCGGACATTCGCAATAGTTGTAATCAGAGGTAAAAATTTTTTATCTTGTGTAAATTATAACAGATTCTTTAAAACACGAATAGTTCAAAATCGAGCGGGGTGATCCGGCGTCCGGAAATTGTTTGCGGTCCTTTCTTATAATAAACAGTATGTTTTTATTTTGCCGGTTTTTTGGTGCCGGTTTGACTATCAGACAGTGTTTGTCTTTGTTCTTACTTAGAAGTAATTGATGCATTCCGGCACTTTGGTGTTCGGACACTCATTGCTCATTGAATGATGAGTGAACTCCCGTAGTTGTTACGGGTAAAAATATAAGGATAAACAGTAAGGATTAATTAAAAGATAACTGAAAAATGAAAAATTCTCTGATAGTTTTTGATACAACTCTGCGCGACGGCGAACAAAGCCCCGGCGCAACGATGACAAGCGACGAAAAGGTGCGCATTGCTCGCAGTCTGGAAAAGATGCGCGCGGATGTGATTGAAGCGGGCTTCCCGATTGCAAGCGAAGGCGACTTCGCTTCCGTGCGTGCCGTTGCCAAAACAATAAAAGACAGCAGCGTCTGCGGTCTGGCAAGAGCATTGCCGGGTGACATCCGGCGTGCCGCCGATGCGATTGCCCCCGCACCGCGCAAGCGTCTCCACACATTTATTGCCACTTCCCCCATTCATATGCAATTCAAATTGAAGATGCAACCGGATGAGGTGTTGCAAAATGCGATCAAGGCGGTCAAACTCGCCCGCAATCTGTGTGATGATGTGGAGTTTTCCTGCGAAGATGCGGGTCGCTCGGAGCCTGACTTTTTGTGTCGGGTCATAGAAGCCGCCATTGACGAAGGTGCCGCGACCATTAACATTCCGGACACGGTGGGCTATGCCTTGCCGTTCTCTTTTGGCGAACTGGTAGCGGACCTGATTGAGCGGGTGCCGAATTCGGATAAGGCGGTTTTTTCCGCCCATTGCCATAATGACCTGGGGCTGGCGACTGCCAATTCTCTGGCTGCCCTAAGAGCCGGCGCACGCCAGGTGGAATGCACCATTAACGGATTGGGCGAGCGGGCGGGCAACACCGCTTTGGAAGAAGTGGTTATGGCGATCAAGACGCGCGGCGATTTTGTGGATCTGGAAGTGAACTTGGATTGTTCGCAGATTGTGCCGACTTCCCGCTTGGTATCGCAGATCACCGGTTTCCCGGTGCAGCCCAACAAGGCGATTGTGGGTGCCAACGCATTCGCGCACGAGTCCGGCATTCACCAGGACGGTATCATTAAGCATCGCCAAACCTATGAAATTATGCGCGCCGAGGATGTGGGTTGGTCGACCAACCGATTGGTTCTGGGAAAACATTCGGGGCGTAATGCGTTCGGCAAGAGACTGTCGGAACTTGGTTATGAGTTTTCCGCGGAGAGACTGAGTCAACTGTTTTTGGACTTTAAGAAGTTGGCGGATCGCAAGCATTTTATTTATGACGAGGATCTGCATTCTTTGATGGGGGTGCAAAACGGCGAAGAGGGGTTTGCCCTGCATTCCGCAGAGGTTACCACCCGAACGGGAGAAAGATCCTATGCAAAAGTGACTCTTTCAAAAAACGGGGAAGAACTTGTAGAGGAGTCTTTCGGCAACGGTCCTGTGAATGCTGTTTTTGATGCCATTCGTAAGATCACACACACTAACGGTGAATTGGTGTTGTATTCGGTTAACGCCATTACCGAGGGCACGGATGCACTGGGTGAGGTGATGGTGCGGTTACGCGAGAACGAGCGTATTGTTAACGGCGCCGGTTCCGATCTGGATGTGATTACGGCTTCGGCAAAAGCCTATGTGCGCGCGGTTAACTTGCTGAAATCCGCCAAGACCTCGGATGCCAAAACGCCCCTATGACGAATATTCTGCCGAACACTCGTCAATATATTCTGTGTAATGAATTGGGGTTGGTCCTTTGGCGTTCCCGTCCCATAGTTTCAAATACGAAACCCGCGGATGTTGCCGCTCGCTATTTATTTAAAGAGCCTAAGATGCCTAAAACGCCTGAAATGTCCGCGGCATCCGAATCTGCTCATCCGGAAAAACAGCGAACTGATGAAGAGGGCGCGGGAGGCATGGAGGGCACAGGCATAGAGCGAAGGGGCGCGGGCATAGAGCGAAAGTTGACGGAGAAGCGAGAGCAAAAAAGCCCGTTCGTTTCTGTTTCGCCTGTTTCGCCTGTTTCTTTGAAAGCGGGACACACACAAGCGGAGCCTGATCCTCGCCCCGAGCAATCGGTGCGGGTTGCCGCCATTGCCACCCGGGCACCGGCTGCGGAAAATCCGGCACCAACCGCTCCGCCTGAGCCGACCCCGGAAACTTCCGCAGGTGCGGCATCCGACCCGAAAGAGAATCACAAAAATGCGTCTTCTTTTAAGTTGCGTGCCTTGTCTTTTGCGGATACCAGTGTTCTTTATTTGCCGGACAACAATTTCCCCACTTCCAATTTGGTTGAAAATATGTTCGTTAAGTGCGGTGCGGACATAACGGCTATTAAAACAGCCGACCTGGAATGGCCGCCTGCGGAACATTTTTCCCGGGCGGGCTATCCTGCGGTGTCCTCCAAATCCGCGTGTCGCGGGTTTTTGAGCGGAATTGGCTGTTCTTTCGCGGTGGTCATGGGAGAAGAAGCCGAGAATATCCTAAAAAGTGCTACGGACATTGAATATGTCCGCACGGACAGCCCGGCGGAACTGTTACAAGAACCGGAAAAAAGAAAAGTGGCATGGCAGATTCTGGAACCCCTGCGAAAAAAATTGACCGAGACACCGTGACACCATCATGATACCAAACGAACTCATCTTGCACAAACGCTCCGCCACATTGGAGATTGTGTATGACGAACGAAAGCATACCCTGCCGGCCGCCTACTTGCGCGCCAAGTCTCCGTCAGCCGAAAACAAGGTTGCGGCAGCGGCGGTTTACAAGCCGAATATTAAATTGCAAAAAGTGGAGACCATCGGCAACTACGCCTTACGGCTGTACTTTGACGACGGCCACCAAAGCGGGATCTATAGTTGGTCATACTTGCATCGTCTCTGTCTTGCCATGCCCACCGAAATACCAAAACTGCAAGCCGCATCTGTCGCCGCCACCTCCGCAGCCGCCGCTACGGCCGAGACCCGGGTGCTGCACATTCGGCCGGCCGCTAGTTCTGCGGCTGCCGAGACCAAGCCAAAATGAATTCTGTTGTAATATGGTTAAGATGTCTTTTTATGTTTTGGCAATGCCGATAGGTCACGCCGCCGACATCTCCGCGCGAGCATTGGATGTCCTTCGCCGTGCCGATTTAATTCTTGCGGAGGATACCGCCAAGAGTGCAAAACTTCTTTCCGTTTACGGCATCAAGACCAAGGCACGCTTGCGCCGTTGCGACGCTCATACGGAAGAGACCCTTGCGGTGGGTAACCGGATAGAAGATCTCATCGGTAAAAACGATTCCGTTGTCTTAATTAGTGATGCCGGCAGTCCGACCGTATCGGATCCCGGGCGGAAGCTGGTAGCCGGCATGCATCAAAAAGAAGTCCCCGTGATCCCGATTCCGGGAGCATCCGCGGCCGTGGCAGCCTTGTCCGTATCGGGGTTCTCGGGGGATCGTTTCTCTTTTGCGGGTTATCCGCCCAGACATAAAAAAGAACGCCTTGCATATTTTGTAAAAATAAAGAAAAGATGTGAGACGGTGATTTTTTACGAGGCGGCGAGAAGGCTGGTATCTTGCTTGGAAGATATGCAAACTGTTTTTGGCAAGGACCGATTGGTTTTTTTTGCGCACGATATGACGAAAGTGCATGAGAGTTTTTTCCGCGGTGAATTGTGGAAACTCAAACAGGATATTGCTCCTTTTGTTAAAGGCGAGGTGACCCTGGTTGTTAAGGGAGAGAAACAGGATGCCGACAGTGACACTCTTGCGGATCCGGGAGAGAATCTGTTGCGGAGCATCTTGTCGGATGTGCCGCCCGGTCGGGCGGCCGAAATTGCGGCGCAGTTTGGAAGAAACGGCAGAAATTATTATTATCGCCTTGCATTGGGTTTGGATAACGGCGAAAACGAGTAAGATATTAAAACAGGTATCAATATGAACAATAACAAAAAATCCGGGGAAAACATTAAAAACATTAAATGCGGTGTCATAGGGGTGGGCTATTGGGGTAAATTTCATGCCCGCAAGTATGCCGCTATGGATAATGTCACTCTTTGCGGCCTATCCGATACCAACGCAGATACCGGCCAGGATGTGGCGAATGAACTGAACTGCGCTTATTACAAAGACTATCACGCACTCTGTGAGGATGTGGATCTTGTCAGTGTGGCGGTTCCCGCAATGCATCACCACAGGGTGGGTTGCGATGTTTTGAAACACGGCGTATCCTGCTTGGTAGAAAAGCCTCTGGCGGTTACCACAGAGGAAGCCCGGGAAATGATAGAGTTGGCGAAGGAGCGTTCTTTGATATTGCGTGTCGGCTACATAGAACGATATAATCCGGTATTTATTATCCTAAAAAAACTCTGCCATAGGCCGCGTCTTATTAATGTGGAAAGGCTCGTTCCCTATACCAAGCGTGCCTTGGATGTGAATGCGATTTTGGATTTAATGATCCATGATCTGGATATGGTCATTCAACTGATGGACTCTGAAATTACGGATGTGCGCGGAACCGGCTTACATGTTCTTTCCGATAAAATTGATACGGCTAGCACCTGTTTGACCTTTGCCTCCGGGGGGATGGTTAATCTGAATGTCAATCGCACCAGTCTGGTGCAGTCTCGGATTATCCATGTGTTTCAGGAGGACCTGTATCTTATCGGGGATATGAAAGAAAAGACACTGACCCGAGTAACAAAAAACAATAACGGTCAGTTGATTGCCCAACAAGAAAAGGGCGCGAATAATACCTATGATGCGTTGAACCTTCAGTTGCTGGATTTTGTGCGGGTGGTCCGAGAAAAGGATTTTCGTAGCCTATTGCCTGTGAGTGGCGAAGATTCTATGTCAAGTTTGGATGTGGCGGAGCAAATGAACGAAATCCTAAAGAGAGTTAACTAACGGCAGGGCGGGTATTGCCGGCTCCCGTTTTTTTGTTTGCCGGTTTGGGTCTGGGATCCGCGAACCTTTAGTTGTTAAACCGGCAATAAAGTAGCCCTGCCACAAGTTGCTCCTCCGTCCCTCCGTCCCTTGACCTCTTTTTTGTTGCTTTGCTGCGCTGAGGCGGAAGAGTAAAGGAGTAAAGGAGTAAAGGGATAAATGTTAGATTTTTGGCTCCCGTTCTTCGGTTCCGCACTGGGCGATATGCAGCAGCCGGTGGTCCAGTAAAACTAAAGCCAGCATTGCTTCCACAATCGGTACGGCTCGGATAGCCACACAAGGGTCATGTCGGCCTTTGACGCGAATTTCGGTTTCCTTGCCGGCCGTATCCAGAGTGTGCGCCGTCTTCAGAATACTGGAAGTGGGTTTGAATGCCACATCCGCGATAATCTCTTGCCCCGTGCTAATGCCACCCAGGATGCCGCCGGCATGGTTGGAGGTGAAGCCCTTATCGGTTAATTCGTCGCGCTGCCGGCTGCCGATGCCGCCGGCAGCGTCAAAACCGGCTCCTATGGCAACCGCCTTGGCGGCGTTGATGCTCATCATCGCCTTGGCAATATCCGCATCCAACTTGTCAAAAACGGGCGAACCCCAACCGACCGGAACACCCGCGGCAACCGCCCGAATTCTTCCGCCAACCGAATCGCCTTCCTTACGCATCTTTTCCAGTAAGTCGGTAATCTTGCCGACAAGGTTGGGATCCGCACAGAAAAAGGGGTTCTTTTCAATGGTGTCCGGCTGACATCTGTCCGCTTTGAGATGCCCGACCTGTGCCAGATGCGCGTAAATGGAAATCTTGTGTTCAACGGCGAGCAGTTTGCGGGCGATGGCACCGGCCGCAACCCAGAGAGCAGTTTCGCGGGCGGAGGTTCTGCCGCCGCCGCGATGATCGCGAATGCCGTATTTTTTCCAATAGGTCCAGTCGGCATGGCCGGGGCGAAACTTGTCTTTGATGTCATCATAGTCTTTTGACCTTGCATCCGTATTGCGGATTAGTAAACCGATAGGCGTGCCGGTTGTCTGTCCTTCAAACAGGCCGGACAGAATTTCAACCTTGTCCGCCTCCCGCCGGCGTGTCGTCCATTTGGATTGGTTTGGTCGCCGCCGGTCCAATTGTTGTTGGATATCCCGTTCGCTCAACGGTAGTCCGGGCGGACAGCCGTCCACTATGCCGCCGATTGCCGGCCCGTGACTTTCACCGAAGGTGGTCAGGCGAAAAATCTTGCCAAAAGTATTCATCAGTTAATAATAGAAATTAAATTAAAGGTTGCATTAAAGATTGCCTTAAAGTTTCATTGTATTCCAAGTGTTCGCGATCTGTTGTGCCCGGTTGTAGGATTTGTATATTGCATCGGCAAGTTCGTCCGACTTCGCCAGATCGCCCAGGACATCCCCCGTGGCATTGCGTAATTCTTTGAGCAGTTTGTCGGGATATTTGCGTAAGATGACGCCTTCCTCGGCGACCAATTGATCCAGAGCAATCGCATTATGATGTTCGCTTTCGCTGAGACCGAGAATGTTTTCGGCAAGACAGGCTGCTTTGACTGCGAATTGCAAGTCTTGTGGCAAGGACGCATAGGCATTCTTATTGATTAAGCACTCGGCCGAGCCGTTGGGCTCGTGAAATCCCGGATAATAGTAGTATTTTGCCGCCTTGTGCAGGCCATAAGCACGATCATGCCAGGGACCCAGCAACTCGGCCGCATCAATCAACCGCCCCCTCAAGGAGGTAAATACTTCGCCCGGGGCAAGGGTCACCGGGATAGCGCCGAGTTGGCGGACAACCAATCCCGCGAGTCCCGGCATACGCATCCGCAGCCCTTTCAAAGGATTTTGTACGGTTGCGTCCAAAGGTCGCTTAAACCAGCCACCCATACTCGGTCCCGTGTTGCCGGCGGCGAAGGCACGCAATCCAAAGTTCGCATATAACCTGTCCCAGAGTTCTTGCCCGCCGCCGTGTTCCAACCATGCCTGATGCGCGGTCGGGGACAACCCAAACGGCACAGTGGTGAAGTAAGCGGCCGAAGGTGTTTTGCCTTGCCAGAAAAAAGAAGCCGTGTGTCCCAGTTCCGCGGTTCCAAGCCGGACAGCATCAAATACTTCCAAGGGGCCAACCAGGGCGCCGGCCGGATAAACCTCCGCAGTGAGCCTGCCGCCGGTCAGCGCGGAAATGCGGTCGGCGAGACGCTGAGCTGTCCTGCCGGTACCGGGCGCGTCTTTGGGCCAGGATGTAATCATTTTCCAACGCAGCTTGATATGCTTTTGGGTATCTTTTGTCCCGCCCGATTTGGCGTCGGTGGCGGGGGGCTTGGGCTTTGTTAGGGGTTGAGATTTGGACGGCAAGGACCGGGCACCGAGCAGATAACCGACTCCGGCCGCAACAGTTATCGCCGCGGCCGTCAAGAACTTTCTGCGCTTCATTACTTCTATTTTAGACAAGTCGCAGTTGTATTTGCATTGTTTCGGTGATTCTTCCAATGATTTTTTGTTTGGCTTAAAAAGAGTTCTATTTTTTTGGTATTTTGAAGAGAGAGCAAGTATAATAAAGGCAACTAATATTGTTATTTTCCGAAAGCGATTGCAATCAAAGCGAGTAAGAAAAAGTACTATTAAATAAAAAATAATTATAATTAAAAGACGAACTTAACATTTATAACATGGCAAAAGGAAAAATTGTTCAGATTATCGGTGCGGTCATTGATGTTGAATTTGACAGCAACGAGGGGGCCAACGAGCCCAACGAGGCATCCAATAAGGTGCCGTTGGTTTATGAAGCCCTTAAGGTAAAAGACAGCCCGATTGTGCTGGAAGTGCAGCAACAATTGGGTGATAACACAGTGCGCACCATCGCGATGGGCAGCACCGAAGGGCTTAAGCGCGAGTTGGAAGTGGAGGCTACGGGCGGTCCTATCAAGGTCCCGGTCGGCGAAGAGACCCTGGGAAGAATTATGAATGTCCTGGGTGAGCCGATAGACGAAGCCGGCCCCATCGGCGAGAAAGAGCGGATGCCAATTCACCGTGCACCGCCGACATACGAGGAACAAAAACCCGCCACGGAGCTCTTGGAAACGGGCATCAAGGTCATAGATCTTGTCGCACCATTTGCCAAAGGCGGTAAGGTTGGTTTGTTTGGAGGTGCCGGTGTCGGCAAGACGGTGAATATGTTGGAATTGATTCGCAACATCGCCATTGAACACAGCGGCTTTTCGGTGTTTGCCGGTGTCGGCGAAAGAACCCGCGAAGGTAACGACTTTTACTATGAGATGAAAGAGTCCGATGTTCTGGATAAGGTGGCACTTGTATACGGTCAGATGAACGAGCCTCCCGGCAACAGACTGCGGGTTGCCCTGAGCGGTCTTACCCTGGCGGAAAAGTTTCGCGATGACGGCCGGGATGTTCTGCTCTTTGTGGATAATATATATAGATATACCCTGGCCGGGACCGAAGTGTCCGCGCTGCTTGGTCGGATGCCTTCCGCCGTCGGCTATCAGCCGACTCTGGCGGAGGAAATGGGTAAGTTGCAAGAACGCATCACCTCCACAAAAACCGGTTCCATCACTTCCGTGCAAGCGGTTTATGTCCCCGCCGATGATTTGACCGATCCTTCGCCCGCCACTACCTTTGCCCATCTGGATGCTACGATCGTATTGTCAAGACGGATTGCCGAGTTGGGAATTTACCCGGCGGTGGATCCGCTGGATTCTACCAGTCGCCAACTGGACCCACAAATCATCGGGCAGGAGCATTATGAAGTGGCGCGCGGCGTGCAGAATGTTTTGCAAAGATACAAGGAACTTAAAGATATCATCGCCATTTTGGGTATGGACGAATTATCCGAGGAAGACAAGCTCACCGTCTCCCGCGCGCGCAAGGTGGAGCGGTTTCTTTCTCAGCCCTTCTTTGTGGCGGAAGTATTTACCGGTGCCCCCGGTAAGTATGTTGCCTTGAAAGACACGATTGCCGGCTTCAAAGGAATATTGGATGGCAAGTATGATTCCCTGCCGGAACAAGCGTTTTACATGGCCGGCAGCATAGAAGAAGTGGCGGAGAACGCCAAAAAACTGAAAGAAAAGTCCGCCGCTTAATCCTTCTTATTTTTCTTTTTGGGATTGGGACGGCTGCTGCCGAGGCCTATGCCTGTTGAACTTTTGACAGTTTGGCCGGTTTTTTGGTCGTAAGCACAGAGATCCGCCAGAAAACAATCGTCACACAAAGGCGTCCCGGCCTTGCAAATATACCTGCCGTGTAAGATAAGCCAGTGGTGGGCATTTTCCAGATAAGCGGACGGCACTCGCCGCATTAAGTTTTCTTCCACCGCGTGTACGGTTTTCCCCGGTGCCAGCCCCGTTCGGTTAGATAAACGGAACACATGCGTATCCACCGCAATGGTTTTGGCGCCGAAAGCGGTATTAAGAACAACATTTGCCGTTTTCCGCCCGACACCCGGCAGGGCTTCCAGTTCTTGCCGGGAGTTTGGAACCTCCCCTTTGTGCGACTTGATAAGAATTTCACAGGTCTTAATGATGTTGCTCGCCTTGCTGTTGTAAAGCCCGATGGAAGAAATGAGTGTCTTGAGGCGTTTTTCGCCAAGTTTTAGCATCGCCTGCGGATTGTTGGCGCGAGTAA
This sequence comes from Gammaproteobacteria bacterium, assembly GCA_965209035.1. Classification (GTDB taxonomy): domain Bacteria; phylum Pseudomonadota; class Gammaproteobacteria; order CBDBNL01; family JAAOII01; genus CBDBPY01. The sequence goes on from OZ242372.1 coordinate 1,806,760, forward strand.
ACAGCGGCCCGGTTGCTTTATTGACACTGATGTCGGTTGCCTGTGCCGACAGCATCACCGAGATGAGCAATTCAAAGACCGAGTTGTAGCGTAATTCCGTTGTCGGTTGCGGGTTGTTCTTTTGCAGGCGGGCAAAAAATTCGTCAACCTCGGCAGGACGCATCGTTGTTTGCAAACTTCGGCGGTTCTGCTTAGCCCGTAACGCGCACTCGTTTGGAGCCGGCTACTGTCTGTTTGCGCTCGGCTGCCAGTTTTTGCTGTTCCCTCAATATGTTGTAGCCGGCGATTAAGAAACCCAAAACAATAAAGCCGCCGGGAGGCAAAATAAGAAGCAGAAACCCGTCATAGTTTGGCAAGGAGAACCCCCGAAAGGGCTCGCCGCCCGTCAAAAAGTGCATATCCGCAAACAACTTGCCGGCACCCATTAGTTCCCGCAGACTGCCGAGCAGGACAAGAACCATCGCAAAGCCGAGCCCGTTGTAAAGTCCGTCCAAAAGTGCCTTGGTCGGGGAGTTACGCGAAGCAAAGGCTTCGGCACGCCCCAGGATGATGCAGTTGGTGACAATCAGGGGTAAGAAAATACCAAGTTTGTTATGCAGTTCAACGGAAAGGGAGTGAATTAATAACTCCACACAGGTGACCAAAGAGGAAATGAGAAGAACATACACGGGCAAGCGGGCGGTGGCGGGTATGCGGGGAGCACACAAGGACACGGTTAAATTGGACAGAACCAAAACAAACATCGTGGCAACGCCGAGACTGAGGCTATTGACAAAACCGGTGCTTACCGCAAGCAGCGGACACAAACCGAGAACCTGAACCAGGGCGGGATTGTTAAGCCACAGACCGTCCAAAAGGATGTGCTTGTGTTCGCCGCTCATCATAGGGTTGTTTTTGCCTTGTTTGTCTCGGATGCTTTGAACGGAAGGGTTAATCCGAGTTTTTCGGTCAGCCTTAGTGCGGCAAGAATACTCGCATTAAAAGAAGAAGTTTGATAATTGAGGTAGTCGCCCGCATGCCATATGTTGCCTTTCCCCTGCACTCGGTCCAAGAGTTTAAGCGATTGCAAGGTGGCAATATCCGTGCCGAGACATCTGCGGGTGCCTTGCCAGTGCACCTGATCTTTTGCGGGTTCTTTGGTCGGATTAAGCGACAACCAGTGATTGGCGGGCATATTTTGTAGAAAATTTATGTTGTAATGGTAAGAGAAGTGCGATTCTTGGCGAACCGGATACTGGCTGATGTGAAAGGCATATTGGCTGTCGCGATTGGGACGCCGGCCGACAGATTTCGGCAGAATACTTCTGTCCGAATGCACATAAGAACGCATGTGCGTATAACGCATCTTGCAGAAAATAGAATTCTCCTCATCGGATAAAGGATGAATCAGGCGTTGCATCTCGTCCAGATCGCATGTCAGAATGACCTTGTCATAGGCGTGTTTTTTGCCATTTTCTTCCCGAACATAAGTGCCTGCCGAGTTTCGAATGATTTGTTTAACCGGGCGGGCGGGAAAAAATTTCCAATCTCCCTTAAATAACAGACGGCGAGTATAGGCAGCCGGTCCTTCATACAAGCAGCGGGCTGTGGGATCTGCCAGAAGAAGACTCAAGAATTCCAAACAGTCATCCGCGGGCAACCGGTCTATCTCGCCTTGCGGATACTGCCATAGTGCCCCCAGTATTGCCGGAATCGGGTGGCCTTGTGACGGGGTTGCAATATTCAAGCCGCGCATCAGTTGTTTTAGTTGTATGCTTTTCGGGCGATTTGCCGGTGGCATCTGTGTTTGTCGGATAATTTTTTTGAAGTCCGCTTTTATCCGCTGTTTTGTCAAAGGAAAGGTTCCTTCAAAAAGCAGATCCCGAAGCAGTTTCCCATCCGATTTAAACCTGCCGGATGCGTCTTCGTAAGCATAAGCAAGGTGGCGAGGCTCTGTGTATAAACCGAGATAATCGTATAACGTGTGAATTTGGCGGTGATAGGCGGGGAAAAAATAAAAACTCTGCCCCGGTTTTGAATAAGTGTAATCGGGTTGGAGTTCATACACATGTGTTTCCATGCCGCCGACCGAACATAGCCAAGCAAGCGTCAGCCCCGCCGAACCTGCACCAACAATTGCCACTTTGGGGGTGCTCATACTAATGTAATTTTTTGGTTAGCTTTGTGTTGTATCCGATTTTCCCGTCAAAAAATAAAAAATGCCGAAGGCCGGACTTGAACCGGCACGACCATTCGGTCACTACCCCCTCAAGATAGCGTGTCTACCAATTCCACCACTTCGGCTTTTTTGTGGAAATATTTCTTTCGGGAGTCCCGCTCAGGGAGACGGATTATTTTGTCCTTCTTCCGTCCCTTGTCCTTCTTGGTTTTCGTCAAAACCGGGTAAGGGGAGGTCAAATTCCCGTTCTTCCTGTTGTTGGCGAATAACATCCGGGTCTATGTCGCCGACACCGAGTTGCTTGCGGGCAATGATGCTAAGCCCGAGACTGGTTACAAAGAAAAAAAGTGCAAGACCTGCGGTCAACTTGGCAAGGATACTAAAACTGCCTCGGCTGCCAAAAAATGTGTCCGAAGCGCCACCGCCCAAGGCACCTGTGCCGCCGCGCCCCTGCTGAATGAGAACCAGGGCAACAATAGAAACGGCTGTTATGATGTGTGCGGCAATAATAAATGATTGCATGATGTCAATATGAGGTTAGTATGATATCCGCATCCGCATGCCCGGCAACCCCGCCCGCCTAAAAGCACACGCTTGGTTGCGTTTTATTGGGCTGTTTGCCATGCCATGCCGACAATGTGTATCGTTTTTATGGGTTTCCAAATCTTTCATAAACTCATTTTAGCACTCTTTGGTTGTTTTTGTTTACTCGGACGGGGAAAATAAGGCGGGTTGTGGGAGTTTTTTATTTTTCAAACTTTATTACGGATATTCTTATTCAAGTTTTGCGTAAAAAACTTTATTATGGAACTTCTTATTTAAGTTTCTTCCCGGAAACTTTATTATAGAAATCCTTGTTTAAGTTTCTCCCTTGAAACTTTATTATGAATCTTCGTGTTTTATCCACAGGTGGCGTCCGTAGTATCCCAAGCACTTCATTTTCATATATACCGCACATATTGCATGCCTGTTGCGGGATCTATTTTGTCCCTATGCGGGTATGCGGAAGGATGGTTGGTTTGGAAAGAGAGTGCCGGAACTTTTCTAAGATTATTAATTTTGGTGTGGGAATGGGGTGAGTTGGTTAGTTTTTTATTTTTAGGTCAGTATAATTTTAAATATTCTCATTTAATAGATCTTTTACAAGTATGAGAGATTCAAGAGATGAGAAAGACCTGAGAATAGGTAAACTTATAAAGTTTAAGCTTTGTCATTGATCATTAAAGTATGGTCAAGAAAAGTTAGGAGGTAAAATATGTCTATATATGTCAGTAAATGCAAGAAAAAACGGCTATGTTGTTCGTTCAATATTTTCAGAAGGAAGGTTCTATCAGCCGGTGCGTTTTTTTCTGCATCTAATAAAGGAATATGAATTCCTTTTCAATCATAGAAGTGAAAGCTTATAAAAATAAAATAAAAATTGACGAGAGAAAAACTTCTTAGATTTTCTTAACAATAAAGTCATTATGAAAAAGCATACGCCTTTAATAGAAGAGTTGTTTGAAAAGAATTATCAACTAATTGATGGAACAGATGAAATTTTTGAGTTAGACTTGGCTTTATGGGAATACGAAGTGTTGTCAAAAAAGGCATTAATTGAAAGAAGTGCTTATTTCAAGTTAGTTGATAAAAAAGAAACCACTCATTTCAAAACATGTAATCTTCAAAATCTTGAAGAGGTTCATAAAAATAGCTCATTTAGAACAAAAGTTTTCTTTTTAGACGGTAAGTATTCCACAGGCTATGCAACGCACAGCCTTTTTCCTTATCGTGGAAAATTTCATCCTCAATTAATACGAGCGTTGTTGAATATTATTAATATAAAGCCCGGGCAGATGGTTCTTGATCCGATGGCAGGAAGTTCCACGCTGAGCGTGGAAGCCAACTTACTTGGTATTGATGCTATTTCAGTAGATTTGAGTCCGTTTTGCGAACTAATGGGAAGAGTTAAGACATTTGCGTTAAATTTAGATATTACGATTTTAGAATCCATAATCAAAAGGCCAACAGAAATTTTAGAAAAATTAAAAAAAGATAAAGTGCCGGAGTACTTTATAAATAAGAAGGATGACAGTAAGAAGGGTTACTACGAAATAGTTTTATTGGCTTTTTTAGATACAATGGGATTTGCGAGTCGTAGTAGTTCTTCTATTGATAAACTTTTTCCGCGTGTATTGGAACGATACATTTCAACAATAAAGTATTTTCAAGAAGCAAGACAAAAGATGAATTTAAAAATTGGTGAAAGTAAGATCATACAAGGCAGTGCTTTGAAATTGCCTATCGGTGACGATAGTGTGGATGCAATAATTACTTCACCGCCTTATTCTTTTGCTATTGATTACTTAAGGAATGATCAACCACAATTGGAATATCTCGGCTATGATCTTGAAGTTTTGAGACAAAATATGGTCGGATTGCAGGGACGGGGAGTAGAAAATAAGTTAGAAATTTACTTTGATAAAATAAATCTGGCACTTGGTGAAATGAAGCGAGTTTCGAAGAAAAACTCTTCAATCATTATAATCATCGGCACAAATGATATTCAAACAAAGGGTGTGAGATTGGAAACGAAAGTAATTGAACTTGGAGAAAAACATGGTCTTAAGTTTGAGTTTAATTTGAAAAAACCGATTCGTGGGTTACAAAATACAATGAAGGAGGAGTCAATATTATTTTTTGCAAATCAAAAATAACATGATGAGAGAGCCAAAACTCACCACTGAATTAAAGTTTAAGACAGTCATCGATAAAAATACTTTCTATTTTTTTAATCCTGTTTTTGAAGAAAAATACGAAGGTTATTTAAATTCCATAAAGGAAATACTTTTAATATTGAAAAACAACATTGAAACAGAGGGGCTAAAAAAAGTATTTTTTGAACAACTATTGCTTGAAAAAGAAAACGGTCTTAGGGCTCTGCTTGCTTTAACCGGACTTTCAAATGAAACTTTAAAAAGACTGACTACAATAATCAGAGTTGTGAATGACCCGGAATTAAGTAAATTAGTTTATAAGGACAAGTGGTTTCAAGATGAAAATATAGATAATTTGAAAGAGTGGTCGGATACTCAAATTACAAAATTTATCAAAGAAAATACTTTTTTCAGAAAAGGGATTATAAACATTTTTTTTGAAGGGTCAACCATACCACTTCTAATAAAAACCATACCGCTATTTGAGTTGAAAAAGCTGAGTATTTCAAAACTTAAGTTTGAATTGCCGGAAATAATTGATACTTTGATCCGTTACAAAGAAAAAGGAAGTTATTCCGGCATGAAAGAGAATAACCCGGAAATTTTAATTGAAGAAATTTTGAATGATTTGGATATACCTTTTGAAAAAGGTGATCTCAGTGAATTGATAGACAATGCTCCCGATAATAAAAGAACGATGGATTTCATTATACCAAACAAACAAAACCCATTAATTATTGCGGAGAGTTCGTTTTTGGTGACAACTTCATCCGGTCAAGGTGATAAATCCAAAACAGAAATTTCCATAGATTCACTTATTAAGACTCACTATCCAAAAGCAAAATTCATTGGTTTTGTTGACGGCGTTGGTTGGTATGTTAGAAAAGGAGATTTAAGAAGAATGGTTACGGCATACGAAGATGTGTTCACCTTCCATCAAAGTGAATTAAGACGATTTAAGAAACTTTTAATTGCAACCTTTCACAGTAAATAATGATGACAAATAAACTTTTAGACCAAATTTTTATAGGCGACTGTTTGGAGGTATTAAAAAAAATACCCGATAATTTAGTTGATATGACTTTTGCTGATCCGCCTTTCAACTTACAGAAAAAATATAACCGCTATGAGGATTCAAAAGGAAAGGATGATTATTTGAATTGGTGTGATGATTGGATGAATGAAATGGTTAGAGTTACAAAGCCGGAGGGGACAATTTTCGTTCATAACATTCCTCGTTGGCTTTCTTATTATGCGGAGTGTTTGAATAAGCTCGCTTATTTTAGGCATTGGATTGCTTGGGATTCCGGGGGTATGCCGTTGGGAAAAACTCTATTGCCTAACCATTATGGAATTTTATACTACACGAAATCAGAATCTTACAAAGACTTTAAGTTTTATGATATTAGAGCCCCACATCCGAAATGTCGTTCTTGTCGAGAGTTTTTGAAAGATTACGGCGGCAAAAAGGATCTGGCACATAAATTTGGTCCCCTTCTATCCGATGCTTGGAACGACATTCACAGACTACGGCATAAAAAGCGAAGAGATGAACATCCTTGCCAGCTTCCCGTTCCTTTGCTTGAACGGTTAATCTTAATGACAACGGATGAGGGCGATGTTGTCCTTGATCCTTTTATGGGAACCGGAACAACCGCAGTTGCTGCCAAACAATTAGGCCGCAAGTATATAGGCATAGAACTTGATCCTAATTATGTGGAAATTGCGAATAACAATATAAAATCAGCCCAACAAACAAAAATCAACGATTATTTTGTTTCTGTTTATCTGGGACATATTAGAACGATGCGGGATAAAGACTTTCCGGGGATTTGGAGAGATGAAAGCGAACAGGGATTGTTGGTTGAAAAGAGACATAAAATTACCGCTGTTATTTAACGGATGGTTATGTTCATCAAGAATAAAATCCAATATTGCATGATCTCATAAAGGTTCTGGACTCTGAGTTTGGCATTGTGTGCCCTCAGATCGAAGATCCTGCAGTTCTGTCGGACAGGGCGAATAGAAAGCCGGCAAGCGGTCTAATGTGTGCGGAGAAGATCCCAAAACCGGGTGGGATTATATGTTTTATATATAGCGAAACAATATTTTTTATAAACCCCGAATTGCCCATATAATCTTAAGACATAATCTAGTGCTTTTATTGAAAAAGACTAAAAATCTAAAATTTTTTATAGACAAAAATATGTAACCCCGGAAAGTTTTTGGACTCTGAGTTGGGCATTATTGATGGTGCGTCCTCAGATTAAAAAGCAGGTTTTTACAAAACACAAAGATCCTAAAACCGGGTGGGATTGTATTGTATATTGGCACAATATTTTTTATAAACCCCGGATTGCCCATATAATCTTAAGACATAATAATCTTGTAAGATGATTTTGTCCGCAGGTATCCTGTACCAACCTAACCGCTCATTCACCGATTAATGAGATATTGCTTTTATTTTCTGTTTCGGAGAATTTATATTCTGCCAACTCTTTTGTTTCTTTCTTCTTGTGCCACTTCTTCCAATCTTTGTGAAGGGTTTACGGACTGGGTGGAGCCGACGCGTGCCGAATATTTTCCCAAACATCGCGTTTATCCGTTGAATGCCGAACACCGTCGGTTGGCTTTGCGGTATCAGCCTCGCCTAGTGATGCACCCGCAGGGGACACCGCCGATTGATTTTGCGGATTATCTCAAAGATGCGGAACTGGTTGCATATGGCAATGATGATGGCGATGATAGCGGCGAATCTTTGAATATCGGGCGACTGAAAAGGATGTCTTACGAGGAGCAGTGCCAGACCTATATCAAAGCAAAAAGCGATACGGTTGTTTCGCGCCCGCCTTATCCGTGGTATGTTCAGGTATTTGCCGATGAGGGACCGGGGGGCGAGAGCGACTGGCTTTACTTGAAATACAACATTGTGTTTGATTGGAGCGGGCTGGCACAACACATTAGTCCTTCGGCAAAGGTCGGCGTGCGTTTTCTGGGAGCCACGCCGGACAAGTGGCACAGATTGGATGTGCATACCGCCGTCGTGATTGGTTTGGATGACAAGAGGCGGCAAAGGCTGATTACGATTTCACAGCACAATTACGCCCGCACCTACTTGGCGGGTCCCGAATTTGATGCCGGCCAACCCGTCACGATTGCAATTGCTTTGCGAAGCAACGAACCTTATCTTGACAAGTCGGGCGGCACCAACGGCAAGCAATTGGAACGGGTCGTGCGTTTTTATAATGATTTGCCTTATCTGATTACGGGAGAGAATCGACCGCGTTATAGCGGCCATGACGAGATTGCGGGCGTGAATTCGGGAGGAGTGCCTTTGGAAATGCGCTTGGAATTTATTTCCCCCGATTATCCACTGGCATCTTATGCGGGATTACTTGCCCCGCCGCAGAGGCTGTTCGGCAGTATCTATATCGGTCGCGACGGGCCCATGGGCTATGACTATTTCGCGCCGCCGTCCGCATTTAAGATGCCGCGCGGTGCCTCTCTCGGTTATTGGCAGCCGGGTAATCGCTTGTTATTGGAGGAATTGCAACCTGTGATGGAAAGGATGAAAAGTTTTCGCAGCGAAGAAGATACTTGGAATTCCTTGCTGGATATTTTGGAACGCAACCTGGCGGAAGATCTGCTTAACTATCTGGGATTGGTTGCGGAACAAACAAAGATAAACTAAACATTAAACAAACCGGAAACCGGAAACTGGCAACCAAACAACCGAACTTACAACCAAACTTACAACCGGATTAACAACCGAATTAACAACGAGGCAACTTTGTGTGCGATCCTGCTTTCCCAAGTCGGCAGGCGGATTAATGGATTAATGAATTATGAAGTTGCCGGTTTTAGTTGTTGCTTTATTTTACTTGTCCGTTGTTTTGCCGACTGCCTGTAGCTTGCTGAGGTTGCCCAGACGAACAAAAGGATCTCTTATTCGATACAGAAGTTGCAGCCTGTTATTTTTCAGTCTGTCATCTTCCGCCATCACCATCACTTCGTTGAAAAACTGCTCCAACAGATCACTCAACTTGGCAAGGATTTTGCAGCAGTTGTCGTAGTCGCGGGCCTGCGCGGCGGCGACATAGTCCGCATGCAGTTCCAGATAGCCTTTGTAAAGTGCCCGTTCCGCCGGTTCCAGAATTAATGTTGCATCTATCTCTTTCTGCGGCAGGTGCTTCACCCCGCCTAGAATATTTTTGAGACGCTTGTCCAGGGCAACCAACGCCTCTCGCCGGGCTTCGGGGATATTCGTCAGAGAGCGCACCCGCAACCAGCTGTCCGTGAGATCCGTTTGCGGTTCGTCAAACACCGCGGCGATCACCGCGCTTTTGGCATCCTTCGCATAGGCGTTGACGCGCTCGTTGACAAAGCGGAGTACCTCTTCGCCGACCTCGGCAGAGATCTCCATCTGATTCTGTTTTTTGTATCCTTCGGCGGCGGCCAACAGCAGGCCGCGCAAATCAACATATAAAGCACTTTCGAGAATGATGCGCACAACCCCCAATGCGAGGCGTCTTAGCCCGAAGGGGTCCTTGTCGCCGGCTGGCTTGTATCCCCGGGCAAATAGGCCGACCAGACTGTCCAGTTTGTCGGCAAGTGCCAGGGCGCGTCCTTCCGCCCCGGCGGGAATGGGGTCACCGCTTTGTTGCGGCAGATAATGCTCCGCGATAGCGGCGGCGGCGGCTTCTTTTGTTTCTTTGCTTTTACCGGCGGCGAACCGTTCGGTATGTTTGTCCCCGCGCAGGTAGTATCCGCCCATAATCCCTTGCAGTTCCGGGAACTCTTGGACGGTGAGACTGATGAGGTCGCACTTGCAAAAACGGGCGGCGATTTCCGCAGCCTTTGGATCCGCTCCCACGGACGGGGCAATCACTTTGACCAAGTCGGTACAGCGTTCGCTTTTTTGTCGCATGCTCCCCAGTCCGCCGAAGAAGGCAAGATTATTGAGTTTTTCAAAATTGTCGGTCAGGCTCTGTTGCAGGTCCTTCTCATAAAAGAAAGATGCATCTCTCAGGCGGGGGCGGACAACCGCTTCGTTGCCGCGGATGATCCTTTGGGGATTGTCGCTGCGAATATTGGCGACGAATAGAAATGCCGGCAGGTGTTTTTCTTTATCTTTATCATTCCCATTCTCATTAAGGCCATTAGGGACATTAAGGAGCGGGAAGCAGCGTTGCTTGTCAATCAGAACGCTGTTGATAATCTCGGCGGGCAGTGTTAGAAATTCCGGTTCAAAATGTCCTTCGTAAACAACCGGGTATTCGGTGATATTGGCAATCTCTTCCAATAGACCATCCGGGGCATATAATTGCGTTTTCTCCGGGCGTGCGCTTGCCAATTTTTTTGCATCCTTTAGAATGCGCTCTTTTCTTTTTTGTTTGTCGACAATGACATGCCCGGTGCTTGCAAGAATTTCTTCGTAATCGGCGGGGGTTGTTATGGTAATCGGGTTCTTGTGGTAGGCTCTGTGCCCGAAAGTCCGGTTGTCGTTTTTGATGCCAAATGCCGACCAGGGAATCCGCGTGTCGCCGAGGATCAACACAAGCCAACGAACGGCACGAGTAAAACTAGCCCCCGGGCTGCCGTAGCCGCCGTTCCATCGCATGGTTTTGCGCCGCGGCAGATGCGGGATAATGTCGTTCAAAATCGGCGGTAAGAGTTCGGCGGTGTTTTTTCCTTTTTCCGTTCCCTCGTAACAAACATAGCCTTCCCGGTCTCCGTGTTCGTCTTTTTTGACTTTTTTGATGACCTTTAATTTTGCGGGGGACACACCGCAACTGCGGGCAAACCCGAGGCAAGCGGGAGTGGGGTTTCCCGCTTTGTCATAGGCAATCCGGGCGGAGGGGCCGCGACGTATCACCCGCCTGTCGTCTTGTTGCGTTTGTAAGTCCGGGATCCAAAGTGCCAAACGCCGCGGGGTGGCATAGCCGATGGGTGTGCCGTGTGCGAGGTTTTCTTTTTGTAATCTTTCGCTGACGCCCGATTTTAGCCCCGCCAGAAGTTCGTCCTGTTCGGCGGCGGGAATTTCTTCACAACCGATTTCCAGCAAAATGTCGGCATGTTTTTTCATTTCTTTTTATCTTTTTGGGATTTTCTGGCTTTGAGGTTGCCCGCTGTTTGCGCGGCGGCATATGCGGTGAGAGCATCCTTTCCGGTTTGTTTGTCAAGTAAGGGAAACCCCGCCTCGTATCTGCTGTGTATATATGCTTTTGCCACTCTGTTGGTTAGGTCGCGTATGGTCAGAATATACTTTTGTCGCTCGCTTACGGAAATTGCCCGGCGGGCATCCAGCAGGTTAAAGATGTGCGAGCAATCCAACGCTTGTTCGTATGCCGGCAGTGGCAACTTGCTTTCGGTGAGGAGAATCGCGGCTTTGCGGCAGTGTTCAAATTGTTCGTAAAGAAATTGCGTATCCGCCTTCTCGTAGTTGTATACCGACTGTTCGTATTCGTTCTGTTTGTACACATCTCCGTAGGTGATCTGCCGTCCTCCCGGCGAGTCATCCGTTGACCAGATCAGATCATAAACATCGTCTTTTTGTTGAAGATACATTGCGATGCGCTCCAGACCATAGGTGAGTTCGCCGCTGACCGGGTTGCAGTCCGTACCGCCGACCTGTTGGAAGTAAGTGAACTGGGCAATTTCCATTCCGTTAATCCATACCTCCCAGCCGAGACCCCATGCCCCCAGACTGGGAGATTCCCAGTTGTCTTCCACCAGGCGAAAATCGTCCGAGGTGGGTTTGAGACCCAATTGGTAAAGAGAATTGAAAAACAGATCAACGATGTCGTCCGGCGGCGGTTTGAGGAGAACTTGGTATTGATAGTAGTGTTGTAAGCGGTTCGGATTTTCACCGTATCTGCCGTCCGTCGGGCGGCGGGACGGTTGGACATAGGCGGTTCGCCAGGGTTCCGGCCCCAGCGAGCGTAAAAAAGTGGCGGGATGAAAGGTGCCGGCACCCACCCGCATATCCAACGGTTGGATGAGAACACAACCTTGCTTTCGCCAGTAGGTGTTTAATCGCAGAATCAGTTCTTGAAAGTCAATCATTTGTTTCTTGTTGTTTCTATATTATTATGAACGCAAGCCCCGTTCTTTAATTTTTTATGACGGGTATTGCGGATATTTTAAAAATCCGTTTGCTTTTTATGCATTGCGAACTAAGGTAATGAAAAATATTGTTATTTGTGCCAACGGCATCAAAAAATACTGTAAAACAGGTAAAACGGAGTCGTTAAAATTTATTCAAAAATGTGTAAAAAATCAGTGTTATTGTGGTATATTATAAAAATTTTCCTTTAACCGTGCACGAAGTTGTCGGTTAGCAGTGAATTAATTTAAAGAAGTATATTATTAAAATTTTACCATCATGATATTTAAAAAGAAACTATTTGGTCCGTTAATTAATAAGGTTGCGGATGCGGCAAATGAATTGGATCTCCCGCAAGAGGAAAAGATGCAATTTAAACAAAACATACAAAACATCATATTGGAGCGTCAAAAGGAAGCCGAACAAGCGGAGCGTGCCAAACCGCGTTCCGCGGCCGAAGTGACGACATCCGAATTGCGACAAGACGATAAGTACACCAAGCGCGCTCGCCCCACGATTATTTATGTGGGCATCGCTCTTATTATTTGGGCTTACGCGGTTGTACCCATTTTGAACAGCCAATTTGAATTGGGTGTCCCGGTGGATATCCCCCAATTTTTTTGGAATGCTTGGGCTGCGATTGTTGTAGCCTATGCCGGCGGGAGAAGTGTTGAAAAAGTGTTCCGTTCAAAGAGCAAATCGGACCAAGGGGCGGTAGGATGACAACCGGTATTGTTAAAGCGGATAAGTTAAATCTTAGGGAAAAGGTTGGGGGAAGGGTTGGTGCCGTTCTGCTCGGTGGCACGGAAGTGCGTGTGACAGATGCCCGGGAAGATTGGTCACAAGTTCAAGTGACCGGTTGGGTTTCAAACCGCTATTTGAACGAATCGCTTGAGACCGAACAGGCAACAAGCGGCAAACGCATTCGGCGTATTGTGATTCATTGCTCGGCAACGAAGCCGAAACAGAACTTCACGGCTGCCGATATTAACAGTTGGCATACTTCTCCGAAAAGTGAGGGCGGACGCGGTTGGTCGCGCGCCGGTTATCATTGGGTCATTGAACGCAATCCCTGCCGCGTGATGCCGTTGGTAGCGATGGATGATGACGAGGTTTTGGAACCCCGCGAGATTGCAAACGGTGCCCGCGGATATAACAGGGATTCTATTCATGTTTGTTATGTGGGCGGTTTAAATGCCCGGGGCAAACCCGCGGAAAATATTACGAAAGAACAAACCCAAGAGTTAATCGCATTATTGAATGTGTTAACGCGACATCGTCCGCATCTCAAGAAAATAGTCGGCCATAATGATCTGAATCCAATGAAAGCTTGCCCTTCGTTTGATGTTGCAAAATTTTTACACAAGCATTGTCAAGCTTCTTTTGCCAATAAGTACGCCTGATATTTCCAATGATCCATCTGTTCGCACAACAACTCGGCCGTATCAACCGTTACTTGAGTTGTAGGAACAATAAATATTTCCCTCCATTGGTTTATGCGGGATGTTTGATCGCGATCTATGACTTTATGTTGGTGCCATTGGGTACTTCTTTGGGCTACTCGTTGGTGGCGGCGACGAGTTTGGCGGGCGCGTTGTTTTGGCCCGCTTGGGCGCTGTTTGTTAGCGGGGGTGTCGCACAACGCTCTTTGATAAAATCCGATGTCTATAAGTGACTTTTTGAGCTATCTCGAACTACCTCGAACTACCCCGAACTATCCCCAACGAACCTATGAGAAGCGAAGCCAGACAGGATGATGCATAATCAGCCCGGGAAATTTTAGCGGGCCCTGAGAAAATGAAAAAGACAGAGTTAGCGGTTTTCTCTGTTTGGCACAGATTATGGATTAATAGGGGTGAATTATTCCCTGATAAGTATTAAAATATTTCTGTGAATACCAAAGAACATTTAATAATAATTATTTCACCGCAGACTTTGAAAGAGTGGCAGGGTGACTCGTCCCGGAAAATTCTTCTTTTGGATCTGTCCGAAAATGCAAACTATCAGCGGGGGACAATTGCCAATGCCGTGAACATGCCTTATGCGGGGCTGGTGAATGGCGAGTTTCCGAATCCGGGTATGTTGCCGCAGGCGGCCGATTTTGCAACCGCCCTTGCCGCAGTGGGTTATGACGGCTCACAACACCTGGTTGCTTTTGATGACGAGTTTGGAATGAAGGCGGCGCGCCTCTATTGGACCTTGCGTATGGCGGGAGACGGCCGGGAAAATTTTAGTTATCTCAACGGCGGTGTTGCAGCCTGGCAAAACAGCGACGGGGAGGTTTCCTCCGGCGGTTCCGCCAGACCGACCGAAGTTCGGAGTATAGAGTGGGATACGGAACGGGGACCTCGGGCGACCCGGGAGCAGATTTTGGCATCCTTGCCTCAACAGGAATATTTCCTTTGGGATACGCGCAGTGCCGGCGAATATAGCGGCGAGGAAAAGCGCGCCGAAAGAGCGGGACATATTCCGGGTGCCCGTCATTTGGAGTGGAGCAGTTTGCTTAACCAAGACGGTACCATCAAGCCCGCGGCAGAGGCGCGCGGTATTTTGGAGAAGTTTTTTGAGGAACGCAAGGATGCGCAACCGATAGTCGTCTATTGCCAGGCACATCGTCGTTCTTCGTTGGCTTTCATGGTTGCGGATTTTGTCGGAATTGAAGTTCTCGGTTATGACGGTTCTTGGCAGGAATGGGGGAACCTGCCGGATACTCCGATTGAGACGACTGTCGGTTGAAGCGAGCATCCTCATCATCCCGATTCCCATTCCCACCCCTATCTCGAAGCCGTTGCGGATTAATCGGCGCAAACCGGAAACAAGAAGCGAGCATCATAAAAAAGATAATAGACATCGGCACACACGGCTATTTCCTTTGAAAAGGGAACCGATTTCCAATTTTTTATTTTCACCGTTTTCGGCGGTTTTTTACGGTGCTAAAAATATTTAAGCGCAAATCCCGCAAGGATTTTGAAGGCCTGGTGAGCGGCAACAAGTTTGGTCATGGTTTTTTCGCTCCGGACGGAATGCACGAAGAATGGTTTATTCCTTCGAGCGAAATGAGCAGAGTGCTGGACGGTGATCGCGTTGTTGCCGTTCCGACCGGCGAACAGAGAAGAGGCAAGAAGAAGGAAGTGCGGATTGTAAAAATCCTTTCCCGTTCGCGCGAGACAATTGTTGGTAAGTATAAATTCCGGGACGGGAAATCCGCGGTGGTTCCGGAAAGCGAAAAAATTTCCCGATTAATGTTTCCGGAAAAACCCGTTCCCGGTGTTCATCCGGGTGATCTGGTGTCGGCGCGTTTGGTTTCAAAGCGGAACTTGGAATTGTCGGATCCCCTGAGATGCCGCATTGAAAAGGTATTGGGTTCCGCGCAAAAAGCCCAAACCGAAACGGATATTGCCTTGGCGGAATTTTCTCTGCAATGCGACTTTTCCAAAAGTGCTTTGAAGGCGGCGGAAAAACTGCCGGATGCCGTGGATCCAAAATTTCATAAAGACAGAAAAGATCTGACTTCAGTGCCGTTTGTTACCATAGATGGCGAGGATGCCCGCGATTACGATGATGCCGTTTATTGCCGTAAAGATAAAGACGGCTGGTCTCTCTTTGTGGCCATTGCGGATGTTTCTCATTATGTTCGTCCAAATGATCCGCTGGATCGTGTGGCACAAGAACGCACCTCATCGGTTTACTTCCCGGACCGGGTTGTGCCGATGCTGCCGGAAAAACTGAGTAACGGATTGTGTTCGCTGGTGCCGGCAAAACCCCGCTTGGCATTGGTGTGTGAGATGCAAATTGACAAAAACGGGCAGTGCCGGGAGATGGAAATCTGCCCGGCTGTCATTATTTCCCGGGCAAGACTAACATACGATAGGGTTGCCGAATATTTGGGATACGGGAATACGTCCGCCAAGAAAGGAACAACACTTTCCGAACAACCCGCCATTTGTGTTTCTATGCGATCTTTGCAGGGTTTGACAAAACGGTTGCTAAAAACGCGCAAAGCCCGATCCGCATTGGAGTTTCATCATTTGGAACAGGTGCGGATTACTCTTGCGGACAACGGTGAGGTGCAGGATCTGGGTGTTGAGAAAAGAAACTTTGCAAGTTTGATGATAGAAGAAGCAATGCTGATTGCCAATGTGGCCGTTGCCGAATTTTTATCCCGCCAAAAAATGCTTCCGTTTTGTTACAGAGTTCTCGAAGAACCGGAAGAAGAAAATGTGGACGAACTTCGCTTGTTTTTGCGCTACTACAAAATCAAGATTCCGTTCGGAAAGGTGACACCGGAAATTTACGGCAAGATTTTGGAACAGGTGCATTCTTACCCCGAGGCTGCGGTGTTGGAAAGGAAAATCTTGCTTTCCTTTCGAAAAGCCTGCTATGCGCGCAAAAATGTGGGGCACTTCGGGTTGAATTATGAGAAGTATACACACTTTACCTCGCCAATTCGTCGTTACCCGGATCTTTTGGTGCATAGGGCGATTAAGTCTGTTCTGTTCGGCAATCAAGCAAAACAGGCGCCTGCGGAATATCCGTATATGGTGACGGATATAGATCGTTTGGCGGCAAGATGTTCCGAAATGGAGCGGACCGTGAAGAAGGCGGTTTGGCAAGTGCATGATGCTTGTAAATGCCGTTACCTGGCAAACGAGAAAAAACAAAAATATCGGGGGACTGTGGTGCATTTGATGGAACACGGTTTTTTCGTTCAGTTGAATAACATACCGGTAGAAGGGTTTGTGCATATCAAGGCCCTGAAGGACGATTTTTATAAATACGAGGCGGCGGACAGGACACTGATAGGCCGTCGTGCCGGTAAGGTGTATCGTCCGGGGCAGAATATTTCGGTGCGAGTGGCGTTCATCAATTTTGAAAAACGAAAAATAGATTTCGTCTTGGCGTGATGTTTCAAAATGTCCGATTCCATTAATCTTGTTTATGGTATTCACCCGGTTCTCCAGGCGGCGCGTAGCGGGCGGGCAAAACGGGTTATGTTGTCGGAGTTTGGTTCGCATGACCGCTATCAAAAGGTACTCTCAGATAGCAAGGCGGAGATTGTTGTCCTAAACAAAAGAGAATTTCGCGATAAGTTTGAACATCTCCCGCATCAGGGGATTGCGGCCGAATGTGCCCCGCTCAAAATATACGGGCATGAGATCTTGCGGGAAGAAGAATTCGCAAAGACTGTGCCGAATAGTCTGCCTGCGGATATAAAGCCCGATTCTTTGCGGCATGCTTCGGTCGCCAATCTGGTCGATGCTTCGGCGGATGCTGTTTCGACTGAAAAACTACCCAATCATCCCTTGTATGTGATGCTGGATTCGGTGACCGACCCACAAAACTTTGGCGCCTGTTTGCGTTGCGCGGTTGCCTTTGGCAGCAGGGGGGTAATTTTCGCGCGAGATAATTCTGCTCCAATTAATCCCGTTTGTTGTAAGGCCTCCGCAGGGATGATTGAATGGGTGCGATTGATCCGGGTGCCGAATCTGGCGCGCGCTATGACAGAACTGCAACAAAAAAACTATTGGGCGATTGCCGCGGACAGCACGGAGGGGCAAACGCCGGAAAGCTTGGATCTTGTCGGTCCCTTGTTGCTTATTTTAGGATCCGAGGACAAGGGGGTTCGCAGTGGCCTGATCAAGCGGGCGGATTTTCAACTCCGCATCCCGCTCTGTTCGCCCGCGGAAAGTTTAAATGTTGCCACAGCGTCTGCCGTTTGCATGTCCGCCATTCGCTCCCGGCAACGACTGAGCAAGATGCCCGACTAAGAACTTGCGTTCTCATTTTCCGTTCGGACCCGTTTCGTGCAGATCACACAAGCATTGTTTGTTTGAGCGCGATATTTTTAAGACCGAGACGGTAAACGGCTCATAGCGGAAAGTGGTGTTCATTAATGAAGTAAAATTAATCTCTGTGGATCATCATTTAAGTTTGACCCGCTTTTATTCCGGTTGTATAATTTTTCAAAAGGGAGAGGTGCCTGAGCGGTTGAAAGGGCACGCCTGGAAAGCGTGTATATGGGTTTACTGTATCGAGGGTTCGAATCCCTCCCTCTCCGTTGTTTTTGCGTATCACCAAGGTCGGATGTTCGGGCAATGTTGGAATGGTCTTGGCTTAGTTGCGCGTTCTGCCGGATAGTTACCGGAGGGTATGGGCAGTGTCTCATCTCACAAAGGTTTTGGACTCGGGGGGCATTGACATTATTGAGATTGGGCATTGATTGTGCGTCCTCAGATCCAAGAGCCGGTGCGAAAAACAGAAAAAACCGAAGCCGGGCGGGATGATACAACCGATTTTATCGGAGAGTTGCCGGAGCGGTTGAACGGGACGGTCTCGAAAACCGTTATGCTCGCAAGAGCATCGAGGGTTCGAATCCCTCACTCTCCGTCGAGTTTGGGTCGCCCGGTAAGCGGTGATTCCGGATGGCAGATATTCCTTTTTACTCTATGCGATTGACGCGGTTGCAAATTGTTGGGACATTCCGCTTAATTAACTTAAAAGAACTAAAATATCGCTGATTTTTGGTGTTCCTGAGCACCCTTATTTATAAAATTTTGAAAGTATAATGCATTTAAGTATGAAAAATGAAAAGAGAAAAGATATTGCGTTGTTTAATTTTTTATTAGAACAAAGAGCTTTTTTCAATGAATGGGAAGTTAATAAAACAGAAAATAAACAAGTCCAAGCGATCTTAGACAAGGCAAGTAAAAGGAATACGGGTAACAGAGGAGAACCGGATTTGATTTATGTTAATGAGCACAAAAGATTATTAATTTTAATTGAAAATAAAGATTCAGTAACCGCACATGTTACAAAGAATAGACCGGACCCAACTATCTATGCCGTAGACGGAGCAAAGCATTATTTAAAATTCTTTACACAAAAAGAGTTAGAAAAATTGGAAGAGACTCAAAAAAACTATTTTAAGAATTGGAAAATTTTGGGGTTGGCTGTTTCAGGAGATATTGATGATGTTTATATGCATAGAATAGATACTTTTTTTATAAAAGAGGGTGAGGTTTTAAGTTTAAATAATAATTCAATTTTGAATGAAGACGAGTATATAGCATTATTTGAAAACATAGATGTTGAAAAAATAATTGAAAGAATTTCCAAATCATCAAACAACATAAATCAATTATTGCGAAACATAGACAGCCAAAAAAGGCCAATAGTTTTAAGTTCGCTAATGATTTGTTTATTTGATAATAAAGATTTTCAAAATGATTTTAAAGACAATTTTATGAGTTACAGACCTGCAACAATTATTACCAACATACCAAACACAGTAGACGTTGTTTTAGAAGCCGAGAATTTGCCAAAAGACAAGATTCAAGTTTTAAAAAATCAATTTGCATCTGCTATTCAAGATGATGCAGATATTAAAAATACTGATCTATTAAAAGATATTTTAATAGAATTACAAAATAATGTTATTCCGTTATTTAAAACAAATACAAACTATGATATTATTGGAAAATTTTATGAAGAATTTCTTAAATATGCGGGTGTTACAAACATAAAGAATGGAATTGTCCTAACGCCGAGACATATAACCGAATTATTTACCGAACTGACCGATATTAAATTGGATGATGTCATTTTTGACCCAACTTGCGGAACAGGTGCTTTTCTTGTAAGCGGAATGAACAAAATATTGGAAGCGATAAACACTTCAAAAATAAAAGACAAGCAAAAATTAAGAGATTCAGTAAAGGAAAAACAGCTCTTGGGAATTGAAAAGAACCCAACAATGTTTGCTTTGTCGGTATCAAATATGTTGTTTAGGGGTGATGGAAAATCTCGCATACATAACATAGACTTCTTTTCCGATGAAGCGGATCGTATTATTAATAAAATAAAACCAACAATAGGTTTTATGAACCCGCCTTACGGGGGGTTAGATAGTAAGAAGAAAAACCCCACAAAAAAAGAAATACAATTTTTGTGTAAATTATTAGATTCTTGTAGTCGGTATGTTGTTATCATTTCTCCGTTGTCGGTGTATTTTAAAGAAGCGGGTATAAGGAATTCTATTTTAGAAAAGCACACTTTGAAATGTGTAATCAACATGCCAAAAGAATTGTTTCAACCAAACGCCTCTACTCATACGGCAATAGCGGTTTTTGAGACAAACAAACCACACAAGGGTAAAGAAGTTTTACTGTATGATTTAAAAGATGACGGTTTTGTTTTGTCCAAACACAAAGGAAGGACCGATGTTTTAAACAAATGGAACTCAATAAAGAAAAAACTTTTCAAGGAGTTAGAAGAACCGGATAAATATACGGATACTCATCATTTTGTTAAAACAAAAATTCACAATGAAGATGAATGGATTATTCAGGCTCATTCCAAAACAGATTATTCAAGGTTAGACGAAAAAAATTTTTTAGATTCCATAAAAGAGTATATTATTTTTAAAACTAAAAAAGATATGAATTTATTGGATAAAGATTTAAATGAATTGGATATTATAGAGATATTAAATAATTCCGGAATAGATGGCGAAACATTTTTTGAAAACGGAGACTAGGGTACTAGTATGAAAAATTTAAATTTAGAAAATTGGATGGCTTTTGAGATTCATGAAATTTTTGATATTAGGAAAGGAGAAAGATTGATTAAACAAGAAAGAATATCCGGCACAACTCCTTTGGTTGTTGCGAGTTCAAAAAATAATGGTATTGTAGAATTTGTAGATTTTGATGTTTATAAAGAAAAGAAACAAATTTTTGAAAATGTGATTAGCATTGACATGTTTTTTAATGTTTTTTATCAAAAAGAGCCATTTTTCTGTGATGATAACGTTCATTGCCTAACTCTAAAATGTAATCAGAAATTAAATGAAAAATTGGCATTATTTTTGATATCTGTTTTAAAAGTTAATGCGAGTAAGTATGATTTTGGAAGACAATTGAGATTAAAAAGGTTGAATGAAGAATATATAAAATTACCAACAGATGAAAAAGGAAACCCGGATTTGGATTTTATGGAAAATTGTATTAAAGATTTTTCAGTGAAAATAAAATATGGTAGGAGTTTAAATTTTATAGATACGGGACTATTAAAAAAATTAAAATATGGGGGAGATACATGTGTCCATCCGAGGATTCCGGGCGTAAAAAAAGATGTTTACGCAATATACGCAAGAGCAAAATTAATTGAAACCTTGGCACCGGACGCTTCTGCTGTCCTCGCTCGAAAATGCTTGGAATCCATGATCCTGGATTTTCATAAGATAGAAAGATTAAAAACTACAGCCGATGGTAAAACTAAAAATAAAACTCTTGCTGATATGATAAAAGAAATAGAATCTCGTATTGATATTCAAATAAAAGATGCTTTCGAAAATTTATGCAAAGTGGGTAATATGAGCGTGCATATGGAAGAACCATCAAATATCATCCAAGACGACATTAATCCGGAAGAAGCAAAAACCTTGCTGGACTTAATTGAAGTTCTCTTCCAAGAGTGGTATCAATAAAAACATAACAAAAAAGAACGCTTAAAAAACCGGGTAATATCTTGAATAAGAAAAACCAATAAACATCACTATCACTTAATTACTCAACGCAAACTAATTAAGAATCACAAAAAGAAAGCGGCCATCATGACTCCTATTTTTTACCGTTGTTATTCTCTCAATATAAACTATCGTTGCTACTTGGAGAACATCCTACTTCTAAGACATCCGCATCCTCAATCTTCCCGGTAATCCGTTTTCTCTGAACAACATACCGGTGCTTGAGGAACGAGAACCCCGTTCCATTTTTATGAACTTTTTATCCGGTGTTCCCGGATTTCGGAAATACTTGACAGATACTTGCCGGATATCTAGAATATGTTTGACCGATACTTGAACGACTTAATGTTAATTCGTGCGGGTAATCGGAACAAGAACATACTTTGTTTTCTTTGATGCCGTCCCGATGTTTGGGGGCAGAAATGCCAGGCCTTGGCGGGCATGCCCAAAATGCCACAAACACCGTAAATATCACAAACGCCAAAATAATGTAAAATAATATGATGTGTGTGGTTCCGTTCGTTCATTAATAATGATGCTGCTACTTGAACCTCCGCAAACGCTATTTTTATTTGATAAGAAAGGACAGATATATGAGTGAACAACAATTTGGTTGGGGGCTAATTGGGGCAAGTACCATCGCTTCCGAATGGATGATCGGTGCAATCAACGCCCAAAAAGGGAATCGGTGTGTCGGCGTTTTTAGCTCGAATCCGCAACGCGGACGGGATTATGCCGCCAAAAACGGCATGGCAAAACATTATGAGAACTTGGATGCTCTCTTGGCGGACGAAGAAGTCCGGGCGGTTTACATTTCCACGACCAACGAACTGCACAAAGAACAATGTCTGCGGGCGGCGGCGGCCGGCAAGCATGTTTTGTGTGAAAAACCCTTGGCAATGTCCGTGGCGGATGCGACGGACATGGTGAGAGCCTGCGAGAAGGCCGAGGTGGTCATGGCAACCAACCACCATTTGCGTAACGCCGCTTCGCATTTGAAGATTAAAGAACTGACGGATGCGGGTGAAATCGGCGAGGTGATTGCCGCACGTGTTTTTCATGCGGCTTACTTGCCGGTACATTTGCAAGGATGGCGGTTGGAACGGCCGGATGCCGGCGGCGGTGTCATCCCGGATATTACGGTGCATGATGCGGATACGCTAAGGTTTCACTTGGACGAGGACCCGGAGGAGGTGGTTGCCTTGGAACAGAATACGGGCATGGGTAAAAACAAATTGGAGGACGGCGCGATGAGCGTGATGCGTTTTCCTTCCGGTGTCATCGCCCAGACACACGAATCGTTTGCCGTGCGTTATGCCGGCAGCGGTTTTGAATTGCACGGGACGCGCGGCAGTATTATGGCAACAGGCGTGATGACTCAGCAACCCAAAGGTAAAATTCGCCTCATTAATGAACAGGGCGAGCGGCCGGTTGAATATGCCCCGCACAATCTTTACGAGAGATCCTTGCGTTTGTTTGCGGCTGCGATGTGCGGCCAAGGCCGGCCGGCCGCGGACGGCACGGACGGCGTTAAGTCGCTTGCGGTGGCGTTGGCCGTCAAAGAGTCTTGCCAAACTGGCAAGGCTGTTCGGGTTCGTTATTCGTGAAGAAACTCGTTTCCGCGGGACAAGCGGCTTCTTTTATTAAAGACCGGGCGGTTTTAACCGTCTCTTCGTCTTCCGGCCTGGGATGCCCGGATGCTTTGCTAAGCGCACTGGGAAACAGGTACCGAAAGGAAAATGCTCCAAACGCGCTCACCTCGATCCATCCTATTGCGGCCGGCGACATGTATGGTATTAAAGGCATAGACCATATCGCACAGCCGGGGCTATTGGAACGAGCCATTGCCGGCTCCTATCCCAGCGGCCCTTCGTCCTTGCCGATGCCGGCAATTTGGCGGATGATTACCGAGGATCGATTAGCGGGATACAATTTGCCATCCGGGATTCTCTTTGATATGCATCGGGAGGCGGCGCGCGGCGGCCCCGGTGTTTTAACTCGGGTGGGTCTCGATACCTATGTGGATCCAAAACTCGAAGGCGGGGCGATGAATGCCAAGGCGGCCGCGGCTCCTTTAATGCGGCGCGTGACATTTGAAGGCGAGGAATGGTTATTCTTGCCGGTGATTCGTCCCAATGTGGCATTTATCCGGGCGACCACGGCGGATACGCACGGCAACCTAACCTATGAACACGAGGGGGCTGTTCTTGGCGCTTTGGATCAGGCAATTGCGGTTCGCAACAACGGGGGAGTGGTTATCGCGCAGGTCAAACGCCTGGCCGAGCGCGGCAGTTTGAATACCCGGGATGTGCATGTCCCCGGCCATCTGGTGGATCATGTCGTGTTGGACGGGGAGCAGCGTCAAACAACGCAGACCGATTACAACCCCGCGATTTCGGGCGAAGTGCGTGTCCCCTGGGAGAAACTGGAAACACATTTGCCTTATGGTGTGGAAAAGGTGATTGCCCGCCGTGCGGCGACGGAGTTGAGCGTGGGAGATGTAGCCAACCTCGGTTTTGGCATTTCGGCGACAGTTCCTTATATCCTTGCCGAGGAGGGGATGCCTCTGGCGGTCACCTGGGTGATTGAACAGGGGGCGGTCGGCGGTTTGCCGGCATTGGATTTTGCTTTCGGTTGTGCTTCCAATGCGGATGCGATTATCCCAAGTCCCAGTCAGTTTAATTTCTTCCAAGGCGGCGGGTTTGATTTTTCGTTTCTGTCTTTCTTGGAAGTGGATACGCACGGCAATGTGAATGTTTCCAAACTGGCAAAGCGCCCTTACCTGACTGCCGGCTGTGGCGGGTTTGTGGATATCACGAGTAATGCGCGCAACCTGGTGTTTGGCGGTCTTTTTGCCGCGGGGGCGGATCTCACCGTGAGTCCCAAAGGGGTCCGCGTCAACAAACAGGGCAAGTTCGCAAAATTTGTTGAAAAAGTAGAGCAGGTTTCTTTTTCCGGGAAACGGGCTGCGGAACTCGGGCAGAATGTTCTCTATGTTACCGAGCGTTGTGTGATGAAACTCACTCCGGCGGGATTGGTGATTATCGAGAAGGCGCCGGGTATCGATCTAAAGAAAGATGTTTTGGAACAGATGCGTGCCGATGTTAAGGTGGCGGACGAGATCAAAGATATGCCTCTTTCACTTTTTGGCGAGGGGCGAGTTGGTCTTTCTCTTGCGTCCTCGTCCGGTTCAAAATAAGTTTAAACCGGTACACAGACATGCCCGCCCAATCTTCCGTTTTACGTACCGAGAGAAAAGAAAACGCCTTGGTGGCGGTTATTGATAACCCGAAGCGAGCCAATGTCTTAACGAGAGAGGCATTGCAAAGGTTGGAGGAATTGACAGATGAGTTGGATGCGGACAAAGATCTGCGTGCGATGATCATTACGGGTAGCGGCGACAAGGTCTTTTGTGCCGGTGCGGATATCGGTGAGTGGTCATCCATGTCGCCGCGTGACTATGCGAACGAGTGGATTGGTTTGGGACATCGCGTTTTTGGCAGGCTGGCACATGCCGCCAAGCCGGTGATCGCGGCGATTAATGGCCATACTTTTGGCGGCGGTCTGGAACTTGCGGCCGCGTGTGATTTGCGAGTTGCGGTACGCGATAAGTTGTTCGGCTTGCCCGAACTCTCTCTGGGGATCATCCCCGGCTGGTCCGGCACACAGCGTCTGGCACGCGAACTGCCGCCGGCTCTGTTGCGGGAGATGCTTTTTACCGGCTTTCGTCCGAATACCGCCAGGATGCGCCAACACGGGTTTGTCAATACGGAGACGGAAGCCGGTCAGGCACTCGAAGTGGCACTGGCGATGGTTCGCAATATTGCCGAACTTGCCCCCGTAGCGGTGGAAACCGCAAAGAAGGCTGTCGGGCTTGCAATGGGTGAAAATAAGGAGATGTTGGCGGAGATGCTTGCCGGCGGCTTGGTTGCCGCGACCTATGATGCAAAGCACGGCACGGAATCTTTTAAGAATAAACAGACGCCGGCTTGGAAGGGTGAATAGGCAAGGCGAATAAGCAAGTAGAATAAACGAAAGACATATATATGCCGGAAAGCTCTTTTAAGGATTGGAATATCTGCCATGGCGAAAGAATTCGCCCTCTGCCCGAAAAAATATTTACGGGCAAACTGTTAATCAACGGCGTCCGACAAAACGCAAAGTCCGGCAAGATGTTTGAAACCCGAAGCCCCGCCCACGGCATTCCCGTTGGCAACTATGCGGAAGCGGGCACGGAAGATACGGATTTGGCAATGGCGGCTGCGCGCCATGCTTTTGACGAAGGACCCTGGCCGAAGATGTCGGGCAAGGACAGATCTGCTATTCTAAAAAGGGTTGCAGTTTTGATTTTAGAGAGAATCGAGGAGATTGCGTTTTACGAATCTTTGGAGAGCGGCAAGCCCATAGTGCAGGCAAGAGATGAGATTCAAATCGCCGCGGATCTGTGGGAATATGCGGCGGCACTTGCGCGGAGCGATCAAGGTGGCAGTCACAATAACCTGGGCGAAAATGTCCTGGGGTTAACAATCCGAGAGCCGGTCGGGGTGGTGGCAATGATCATGCCTTGGAATTTTCCGCTTCTCATCGCCTGCCAAAAACTTCCGTTTGCTTTGGCGGCGGGATCTTGTTGTGTGCTAAAGCCATCCGAGTTAACTTCCGCCAGCACGGTAATGCTTGGTGATATTCTTCTTGCCGCCGACCTGCCGCCGGGTGTTGTGAATATATTGTTAGGCAAAGGAGACCCGGTCGGACAGGCAATGATTTCACATCCGCAGACGGATATGACCTCGTTCACCGGTTCCACCCAAGTGGGCAAGGCGGTATTGCGTGCATCCGCGGAGCGTATTAATCGCACCTCGTTGGAACTTGGTGGCAAAAACCCACAGGTCATTTTCCCGGACTGCGACTGGCAGGCCATGACAGATGCGGTCGTTTTTGGTATGTGTTTTAATGCGGGCGAGTGTTGTAACAGCGGTTCGCGTGCTCTTGTGCATCGGGATATAGCGGAGAGGTTTATTGAGGATGTGGTGAGTCTGGCGTGCAAGGTTCCTTTGGGGGATCCGTTGCATCCGTCTGTCAAGATGGGAGCCATCATTTCCAAGCAGCATTATGCCAAAATTACGGGCTATGTAAAGGAGGCAACTGAGAAGGGGGCGAGGGTTTGTCTGGGTGGAGACAGTATTCGGATTACGGGGGCGGACGGATTGTTTTATCCGCCGACGGTTCTCGCGGATCTTTCCGCGGACATGCCGGCGGTGCGCGAAGAAATTTTTGGTCCCGTTCTTTCGGTGATCCCTTTTGCCGATACGGAGGAGGCAATCCGTTTGGCAAATGACAGTCCTTACGGGCTTTCCGCGGGAGTTTGGAGTCGCGATATAGAAACCTGCATGCGGTTCGCCCGACAGGTAAAAGCCGGAACCGTCTGGGTGAACGGCTGGATGGATGGCTTTGCCGAGTTGCCTTTCGGCGGCTTTAAGACCAGCGGCTTGGGGCGCGAACTCGGCCATGCCGGACTGCACGAATTTCAAGAAACCAAGACCATTCAACTTCACGGACCGGAGCGCGGACGCTGGTTATAACCCGACTCCGCTCCGCGTCTATTCACTTTATTGAGTGTTGAGCGTCAGTTTTATTCAAAGCAAGTAAGGATGCGGCTTTTATACGGATGATGCCTGTGGGCGGCCGAATCAAGCAAGGCGAGTGCAAGTTGGTGACCGCATCCGGCATCACTCAACTTCAGAAATAGCTTCGGAAGATTCTTTATCCTTTATAATAAAAAAAATATGAGAGAAAGATTACAAACAATGCTTCCCAAACTGGTGCTATCGCCCAGTTTGGTGTTGATGTTGGTATTCGTTTACTTTTTCATTCTTTGGACGGGTTATCTTTCGTTCACCGATTCCAAATTTTTGCCTTCTTACGGCTGGGTCGGCGATGCCAATTATGAGAGACTGTGGGGTCTGCGTCATTGGAAAACCGCTTTAACCAACCTGGCTATTTTTGGCTTTCTTTACATCTTCATATGCACTGTGATTGGCCTCCTGTTGGCAATTCTTTTGGACCAGCAGATTCGCGGCGAGGGCGTTTTGCGTCCTTTGTATCTTTATCCGATGGCATTGTCTTTTATTGTTACGGGGACGGCATGGAAGTGGTTTCTGGATCCGGGCATAGGTGTTGAACACATCATTCAAAGTTGGGGATTTGAAGACTTTGGTTTTAGATGGATTAAGAGCCGCAGTATGGCGATTTATTGTGTGGTTTTGGCGGCGGTTTGGCAAACATCCGGTTTTGTGATGGCGATGTTTCTTGCGGGGCTCAGAGGGATTGATGGTGAAATTCTTAAGGCGGCTCAGGTAGATGGCGCACGCAGTTGGCGACTTTACCTGCGAGTTGTGTTGCCATTGCTTAAGCCAATCTTTCTTTCCGTATTCGTCATTCTGGGGCATTTGGCTATTAAGTCCTACGATCTTGTGATTGCTCTTACCAACGGCGGCCCCGGGCGGGCAACCGAATTGCCGGCAACATTCATGTATTCTTACACATTTACCCGCAATCAAATGGGTGTGGGTGCGGCATCGTCTATTGTGATGCTGCTCATGATTGCCTCAATTATCGTTCCCTATCTTTACGCGGAAATCAAATCGCAAAGCAGGAAAGAAGAACAAAAATGAATACAAACAGACTACCGGAACTATTGGGCAGAGTTCTTATTTACGCGGTCCTGCTATTTTTTGTGATCTTTTATAGTTTGCCCTTATATGTCATGCTGACGAATTCGTTCAAACCGCTTAGCGAGATACGCTCCGGCGGGATGCTTTACTTGCCGGATGTTTTTACCGTGGCGCCGTGGCTTAAGGCATGGTCCACCGCACAGATTGGCGTGGAAGCAACCGGGTTGCGTATTTACTTTTGGAATTCCATCAAAATGGTTGTACCTGCCGTTATCATTTCCACAATCATTGGCGCGCTCAACGGTTATGTTCTTACCAAATGGAGATTTCGCGGTCATAACCTGATATTCGGGATGCTGTTGTTTTCCTGTTTTATTCCTTTTCAAGCCATTCTCATTCCGACCGCTCGCTTGCTCGGGCTTCTGGGGTTGGCAGGCACCACATCCGGCCTGGTTCTCGTGCATGTTGCCTATGGCATTGGTTTTACCACCTTGTTTTTTCGCAACTACTATATGGCATTCCCGGATGAATTGATGAAGGCCGCCCAGGTAGATGGCGCGGGTTTCTTTACGATTTTTACCCGTATTTTGTTACCGACATCCTTGCCGATTATCGTCGTTAGCGTTATCTGGCAGTTCACCAATGTTTGGAACGACTTCTTATTCGGCGCTTCTTATTCAAGTGCCTTATCGCAACCCATGACCGTGGCACTTAATAATCTGGTCAGTTCCTCCACAGGCGTAAAAGAATATAATGTCCATTTTGCCGGAGCCATCATGGCGGCTCTGCCGACTCTGGTGGTGTATGTCGTGGCGGGCAAGTATTTTCTGCGCGGGCTGATGGCCGGCTCGGTCAAAGGTTGAGCGGCCGGGTTTTTGGAAGGTCTGCCCGTTTGGATTAGGTCGATTTTATTTTTATCATTTTTCTATAGATAGTTTGCTACTATGAGTTTTTTACAAATTAATCATTTATACAAGAGTTTTGGCAGTGCCAAGATTCTGGATAACATTGATCTTGCCGCGAAAGAAGGCGAGTTTCTTGTCTTGGTCGGCCCTTCGGGCTGCGGTAAATCAACGCTACTTTTATTATGATGAAAACTTTGCGTTTGTTCGGTTATATTACTTTATTCAGTATTGGCGTCATCATCGTCTTGTCGGGTATTCTAACGGCAGTTTCTTTTTTGGATAAAGGAAACAGCAGATGGTCGTTGCTTTTTGAAAATGTCAGAGAATCAGTGGAACTGATTTATGAGGGTGATATTAATCAGCTCATAGCAAGAGGAAACAGAAAACTGCATTCTTTTTATCCGGCATCACATTCGGTTGTGACAAAATCGACAAAAATAGCAATGCTATATCACCCGTGGGGGATGGATTTCGCTCCTATTAATGGAATAGATCAATTATTGGTAACTGAAAGATTTCGGAAGAATATTGCGGTTATTGAGAATGACGAACTGTGGGGAAAATTGAATGTAGATATTGTGGAAAACATTACTGCGGAAAAAGAAGATTCTGAATTGACAAAGAAAAAAGTATATACTTTCCAGCTCTACGATGTTGCTTTTGATCCGGATTATGATAATCAAGATAATCAATATATTTATGTTTCGGCTATTATCAAGACAAAAGGCCCGGGGGAATTAGGTTGCGAGAATCATGCGATCCTTAAGATCCGCTATGATTATGAGAAAAAGAAAATCTTAAATAAGCCGATTACACAAGATGACATTATTTTTGAAACAAATGATACAAAAGCCGGAGGTACGGATTGCCGGGCAAGAGAAAGAGGTGTTGTTGTAGGAAACCGTATTCATTTTTTGCGGGACAAAACACTTTTATTTTCCATCGGTTATAGTAATAATGATCATCTTGCCGAGCATTCTGCCGAGGTTCCTGCGGCCCAAGACATGGGATACTTTGAGAGCAAGTTACTGCGTATGACCCGCAATGGCATAGCAGTTTGTGATCGGCATCCTTTGGCTTCCAATCCTTTTTGCGATAGGTCGGAGAAGGCGGCAAAATACATTCACACTTTAGGTCACAAAGATATTCAAGGAATTACGGAAGATGCGGACGGTAATATCTGGACTTCCGAACACGGGCCCCATCGTGGCGATGAAATTAATCGCATAGTTGCGGGGAATAATTACGGTTTTCCTTATTTGTGTGTTAGGTGTCGTCCCTATGTTCCTCCTTTCCCGATCAGTTACTCCGAATATGAAAAGTCTCCCGCACTTTTATCTGCAAGGTTGATTGCGGATGGCCATTCCAATCCGTCGAATTTTGTGCAAACTTTGATAAAACCTGTGTACTCTTGGGAAGACTATGCTTGGAATTTTTCTATAGCCCCATCTGGCATAGATTATTACAGCTATGAAGGGGAGTTTCATAACAATTTGTTCATTGCAACTCTGGCTAACGAAAAATTGGAGAGGCTAAAAATTCAAAATGACGGAAAAATTTTAAGAGAGGATCCTCTTTATCAAGGAATTCGCATCAGAGATGTTCAAGTACGGGATGCAGAAAATATTTATGTTTTGATAGACCATGGCGAAGGAGATACCGTGTTGAAGTTTACCTTAAGAACCAAATGATGAATTTTATTTGGAACAGAAAAGTGGATCTCATATACACGAGGGGCAACAAGAATAACTAACGATTTTATTTTTATCATTTTTCTATAGATAGCTTGTTACTATGAGTTTTTTACAAATTAATCATTTATACAAGAGTTTTGGCAGTGCCAAGATTCTGGATAACATCGATCTCGCCGCCAAAGAAGGCGAGTTTCTTGTCTTGGTCGGCCCTTCGGGCTGCGGTAAGTCAACGCTCCTCAATATCATTGCCGGCCTGATACCGCACGATAGCGGCGATATTGTCATAGGCGGTAAGAATGTTGTGGGTCTGCATCCTTCCAAACGCAATATTGCGATGGTGTTTCAGTCCTATGCCCTTTATCCGAATATGACGGTGGAACAGAACATCTGTTTTGGAATGGAGATGAACCGAGTCCCCAAAGACAAGCGACGCAAAAAAGCCATGGATGTGGCAAAGATATTGCAATTGGAGAACTTGCTGCGTCGCAAGCCGAGCCAGTTATCCGGCGGGCAAAGGCAGCGCGTCGCCATGGGCAGGGCAATGGCAAGGTCGCCGCAGGTTTTTCTGTTTGATGAGCCTCTCTCCAATCTGGATGCCAAGTTGCGTTTGGAGATGCGTGCCGAAATAAAGAAACTCCATTTTGTCACCGGAACAACCATGGTTTATGTTACCCACGATCAGATAGAAGCGATGACGCTGGCAAGTCGCATTGCGGTGATGAATCAAGGAGTTATTCAACAATTCGGGACGCCGCGCGAAATTTATCATTCGCCGAATAACACATTTGTGGCGGGTTTTATGGGATCTCCGGCTATGAACCTGTTTGAGGTTTCTCTGAAATCAAAGGGGAGCAACCTTGCTGCCATTGGGCGGGATGCGAAAAATAAGGATGTAACTTTCGTTGTTTCAAAACCTTCCGCGGCATTGAAAAAATACGCTAAATCCAAAGTGATTATGGGGATCCGTCCGGAGGGTATTTCCAACTCGGGCAGCGGTCCCGTGGCAAAAATGCAAAAAGTGAACTGCCAGGTGGATCTGGTAGACCCTATCGGCTCCGATACCCTGGTGACATTTATTCTAAGCGGTGTCAATGTTACCGCCAAGTTACCCGGCGACATCGCCGTGGAAATTAAAAAGAAGATCACGCTCTTTTTTAATATGGAGCGTGTCTGTTTCTTTGACAAGAAAACCGGCGAGAGAATCAATTAGCATAAAAAATGGAAATGTTCTTCGGTGGTATCGAAACTTTTTGTCATTTTGTTATTTTTGTAGCAAGTGTTTGGGCTATTGCGCTCGTTGTTTACATCTTTCTTTTTGCTTATCACTTCTATAATGCTACGGACAAGCGGGGAATCTGTTTTTTGAAACATTGGGCGTGCGGCATCGTTTGCTATAAGCCGTGTGGCATCTCGCCGGTTATTTTGAAAGCATTGCCGTTGAGGGATAAGAGTAAGAAGTCGGATGCGGATAAGAATGAGGGAGAAAAAACTGATAGTGTGCTTGCGGGAAAACGTAACTGGGTTGTCCAAGAAGATATTTTGATTACAATTAACGATTCATATACCGCGGCCTTGCTTGAGATTAAAAAAGGCGATAAAGTCTTAATTCCGCGGTGTTTTAGAACAGACGGGGCTTCTGTTCCGCGATCTTTTTGGTTTATCTCTTCTCCGACGGGCATGTTATTTCGTGCGGCTCTTTTACATGATTATGCTTGTCGTAAGGGTGAAATCATAATTGCTGGGAAATCGGCCCCTCTAAAAAAATCGATGTTATTTTGGGAACTTCTTTTTCTGCGCATCGCGATTGAGACCAACGGCCGGATTTCCTTGATTATTCATTTGATCCCATTTCTCGCTTTGGTTTGCTTTCGCCGCTTTGTCATATTGGTCACAAAATATTTGGTCCCATTTCTTGGGTTGGTCTGCTTTGGCTGGTTCTCCTGGTTCGGTAGAAAAAAAACTGCGGATGACGCAAATGACGAACCGGACAAAATATCCAAAAAGATATGGCAGTATGTCTACTTGGCGTTTAATCTTTTTATGGGCACTCTGATTCTTTATCTGCTTTTTCTATTTTTCCGTGAATTCTTATGTCGTTTTTCATTTATTAAACCCCTATGTGAATTCCTCTCCTGCCTGATAGGGTAATAGCAGAAAATAAGAGACCTCAAAACCCGACGGACTTACCTTGGAATTTAAATATTATCCTAAAAAATCTGCCGAAACTGAGACTACCGCATCATCCCGGAAAGGTTTTAGACTCTGAGTTTGGTGTTGTGCGTCTTTAGAATCGGGAATCGGAGGCACCCGGTGATCTATGCGGAGGCAATGTTCACAATTTAAATTGTTGAAGTAAAAATACATAAATAAAGAGAGGAAAATTAGAACTATGTCAAAGCAAGAGAGCAGCCGGAGAATGATCGCTATGCAAACAAGCGGGGTCCAAACAATCTGTCCGCAGGTTTGGCCGAAATGTGCCGAGCCGGCTGAAGTCGCAAAAGAGAAACCTGATCCCGTATGAAAGCATTTGAGGCCTTAGAACAGATTCGCCGGGAAAGTGCCTCCACCTCAGATTTAGGGCGATCATTTGAAAAATTGTTTTGTCAAGTGGCTATCAAGAGTCCCGAACTGGAAATTGAGTCCATATATCCGATAGCCCAATGGCCGGATGCACACAAACACGCACTTGACGGAAGAGACATAGGCGTCGATCTGGTGGCAGTGCTCACTTCCGGTGATACGGTGGCAATACAATGCAAAGCATATTCTTCGAATACGCCGGTCAGTCGGGACGATGTTAGGAATTTTTTGGCGGGTTCTCAAAACTCGGTATTTACTTTGAGGTGGCTTGTGACAACCTCCGGCATAAATGATAATGTTCGGCAAATGCTGGTGAACACAAATGTCAAAGTCCTGTACTTTACAGATTTTCATTCGGTTGAATTGGATACCGCGCAACAACCACCGCGCGAACTCTGGCCATTACAACAAGAATCTTTGGAAAAAGTCGTACAAGGATTTAGTGAGCAGCCGAAGGAACAGGGGCGCGGCCGCTTGATAATGGCTTGCGGGACAGGTAAAACATTCACCGCACTACGCATTACGGAAAAACTGGTAGATTCTAACGGAACTATTTTGTTTCTGGCTCCCAGTATTGCCTTGGTGGCACAGGCACGGCGGGAATGGTTAACTCACAGTCGGCGGCCTCTGCAATGCACCGTGATTTGCTCGGATGCCACTGCCGGTTCCTCGGATACCCGGCAGAATGTGGAGGCTCTGCTTATGGAATTATCCTGCTCGGTCACTACGGAACCCGGGAAAATTGCTCGCTCTATTCTTAACAACCAAGAAAAGTTATCAAAATCCGGCGGCGTTTCGGTGGTATTCTGCACTTATCATTCACTGGATAAACTGATTACAGCACAAAAAGAATATCAACTCAAACCGTTTGACTTGGCAATAGTGGATGAGGCACATCGGACAGCGGGAACGCAATTAGAAGACACTGCCGATAGACGTCTGTTTAAGAAAATTCATTATGATGACGAAATTCGATGCCATAAACGCTTATATATGACAGCAACGCCCAAAATATATTCCGATAAATCCAAGTTTAAGATGCAAAGCCGTTATCCGGATTTACAAATCATAGATATGAATGACGAGGAAATCTATGGTCCTCTATTTTCACGACTTTCGTTTAAGGAGGCGGTCAAAAAAGATATGTTGACTAATGTCCGGGTTATCGCTCTTGGCTTGTCAGAAGATGAATTGGATACCGATATGCGCGAACAGTTTGAGCAGATCAGCAATGAGATAGAAGGGGTTGGAGGGCCACCGGAAATGCAAGAGTATTTGGCGGCAACTCTTATCTATATGGCTGTCATGGGCTTGGGTAGAAAAGGGGATAGCAATCTCCCCGATAATTTGCCGAGCACAATCGTGTATGCTAACACGATTCGTAAGTCCAAATGGTTTACGCAAGTTCTTGAAGAGTTTAACTCCGGCTCCTTAAAACCGTTTGCTGATCTTCTTCACGGTAAACTAAAAGAAGTCACCGCCACTACCCCCCCCCCCCCCCCCCCCCCCCCACACACACACTGCCTCTCGTAAAAAAATAGAGGCTGTTCATTTGGATGCAAAGAGTAATGCATTCCAAAGAAAACAAGCATTGGATGCACTCAATAGTGCCGAGGCAACCGGCACGAACAGGGTGATTAGTAATGTCCGATTATTTTCCGAAGGAGTGGATGTGCCGGCACTTAGCAGCATTGCTTTTCTAAACGCACGAGACAGCATCACTGATATTATTCAAGCCATCGGTCGGGTCATGCGTAAACCCGCCGGTGAATCTGCCAAGAAATATGGCTACATCATCGCCCCGTTTTACTTGGCGAGAGGAGAGAGTGTGGCAGAGGCACTGGAAAAGAAGTCGCCGCGCTTCGCAACTCTTGGCAAAGTATTGAGAGCACTCCTGTCCCATGATGAAACCCTTAAAGATAATCTACAAGAGGCATTGCAGGTGGGGGTGGTAGCCCTAAAGAAAAAGGGGCCGAACGATGCCCAAGAAGAAGAGGGCGATTACGATAGCACAAAACAGTTATCACTTTATTGGCATCAATTAGAGGGTATCCATCCGGAGATAGCCAATTACTGTGGGCTCGGTCATCGCGGTAAGTGGCTGGCGGAACGCATTATTAGTGCGGTTCAACGCGCAGCAAAGATTTTTGAAGAAGAGGGCGTTGCCAAGACATTGGCAATCTCATTGGGCAAGTCGGAGTCCTTACTGGAAAGTCTTAATTCAGATGAGGCGGAGGGTGCCAAGTGGAAGCAAGACGCATGTAGCACATCTTCCCTGTTACTGATCAATGCTTGTTTGATGCATAAACGCCTTGAAGCAACCGGTAAATGTGAGGGCGAGGGCATAGCCAACTTGGATAAACTCACCGGCAAACAAGAAGTTCTCCCTGTTTTAATAGACAGTTGGCAAGTTATTTTGAAGCGAGATTACAAGCCCATTTTTGAGCAGGCAGTCCGGATATTGAATGATTTGCAGAAAGAACATAGCGATATTAAGAATTTGAACAGGGCCTTGCGTCATCTGATCAATTGTGCCTATGAGATGGCAGAGGATTTGAACGAACTGGGCTATGATCATGCGGGCCCTTTGTATCATAAAATTCTGGAACACGCGGCAAGCCAAGGAGCCTTTTATACCAAAAACATATCCGCTCTCCTATTATCCAAACTGGCATTTAACAAAACATTTACCGACTGGAAAGATGCCGACAAAGTCCAAGAACTAAAAGTGTTGGACCCAAGTTGTGGAACGGGAACCTTGCTAATGGCAACGCTAAATACATTTAAACAAAGAGTCATAGCAGCCGGAAGTTTGAGCCGGGCAGAACCGGGAAACCTGCATAAGAACCTGGTAGAAAATTGTATTCATGGGTTTGATATTACACCCTATGCGGTTCAACTTGCTGCCTGCAATATGACACTTGGCGATCCAAATGTTTCCTATAAAAAAATGTGGCTATACACTCTGCCTTATGGACAGAAAAGTGGCAGGGATGAGGTTAAGGCGCATAATGTGCGTCAAGGCTCTTTGGAATTGCTTCTGCAAGAAGGCAGTGCTTCTGATAACGGGCAACACAATATGCAAGAGTTTTTACAGAAGTCGGCGCAAGGTTCCGGCTTGGAAGGGGGGACTGCTTCTTTGGGAGAGATAAGCAACTCCTATGATGCGGTCATTATGAATCCGCCCTATACGGATACCTCAAAGCAGAAGGGTCAATTCCCACTTGCGGTTGGTGAAGCAATGAGTGAGAGGCTGCAAATAATTGCCGGCCATCTTACCAAGAATGCGCCGGAAGAGGCTGCCGCTCTGGCAAAAATGTCTATAAGACCTTTCTTTAGTCCTCTTGCCGATCGCTTGGTGCATCCGGCCCGAGGCACCTTGGCAAAATTCATGCCTGCTACTGCATGCACTGCTATGGGGGGAATTAAGGAAAGGCAGTTTTTGGCAAAGAGATTTCATATTGAAACCATTATTACCACGCATGATCCAAAGGATATTGCTTTTTCGGCTTCAACAAGCATTCACGAAAGCATACTCATCGCTCGCAGAGATACCGACAAGAACAAGCCGACAAGGTTTGTGCAGTTGGCGCATATGCCGCAAACAGTGGAAGAAGTAGAGGTCCTGACAAACGCCATTGAAAAGTCTGAGATGGGAGACTGGGGCAATATCATTCACTGGCCCGCCCCAAAAGTTCAAGCAGGTGATTGGTCGCCGGTTCTTTGGTATTCGACTGATCTTTTAAATGCTATTCAGCAGATTCAACAACTGAAAGGACTCGCCCCATACAGGAGCGAAACATATTATCCCGTCCTGGGGCAGAGTTTTAGAGGTATGTTTGATTATTTGGCAACATCGGAAAACGAAGCTAATCATAACAAAGCAATGCTTCAAGGGTTTGGAGCATACTGTTCTATCAAAGAAGAATATCGCAAAACCATGCATTCGTCACCGGATAGCCTAGCAGTTCCCAAACAAGGGAAGGAAGAACAAGCAAAAAGATTACTAAGTAAGGGCGGTCACGTGCTCATCCCGGGGCGGTTTAGCACCACAAGCGGGAGAGTGATGGCACTATATACGGAAGAACCGAGCATAGGAAGTGCATACCTGCCCATGGATAGCAGTGATGCAATGGATCGAAATACGGCAAAGGCCTTCACGGTTTTTCTTAACTCGTCCTTTGGTCTGTTACAATTCCTAAACATTAGAACGAAAAAGCTGACTTATCCTCAGTTTGAGATGGGTAGTTTGAAAACATTGAGATTTCCGGTGGAAAGCCCGGATCTTTCACCTTTGGTTAAAGTTTTTAACAAAACAGCACAAGAGGAACTCTTAAGATTAAACAAAGCGAATGAAGACCCCGTTCGTAAAAAATTAGATTATGTGGTTGCCAAACTTTTGGGCGTAGAACCAGCCGAAACCGATAAATGGCGGACACTACTTGCACTAGAACCCACCATATCCAACAAACCTGCCACCAACAGGCCGAAAATAAAACAAGCCGAAGAGGATTCTCGCCGTTCCGCATAAGTCGGACAGGGTCTCGAACGCTTCGCTTGAGACCAACGGACCGATCTCCTTTATTATTCATTTGATTCCATTTCTTGTTTTGGCCTGCTTTGACATGATGTCCGGGTTCGGCTGGAAAAAAACTGCGGATGAAGCAAACCGTGTAAACCACCCGACGAAGATAACCTCCAAAAAATTCTTGCGGTATTTCTACCCGGCATTTAACTTTATTATGGGGATCTTCATTCTTTATCTGTTTTATGTATTCTTTCTTGAATTGTTCTTCTTGGTGATACGTTAAATAGTGACAGGAAATGAGAAACCTCAAAATCCGACGGATTGCTTTGGAATTTAAATATTATCCCAAAAAATCTGCCGGAACAAGGATTACTCTTTCTCATTGAATTAAAATAGTTTTATGCGAAATATTTTTGCCCGTGCAGTATTTACGAAAAACGCTGGAAACACGCCGGAAAAACATCGGCCGAACAAATATCAAAGGAGACAGCCTGGTTTTATGTGTTACTGCCTTGAGAATTCCAAAATGTTGTTTCGGACCCGGTCAGGACGAACGACTACCGGCAATATCTTAACAAGACTGCTTTGCGGACGATAGCATGACAACCTCTTCGCAAATCGTTTATCTTAATGGCGAATATCTCCCTTTGGAGTCGGCGCATATTAGCCCCTTGGACCGGGGGTTTTTGTTCGGGGACGGTGTCTATGAAGTTGCCAAGTATTGCCGGGGAAACCCGTTTTACTATGCGGCACATTTGGCACGCCTGCACAAGAGTCTTGCGGGGCTGCGTATTCCCGCTCCCGCGGAAACCGATTTTCTGACACTTGGTCAAAAACTTCTAAAAGAAAACGGTTTATTGGAAACAGATGCTCTGGTCTACTTGCAGATTACGCGCGGCACCTATGCAAAACGCAGCCATGAATTTCCGGTGGGGGAGTGCAAACCCACAGTATTTGCGATGGCATCGCCGGCCCCGCCGCGGGACGAAAAGGGCATTAAGTTGACCAGTGCCGATGATCTGCGATGGGATCTGTGTCGTTTTAAGACAGTGAATCTGCTGGGCAATGTTCTTGCCCGTCAGGATGCGGCGGAAGCCGGCGCACAGGAAGTTGTTTTAATTCGGGACGGAAAAGTGACCGAGTGTTCGTCTTCCGCTTTGGCGATTGTCCGAGACGGCGAGGTGATCACCCACCCGCCGGCCGATTACATTCTCCCCAGTGTTAGCATCCTTGCCTTACGGGACATCTGCGGTCAAGAAAAGGTCCCCTATGCGGAGCGTCCTTTCGGGCCGGAAGAAATATTCTCGGCGGACGAGGTTTTGGTTCTTAGCAGTGCTTTTGATATTCGCCATGCGGTGATGCTGGACGGGAAGTCGGTCGGCAAGGGTGAGGCAGTATGCTACCGGAAGTTCAGAAAGGCGTTTGACGATCTGCTGGCAGTTACGAATTAACGAAAAATGGGTCGTATAGGACTTGAACCTATAACCAACTGGTTAAGAGCCAGCTGCTCTGCCAAATTGAGCTAACGACCCTCGCATCCGTAAAACTTGTAAAAACAATAAAAGATTTCAAATATGGGTCGTGCAGGATTCGAACCTGCGACCAATTGGTTAAAAGCCAACTGCTCTACCGGCTGAGCTAACGACCCGCAACCGTTTCTTTTTTCCTTTTTCTTTTTATTGTATGACAAAAGGATTGCTCCGTGCGGGTGTTGTGTGAGTTATATTTTGTTTGGCGGATCTTTTAACGCGCTTGCGACTAACCCGGACCAACCCGGACAAAATCCAAGCACAAAATAGTTTTTCATTATTCCGGATTCCGGTCAAGCACGGGAATACCGGGAATATTGGAATGCCGCCTAGACTATTACGGGATTGTTAAGGTTGCCCGGGATGCTAAGAACTTGCTCTTGTTTCCAAAATAAAAGTTACCGGCCCGCTATTAACCGAAGAAACCTCCATCATAGCCCCGAACTTACCGCAGGCTACCCTTGCCCCGCTTGCCCCGTGCTTCTTTTGTGCCAGGTTCACAAGATGGTCAAACAACGGCTCGGCTTTTGAGTGAGATGCCACATTTGAAAAATCGCCTTTATTGCCTTTGCGTGTGTTGGCCGCCAAAGTAAACTGCGGGACCAACAATAATTCTCCTTTGGTATCCTTCAATCCGTATTCCATTCGCTGTTCCTGATCCGGGAAAATACGGTAACCGAGTATGCGCTCAAGCAATCGCTCCGCCTCAACCGCCGTATCTTCTTTTTCTATCCCGATCAGGGCAAGAACACCCTCGCCGATCTGCGCGCAAAGAGAACCGTTGATATGAACCTGTGCCTGCGAGACGCGTGTGATGACGCACTTCATATGATCATTTTTTGCGGGCAAAGAAACGCGCTTCCAGACCGCGCGCTCTGCCGGCAAGATCGCGAATCACCGAAAGACGAGTGTAACCGAGTGCCTGCGCGATACTGCGTACTCGCTCCGCTTGATTGTACCCGTGTTCCAAAATCACTCTGCCGTCTCGGACCAAGTAAGCAGGCGCCGATTGCAGAATCTGCCGAATGCATTCCAGCCCGTCACCTCCCCCAAATAATGCTCGGCGCGGCTCGTGTCTGAGATAGGGACGGGTAAGGTACGCATCGGCGGCAACATAGGGAGGGTTTGAGAGAATCACATGATACTTGGCGGAAGAATAGGGCGGAACGCATTCAAACAGGTCGCCGTGCAGAAACCGGACAGACGACAGTCCCAGCCTGTTTGCATTGCGTTTGGCAAGGCACAACGCCGACCTGCTAATATCCGTTGCGGTGATACGCCAGTCTTTGCGCGCCCGGGCAATACTCAACGCGAGAACGCCGCTGCCTGTGCCGATTTCCAACAACTTACGGTGATGTCCCGTATCCTCCAACACTCGGTCAATCAGGCATTCGCTGTCGTTGCGGGGTGCCAACACATTTGTATCGCAGATATAATCATCCCGATAAAACTGCCAACTTCCCAGAATATATGCCAGTGGTTCGCCGCGACTGCGGCGAGCGAGGGCATCTTGCAGTTTTCGGTCTTCCCCGGGTGTCAAAGTGTGTTCGCCGCGGGTGATTAACTGAGCGATGCTCATTTTGCGAATGAATGCGGTCAACAGCAAGGTTTCCCTTTTTTGTTCGGCGGGCGATAAAAAATCCGGGTTATTTTTCAATATGTTCAATATGTTCAATGTGTAAACGCCCGTTCTTTTGGCAAGATCGGGGAACGAGTTGGGTCGGGGTGCCGGCGAGACGGCCTACCGTGCCTCCCGCGCTTGGCGTCACCTGGGTGCAATCAGAGTCCGTCGCTCTCCGCGGTTATTTTGTGTAACCCAATACCTTGTTGGTTCATTTTGATGTAAGAAAACGCGCCGTTGGGTTGACGGCAGCCGGCGTTTAAGATCTCCCTTTGCCGGTCCCGAACAAGAACTTGTTTGTGTTCCGCAATATGGGTATGCCCGTAAATTAAAACATCACAATTGGTTTTGGCAAGATAACGCAGAAGCTCGTCTGCGGAAGCCCGCATGGATTCCTCGCTCTGTTCCGACTTGTGCTTCTTACTTTCCGCAAAAAACTGCTCCCCAAGTGCTATGCGTTGTTCCGGCGGAAGTTTTAAGATTTCTTTTTGAAAATCGGGATTTCTGGATTTTGCCCGCGCGGACAAACTGCCCGGATCATTGATGCAAAAGATTTCACCGTGATCCAAGAATACTTTTTTACCGTGCAGGCTGACAATCGTTTCTTCCTTTAACAGAGAACAGCCGGTTTGTGCTGCAAACTCTTTGCCGACAAGAAAATCACGGTTCCCGTGTTGAAAGAACAATTTGCATCCCAGATCGCTCATTCTTTTGAGAGACTGAATCGTTTTTGTCCACTTAAAAAGGAAGTCGTCCCCCAACCAGGCATCAAAAAGGTCGCCAAGAATAAAGAGCCGTACCTTTTTTGATTCCAAGGAAGCACAGAAACGGAAAAAAGGGCGGTTGACAGGATCCGCATCCTCTCGCAGATGCAGGTCCGATATAAAGTAAGCGGTTGCCCCGTTCATTCTAGCGCATCCCGGTTCTTTCCAGTTCTTCCATAAACTGAGCGTGAAGTTTTTGTTCTTCGGCATCGGGAGGCGTCGTCTTAAACGGCCCCAAGGATGCGATATCTTGCATAGAGACGGTCGGACTACTTTTGGAGGCGCTGCTGCTTTTGTTATCCCGAATTAAATCTCCCTGACGGGTCATTAAGTGGATGTAAACATAGGCGAGAAGTTTGGCGTCAATTAAGGCACCGTGCCGTTCTTCTCGCACTTTGGTATCAATGCCGAAGCGTTCAATCAATGCATCCAGACTATTGGATTGGCCGGGAAATCGCCGCCGTGCCAACTCCAGCGTGTCCTCAATTTCGGCACACAATTTTTTGACGGGGGTGAACTCCGTCCCGTCTTTTGCTCCTCTTCTTTGCATCGCCAGGGCAAATTCGTAGTTCAAATAGTAAGTATCAAAAGGGGCATTATGAATGATTGCCTTGCTCCCGCCCAAAAAATCGCGAATCTCTTTGGCCTTATCGGCAAACAAGGGCTTGTCGCGCAAGAACTCGTTGCTGAGTTTATGCACCCGCAGCGCGCCCGCATGCACGGCCTGTTGCGGATTGAAGAAATAATGCAGTTCGTTCACCTCGTTACCGCGGTCATCAATTTCAACCAGACCGATCTCTACGATGCGATCGCCTTTTTCTTTGCCGGTCGTTTCCGTATCCAAAACAACTTTGCGCATCATCTGTTAATTGTGTCGGGTTAACCCGGATTGCGGAGCATACAAGTGATGCGTGGCTCGCATGATCCGGATTCTCGGACAGAAATGGCAAGTATTATTTGTAATCTTCCAAGGCAAGGCGTGCCAGGCGATCTGCCTCCGTATTGTGCGGATGGCCGCTATGTCCTTTGACCCACCGCCAACGCACTATGCGTTTCTTGCTTGCTTCAAGCAGGGCTTCCCAAAGTTCCCGGTTTTTAACTTCTTTTTTGCCGGCGGTCTGCCAATTCCTTTTTTGCCATGCGGCAAGCCATTTGCTCATACCAAGTTGGACATATTGCGAGTCGGTAAAGACAGTCGTTTCTTGTCCTTCGTGCAAACAGCGTAACGCATTGATAACCGCCAGTAATTCCATTCGGTTGTTTGTGGTCTGTCGCTCTCCGCCGGAAATACTTCTTTGTTGACCGGCTTCTATGATGACAGCCGCCCAGCCGCCGGGACCCGGATTGCCCGAACAGGCACCGTCCGTATAAATACTAATCATGTTTTTATTATATCTTTTATTATATTAATGTTCCGACAGAGGCGGGGTGACTTTACCGCCTTTAAGGGAAGGGTATGATTCCGGCGGGAGCTCGGCGGTGTGCCAACTGCAAGACAACGCGAATTACCCGGCAGTGCGTGCCGATGCGGAAGACATCATGTATTTGTTTATAAAAAAATTACAACAAAACGTGCCGGTGAATATGCTTTTGGTGAAACTTCAAAAATGGATTGGGTATGATCCCGGCCAAGAAAAAATTCTTCGTCACAAGAATCGCGGACCTATCGCGATCCTGTCTCAAAACATCTTGCGGATCATTTCCATATAAGCGGCATCGTCCGTGCTTGCCCTTGCCGATAGCATTTTCTCCGCATCCTTGCCCGAAACATATCTCAGTTGGTCGGTCCCGTCCGTCGCCGCCGTATGGATGACTTCGGCAACCTCTTCGGGTGTGCCTCTTCCTTTCGCATGCTCCGGGTTTGTCCAAAATTGTTGCATCTTCTCAACCAAAGCATCGTATTCGGCTGCCAACCCGGGCTGGTATTGGAAGTCCAAGGAGCGTGTCCCAAAATCCGTTGAAACGCCGCCCGGTTCCACAATCTTTAACTTCACCCCAAACGGTGCCAGTTCGTAAGAGAGCGATTCCGAAAATCCTTCCACGGCAAACTTGGTCGCGTGATACAAAGGCAACAGAGGAAAAGTGACCTTGCCGCCCATGGACGAAATATTGACAAAGACACCGCTCCTGTTTTTTCTAAAGTGCGGGAGAACTGCTTGAGTGACATCTATGAGCCCGGTAACATTGACCGCAAACTGACGCTCGATGCTCTCTTTGGATGCGGATTCAAAAACACCGGCAACCGCATAGCCGGCATTGTTCACCACCACATCCATCTTCCCGAACTTCTCA
Organism: Gammaproteobacteria bacterium; assembly: GCA_965209035.1. Lineage (GTDB taxonomy): Bacteria > Pseudomonadota > Gammaproteobacteria > CBDBNL01 > JAAOII01 > CBDBPY01. The sequence continues at coordinate 1,850,829 of OZ242372.1, forward strand.
ATCGCCAGATTAACACTCCTTCTGATAGAATCCGCATCGGTGACATCCAAGCGGAGGACAAGAACATTTTCCAAGGAATTAAGTTCGTCCTCTTTTTCGGGGTTGCGCATAGTGGCGACAACATTCCACCCCTTGTTGTGAAAGAACTTCGCCGTGGCTTTGCCAATGCCGCTGCTTGTTCCCGTAATTAATACTGTTTGTTTCATAATGCTTCTATTGTAAGACCCCGCATAAAACCTTCCAAAACTGTAAAAACCTTGTTTTTCATCTCATCGCTAATTTTTAAATTAATGAAATGATGCCAAAATTTAAGAAAACCGGAGTTATTTGTAAGTATAATTTTACAAATGATTTCTATCGGTAAAGAAAACTTCGCTTCTTTCAGTTTCGGCTTTGGCTTTTTTATAGCCGAATGGTTGCGACTAATTTCCATTACCCCCCCCCCCCCCCTCACACACAGACACTTCTTAGAAGTTCTCAATATAATCTATTAGCACAATTTTTGCCGCTCACTTTTGGCGGCTCTTTGTGTTTATCTTTTTATTCGTCTTGGTTGCGGATATCCGCAACGGATAAAAAATTCTGTTTTTACTTTATTAGAGACAGATTTCCGCAATCACATGACTTGCCAGTTTCTAGTCTTGAAACGGGGGAGAACAAAAACAATCGGTTTATTCATTTTTTATTGTGTGCCGGGGAAACCCCGGTGCGGCGTAATTTTCTTTTGTAACTCCAACTTACTTGAAAATATCTTGTCAATAAAAAACAAAATTAAATTTTAAGAGCATTATCCGGCGAATCGAAGTCTAAATCGAAGTCTATTAAATCTATGTCTGAAGGTCGTTACGGATATGCGGGTTACTCTATTACCCATGCTCGCATAAATATACTATTAAAATAAAAAAATAAAAAAATAAAATTATGAAAAAAATATTAATACTTGTTACAGTCTGGCTCGGTTTGAGCTTTGGCTTGATATTCAACGCCCATGCGGCCGGTCGGATCAATGTGATGCTTTCCGGCGGTCCTTTGCAGTCTTTTGAATACAAAGATAAAGAGACGGAGCCGGATAGTGAGAGCGGCTTTGGCCTTGTTTTTGATTACATCTTTCCGGGAGGGCATGCCATCGCTGTGGATTATTATAGTTTTACTGAAGTCCAAGAAATAAATGATAGTGATGTGACCGATGAATACTCGGGGGTGTTTTTAGGCTACCGCCATCATTTCCCATTCGGGTTTTACTTGGGAGGAGGTGTTATCTTACTTGACTCTACCAGGACCAGATCTGATTTTCCTTTATATGATGAAGACGGTAACATAATAGGTGCAGACGATTTGGTAGGCAAATTTGAACGAGCATCGCCGATTACCGTAACCTTGGGCTATCAACATGCCTTTTCTTCCGGTTTTGCATTGGGAGCCCATTTACTCAATACATTGCCAACGACCTTGAAACTTGATACGTTAAGACACGGAGGAGAAACAAGTGACGCCGAAGGAGAATTAGAAGATTTCAGTATCCGATCCGTCGGTTTTCTAGTGGGGTATGCCTGGTAAAATTGGATGTTTAGCCGATTGATGAAAGCAAAACAGAAGCCCAAGTAAACCCACACATTAATTCATATTGAAGGACAGGGTACAGCAACGCCTTCTACAGGTTAGTTCAATGACAACTGAAACAAACTGCGTTGTTTAATAACAAACGCTAAGCACAAAAAAGCAAAGTTGTAAGGGCGGCAGGGTATAAAAATTGCCGGCAAGCCCTTATAAAATAAGGATTTAAAAGAAGTTTCCGAAGTCAAGAGCCTAAATCCCAAACCTTGTTTTTGCTTCGGCCATCGAGCGTTCACCATACGACCGACACTGATGAGATTCTAAAACATTGTTTTCGCTTCGGTTATCCGGAGGTAAGAATATTGTTCCGAGATATTGTCGATATTTTTTCGGGTTTTTTCGATCTTTTCCCGCATATGTTTTTCTTTGTTTTTTTAATTTCCCCCAATTTTTTCCTCTGTTTTTTTGCGGAGTCGTAAATTGGGTCATTCATTGATTGGATAATTTTTGGCAAAGCCCTATAATAATATTCTTGGAGGGGCCATAGCTCAGTTGGGAGAGCATCTGTTTTGCATACAGAAGGTCGTCGGTTCGATCCCGTCTGGCTCCAGTCATATAGGACGGACATACCATACAATGCGTTAAATACACTTGAAATATTAAAACAAGAAAAATAAAAATGAAAAAAGAAGGACATCCCGCCTACCATAAGATTACAGCCACCTGTGCTTGCGGTCCCGGTAGCAAGTATGAAATTTACTCCACATTAAAAGAGGACATCAGTTTGGAAGTTTGTGCCAAATGCCATCCTTTTTATACGGGCAAACAAAAGATTCTTGACAAAGGAGGACGGGTGGAAAAATTCCGTCAGAGATTTGGCAAGGGACTGCTGACAAAATAACAACATAACAATATAACAATATAACAACCGGATATTTTTGCATCTTTGCCGACAATCGCCGTAACAACGATTATTGGTCGTTAACGCAGGCGGTGTTTGCGGGGTATTTGGGGAGTATTCTTGAACTGCTTTTTAGTATTGCGGCTCGTCTGCCGGGTTTGAAATAAGAACATTGGCGGCTTTCCCTTGCTGAAAAACATCCGACTACTCGCTTTTTGCGGTGGGATCAGTTTTATACTGTTTGCCCCGCATGCGTTTGCTGCTTGCACCGCGGCCGGGATAGATTTTTCGGCAAAAGTTCAACGGGTGATTGACGGTGATTCCATTCGTTTGGAAGGGGGCAGAGAACTGCGAATTATTGGCATCAATGCGCCGGAATATAAGATGCCTCGGGGCACTGAAGCCCGAAAGCGTTTAAGAAACCTCATAGAAAACCGTCGTGTGTACTTGCAGATAGGCGAAGCCACTGCGGACAGGTACGGCAGAACGCTTGTCCATGTGTTTGATAAGGCGGGGAATAATTTGGCGGAGACCCTGCTAAGAGAAGGTTACGCCTTTTATGCTTTTATCTCGCCGAATGACTATAACGCCGCTTGCTATGTGGCGGCGGAAAAGAAAGCCCGGAACGACAATCGGGGTGTTTGGAAGTTGCCATTTTATCAATTTTGGGAGGCTTCCGCCTCTAACTTGGGCACCGGATTCATGCGTCTGGCGGGAGATGTGGAAAGAGTGGAGATAGGCAAATCGGGCGGTCGGATTTTCTTGCGGGACAGCCGGGTGCAACTTTTTGTTCCTCAACAGCACTTGTCCGCATTGGGCGGCGCTCAAAAACTTCTAAACGCGAAGCGAATCGGGGTCAGAGGGTGGCTGTCCTCGCGCAACAAAGAAGTTTATTCTATGTTGATAGGGCATCCTTTAATGGTAGAATATATTTTGTAGGAGGCGGATGGAGCGGTCCCGGGAGGCCCGTTCTTAGGTTCTGTTTGACTTGATTGGAACCGGGCTGAATCGGGCTGAATCGAGGTTGGATCAGCCAAAGAGAACCGGAAAGAATTTTATTTATTAAATGAAAAAAGATCATTTTCACTTCTTGGAGTCGGAGCGCAGTGAGCCGAAACTGACTTCCATGGAAAAAAGACGCTCGGAGTTTGGCGAGATTTATGCCAACTTTTCTCAGGAAAAGGCGGCAAGTCAGTCCGAACGTTGCTTGGATTGCGGCATCCCCTATTGCGAATGGGCGTGCCCGGTGCATAACTATATCCCGAATTGGCTGGATCTGGTCGTTAAAGGAAACCTGTTCCAAGCCGCCGAACTCTGCCATCAAACAAACAGTTTGCCGGAGGTTTGCGGCCGCATTTGCCCTCAAGACAGATTGTGTGAAGGTGCCTGCACGCTCAATGACGGTTTTGGTGCGGTGACGATCGGTGCTGTGGAGAAGTACATTACGGATACCGCCTTTGCTTTGGGCTGGCGACCAAACCTTGCCGATGCGCCGGTCACGGACAAGAAGGTGGCGATTGTGGGTGCGGGGCCGGCCGGGCTTGCGTGTGCGGATGTCTTAATACGCAACGGTGTCAAGCCGACTGTGTATGACAGCTACCCGGAAATCGGCGGTCTGCTAACTTTCGGCATACCTCCGTTCAAACTGGAAAAGGAAGTTATGGTTTTACGGCGGCAAGTTTTTGAGGAGATGGGCATTAAGTTTTGCCTGTCCACCAGGATTGGCGAGGACATAGATCTGGCGCAACTTCTAAACGACTATGATGCCGTCTTTCTTGGTATGGGGACCTATCAGCCTGTGGACGGGGGGCTGCCGGGAGCGGATCTGCCAAATGTGCATATGGCGTTGGACTTTCTCAAAGGAAATGTTAACAGGCTGGCGGGTTATACCGAAGGAACAGAGTTCATCGACACGGCCGGCAAGCATGTGATGGTTCTGGGCGGCGGCGACACCGCGATGGATTGCAACAGAACCGCCATACGCCAAGGGGCGGCTTCTGTCAGTTGCTTCTACCGACGAGGAGAAGAACGCATGCCCGGTTCTCGCCGCGAGGTTCGGTATGCGCGCGAAGAGGGCGTGAAGTTTCATTTTAATTATCAGCCGTTAGGAATTCTCGGCGGCAACAACAAGGCAACCGGCGTGCGTTTTGCTCGCACGCATTCAAAATCTGATGGCAGCATCGATAGGACTGCCGTTCCGGGCATCGATAGGACTGCCGTGCCGGGCAGAGAGCCAAACAGCGAAGCAGTCTTAAAAGAGGCGGATGTTGTGTTGCTTGCTTTCGGGTTTAGACCGAACCCTCCCGATTGGTTTGAAAAGCACGATATTCGTCTGAGAGACAACCGGTTGGTGGAAGTGGTCAAAGAAGACGGAGACCTGCCTTACCAAACTTCCAATCCGCGCATATTTGCCGCCGGCGACATGGAGCGGGGTCCGGATCTGGTCGTTACTGCCATTGCGGATGCGCGTCGTGCCGCCGAATCCGTCTTGGATTATCTGGGCGTCGGCATGCCGCCGAATATGGCAATGTCGGAAACTGAGGAAAACTTGGTGAGTGCCGACGGCTGAAACAATAAAAGATTATTGAGGGAGTAAGGAAGAAGAAAGAATAATGTATCGCTATAACGATTTTGACAAACAAATGGTTACCGAAAGAGTGGAGCAATTTCGTTTGCAGACCAAGCGTTACCTGGAGGGGAAACTGACCGACGATGAGTTTAAGACCCTGCGTCTGATGAACGGCTTATATCTGCAAACTCATGCGCCGATGTTACGGGTTGCCATTCCTTACGGTCTTTTGTCTGCCGAACAACTGCGTAAACTGGCATATATTGCCCGCAAGTTTGATAAAGGATTTGGTCACTTCACCACGCGCCAGAACATTCAGTACAATTGGCCGAAACTGGAGGAGGTGCCGGATATTCTTGCGGAATTGGCCGAAGTGGAGATGCACGCCATTCAGACCAGCGGGAACTGCATCCGAAATGTGACCAGCGATCATTTGGCGGGAGTCGCCCCGGATGAGACGGATGACCCGCGCATTTATTGCGAACTGATTCGTCAGTGGTCAAGTTTTCATCCGGAATTTTCTTTTTTGCCGCGCAAGTTCAAGATAGCCGTATCCGGTGCCGAGTATGATCGGGCGGCGACTCAACTTCACGACATAGGACTTTACATGCGCCGAGACGATGCGGGGGAAATTGGGTTTCAGGTGCTGGTCGGCGGCGGGCTGGGGCGCACGCCTGTTATCGGCAAGACGCTGCGCGAGTTTTTACCACAAAAGCATCTGTATTCTTATCTGCACGCGATCATGCGTATTTACAACGAACAAGGGCGAAGAGACAACAAGTATAAGGCGCGTATTAAGATCCTGGTCAACGCGTTGGGCATCAATAAGTTTCGCAGTCTGGTGGAAGACGAATGGCGCAGAATGCTGGCGGATGACTCAAAACTGGAATTAAAAGAGGAAGATGTGCAACGGGTGCGGGAATTCTTTGCGCCGCCCCCCTATCGCGCCGAGGCCGCTCTGGCGGAGTCCTCGAAAACCCCGAAAACCCCGGAAGCCCCGGAAACAGATGAGCGGGGCGATGCGGCCTATCTTGCCTGGTTTCGCAACAATACGGCGACACATAAGGTGGCGGGTTATCGGGCTGTTTATCTGTCACTTAAGCATCCGCAGGCCGTGCCGGGCGATCTGAACGCGGCCCAAATGGATGCGGTAGCCGATCTTGCCGATGCATATTCTTTTGGCGAGCTGCGTGTGACTCACACTCAGAATTTGGTTTTTGCCGATGTGGAGAAGAGGCACTTGACCGAATTGTATTCAAAGTTGGAGAAACTAAACTTGGCGACGCCAAATATCGGCGGTCTCACGGATGTCATCTGCTGCCCCGGTCTGGATTACTGCAGTCTTGCCAATGCCGGCACCATTGAAATAGCGGACCGCATCAACCGACTTTTTGATGATATGGACTACATTCACGATCTGGGCGACCTGCGAGTTAACATGTCCGGTTGCATGAATGCTTGCGGTCATCACCATGTTGCGGCCATAGGCATTCTGGGTGTGGAAAAGAAGGGAGTAGAATGGTATCAGATTCAGTTAGGCGGGAACGCTTCCAATGCGGCGGCTCTCGGCAAGGTTCTTGGTCCGTCCGTGCCGAAGGAGCGGGTCGCCGATATGATTGGCGAAATTCTTGAGGTATTCAAAGAGAAGCGAGAAGGGGAGGAAACTTTTTTGGATACATTCGGCCGCATCGGAATTGAACCGTTTAAGCAAAAGGTATACCACACCAACCCGGCCGCTCCCTGACCCGACCAGCCGGAAAAACTAATATTGCTTTATGCTCATTGACGGAAACGGGGATCCCATATCGGCGGATCCTTGGCATTTATTGCCGCTGCCGACAGAAGAAAAACCCGCGAGTACCACAAAGGTTCCGGGGGCGGGTGCCACACCGGCATCTGCGGCATCAGTTAAGGCATCCCATCTCACCGAACACACAGTCCTTCCCCTTGCTGTTTGGAAGGATTGGGATGTGGCAGAGCGAAAAACTTTTTTGAAATTACGGCATCCGGGACTTTTAATTCCCGGCGAACTTACCCGCGAAGAATTCTTGGAAGAACTGGGAGATGCCTCCGTTATTAAGCGTTTCGGTCTTCTCGCGGTGAGAATCCCCGGATTTGCCGATGGTCGGGCGTTTAGTTTGATCAGACGCATTCGCGAACAGGACAAGTATGCCGGCGAATTGCGTGTGATGGGCGAATACTTGACAGATCAATTATATTTTTTGCGGAGATGCGGTGCGGACAGCTATGTCCTGGGCGAAAAAGATAATTTAACCGACATCAAAAGACTGCTGTCTCCGTTCAGTAACAATTATCAGAATCTTCCGTCCTCGTAATAAAACGATGCCGGGCAAAGCGGGCTGCTTGTTTTCGTAAATGAGATACTTTCCCGCTTTTTTGGATATTCGGGGCAAGAGCGTCCTGATTGTCGGCGGCGGAACAATTGCCGGCCGAAAAATTAAACTCGTACTCGCTGCCGGTGGCATCCCCAAAGTAGTCGCGCCGGAAATTCATACGGACATTGCCGTCCGGGTGCGTGATGCCGCCGGCAGTTTGCACCAACGCAAGTTTTGTGACGAGGATCTGGACGGAATGTTTATGGTATTTTCCGCAACATCGGATAAAAAACTCAGCCGGCATATTTATCGTCTGGCATCCGCCCGCCAGATCCCCGTTAACTCGGTTGATAATAAAGAGATGTGCAGTTTTATTGTGCCGGCATTGGTTGACAGAGACCCTTTGGTTGTCGCCTTTTCCAGCGGAGGCGAGGCGCCCGTTCTTGCCAGGCGTCTGCGCGCCAATACCGAAGCCGAGTTGCCATCCAACTACGGTAACCTGCCGGTGTTCTTGGGCGGTTTGCGGGCGCGTGTTATGAAAGCCCTGCCCGAAGAACAACGCCGTGAATTCTACGAAAAATTGCTGGACAGCCCTGTTCCTCATCTTGTTCTGGAAGATCGCCGGAAAGAGGCAAGTCAAATGGCAACAAGGCTTCTTAAAAAACACTCAAAAAAGTTATCGGGCGAAGTCTGGTTGGCGGGTGCGGGGCCCGGCGGTGCGGAGTTGCTCACCTTAAAAACCTTGCGTTTGATGCATCTTGCGGATGTCATTCTCTATGACCGCCTGGTTAGCCAAGACATTTTGGAGATGGCTCGCCGAGATGCCGATATGATTCCGGTCGGCAAGCCGGGCATGACCCAATCGGAGATTAACCGATTGCTCGTCGCGGAGGCGAGAAAAGGCAGGACAGTGTTACGTCTCAAAGGAGGAGATCCCGGCATCTATGGCAGACTAACCGAAGAAACGGATGCCCTAAAAAAGGCGGGCATTACTTTTCATATTGCTCCGGGATTGACCGCCGCCTTAGCCTGTGCCGCTTACGGTGGTATCCCCCTGACGGATCGCCGATTTGCACATGGCGTCAGTTTTATTACTCTGCAGACCGCGGGCACTGAATCCAAAAGTGAAGGCAAACCGATGTTGAGCGAGCAGACCCTGCAATCATTGCGGGCATTGTCCGGCGGCGAACAGACGCTGGTGATTTACATGGGAGTGGAATTGATAGAACCGGGTATTCGGGAGCTCCTGAAATGCGGCATGCCTGTTTCCATGCCGGCAATGATTGTGGAGTCCGTTGGGTTTGGCAACCAGCGGGTGATTAAGTGCCGTCTGAGCCGCTTGCCAAAATTGGTCCGAGAAAAGAAGATCAAATCGCCCGCTACTTTTGTCATTGGACATGTATGTGGCGCTGATTAAAGTCAGGTATTTTTAAGTAAGATATCGGTATGCTTTTTGTTCAAAAATACGGCGGAACTTCTTTGGCGGGAATCGAACGCCTGCGTGCCGTAACTGAGCAGATTTGTCGCGATCACGCAGCCGGGCATTCCGTCATAGTGATCGTATCCGCAATGGGAGAGGAAACGGATCACCTGCTTGAACAGTCTGCGGCATTTGGTGTGCCGCCGCCGCGCGAGTTGGATCACCTGCTCGCATGCGGCGAGCAAAAAAGTGCGGCACTGCTCAGTATGTCATTGAACGAGAAGGGCGTCTCGGCGCGTGCCTATGCCGGCTGGCAAGTGCCGTTGCAAACCGACGACCATCACGGTCGGGCGCGTATTCGTAAAATAGACACCAAAAGGTTGCGTCGGGACATCCGAGATAAAACAGTCCCCATAGTCACCGGGTTTCAGGGGGTGAATGAAAACGGAGATATCACCACTCTCGGCCGTGGCGGCTCGGACACCAGTGCGGTTGCCATAGCGGCGGCATTCGGTGCGGACGAATGTCAAATTTATACGGATGTTGACGGAATCTATACGGCGGATCCTCGCTTGGTACGAGATGCGCGACTGCTCGGTCAGATTTTCATGGAGGAGATGTTGGAATTGGCGGCTCTGGGTTCGCGGGTGTTGGAACCGCGCTCCGTGGCATTGGCGGCAAAGAATAATGTGAACCTGCGAGTTCTCTCGGCATTTGGAAAGCCGGGAGAATCGTCGGGGACCTTAATAATGAAACGACAAGTTAGACAAGTTAAAGTTAAAAGAGGAGATAAAAATATGGAAGAAAGTATAGTATCCGGTATCGCGCACAATAAAAGCGAAGCCAAGATTACGGTCAATCATGTTCCGGACAAACCGGGCGTGGCGTCGCGTATCCTTGATAGGATTAGCGAAGAAAAAATAGAGGTGGACATGATTGTTCAAAATGTGGGCAGTCACGGATCCACCGATTTTACCTTCACCCTGCATCGCAATCATTACAGACGGGCTTGCAATGCCCTCAAAGAACTCCGGGAGGAATTGTCTTTTAAGAGTATATCCGGTGATACCAAGATTGCCAAGATTTCTTTGGTCGGTCTGGGGATGCGCTCGCATTCGGGAGTGGCTGCGCGTATGTTCGCCGCTCTTGCCAAAGAAGGGATTAATATTCAGGTAATTTCCACATCCGAAATTCGGGTTTCGGTGATTATTGAAGAGAAGTACACCGAGTTGGCGGTGCGTTGCCTGCACGAAGAGTTTGGCCTGAACAAAAAGCCTTAAATTTGGCGAACTTGCCGAACTCGGAGAACTTTTTAAGAACTTTGGGATCTCACGATTAACGACAAACCGGGTAACCGGGGCAACCCCGGCAATTTTGGAAGTTTTCTTTAATTAGCCAAAAAGAAAGGTATGCAGAATCCGCCCCGGCATGGCAGTCGCCAGTACGCCCGCAATGACCAGGCCGGCATAGGTCCCCTGCATGAAACGACGGTGGCTGCCGATGCGTTTTTTTCGAATGGCAAGCAAAGCCAAGACAATACAGATAAATGTCCAGGCGGTCAGAATATGGATGGGCGTGAAGTTGCCGTTCTCGTCGCGAATTGCCAAGGAGGTAATACAGGCAAGTAGTATGAGACCGCAGTAGGTTTTGCCAACGGCCTTGTGCAAAGCGTCTCCTTTGGTGCGCATCAGGCTATAGCCACCTAACAACATTGCTGCAAGAGCCGAGAACAGGTGTAATCCGATAAAGAGGTTCATATGAGTTTGTATTTTAGCACGGGATTTTAGAGCATCCCGTTTGTGCCTAATCTCAAAAGGATGAGGCACTCAGCGTATGGGGTTCTATTCCGACGACTTGAACGGATGACTTATAATTACCGAATATATTGCATAAAGCACTTTCGGCAGAGAGCAGACTCTACTCGCCGTATTTATATTTAGATTTAATGGATGTATTCAATTTGGACAATTTATGAAAGATCAGTCTAACATTAGTAAGGTTTCTCGAATGATGCCTTGGATTAAGAACTTAGTGGGTTTTAATCTTCTATATTTTGTATTTATCGCAGTCTGTATTGCAGTAATGGGGTATTGGTTATCTTTATCCTTGCTTGGAGAAATATTTTCCGGGTTGATTGGTCCGGCACTAAAATTTTTGATTAAGAAAAATGTGGCTCCGGGTTTGGCTGTGATGATAGGGGTATTTGGCTTTCTTATTTTGTTGTATTTACTAATAAGATGGCTTTATATCGGTAGGACAGTGATTAAACCGTTAAAGAAGGCGATAGTCGGAATTACGAATGAAAAAAAACTTGCCGGGCAGTTTGAAACCATAGACCAGGACTTATTAAAGTCCAATGAAACAGTCGCGCATGTATGGAAAGAATTTAAAGAAACTCTGATTAAGTCGCAAACTGGCGAGGATGATGAAGCGAGTATTTATCAAAATACGGTGAATCCCGCCGAATATTTTTACCCGGCCGCTTTTGGGGCGGAACTTAACTTTTTTCGTATCTGGCCCAATGTTTTTGTTGGTATTGGTTTGGTTATTACTTTTGCCGGCATTATTTCCGCTCTCACGGCCGCATTGGGTGGAATTGCTTCCGACACTGCAACAATTAACGAATCTCAAGAAGCCTTGCGTACTCTTCTCAACGCAACATCCGCAAAATTTTATGCTTCTATGGTAGGTTTGTTCTTTTCTATTGTTATAGCCATTTCAATCAGATGGTATAGTCGTTGGGTTCGCGGTGCATTTAATAGCATTTGTCTGGCATTGGAAAAGGGGCTGCGTAGTATCAGTCCGGAGGATTTGGCCGCCAAACAACTGAAAGAACTTCGTAACCAAACAAGGCAACTGGAAACTTTTGGTACCGATCTCGCGATGCAGGTGGGCAAAGAGGTAAGAGAGGCAATTGGCGGTGGCGCTCAACAGGTGGTTGAAAATGTTGCAGGAGAATCTTTTACTGCCATGGCAACAGAACTTAGTGAGGTAGTTAAAGCATTGGGCACCCTGCCGCAAAATATTAGTAAGGGAGGTGAAAAATTTGAAGAGAAAATGCAAGATTTTTTAAACAACTTTACCAAAACACTTGATGATATGAAAGAAAGATTGGATAAGAATTCTGAGGAACGTGATAGGGCTTATGCAAAACAAATGTCCAACTTCTCGGAAGGAATGACTAAAGTGGTTGATGAAAGGATTGGCAGTATCGGGCAGGCGATAGGAGAACTGAATGGACCGATTGACAGGTTAAAAGAAAACTTGGAAAGCAGTGCCAAAGAAATTGGTGACGCAACCCAACAGACAAGAGAAGTAACCGAGGAACTAAACCAAGCCTTGACTAAGATGAGCTCAATTTTGGAAGTGACACGAGAAGCCGCTTTTAATGCCGCAAAAGGAGTGGAGAACATTAAGGACCCTCTTGAAGAAGTTGTTGAGTTCTGGAAGACACACCATTCTCGAATAGAAGAAACGGATAAAAAACTGGGAGACTATTTAAAACAAATTAATGATAATACTGCGAAGGTCACTACGAAATTGAATGATTTTGTAGCAAAACTGGACAACAAGTTTGGTTCTTCCATAAGTTCTTTGGAGACGGTCATAGAAGATTTACAGGAAACATTGGAAAAAAAGCAAAAAAAGGACAAAAGAATAAAAAAATAAAAAAAGATAAGAAAGATGAACAGACGGGTGAATAGGTGACCTGCTCCGGAACTTTGGGAGCATCTGAAACACAGTGAACAGCAGCCATACACAGCGTGAAGAATCTGAAGATTCTTATTTCGTTTCCATGACCGATATTATGGTCGGTTTGTTGTTTGTGTTTATTTTGATGATGACTCTTTTTATTTATCAGGTGCGGGACGATCTGAATCAACGCACCAATGAGTCCGAAGCCGCCGAGCATCGTAAAGTGATTCTTGATGAACTGCAAAAATTCTTGCGAGAGAATAACATAACACAGGTATCAATAGACGAGGAACACGGTATATTGCGCTTGCCGGAAGGCGTTCTGTTTGATTCGGGGGAGGCGGACATAAAGCCCGGCACGGATGCAAACAGAGTTGCCCGAGTTCTGTCCCGGGCGTTTTATGAAGTTTTGGATTGCTCTGTTTTTGCAAGGCTGGAAATTCCGTTTAATGCTTCCCAAGAATGCTTGTCCCGGAACGAGAATAGAATTTTTGTGGAGGCTATATTTGTGGAAGGGCATACGGATAATGTGCCGATCCATTCGGGAGGCTTGTCGGGCTACAAGAATATAGATACTAATTTGAAACTTTCAGTTTTTCGTGCCGCACATACTTATGAAATCATGGTCAATGAATCTCCCCGACTCGTTGACTTTTTTAGCCCAAGCGGTTATCCTATTTTTGCTTCCACGGGTTATGGGGAAACTCGCCCTCTGGGTGATAATTTGTCCAAAGAATCCAGAAAGCGCAATCGGCGGATAGACATCCGAATTTTGATGCATGTGCCCAAGTCAGGGAAAGAGTTTAGACAATTTCAACAACGCTTACAAAAAGATTACACGAATAAGATAAATGAAACTAACTGATTTTTTCTCTCGCCGCCACTTGCCGGAACCGGCACTTCCGCAACCGCCGACAAGTCCGGTAAAAATGAACAAAACACATGCAAGAATCTTGCAGAAATGGGGCGAGGGTACAATTCAAACGAATGGTAACCTTGCAGAAGAAGTGTGGGTTTACTGGCAAGAGAAGCGTTTGGCGGAACTTGGTGGGCGAAAGATCCGAAAAATTGCCAACTTGATGTTTGGTGCGGATGCCGCGGCGGAGAGACTGCGTCAGGACCGAGAGTTCATTAGAGAGTACTTAAAAATGATCGAACAGCAAGACAGTCGCACCATCTGGCGGGCTTTGATCATTTCCTACCTCACAAACTACAAACCTGAAAGCAAGCCGATCGCGATGATTGCCAAGTGTTTGAGTGAGAATCGGACGCTGTTGCCGAATGGATGGCCGAAGGTTATTGACGAGGTAAATCTGTTTGATGTTCGGCAAGCACCGCAACATGTTGCCGATTTTATTTTTTCACGGGATGACAAAATTGCATCATTGCTGGATGGCATCGCTTTGGATGATAGGTCGGCCGGTATGATGGAATATGTAAGAAGACAAATTGCCGAGAAAATAAGAGATGAAGTGATAAAAAGAGGACAAAGTAAGTTTGAGAATATGAGCCGATTTCACAAATGGATCACAAACGAGAGTAACAAAATTGGAGATGCCTTTCGCGAAGCCTCCATGATAGGCTTAATAGGTCCAATGGTAAAAGGCGAGAGTCATTCTTTGATGTCTAAAAAAAGTGAAAAGTTACTTTTGGAAACCTACGGTGATCCTCGCATTCCCGAAGAAAGAGTGGGCTGGCCGGGACCCGAAGAATATATTCGGATGTTTATTCGCAGACTGAATTCGGGTATTTTGGAACGATTCTTAAGGATTATTCAACGGACGGTTCATGAGAGTTCGGCTGTGGGCATGTGGACAGCCAGAGAAGAATTTTGGCGGGCAAAGTATCTGGATAAGATAGATGATGCACTGATTATTTGTGGAAGAGCAGCAAGAGAACTGTTGGAACAAGAACGAATGATGGACCCTGACGATTACGACTTACCTTACAGTCGTTTACAGGGAGGTGAAAGAGAGCAATCCGTATTGTTGATGAAAATTGGTGATATGACAGTGGCGGAATGGAGTCATAACGGCAGCTGCAGGATATGGAAAAAAGGAAATAGATCTGCCCCGGAATTTACCAGGGATGAGGAATTATCACACGATACTCTTTCTTCGAGAAGAAGTAACAGCGATTGTAGGATTCCACATCTGGGAGGAACTTGGAAATATAAGATTCAGTCCTGTTTGGATAACACAGATTACAAATGTTCGTGATGCCTAATGGGAATAAAGGTTATTCCAAGTTTTAATTAGCGATGCAGATGTTAAAGAAATTGACGAAATTGATTAGGTATCGTTTTAGTTGGAAATTTTCGGATTCGGCACCCGGCATAGAAGTTTATCTGCACAAAGATACTCGTACTTTGTTGAGTAGATTTCGCAATGACGATTCTACCAAAAAAGAAAAACTTCGAGACTGGCCGTCTTTTAGTGAAAACATTACACGGGCGGGTGCTCTGGCTTTGATCAGACAGTTGGCGTTGGAAGACGAACAACAGGTGCAAGAATTACTATCGCAAGACGGATACTACCTCTCGCACCAAACTGTGGCAAACCTGAATGAAATGATGGCACGGAGTTTGGGGCTCCCGCCTGCTATTCCTTATATGCTTCGGATTAATACTGAGGACATTATTCCATATTCTCGTTTTAAGATATGGTTCTCCTTGAGAAACAGAGGAGAAGAGCGAGACATCGATTTTCAAAGAAGGGGGGCAATAATAGAAATAAACGGAATTGGGGACTACCGACTCCCGGATCCTTTTTACCGTATTGCCGAAAAGATTTCCGAGTTACGCGATCTGCGTAACTCGACTGGTGATACTTATGATACCCGTTTGGCACTGGTATCCGAATTACAAGATATTCTGTCGGAGATGACAGGAGAAGAAAATAGAAGTTTTCAAAACAGCCAAACTTTGAATAATACCGAATTGCTACATGCCACTGCTTTTTCTTTGGATGTGAAGAAAATACAAACCGAGCAAGGTGACGAGGATTATGAGATGAACCCAATTCTTTTTGGTCGCTCCGTAACGGATAACATTAATCTGAATGGGCAAGCTTTAGATCAAGATGAACAGATGTTGGATGACCTGGAAGGGGCAAGGTTTATCGAGCAATTTTCGGGTGTTCCCGAAGCACGCCGCACCTATGTGTTGGAAGGAGGCAGATATGTGGTGATAGACAAATCTCTGAAACCCGCACTTGATCTGGTGCGGCAAAAGCAGCGGGGAAGCCCGGCCGAACGCAAAGCGTTTATTCAAAATCCTCGCGAATCTCTGTGCGAACACTATCACTTGGATAACGAAGAGACTGAAAGATTGGAAAAGTTATTTATAGAAACGAAACAGTATTCGGAACGAGTGATCTCCTTCGGTGTTTGGCAACCGCCGAATTTACCTTGGCTGCATATCCCCCCGTCTGACTGGTTGCCGGATCATTATCAGTTTTTGATTCAGAAAAAAATTCTCAATATTCCGACAGATCAATTGGAGTATGCCGTAAAGCAAGTTAAGGATGCTCTGAATGAAGGAAAACAACAAATTGAACTGTTTGGTGTCAGCGTTACACCAACACCTAAGTTACTCAGTTCACTACAGGCTCCCCTACCTGCCAGGCCGGAGGTTCAACAGCCAAACGGCAATGGTGATCACACCGGGGGCGGACAACCCGAGAAACCCCTTTATGTGCCGTTGATAAAAGAGAATTTTGAAGTTCTGGATTATGTCTCGCGTTTTCAACCTCGCCAGCCGTTGGATCAAAATTATACTCTTAAAGGAGACTTTGTACTTAAAGAACATCAACAACAGGGCTTGAATTGGTTGGAGTCAGTTCACCGAATGGGTCTGCCCGGTTGTTTGTTGGCGGATGATATGGGGCTTGGAAAGACACTGCAAGTGTTGGTTTTTTTACAAAAGTGGGTTGCCGCCGAGAGGAAGCCACATTTGATAGTAGCACCTGTGGGAGTGTTAAAAAATTGGCACGAGGAACACGATAAGTATCTGGCAAATGAAGGACTCGGCCCGGTATTTCGTGCTTACGGACGACATCTGCAAGGAATACGCGTTACCCCGGGCAATAACATCAACCCGGTACAACAAACTTCGGATTGGATACAAGAGGCTCAAAATTCTTCTTGGATATTAACAGGTTATCCAACCCTTAGAAATTATCAGAGCGTCTTTGCGGCTATCCGGTTTTCATGTGTAGTGTTTGATGAGATACAGACTGTAAAGAATCCGCGCAGTTTGAATTGCCATGCTACGAAGACACTGAACAGTGAATTTCGTCTTGGATTATCCGGCACCCCGATTGAAAATTCTTTGTGTGATCTGTGGACGATTATGGATATTGTTGCTCCGGGATTTCTAAAAGATTTACGCTCTTTTATGCGGGCTTATCCTCCCAAGGATCTTGCGGGTTTGGAAAAGTTGACGCGTATTCTTACGAAACCCCAAAAAATTAACACCGATGTACAGATACCACCTTTTGTATTGAGAAGGCTGAAAAAAGATGTCTTGAACCCACAAGTGATTCCGCGCAAAACGATTTGCCCTATCAACGAGACTACGGAAGTCATGCCGGCAGTTCAGGCACAAGAATTTACAAATGCTTTTGAACGATATCGGACAAAAGAAATTAATATGTTGCAGGCCCTGTGGGCGTTTAAAAATATTTCATTGCATCCGACTTCTGTTACACGAGAAGAAATAACCAATCATAAAAAATATATTGCACAATCTGCCAGATTAAAAAAGATGATATCCATATTGGATAGAATTAAGGAGCAAAATGAGAAGGCCTTGATATTTTTACAATCGCGCGAGATGCAACCTATTTTGGCGGCTATCATTAAGACGCGTTACGAAATGCAAAGAGAACCATTAATTATCAATGGCTCTGTTAGCGGAGACAGAAGGATGGAAATGGTTCACAGGTTTCAATCAGAAAACGGATTTAATGTTCTCATCATTTCGACTCGGGCGGGCGGTGTTGGCATTAATTTGACCGCAGCCAATCATGTACTGCATTTGGAAAGATGGTGGAATCCGGCCGTAGAGGATCAATGCACAGGACGGGCATATCGTTTGGGGCAAACAAGAGAAGTATTTGTTTATCTTCTTTTGGCGCAGCATGCCAAATATGGCCCGCGTTCTTTTGATTTTATTCTGGATGATCTATTCAGGCGAAAGAGAGAACTGGCGGAGTCTGTTTTTGTGCCTGTTCAAATTAGTAAAATTGACCTTGCCGGTGCCATGGATTTGGAAGAGATTAGCATGGATGACATTGCCATAATGGACTCGTTAGAATTTGAGAAGTTGATTATGCGGAAAATTAAACAGGATAATGAGCAACTCACTGCACAACTAACTGTGTCAAGCGGCGACAAGGGAGCGGATATTATTGTGAGTACTTCGGACGATAGTCAGGGGATTATCATTCAATGTAAGCATACAAGTAATCCGAACAAGAAGGCAAGCCCAAATGCGGTGATGGATTTGATGAGGGCCCGCGATTATTATTTGACGGGTTGCTCTCAAAAGCATTTATTTGCCGTGACCAATGCCAAAGGATTTAATGACAAGGCAATAAATATGGCACGAGAAGAAAAAGTCAGATTAATCTGTGGAGATGATATTCTCAATATAGGGACGATAGTAAAAGAAACATTGGAATCCCCGGAAATCTAGGCAGTCCCGGAATACTAAAAACAGGAAGGTTCATATGGTTCCTTGTCAAGAAACGATATGTTGGTAATGACTTTGTAATTATTCTCACCGAATATATAAATATATCAAGTACCGAACCGGATGTAATGATACAGAGCGGTGGCTGTGGAAAGTGCATTTCATAAAATAACATTAAATACATTAAATGATGCAAAAAATTCAAGATATCGGTTTGACCGGTGAGATGCGTGTTCTGTTGCGTGCGGACTTCAATACGCCGATGCAAGCCGGCAAAATTACGGATGATACGCGTATTCGGGCGGCATTGCCGGGAATCCGCCGGATCCTGGAAACAGGCGCGTCTTTGATCATGGTATCCCATTTGGGGAGACCGGATGCAAACAAGCCGCCGGCTGAACAGCCGCAGTTTTCGCTGGCACCGATTGCCGGCTATCTGGAGCAAGCATTGGGACGACCCGTGGAGTTGCTACCCACTCCCGCATCTGTTCCGCCCAAAGGCGCGACAGCCGGATCGCAAAAATGCTGTCTGTTGGAAAACATTCGTTTCTTTCCGGGTGAGACCGCGAACAGCCCCGAATTGTCCAAAGAATTGGGGGGGCTATGCGATGTGTTTGTGATGGATGCTTTTGGCAGCGCCCATCGCGCCCATGCTTCTACGGTGGGTATTGTTCGCTTCGCACCGCAAAGTTGTGTCGGGATTTTGGTGCAACGGGAAACGGAAGCCCTGGACAAGGTCCTGCGTAATCCGCCGCGTCCGTTGGTGTCCGTTTTGGGCGGTGCCAAGGTGGGGGATAAATTGAAAGTTCTCGGCCCTTTGGCGGAGATTTCAGATTTCTTGATTGTCGGCGGGGGCATTGCCAATACCTTTATGGCGGCTGCGGGCCGGGAGGTTGGCAATTCCCTTTATGAACCCGAGTTACTGGAAGAAGCCCGTCAATTGATGAAACTCACCAAGATCCCTTTGCCGACAGATGTTGTAGTGGCATCTTCTCCGAATGATGCCGAGGGAACACACAAGCACTTGGCGGAAGTTGACAAAAACGAAATGATTTTGGATATTGGCGGCGACACTTTGGTGGCATACGCAAAGATTATTGAGCGTGCCAAGACCATTCTTTGGAACGGTCCTGTGGGTGTGTTTGAAAAAGAGGCATTTGCCGCGGGGACACAAGAATTGGCGCGGATGATTGCCGGCAGTTCCGCATATACTCTTGCGGGCGGCGGCGATACGATTGCCGCCATTAATGCGTTTGTGGGCGAGAAGGCTATGGATTATATTTCCACCGGGGGCGGGGCATTCTTGGAATACATCGAAAAAAGAGGAAAACTACCCGCGTTGGAAATGCTCCGAAATTCGCGCCCCGGTAGCTCAGCAGGATAGAGCGACTCCCTCCTAAGGAGTAGGTCGGGTGTTCGAGTCATCCCCGGGGCAGTTTTTATTACGCTTGTAACAGGTTTTTCGGTTATGCGGCGTTTTCTTATTTTGTTACCGCTTGTTGCGGCATCCGCTCTTTTGGCTTTTGAGCGCGTGCCGACACCCGAAACGAGTCAGCCGGTAAAAGAAATCCTGTGGGAAAGGGTATCCGGTGATAACAGTTCCGTGGAAGGGGCGGCGGCGGACAGAGTTCTTTACGGGTTTGATAAGTCACCCGGCGTGCGTGTCACACCGGATATCAGTTCTCCTTCTTATATGGTGGCGGACCCGCATACGGGGTTTGAAATTCTTGCGCACAACGCGGATGCGCCGCGACCTCCGGCAAGTTTGACAAAAATTATGACCGCCTTTGTGGTGGCAAAGAAACTGGCGGCCAAGGAAGTTGAACTTACCGAAGAAGCGGAGGTTTCGCCCAAGGTTCTCGCGGTGCCGGGGTCCCGTATGTTCATTCAACCGGGATTGCCCGTGACCCTGGATCAACTGCTGTTTGGTCTTATCGTATCCTCCGGTAATGATGCCGCTCTTGCCATCGCGGAGCATATCAGTGGCAGCGAAGAAGAATTTGTCAATCTGATGAATCAGGAGGCGCAGTTACTTGGCATGAGCGATTGTCGTTTTTTGAATAGCAACGGTTTGCCGCATCCGCTGATGCGCTGCTCTTTGCGCAGTTTGATGATCCTCTGTAAGGAATTAATTGTGCGTTATCCGGCATTTTACAAACGCTATTTTGATGTCCGCAGGTTTACTTATAACGGTATCACGCAACGCAGCCGCAATCAATTGTTGTTTTGGGCGAGCGATGAGGTGGATGGCATTAAGACCGGTAACACGGAAGAAGCCGGATACAATGTCATCGTTTCGGGTGTCCGGGAATATCGGTTGATTGTGGGGGTCATGGGGGCGAAAAGTACATACTTGCGTGCCAGCGATGCCGCCAAACTTCTAAACCATGTTTATATTTACTACAAGCGTTATATCCATTATCACGGTCACGAGCCAATCTCCCGGGTGCGTGTTTGGAAAGGAGACAAATCTTCTGTCCCGGTGGGTTTGGAGCAACATCTTTATACGACCCTTCCTTATCGTAAGCGCGAGGACTTCACAACTGCGATCATATTACCGGGCAGATTGCGCGCGCCCGTGGCGAAAAACCAAGTTGTCGGTGAGTTGATCTTGACCTTTCAGGGAGGAGAAATTCTCGCGCGGCCGTTGATTGCTTTGGAGTCTGTCAAACCGGCGGGGCTATTAAAAAATTTCTGGCATGAAATACTGATTTCTTTCGGCGGATGAATTGCGGGGGGTCTCTTGCCGACAATTTACAAGTCACCGACAAAGGCGTGACCGATTACGCCGATCTGTGTCGTCGGATGGATCATCGGACGAGCGAGCGTCTGCAAAACAGATATGCCGCAACGGACGAATGCTGGATTACCCGACACCATTCGGTTTATACGCTCGGGCGCCGGGCGGATGCCCGGCATCTCAAAGAAAATCCGGAACATATCCCGGTGCTTCGGACAGACAGAGGCGGTGGCATCACCTGGCATGGTCCGGGACAAATCATTTTTTATCTGCTGCTGGATATCAGGCGAAAGGGGTGGAGTGTGAAACACCTGGTGTCCTTGACCGAAGAGGCAATCATTTCGTTTTTATCCCGACTTGGCATCAGCGGGCACAGACGACCGTCTATGCCGGGGGTCTATGTTTGTGAAGAGAAAATAGCATCTCTCGGATTTCGCATTAGGCAGGGTTGCTGCTATCACGGTCTTAGTTTTAATCTCTGCCCGAACTTGAAGTATTTTGCCCGGATGGACACTTGCGGTTACGCGGGCCTGCGAGTGACTTCGCTTGCAAAACTCGGTGCCGACCTCTCGCAAGCGGAATGCGAAAGGGGGATCCTTGCCGGGATATCCTCTGTGATGTGCTACAATATTCGTTATGAAACCGATTGAAGATCCGTTTGAATAAGCCTTAATTAATTCTTGAATAATCCTTGAATAATAGAAGCCGAACCGAGCAGTACATCACAGTGCATCAAAAAAAAGAAATAACCCAAGCAGCCAAACCAACCGAGAAATCGCATTTTGGTATCCCAACTTCCGCGGGCAAGAAACTGCGCGGAGCCGAAAAGGTGGCGCGCATTCCCATTAAGATTCTTCCGACTGTGAATCCCTTGCGTAAACCGGATTGGATCCGGGTGCGAGTTAGTTTGAGTCCCAATGTGATGCGCATTAAAAAACTCTTGAGGCAGAAAAAATTGCATACTGTGTGCGAAGAAGCGGCATGCCCCAATTTGAACGAATGTTTCGGCGGCGGAACGGCGACCTTTATGATTATGGGTGATATCTGCACTCGGCGTTGCCCTTTTTGTGATGTGGCACACGGCAGGCCGCTCCCGTTGGATGCCGAGGAACCGCGCCATCTTGCGGAAGCAATTGCGGACCTGGGCTTGAAATATGTGGTCATCACTTCCGTGGACAGAGACGATCTGCGCGACGGCGGGGCGGGGCATTTTGCGGAATGTATTACCGAGATTCGCCGCACCTGCCCGGGCACCGTCATAGAAGTGTTGGTGCCGGATTTTCGCGGGCGAATGGAAGTTGCTTTGAACCTCATGGAAACCGGTCTGCCGGATGTGTTTAATCATAATCTCGAGTCAGTCCCGCGTCTGTATAAGCGGGTTCGGCCGGGTTCGGATTACATTGGGTCCCTAAAACTGTTGCATTTGTTCAAGCAAAGAATGCCGCATGTTCAAACCAAATCCGGTATTATGTTGGGCTTGGGCGAAACCGCGCAAGAAGTGGAGCGGGTACTTTTGGACCTGCGCCGGCATTCGGTTAATATGGTAACTCTGGGGCAATATTTGCAACCGAGTCTTTCGCACTTGCCTGTTTCCCGTTATGTTAGACCCGCAGAATTTGACTATTACGCACTTTTGGGCAAAAAGATGGGGTTTGACAATGTCGCCAGTGGGCCGATGGTGCGATCGTCTTATCACGCTGACAAGCAACATCTCAAGCAAGAGGTGGCTTAGAACCGGCTCCTCTATGAGTGAGGGGGAGTGAGGGGGAGTGAGAGGGAGTGCGGGGGAGTGCGGGCGGGAACGAAAAAGAGTTTAAGAGTTTGGCATGTGTGATTTTGAACGGCAAGAACTTCCGGCAGTCAATTTTTTAGCGGGCATAAACGAATGAACGAATGAACGAACAAAATAAGTACTTAATTTTCTCCAAACCAATACAAGGAATGATCGGTTTCCGGTTAGAATTCTGTGCGGGCGGTGCGGGCTATGCTATCTAAGGCGGAGCGGATGATAAATGATTAATTGGTGTGATTTCTCGGCCGCCGTTTGGCAAACCGAAGAAAAGACCTTGCGACCGGTGCGTCGCCCGGACAGAGTCAATCTTGCCGACCTCATCGGTGTGAAGGAACAGGCACAGCAACTGTTGGAAAATACGCAAGATCTTCTTGCCGACCGGTCCGCGGAAAATGCCTTGTTGTGTGGGGCGCGCGGCAGCGGCAAGTCGGCACTCATTAAGGGGGTCTTTACCGCACTGGCGGATCACTATCCCTTGCGTCTGATTCAGTTGGCACGCGAAGATATGGCATCCTTGCCCGTTATTGCCGAAATGATAGAAGACGGACCTTACAAGTTTATTATCTTTTGCGATGATCTGGTGTTTGGCGATGACAGCGACGAATATCGGGCATTGCGTGTCTTTTTGCCAGGCTCCATTAGGGCTCCATAGAATTGCCGCCGTCAAATATGGTGGTTTATGCCACTTCCAATCTGCGTTACATCTTGCCGCAAGACCCGGAGGAAAACCGAAAGGTCATTCTGCGCGATATGGAGCCGCAATACAGTCAACAAACGGAAGACAGACTGGCTCTTGCCGACCGATTTGGTATTTGGTTAAGTTTTTACGCACCCGGCATGCAAGATTACCTTGCTAAGATAAAAAAGGAACTCGGCACTTCGTCGCGCATCTCGGATGCCGCCGAAGCGTTTGCCCGGCGACGGGCGCTTCATAATTACCGCACCGCCGAGCAGTTCATTCGTCAATATAGACGCGGGGATCTCCGTCGAAACCGACTGCGGGAAAAAGGATAATCGCTTACTTGTTCGGGCGGATGTCTGCGGGTAACTTGCGGTAACATCCGTTCTCATTTGAAATCAAACCGTGAAGTTCCAATTCCGTCAAACAACTGTCAAGTTGCGCGATGTCCGTGCCGTCCGGTTGTGCCAGTTCGTCCGGATGTGTGGGGCGGTAGTTGAGCGTTTCCAACAACTTGTATGCGGCATCCGACAACAAAGAGCGATTCACAATTTTTGTTGAATGTGCGGCGGAAACCTGAGTGGCTTCCGGTGTTTTTTGTTTGTTTGTTTCCGCCCCCCGGTCACTTTCCCTTTTTCTTTCCCTTTCCCTTTCAGTGCCGGTCCCCGCTTTGTTGTGAATACGATGTGTCGCCTGTTTTTGTTTTTTAGGATCCGCGTTTTCCGCGAAGCCAAGCGGGAGATTCCGGGGATTTAAGGTATTCGGGGCATCCGGGCTATCCCGACTATCCAGGCTATTCGCATGACTTCTGTAGATTGCCGGCAGATGCGCGGTGATATCTTCGGTAGTTTCGGTTAGCAGAGCCCCGTCCTTAATTAATTTGTTACACCCTTTTGACAAGGGTGCATGAATTGAACCCGGAATAGCAAAAACATCCCGTCCCTGTTCGCCGGCAAGCCGGGCGGTGATCATGGCACCGCTGCGAAGTCCCGCTTCTATGACCAGGGTTGCCATGCTAATTCCGCTGATAATCCGGTTGCGTCTGGGGAAGTTACCGGGAAGGGGGCTTGTTCCGCGCCGAAAGATGGAAACAATCGCACCGCGACCGCTGCCGATCATTTTTTCGGTGAGTGATATGTGCCGGTGCGGATAAACGCGGTCTATGCCGGTGCCGATAACGGCAAGCGTTCTGCCGTCTTTATCCAAGGCACTGCGGTGTGCAACGCCGTCCACTCCTTCGGCGAGTCCGCTGGTGATACACAAACCGTGCACGGCAAGTTCGGCGGAAAATATGCGCGCATTATAGATCCCTTCACCGCTGGGTTTGCGCGGTCCGACGATTGCAAGAGAAGGAAATTTTAGGAGTGTGGGATCGCCCAGGACAAAGAGAGCACAGGGGGCGTCCTGTATTTTTCCAAGAAGCGGGGGGTAGTATTCGCTGTCATAAGCAACAAGATGATGACCGCTTTTTTGAGACCACTCCAAATCCTCTTCAATAGATTGACGCAAGACACCGTCCCCCCGGGAACCAGACAGGTAGGCATCCAATTGTTTTGGCAGACGCCCGGACCTTCCCTTGTTGGCATTATTTTGAATTTGTAATGCCTGTCGGGCGGATAGGTTAGAGTGAAAACAAGCCAGCCACTGCTCCAACCGCATGTCAGTTAAAAACCGTTAGAAGCCATTAGAAACCGGGCATTACTTCATTCTTTGGGCAACGTACTCCCAGTTCACCAGGTTCCAAATATGTTGCAGGTATTCCGGCCGCCGATTGCGGTAGTCCACATAATAGGCATGCTCCCAAACATCGACGCCAAACAAGGCGTTTTTGCCGTTACGCAAAGGGTTATCGGCGTTGGAGCAACTCATTAACTCCAACTTGCCATCCGTGTTTTGTGCCAGCCATGCCCAGCCGGCACCAAAAGTATTCGCACCGCAGGCTTCAAACGCTTCTTTGAATTGATCCAAACCGCCAAAATCGCGGGCAATGGCGTCCGCAAGATTCCCCTGAGGTTCGCCACCGCCGTTTGGGGCGAGCATTTTCCAAAATTCACAGTGATTCCAGTGTTGGCCGCCGTTATTGAAAATAGGCCCCGCAGGTGCCTTTTGAACGAGTTCTTCGAGACCCATATTCTCATACTCCGTCCCTTTGATGAGAGCGTTGAGTTTGGTTACATAGGTTTGATGATGTTTGGTATGATGCAGCTGCATTGTTTCCTCCGAAATATGAGGAGCAAGAGCCGAATGTGCATAGCCAAGTTCGGGTAATTTGTGTTCCATAATAATAAGTTTCTCTTGTAGTTGATAAAAATAATTAAATAAGTAGTATTATTATAACCGAATGTATTGGCAATTCGAGTAATCTTGCCCATTCTTTGAAGGGGATTCATCGGGTTTTGTATTTGCTCCAATATTTATTTTGTTTGTTTTAAGGTTTGTTTGCCGCACCAAAAGTTCAAATTTAATCGCAGCATAATAAAATAACAAAGATGTTCGTTACATTCTTAAAAAATATGGAAATATGAAACGATTGATCATCACTATATTAGTTCCGGTTACATCTGTTATAGTACTCGCTTCCCTTGTATTGTTTTATTCTATCTTGGAGAGCAATAGGATTTTTGTCGGGCAGTATTTGGGCAACAAACTCAAGCATACGGAAGTTCGGAAAATATTTGACGAATTTGAAACACAGAGCAATGTCCGATTACAATACAAGTTCTTTTCAAGTAAGGGGGGTGTTCAAAAAGATATTTCAAAAAAGAGGTTGCGGGATGTTTTAATTTACTCGGCGGGGGTGCGAACAGAGGAACTTGCGGCCGCCGAACGCCTGCTGCCGACAGAGGCTCTGTGGGAAAAATATAAGTTGGACGCTCTTGTCCCCCGGCCGCTTGCTGCCGTCGGTTTCTATCAAGGCAAACGTTATATGATCCCGTTTGGTTATCATTATTCGGGTATTTTCTACAACATCAAGTTAATGCAAGAAACCGGTCGGAGCGGACTGCGGGGTACCCGGAATACTCCGGATACTTGGACCCAATTTTTGAATGCCTGCGCCGGATTAAAGTCCAAGGGGATTACGCCGTTTTTAATTGATGTCCGGGACACGCATTCCGCCCAACTCTGGTTTGACTACATCATTGCCCGCACAGTCGGCGCCGAATTCAGAGAAAGACTAATGAACGGAAAGATTTCCTATGCGAACAGGCGGGTGCGCGAAGCGATGTTTTTTTGGCGTGATTTAATAGATTATGATTGTTTTGAGTTGCACCGCGGTTCCGGTGATTTCACCGAGGTTGCCGCAAAGGTCGCTCGGGGCAAGGTGGCAATGATCCTGACCGATAGCCGGGTGATTAACTATTGGGATGGCATTGAATTTAAGCAAGGCACCGATTACAAATTTTTCCCGTTTCCGTCCATGAGCAGGCATGGGTCGCGTGCGACTGTGGGCTCGGTCGGCGGCTGGCTTGTTTCCGCGGATGTCCGTAATAAGAAAAGAATGGAAGACTTCTTATCTTATGTTGCGGCCGATGCCGATACGCAACTGCAATGGAGTCGGGCTGTGGGCATGACCCTGGCGGTTCACCCGCTGGCAGGCGAAACAGCTTATTCGGATATGAACAAACGAGCCAAAAGAATAGTCGCAAGATCCGATGTTTTTTTACTTAATTATGAACAATCCACACCGTCTGCGGTTGCCGAGATCGGTCTTTCAATGTTCGGAGAATTCTTGGAAGAACCAAGTGAGTTACATTCTATTTTGGACGAAGCCGCCAAAAAGATTGAAGCGGAGTTTAAAAAATGACAGGGTGTACAATCTGTCCGCAACTGTCCCGGGTAAAGACCGAATATGTCCGCCAGAGGAATGGCAGTATCTTCCAATGGTGTTATAACTTGACTTCGGAAAGAATTTTTTAGATTTTTAAAAACTCTTGTATGATCCCACCGATTTTCGGACTTTTGTTGTTTTTGTAAAAACCGGATCGGCGAGAGTTGTTAAGGGAAAAACGCGTATCAGCCGGCATAAAAGACCCGGGTGCCTGCCCATAGATTTCGAATAACAGAGATGAGAGGCAGAGACTAAGAATAAGTTGGAAGTTGGGCCGGCAGCCGTCTTATTTGTCGTGCTCTGCCTTGCCTCGTCCTGTCCCGCCCCGATCTGCCGGTCCGTTCCGGGGCTTCCCGCTTGCCGGCCTCTCTTACCGGCCCCTCTTACCGGCCTTGAGCCGAAAGGCCGCCCGGCAGGCAGTTCAGAGCCGGGTATTGGCTGCTCGTGCCGAGATCCCAGACGCGGATGAAACCGAGTGGTTGGGAAGAACTTGTCATTTCCTCGCCCGTGTTCGGGTTGCACCAAGCATTGCCCCAGTCGGCATAGATGCTCCCGGCAAAGTCGGTCGGCGATTGCAATGCTGTCGTGTTATGACCCTCACCGAAATTACCGTCACTCATAGACTGCATGGTGGTTTGATTGTCCCAATAGGTGGCAATGACATTGGTCTCAATATTGGCGCTGCCGATCAATCCGCCGACAGTACCCTCACCTGAAACAAGCCGGGGGCGGCATAAGAATAATTAATTTGAGCTTTTTCTCCATACCCAACCAGGCCGCCAGCAGCACCATAAGTCTCGCCGCCGCTCCCGGAAACAATTCCGCCGCGCACATAGGCATAGCGAATATCCGCATTCCTACCAAACCCAACCAGGCCGCCAACATGAACAAGCCCGGAAACATTTCCGCCGGACACGGACGCATAGCGAATATCCGCACCCTCACCACGCCCAACCAGGCCGCCAACATAATCCCCGGAAATATCCACACCGGACACGAACGCATAGCGAATATCCGCATTTAGACCATACCCAACCAGGCCGCCAGCTCTATTCTCGAAAGCATTCCCGGCAACACTTCCGCCGGACACGGACGCATAGCGAATATCCGCATTCTCACCATACCCAACCAGGCCGCCCACACCCACATTAGTGGCATTGCCTCTGACATCCGCATTCAAGAGATGCAGATTTTGGATATCGCCGGTTAAGGCACCAAACAACCCCACTCCATAGGCAGTATTGTTCGCAGAGATGAACAGATCGGCAATACGATAACCCCCGCCGTCAAAGATTCCGGTATAAGAGGTGCAAACATCCACAGCGGAACAAGAGCCGATCGGCTGCCAACCGCTGTCGCTGAGATTCGTCCAAACAACTTGATTGCCACTGCCCGCGGCATAGGAAGCATCATCACTAAAATTGAACGAGCGAGTTAATTCATAACCCACACAGCCGCCGTCATCGTCATCCGGGCAGCCCATAGAGCCCACAGAGGTGATCTCGGGGATACGGTCATCATCCTCACCATCGCCGTTCAGATCATCGCGCAGCCGCGCCAAGTCATCCAAAGTGTGGATCTCTATCAAGCCATTATTATTGTCATCCACATCCTCATCGTTATCCCGACAACCGTCACGGTCATCGTCCGTCCCCGCCGAAGAAGTCCAGCCGGTAACACCGGTCGGACAAGTATCCGCAAGATCCTCCACACCGTCATTGTCATCGTCATCATCACAGGCATCACCGCCGTCAGCCGCATTGTCCGTGTTGGCTTGGTCCGCATTGGCAACCAACGGACAATTATCGTTATCATCATCCCTATCGTCATTGTCATCGTCATCATCACAGGCATCACCGCCGTCATCCACATTATCCGTGTTGGCTTGGCCCGCATTGGCAACCAACGGACAATTATCGATCGGATCCAGCACGCCATCATTGTCATCGTCCGGATCTTCATCTGTGTCGCGACAGCCGTCACCGTCATGGTCCGCGGACGCATTGGAAGTCCAGCCGGTAACACCGGTTGGGCAAGTATCCGCAAGATCCTCCACACCGTCATTGTCATCGTCCGGATCTTCTATTAAGGTGGTATTCACATCGGTCGTGCAGGCGGCAGATAATCTGTCCGGCATGCCGTCCTCATCCGTGTCGGCACTCGCACAGGCATCCGTCGGAAACGCATCTACGTCATTCAAGGTATCATCATCGTCAATATCTGTGCCTACACCCGCATCCGCTCCCGTTGTGCCAGACACAGGAGGTGAGGTCACGATAGTGCCGCTCTCATAACGCACCGCAATCGTGATGTTGTAGGCGGTGTTATTGGTTAAGCCCGTAATGTTGTAGATGACCCGAACAAGAGGCGCAACATCCGCCACGGTAGAATTAAGTTCTTTTCTGCCGCCATCGCTCGCATCGTCACTGCGTGTGGTAATAACGAACCTGTCGATATTATCCGCAGCCGGATTAGTCCAACCCACGAGAATATAATCCGCACCGGCCAGAGTCTGGATATTGGAAACAGCCGGGGAATTCTGAGGAGCGGGAAGGCCTCCCGGCAGGCAGTTCAGGGTCGGGTATTGGCTGCTCGTGCCGAGATCCCAGACGCGGATGAAACCGAGCGGTTGGGAAGAACTTGTCATTTCCTCGCCGGTGTTCGGGTTGCACCAGAAGTTGCCCCAGTCGGCATAGATTCCCGTGAAGTCGGTCGGCGATTGTAAGGCTGTCGTGTTATGACCCTCGCCCAAATTACCGGCACTCATAGACTGCATGGTGGTTTGATTGTCCCAATAAGTGGCAATGACATCGGTGCCACTATTGGTGATGCCGATCAATCCACCGACAGCACCGGAACCTGAAACAAGCCCGGGGGCGGCATAAGAATAATTAATTTGAGCTTCTTCCCCATACCCAACCAGGCCGCCAACAGAATTACCCGCATTGTCCTCGCCAACAAAACTCCCGGAAACACTTCCGCCGGACACGGACGCATAGCGAATATCCGCCCTTCCACCAAACCCAACCAGCCCGCCAGCATAAAAACCTGCCCCGGAAACATTCACACCGGACACGGACGCATAGCGAATATCCGCATTCTCACCATACCCAACCAGGCCGCCAACAAAACTCCCGGCAACACTTCCGCCGGACACGGACGCATAGCGAATATCCGCATTTGCACCATTCCCAGCTAGGCCGCCGGCAACATTCCCGGCAACACTTCCGCCGGACACGGACGCATAGCGAATATCCGCATCCTGACCATTCCCAACCAGGCCGCCGGCAATACTCCCGGAAACACTTCCGCCGGACACGGACGCATTGTGAATATCCGCATTCTCACCAAACCCAACCAGACCACCGGCAACATTTAGGCGAAATATATTCACGCCGCTAACAAGACGACTCGCCCCGGAAACATTCACACCGTACACGGACGCATAGCGAATATCCGCATCCTGACCATTCCCAACCAGGCCGCCGGCAGCAATAATCCCGGCAACACTTCCGCCGGACACGGACGCATAGCGAATATCTGCCCTTCCACCATTCCCAACCAGGCCGCCGGCAACAAACCCGGAAACACTTCCGCCGGACATGGACGCATTGCGAATATCCGCATCCTCACCATACCCAACCAGGCCGCCAACAGCATCACTCCCGGAAACACTTCCGCCGGACACGGACGCATTGTGAATAGACGCATTCCTGCCATTCCCAACCAGGCCGCCCACATCAGCGGCACCACCACTGACATCTGCATTCCGGAGATGCAGATTTTGAATATCGCCGGTTAAGGCACCAAACAACCCCACTCCATAGGCAGTATCGCTCGCAGAGATGAACAGATCTGCAATACGATAACCCCTGCCGTCAAAGATTCCGGTATAAGAGGTGCAAACATCCACAGCGGAACAAGAGCCGATCGGCTGCCAACCGCTGCCGGTTGTCCAGACAGTCGGGTTGCCACTGCCCGCGGCATAGGAATCATCATCACTAAAATTGAACGAGCGAGTTAATTCATAACCCATACAGCCGCCGTCATCGCCATCCGGGCAGCCCATAGAACCCACAGAGGTGATCTCGGGGATACGGCCATCATCCGTCCCATCGCCGTTCAGATCATCGCGCAGCCGCGCCAAGTCATCCAAAGTATGGATCTCGATCAAGCCATTATTATTGTCATCCACATCCTCATCGTTATCCCGACAACCGTCACGGTCATCGTCCGTCCCCGCCAAAGAAGTCCAGCCGGTAACACCGGTTGGGCAAGTATCCGCAAGATCCCCCACACCGTCATTGTCATCGTCATCATCACAGGCATCACCGCCGTCAGCCGCATTGTCCGTGTTGGCTTGGTCCGCATTGGCAACCAACGGACAATTATCGTTCGGATCCGCCTCGCCGTCATTGTCATCGTCCGAATCTTCATCTGTGTCGCGACAGCCGTCACCGTCATGGTCCGCGGACGCATTGGAAGTCCAGCCGGTAACACCGGTTGGGCAAGTATCCGCAAGATCCTCCACACCGTCATTGTCATCGTCATCATCACAGGCATCACCGCCGTCAGCCGCATTGTCCGTGTTGGCTTGGTCCGCATTGGCAACCAACGGACAATTATCGTTCGGATCCGCCTCGCCGTCATTGTCATCGTCCGGATCTTCTATTAAGGTGGTATTCACATCGGTCCTGCAGCCGGCAGATAAGCTGTCCGGATTGCCGTCCTCATCCGTATCGGTGCTCGCACAGGCATCCGTCGGAAACGCATCGTCCGTATCCGCCACGCCATCATTGTCATCGTCCGGATCTTCTGTTAAGTTGATATTCACACCGGTCGTGCAGGTGGCAGATAAGCTGTCCGGATTGCCGTCCTCATCCGTATCGGTACTCGCACAGGCATCTGTCCGGAACGCATCGACCGTATCCGCCACGCCATCATTGTCATCGTCCGGATCTTCTGTTAAGGTAGTATTCACACCGGTCGTGCAACCGGCAGATAAGCTGTCCGGCTTGCCGTCATTATCCGTGTCGGCACTCGCACAGGCATCCGTCGGAAACGCATCTACGTCATTCAAGGTATCATCATCGTCAATATCTGTGCCTACACCCGCATCCGCTCCCGTTGTGCCAGACACAGGAGGTGAGGCCCTCCCGATAATGCCGTTCTTATAACGCACCGCAATCGTGATGTGATAGGTGATGTCATTGGTTAAGCCCGTAATGTTGTAGATGACCCGAGCAAGCGGCGCAACATCCGCCGCGGTAGAATTAAGTTCTTTTGTTATGCCACCATCGCTCGCATCGTCACGGCGTATGGTAATAACGAACCCGTCGATATTATCCGGATCCGGATTAGTCCAACCCACGAGAATATGATCCTCACCGACCAGAGTCTGGGTATTGGAAACAGCCGGGGAATTCTGAGGAGCGGGATCGCCCGGGGAATTCTGAGGAGCGGGATCGCCGCCGCCACCGCCGCCACAACCTGTCAGGACCAAACCGAACATACCCGCCAGCAGCACACCGTAAAAACGAGCCGGTATGCGCATCCGTCGTGCCCTATTGGGTTCGGGAAAAGCCTTAAAGACATTAAAGGCATTAAAAGTATTATTAAGGAGACGCACAGATACCGTGCCTCTTTGTTCGCGGCGCATTGCTTTCACCGACCGCACAGGAAAAAAATTTAAC
The DNA here is from genome assembly GCA_965209035.1 of Gammaproteobacteria bacterium. Lineage (GTDB taxonomy): Bacteria > Pseudomonadota > Gammaproteobacteria > CBDBNL01 > JAAOII01 > CBDBPY01. Next base: position 1,883,733 of record OZ242372.1, read on the forward strand.
TGATTCATTATTTTCTATTGTTTATTATTGTTTTCTGTTATGATTAATGGGAATTAGATACTTTGTGACCCATAAAAAAGTAAGTGCCATTATTATTACATTAAAAAGGAGAGTTAGAAGTGTATGATCCCACCTATTTTCGGACTTTTTTTATTTTTGTAAAAACCGGATCGGCGAGAGTTGTTTGAGAGCATAGTGGGGACGTCCGAGATGATACCAAGCCAGCCATGCGATGAACTTGGCGTTGAATGCCGGCATATCCTTTAAACAGGAGATGCCGCACATGACAATCGAACTCTTCCCCCAAGGTTATTTTTTAAGGAGCGCGATTGAATCGTTCACAGCGTGCATTCATTTGCGGTTTCCCCAAAAACAACATAGTATGGGTATACCAGTGGGTGCTGCCGTTTGCTGTCACGACCCGGTGAAAGTCTTTGGCGAACTCACTGCCATTATCGGTGAGGACTTTCACTGAGCACCGCAGCAATCAACCGGGCGATGCAAGAAATCGGTCTCTATGGCGTGCAGGCCTCGGCAAATATTGACTACCAAGCCGCCCGCATTTACTACAAACAACTGTATGCGATTGAACACGGCTTTCGGGATCTCAAAAGCGATCTGCAGATCCGACCGACCTTCCATTGGAAACCCGAGCACATTTCGCCCTCTGCTATCTGGCGTTTGCCGCCATCCGCCGCTTGCGGTATGTCTCCTCCGCCAACAAAAGCCGGCACCCACCACCGTGTGGACCACCGAAATGCTGCCGTTCACTGAGCTGGCGGACCGACCGAAGCCGCAGCAAAAAACAAGACCGAGGAAATCGTCACCACCAAGAAGATCCTCAAAGAACTGCGCAACTTCAAAGCAACTATCCAACGCAATCCCGTCGGCAACTATTACAGCAGCCCACACCCACTCACATTAGTTTACCTTGGGGGACAGCAGTGCATTCTACAGGCCGTTCAACTAAAACCCAAACAACTTGCTCTGTTGGATCACAAACACTAAGCGCAAGCCAGGGCTGGCAAGGTATAAAAACGGCCCGCAAGCCCTTATAAGATCAAGATTTTTTAAGAAGTTTCCGAAGTCAAGACAATCTGCCCGCAACTGTCCCGGGTAAAGACCGAATATGTCCGCCGGAGGAATGGCGATATCTTTCGGCGGTGTTATAATGAAGCTTATTAAACTTATTTTTTATTTTTATATTTTGTAAAGGAAATTATGAAACTATCTTCTGTTAACTATGTGTCCGCGCTTGTTGCGGCTGTTGTGGGCTTTGTCTTTGGCTTTATATGGTATAGCCCGTTTTTGTTTGGTGATGTTTGGATGCAAGGGATGAATCTCAATCCGGAATCATTTGCTACCGACGGGTTCGTCATTGCCATGGGCGCGAGCCTTGTTCTTAACTTAATTGTCGCGGTGGTGACGGCGGTTTTTGCAAATGCCTTGGGTTGCCGCGGCCTTGGCGGTGCTGTCTCGCTGAGTTTGTGGCTTGGCGGTGGGATCATTATCGCCAATATGATTGGCGGCTATATTTTTGTCCCCTTTGGTTGGCAAGTTGCCGCGATAGACATTGTTTATGTCTTTTTAAGAACGGTTATTTTTTGCCTGTTTGCCTGCCTCTGGACCAAGAAGACCGCATAACTTAACTTTCCGCCTTTCCCGTTCCGGGGTGCGGAGACATCGGCGAACTCCGGATAAAAAGCCGTGAACTTTTCACGGCTTTTTTGTTACCGATGTTTTCGGTTGTAAAAGATCCTTGATAAGAGTTCATACATCATGCAAAAGATTTCTCCCGACCATTCCGACGGGCTGATTCCTCCGTACGGAGGCGCATTAAAAGAGCCCTCACTTTTTTCAAAGGAAGAGGCAAAAGATACTCTGCACCGGGCATCGCGGGATAAATGGCCGCGTCTGCTACTATGACCCTTTTGCGGCACAGCAGATATTCACTTAAATTCCGCCGGATACTTTACGGATTAAGCCGCTCAATATGGATTGGACTTTTTGGTGCTATGCTTGTGAAGGCATGGCGTCCGCCCGGAGTTGTCCGCATTCGGACAAAGAAAAACTGTTACTGTCCGGGACAAAATTGCGCGAACGACTGAGTGCGGGGGCTGAGGTGCCGCCGCAGTTTAGTCGGCCGGAGGTGTTGGATATTTTGCGTTCCTATTATGCCGGTTGTAAAAAAGCATAATTTCTTGGATAACGACAACCTCTTTATTTAAAGGAGAGACCGGTCTTTGTTCCGGCTTTCATTCCTTACCCTTGTACTCCTTTGCTCTTTTTCCCCGAAACAATAAGTTACAAAGCAAAGCAACCATACCGGCTGCGAGGGGAGCGCAAATAAAACTCAACAGCAGTAAGGTGTTGGGATTTGAGGCGATATCCGCACAACCGGCATTTTCGGGCGAGGGCGTCCAAAAGGAAAAGGAAAAGCAGATGATGTTTTGACTCAATTCGGGGAACAGAGGACCGAATGAGGGAGAGATCATAAAAACAAGACCGCAAAGGATGCCGCATACCGCACTCACAAGCATGTGAGTTTGACTAAAACTCTTCTTATATAAGCCGTAAAAGAGCGGAATCACCGTGCCGGCACAGATTAGATCCGCCAGTAAAAACAAATACAGGACGCTGTAACCGCGCATTGCGACCAATGCCGCAAGTAAGGCCAGAACGGATGTGACGGCGTATCGGATATATGCGGATGATTTGCCGGCCGCCGCGGCCGCGCGGCCGGAAACAAACTCGGTCGCGCACTCGGCAAGTGCGTTGAGGAGACTGTCCAAACTGCTCATCACCAGTAAGATAGCAACGAGCAACAGAAGGACGAGTAACCACTCCGGGGCGAGTTGTGCCATTACCAAAAACAACTCGGTCTCAGCCGTATCCGCAAGAATGTTAAGACGCAGGGCGAATATCCCGAAAGAGCCGGCTATTAAAATAATCGGTATGATCAGAAGACCCGCCGAGAAAAAAGACCAACGCATCACCCGTTCATTGCGACAAGCATAGGCTCGTTGCCACAAGGTCTGGTTAAAAACTTGTGCCGCCAAAATGGCAATAAACAAAGTCACGCCGAAACCCGCGCCAAATTGGGGGAATAGGGTTTCTGTCAGAACGAAATCTTGATCCGATTGAATATGTTCCGGCAGAGAGACAAGAACGAAAACGAACATCAAAATTAGCAGAGGCACCAACATAGCAAACTGAATTTTATCGGTCCATACGACACTCCCGAAACCGCCTCGGTTGGTATATAACCAGGTACCAAATGCGACAGCTCCGACAGTGAGCCATCTCGGAATGTCTGAGATCAGTACTGCTGCCGTCCCTATGGCGGTTAGTTCGGCAGCCAGAAAAATACCCATATAAAAGAAACTGACGACAAGTGCGAACAGGGCCGCACCGCGTCCGTAGCGAATGTTCGCCCAGGTTGGCAGGCTGTAACCTTGCGGCAGCATTTTAAGCAATCGGGTTCCAAGGATGGCGATCACAAAGAAGGGGGCGGCTTGCCCTAACGCATAGCCGGATAACCCTTTCAGCCCCGCCCAACCCGCTGCTTGAGGAGGACTAAACAAAATCCATACGCCGGCGGCCGAGGCAACCAGAGTTGCCACCGAAGAGAAGAAGCCAAGTGAGCCGGCCGCAGCGGTTGTTTCGCCTTGTGTGTTTGGCACAAGGCGCAAACGAAATAAGGCCAGAGCCGCAAAAATCAGCGGAACCAGAATAATGACAAGAGAGAATTGCATTTGAGTCGCTTAAGAAATTAAGTGATGACAATCCCGGGCGGACTGCATATCTTTTTTTAATGAGAGCGGGACGCTCACTATTCCAAATATTTTTTGCGGAGGTTTTATTGCCATGTTTTTATTTTAGGAATAATTAAACTACTGTGAGCCGGTTGGTTATTTCTATTACTGTCGCCGACAATATTTTTATTAAAGTGTTTGCGGTTTCGGTATGTCTCTTTTTAATGTCTCTTATATATGCCTATTTGAGACACTTTCAAGCATACTCTATTTGCTATTCAACGATTTTCTTTGTCGATGCTTGCAAAAAAGAGGTTAAAAGAAACCGGAAGGAATTGGCAAAAAAGTACCAATATCTTATGAAGAGTGGTATAATACGATTTATGGTTTTGGTGATTATGTGTGTTCAGCCGAATACTCGAATATCGGGTCGTGCCAATATGATGATGCGACTTTCCAAATCACAGAGAAGAATCTTTTCACAGATAATTTTCTCCTCGATCAACTATTTACTTGTTTATTATTCAATCATAAAGTGAGGTCATTATTATGAACGCAAATACAAGCAATAAAACGGAATATTCCCGCACGCTTATCATAGTCAGCGGTGTTATTCTGTTGTTATTTATCCTTTGGGGACTTCTTTCCCCAAAAAACTTTGCCTCTGTTTCTTCGGATACTTCCGGAGCAATTGTTGCCAATTTTCGTTGGTATTACATCGGCATTGTTTCTATGTTTCTGTATGTTTGTCTGGCTTTGGCAATCGGTCCCTGGGGAAAGATTCGCATAGGCAAAGATTCGGAAGAGCCGGAATTCGGCCTGTTATCCTGGATCGCGATGTTATTCGCGGCCGGCATGGGAATCGGTCTGGTATTCTGGAGTATCGCCGAACCAATGTGGCATCTTTCCGGGAACCCTTATATAACCGAAGATCAAGCATTTACCGGGGTAGCCGCGGACTCGGCACTGTTACTTACCATATTTCACTGGGGATTGCATCCCTGGGCTATCTATGGCATAGTCGGTCTGTGTATGGGCTATTTTACTTTTCGTAAGGGCCTGCCTTTGACGATCAGTTCCACGTTGAGCCCGATGCTGGGCACCAACACAAACGGCTTATGGGGCGGGACGGCAAACGCCTTGGCAATCTTTGCCACGGTCGGCGGTCTGACCACTTCCTTGGGTCTGGGTGTTTTACAAATCAATTACGGACTGAACACCCTTTTTGGTGTTCCCACAAACAAAGTGATGCAAGCGGTCCTGGTGATATCTATTTCGGCATTGGCAATCATTTCGGTTATTACCGGATTGAAAAAGGGGATCCTTTTTCTTAGCCGCCTTAATGTGGGACTGGCAGTCATCATGATGATTGCGATGCTACTTTTGGGCCCGACCATCTACCTGCTTAGCCTGTTTGTTCAACTTCTTGGCGATTACATTGTTAAGGTGTTTCCGTTGGGTAGCAACACTTTTGCCAACCAACCCGAACAAAACTGGCCCAACTTCTGGACTACTTTTTATTGGGCATGGTGGATTTCCTGGTCGCCCTTTGTCGGTAGTTTTGTTGCGCGTATTTCACGCGGTCGCACCATACGCCAATTTATTGTCGGCGTTCTTTTGGTGCCGGCGTTGCTTTCCATCGCCTGGTTGACTGTGATGGGCGGAACGGCTCTCAATATAGAACTCTTGGCTGATGTTCCGGGAGAAGGGGGCATATTCGCCGCGACAAAAGAAGGTTCCGAAAGGGCAATGTTTGCAACCTTTTCCGCAATGAATATTGGCGCTGTCCTTGAGTTCCTTTTGTCCGTAATAGGGCTGCTGCTGGTGGTGATCTTCTTTATCACTTCTTGTGACTCGGGTACTCTGGTGCTTTCCATGATTACTTCCAAAGGTAATCTGCACCCGCCCAACGCATTGCGCCTGTTTTGGGGTGTTCTGATTGGCGGTGTCGCTCTGGTGCTTTTGCTAACCGGAGGTCTGGGTGCTCTGCAAACCGCCGCTATTGTTTCCGCCTTGCCTTTTTCGGTGGTGATGATATTGATGTTGGTTTGCCTCTTCCGCTCTTTGGGCGAAGAGACCATGGCGGCTTCTCGGATGAAATCGAGCAAGCAATCGTAGCATAAGAAATATCCGGCGCGAAGCGAGTGGGACTTCTGTCTCACTCGCTTTTCGCGTTTGTATTAAACGATTAAACGGGCGACATATGTTTTTTAGTATTTTTGTTTTTGGCGGTGCGTTATTCTTTTTTTAATCTTCTAAAACAGTCTTTCCATAATCATACCACTTGGCAGCCCGCTTGGCGGGAAGCCAAACTGGGTTCAAATTATGATGTTGTGATCGTCGGCGGCGGCGGACACGGTCTGGCAACCGCTTACTATTTGGCAAAAGAGCATCGTCTTCGTAATATTGCCGTTTTGGAGAAAGGTTATATTGGCGGCGGTAATACCGGACGCAATACGACCATCATCCGCTCAAACTACTTGCGAGATCCTTCCTCCAAACTTTACAATCATTCTTTGGATCTTTGGCAAGATTTGACTCGTCAATTAAATTTTAATGTGATGTTCAGCCAAAGAGGGGTTTACAATCTTGGGCATAGTTTGCAGGATATGCGCGATATTGAACGGAGGGTGAATGCCAATATTCTCAACGGCATCGTTGCGGCAGTTGTCCTGCCGGATGAACTTAAACGCCGCATTCCGTTGTTGAACACTTCATCCAACGCGCGTTATCCAATTTTGGGAGCTTCTTACCAAAAAGCCGGCGGAGTTGCACGACACGATGCGGTAGCATGGGGATTTGCCCGGGCGGCTTCGGCTCTGGGGGTGGATGTGATCCAAAACTGCGAGGTTACGGGGATGGACATCCGCAACGGAAGTATCACGGGATTACAAACCTCACAGGGGCCTGTGGTCACGGAAAAAGTGGGTGTAGTGGTTGCCGGACATACTTCGCTACTTGCGGCCATGGCCGGTTTGAAACTGCCCGTCGTCAGTCGACCTTTGCAAGCATTTGTTTCCGAACCGCTTAAACCTGTTTTGCATACTGTGGTCATGTCCGGGGCGGTTCACGGGTACATTAGTCAGTCCGACAAGGGCGATATGGTTATAGGCGCGGGCGTGGACGGATACGGCGGCTATTCGCAACGCGGGAGTCCGCAGATCATTGAGCATACCGCACAGGCAATGATAGAATTGTTCCCTTTTCTGAGCAGAGTGCGTATGAACAGACAGTGGGCGGGTATTGTGGACATATTACCGGACGCATGTCCGATTGTCGGTAAGACGCCGATTAAGGGGCTGTTCTTAAATTGCGGTTGGGGGACCGGAGGATTTAAAGCCACGCCCGGATCCGGTCATGTGTTTGCCCATACTATTGCCCGGGACGAACCGCATAAGTTGAACAGGGCGCTTTCCATGGAAAGATTTGTCACGGGGAACCTGGTGGACGAACACGGGGCGGCCGGCGTGTCACAGCATTAATAGAAATAGAGTAATATAAGTTAGTGAATGATCCGGTGAATCAAAAATGTTATTAATCACTTGTCCCCATTGCGGAGAAAAACGCGAAGAGGAGGAATTTGCTTATGCGGATGAGGCATTTATTGTCCGCCCGTCGGACCCCGAGAGCCTGAACGACCAAGAGTGGGCGGAATATTTGTTTGTGCGCAATAATGTGAGCGGTCTCCAATATGAAAAGTGGGCGCATACGGCGGGTTGTCGCAAGTTTTTTATTGTCAAGCGAAACAACCTGACCAATGAAATTGAAACGACGATGACCATGCAAGATGCATTGGCACAGCGTAAGAAAGAAAAGAAGAAATAGGATCTGGGCACGATGAGATTGAAGGCAAACCCGACAGAGTCTATTAACAGAGACAGACCGATTACCTTTTACTGGAACGGCAAGCCACTGCCGGCATATGAGGGCGATGTGTTGGCATCGGCTTTGCTTGCCAATGGTGTGCGTCGTGTTGGCGCAAGTTTTAAGTATGGCAGACCGCGCGGCATTTACACCGCTTGGAGCGACGAGCCTAACGCCATTGTGAGTTTGGAAAGTGGCGGTCTGCTCACGCCCAATGCCAGAGCAACCGAGGCGGAAGTTTATGACGGCATGAACGCCCGGGCCACATCCGACGGGGGAGGAAACGGACTTTTGGGGATGGGGAATCTGAACTTAAAATCTCTGTTTCGTCCGTTGCACGGTGCCATGCCGGCGGGTTTTTACTACAAGACTTTTCAGTCACCGCAATTTCTTTGGCCTGTTTACGAAAAAGTCTTACGGCGTTTTGCCGGTTTTTCGATGCCGCCCGCGGTAGAGGATAAAGAATCTTACGATGCGGTGCATCACCATTGCGATGTTTTAATCGTCGGCGGGGGTGTTGCCGGCCTCACCGCCGCCCGTTCTCTCGTAAACTCCGGTCTTTCCGTCATTTTGGCGGACGATAGGCCGCATTTGGGCGGTCAATGGTGGACGGATGCCGAAGCCGAATTGGACGGCATGCCTGTTTATGAATGGGTGCAAGATAGCGAACAAGCGATACGGAAGACCTGTAAACTGCTCAAAAGAACGGTCGCATATGCACTGCATGATCATAATCTGGTATTGGCGGCGGAGCGTATTCAGGATCACCTTTCGCCCGGCCAACGTAATCCGGCGCGCCCCCGTCAGCGGCATCACCGAATTCGGGCAAAGGAGATCATTTTGGCAACAGGCGCCTATGAACGCGGTGTTACCTTTTCCAATAATGATCTGCCGGGTGTCATGCTGGCAAATGCGGTGCAGGCCTACTTGAAACTTTATTCCGTATTGCCCGGGGAAAATGTATTACTTTTTGTTAACAATGACGGCGGCTATGCTCTGGCAAGAGATCTGCATACGGCCGGTTGTAAGAATATTACGGTTGCGGATGCCCGCCCGCAAGGATCTCCGTCTTTACCCGAGGGGATTAAGTTTTTACCGGGGTATGTTCCGTTGCAGGCACAGTCGCGGGGGGGGCATCTCAGCGGTGTGCGTATGCAAAAAGTTGCGGATGACGGCAGCAGCATCGATAATAGCAACGGGGGCAACGGCAACGGGCAGACTGTGGGCACCGTGGGCACCATGGAGATTGCTTGTGATCTGTTTGCTCTTTCCTGCGGTTACGATCCGATTGTGCATCTGACCTGCCATAAGACAAATCGGCCTGTGTGGTCGGAGGAACTGGCGTGCTTTCTGCCGGGGGATTCCGCAGAGGAGTCTTGCCATTTGGCGGGAGCGGTTTGCGGCTACTTTCGCGCCGATGCGGCCAAACAAAGCGGATTGCGGGCGGCACAATTTGCGGCGAAGCAACTGAACACCGAGATATCGGATAAGTTGCCGAATTCTGCAATGCTGGCAAGGCCAAAACGGGACAATTTTGGTATTGCTCCGCTATTTGTTACCGAAGGGGGCGGAGAAAAGAGGTTTGTGGACTTACAAAATGATGTGACCGCCGATGATCTGGAACTGGCTCTGCGCGAAAATTATCGCAGCATTGAACATGTCAAACGATATACGGCTATGGGCTTTGGGACGGATCAGGGAAAAACATCCAATGTAATCGGCTTTAATTATGTGGCAGAAAAATTGGGTGTGAGTGTGCGCGAAGTGGGCACTACCACCTATCGGCCGCCCTATACGCCCGTGGCGTTTGGAGTGCTTGCCGGACAGCATGTTCGGGGCCTGTATGATCCGATCAGGTATACGCCCATGCAGCAGTCGCATATTAAAAGTAATCCCGAATTCGAAAGAGTGGGACAGTGGATGCGTCCGCGTTACTTTCCGCGGGACGGCGAAGACATGCAACAGGCGCTAAACCGCGAGTGTCTGGCGGCTCGTCAGGCAGTGGCGGTGATAGATGCTTCGACCCTGGGCAAGATAGATGTGCGCGGACCGGATGCGCGCGAATTTCTTAACCGGGTTTACACGAATTCTTGGACCAAACTTGCGCCGGGTAAGTGTCGCTATGGGATCATGTTGGACGAAAACGGCATGGTTTATGACGACGGTGTCACAGCCTGTATTACCGACGAGCATTTTTACCTGACGACCACTACTCCGGGTGCCGCACCCGTGTATCAGTGGCTGGAAGACTGGCTGCAAACCGAATGGCCGGATCTGCGCGTCTTTTTGACCAGTGTGACCGATCATTGGTCCACGACGGCGGTGGTGGGGCCGCACAGTCGTGCGCTCCTTGCAAAGGTCTGTTCGGACATTAATTTTTCACGCGAGGATTTTGATTTCATGGAATGGAAAGAAGGAATAGTCTGCGGTGTCCCGGCAAGAGTCATGCGGATTAGTTTTTCCGGCGAGTTGGCTTACGAGATTAATGTTCAGTCAAACTACGGCAGGCATGTATGGGACTCTGTTTGTGCGGCCGGCGAGGAGTTTGGGATTACCCGTTACGGCACCGAGACGATGCATGTTTTGCGAGCCGAAAAAGGGTTCATCATTGTTGGTCAGGATACGGACGGTTTTGTAACCCCGACAGATCTGGGAATGGATTGGATCCTGCCAAAGAAGAAACCGTTCAGTTATCTGGGCAAGAGATCTTTGTCGCGCCCCGAAATGCTAAGCGAAGAACGGAAGCAATTGGTGGGATTGTTCCCCAAGGACATGCAGAAGATCCTGCCGGAAGGTTGCCAGTTGGTGAATTCGCGCGAGACTGCGGATGATATGCAAGGACATGTCACTTCTTCTTATTACAGTCCGATTTTGAAACGATCCTTTGCGCTTGCTTTGGTGAAGCGCGGTCTGAAACGCCAAGGTGAGACGCTCTTTGGCATGACCAAAGAAGGCGAACTCATTGAGACCGAGATTACCGATTCGATTGTTTACGATAAAAAAGGAGAGAAAAGGGATGGTTAAATATGATTAATCCTATTTTTGAAACAGCCCTGGAACATTACGACTTCCCGTGCGGCGGTGAAGCGTTTGCCGCCAAGGAGATGCGCGACCATGCCTTTGTGGTGTTACGCGGCAGAACCGAAGATCGGGAATTCGTCAATGCTTGCAAGGAGAAACTGGGTATTGTTTTGCCGTCTCCTCTAAGTTTGGTAAGTTTGGTAAGTTTGACAAGTTTGACGAAACCGGGTGATGCGGAGTGCTTATGGATTGCATCCGATGAGTTTCTTGTTCTCCTGCCCCGGTCTCAAAAAGACAAGTTTTTGCAAACCGCAAAAGAGGCATTCAACGGTGTGTTTGCCGCCGCGGTGGATAACTCCGGCACCTATTCGTACTTGCGTCTTGACGGTCGGCATGTGAAAGATGTTCTCGCCAAGGTGAGCTCCTATGATGTTTCGGATGTCGGGCTGCCTGCGGGGAAAGTGGTGACGACTTTGGCGGGCAAGGCGCAGGTCGTTCTTTTCAGAGAGCCAAACGAATCCGGCACGGGTTTGTTGGTGCGTTTTTCGTTTGCCGATTATGTTTGGCGATCTCTTGTCCGGGCAGCCGGCGAATACCAAACCGATTTACTTATAAATCATTAATCTAACAATCAATCAAAGAGGTACATCATTATGTCAAAAATCTTATGTGTGTTATACGAGGATCCGGTTGCGGGCTACCCGCAAACCTATCCGCGTGATGATATCCCGCAATTAACGGGATATCCGGACGGCCAGACAGTTCCGTCTCCGTCCGGCTTGGGCTTTAAGCCCGGCGAACTATTGGGCTCTGTTTCCGGAGAATTGGGACTTCGGGAGTTTTTGGAGAAAGAAGGGCATAGCCTGGTAGTCACTTCCGACAAGGACGGCTCCGATTCCCTGTTTGCCAAAGAGTTGCCGGATGCGGACATTGTCATTTCGCAGCCCTTTTGGCCTGCTTATCTGACAGCCGAACGCATTGCCAATGCGCCAAAATTGAAGTTGGCGGTTACGGCCGGTATCGGCTCAGACCATGTGGATCTGCAGGCGGCCATAGAAAGAAATATCACCGTCTGCGAAGTCACCTATAGCAATAGCCTCAGTGTGGCGGAGCATGTGGTGATGATGATCCTGGCATTGGTGCGAAACTATATTCCTTCTTACAAACAGGTGATTGAAGGAGGATGGAACATTGCCGATTGTGTGCAGCGTGCCTACGATGTGGAAGGAATGCATATCGGCTCGGTTGCCGCCGGCAGAATCGGTCTTGCGGTGCTGCGCCGAATGCATCCTTTTGATGTCCGCTTGCACTATACGGACAGACACAGATTGCCCGCCGAGACAGAGAAAGAACTTGGGTTAATCTTTCACGAATCCGCGGAAGATATGGTCCGGGTTTGTGATCTGGTCACCATTAACTGTCCCTTGCATCCGGAAACCGAGCATCTGTTTGACAAAGAAATGCTCTCCAAGATGAAGAGGGGAGCCTATATTGTCAATACCGCGCGCGGTAAGATCTGTGACAGCAAAGCAATTGCGGACGCACTGGAAAGCGGACAACTTGCGGGCTATGCCGGCGATGTTTGGTTTCCGCAACCGGCACCCAAGGATCATCCCTGGCGCAGTATGCCATACCATAGCATGACCCCGCACACCTCCGGTTCCACACTTTCGGCACAGGCGCGCTATGCGGCCGGTGTGCGCGAGATACTGGAATGTTGGTTTCAGGGCAAACCCATTCGCGACGAGTACTTAATTGTCAGCGGCGGGAAACTTGCCGGCGCGGGTGCGCACTCTTACAGCGAGGGGGACACCACCGGCGGCAGCTTGTAACCTGTTTCCGGTACCCTTCGGGCTCTTCTTCTTCTCTTCGATGAGAAGTTGAAGGGCCTCGCGGTTGTTCGATAATAATGATCCGGTGTTAAATAATATGACGCACGCACAATTTTTTGTTCGTTCGGTAGATTCTGCTTGGCAAGAAATTGAAGATCCTTGTGATTGTTTTATAATAATACGTACTTACAGTATTATGATAGCGTTATGACTTTTACACAAATTTTTGCTTTTATTCCGCATATCTCACAGGATCAATGGGTTGCCTTATTGATCGTTTTATTGGTGATGGTAGCTTGGTATATGAGGGGTGTTTATGAAAAATGGAAAAATGCGCCAAAGGATATCAAGCAATTACAGGGGCAATGGCAATCTGTGTCAACGGATGTTAAGCGATTGGATGGACAATTGGCATCCGTATCAACGGATGTCAAGCGGTTGGATGGACAATTGCAATCTGTGTCGGCGAATGTCAAGGGATTGGAAAAAAGGTGGGACAGAGACATACCCGTCTTACGGCACCAAATAAGCGCGATAATGGCCGCGTTATCATTATCGACTAAGAGTCCTTTATTGTGGGGCAAAAGTCCTCTCGGTCTTTCAGATGAGGGTGAAGAGGTTGCCAAAAAAATAAATGCCGATAAAGTCATAAATGATCATTGGGATAACTTATGCAAGTTAGTCTATGAGAGGAATCCGACAGACGCTTATGAAATTCAACAAGCATGTTTTTTCGTTACAAGCAGCCATATGCCTTCTGTCCTTACAAAAGAAGAACTTCATAAGGTGAGAGAAGTGGCGTTCCAACAAGGAAGATCCTTGGAACTGATCCTAAATGTTTTTGCTATTTTGTTGCGGGATAAACTCTTAAAAGAAAAAGGGCTTGCCGGGGCTTATCTTGATAAGATTGATAAGGAGAAAAACAAAAAACAAACAAACCCGAAAAAGCGTCTTAATAAAACCAAAACCAAACCAAAATAGTCGGCCGGCAAGTCGGCCGGATACTTGGCGACTAAGAACTTTTATTCCAATTCCAAGTCGGAAAGTGGCAGACTGCAACAGGGCAGAATGTACCCTTGATCTACTTCGGATTGTCGAATGCCGCCCTGATGATTCATGTCCGCCTTGCCGGATAGCATGCGGGTTTTACAGGTTCCGCAGATTCCCTGAGTGCAGCCAAACGGGAGAGGCAGACCGGATTCTCGGCCGGCGGTTAGAACAGTTGTGTTTGCCGGGCAGTCTACAGTTTTGTTGAACTTCTTAAAAACCACCTTGTATATTTTTACTCCTTCTTGAGCGGCCTGCTGTTTGAAAGGTTCTTCCGCCTGAGCGGGGGCATCGGCTTCAAGCGTTTCAAAGGTAAAACTTTCTTGGTGATAATGCCGCATATCATAGTTGAGATCTTTCAAGATTTTGCGAGCATTATCCATATAGGGCTTGGGACCGCAGCAAAATACTTCCCGTTCGCAAAGATCCGGGACACAGCGCGAGAGTGCTGCCGGGCTTAAGAAGCCGATCTCACCGTCCCACTTTTGACCGGTCGGAGCACAGTCACAAAACAGGCGGGTTTGAAAGGACGGCAGACTCAATTCCATCATTTCCAATTCTTTGGCAAAGATGATATCTGCCGGTGTGCGCGCGCTGTGACTAAACACAAGATCTCGGTTGTGTCGCAGATCCAACAGATAGCGACTCATGGACATCAGAGGTGTTATACCGCTGCCGCCGGAAAGAAAGAGAAGTTTGTCGCGACAAGAATAATCCAAAAAAGTGAACTTGCCGCCGGGTGCCGTGGCGTTGATGACCTTGCCCGGCTCCAGCCAGTCATGCAAATGGTTGGAAATGATACCGCCGGGAACGCGTTTTACCGTGATTGAAATAAGATAAGGACGCGTCGGTGTGGCGGAAATCGTGTAGGTGCGGGCGATTGTTTTGTCTTCAACGGGAACTTCCAGGGTGATGAACTGTCCCGGCTTGTAAGAAAAAATACTGTCCGTGCCGCCGGTAAAAAAGAACGACTTGACATCATGAGTTTCCTGCCGGGTATCACAACATAGCAAGGGAGTTTCTCCTTGCCAGATGGTTGCATTGCGTCCGTCAGACGCTAACGGAGATGGTTTGGACAGTTTAGACATTGGGGCTTTGGGCATGTGGGCATTTAGGCATGTGGGCATTTAGGCATGCGGAGTTCAATTACAATAACAGGTTTGGGTTTGAAACAGAACGGTCAGAGGCAAAACATCAAGGAGCCATAGCCGCCGTTTTTTTCATTTCATCGACATACCAGGAGACGAAATGATCTACGAACACTTCGGCGGGCGAATAGGGTCCCGGGCGGTAGCCGGCGGAGAGAATTCCCCGGTAGTTCCGCTCCGCCAATCGGCGATCCTGATCATTGGTTTGAGTCCAGCAGTGGGCCAGATGCTTAATGTCATAATCTTTTCCTTCCTCGGCATTTTCATCCACCAGCCATTTGGTGCGGACCAGTGTTTTGTCCTTGGACAAAGGTATCACCTTGAAGGTGGTGATGTGATCGCACATAAAGTGATGCCACGAGTTCGGGTAGGTCCATACGGACAGACTGCTACTTTCCGCGGCTTTGAAGGGAGCGAGCAATTTCTTGCACCCCAGTCGTCCGTCCGTGGTATGAGAAACTGCATTGTGTGCCAGCGGCAGGCGGGCTGCGCGAAACCACAGGTCGTCCGGAAATTCTACCGCTTTGTATGGCAGACCGACCGCCTCCCATTCCTTGCACTTGGCATCAAACAGCTTGTTAAACTCCTTGTCTTCGGCACAAACCTTTCCTTGATCATCCGGCAAGCCGTAGCCGAAACCATAGTCATACAAAGGTACCATTAATTCCGGGTGATTGCTGTTGCAATGGTAGCATTCGCGGTTGTTTTCCATTACCAATTTCCAATTTGTATTTTCCACGAGATCCGAGGTAAAGGCAACTTTGGTGTTCTCCATCCGATAGATGTCCAGATACTTGGACAGAATCTCTTTGACGCGCTTAATGGAATTCGGCGGAGATTCGCTCAGGCAGACAAAGAGAAGCCCGCCGATATTCTCCAATGCAATCTCTTTGAGACGATACTTGGATGCGTCAAAATCCGGTGGCATTTGCGGTGCGTACAAGAGTTTTCCGTCCAGGTCGTAGGTCCATTGGTGATAAGGACAAACGATTTTTGCAAACTGCCCGTTCACCGCATCGCATAGTTTGGAGCCGCGGTGACAGCAGGTGTTGTAAAAGGCGCGAATGTGCCCGGCATCGTCTTTGATGATGATGATAGGATTTTCGGACAAATTGAAACTATAGTATGAGCCCGGTTCTCTAATATCGGCAACACAGGCAACATATACCCAGTTTTCGCGAAAGACAGATTCCATATCCACATCAAACATTTCGGGTTCGGTGTAGAAGGGAGAGGGCAAACTGTGGTTTTTTTGGTATTCGCCAAGCAAGCCGGTGAGTTGCCCGTTTAATTTTTGTGCGTGTTTTAAATGTTTCATAATGTTAGATACCTCATTTATTATTGTGATGATTATTGTGATCGGAAGTACAAACCTTCCGTTCTTTTAATATATTATAGACAAACTGTGCTTTTGCGCGAGCGTCCCCTTCTTTAAGAATATTCCCGCCGCCGGTCTGCAGAGAGATTGCACGTTGCATACGCTCAAACCCGCTGCGGTTGGAACGGACGGATAACCTGGCGCGCTTCTTTTGGGCGGGCGCATAATGCCAATTCGCCGACAGAGGCGAATTGAAAGAGGCGGAGTCAGCGGTGCGGGTGCCGGTGGGGTTGGAGTTATTAAAAGAAACTTCCCGAATCTCACCTTTGTGTTGCCTTGCCCAAACATATTGAATTTTTTGGAATGCCCGGGGATGCACTGTAACAAACAGAGGCGGTGCCACCGTAAAGTCTCTGCGCCGACCTTTGGGCAGATATTGAGAGCAGTGCAGTTTGCCTGCTGATTCCTTAATGGAAACGATGCCGGAAATGAGCGGATAGCCCAACCTTTCCGCCAGCATGTAGGGCAGGAGACCACTGCCTATGCCGCCAAGGGCCCGCATCCCGGCAACTACAAGCGCCGGTTTGTTTTTGGAAAGGTATTCCGCAAGAGAATGGACAGTCTCGTCCGTTTTTTCGGTCTTGATGACATCAAGCGCCGGGATGCCATAACCAAGATATGTGTGCAAAGCGGGATGCCCGGGGGCGCCGACATGCAGCGCGGAAAAATCCGGGAATGCCTCGGTCACCAAAGACAGAGCGCGCAGATCGTTGGGCGAACAAATTTCCTTGCCGGACAAGGGGTGTTTTGCCAGGCTGAGCAGGACCAAAGGTTTGACAGGGTTCATGCCACTTGTTTCTTGTGATGGGTTTCGCCGATCAACTCAAGCATGGCATCCATCCATTCGCCGGCGTCACAAATGACAGCCAGATCCGCTCGTTTGACCATATCGCAACTGTCATCCGTATTGACCGCCACAACATAGCGACAGTCTTTTATTCCTTGCAGATGCTGGACGGCACCGGAGATACCGACCGCGATGTAAACCCCCGCATTGACGGTGCTACCTGTGGCACCCACCTGACAGGAACGCGGTAACTTGCCGTCATCTACCACAACCCGACTGCCACCGACCGATGCTTGCATCGCTTTGGACAATCGTAAAAACTTGTCAAAATCTTTAATGCCGTTACCGCCGGCAAGAATGAAATTGGCTTCTTCCAAAGGCACCTCCGCGGCGGACAGGGTACGCATGCTCCCGGTGATACCGGCGGCGGGCGTTGCCGAGTTTGCCACCGTATCACTGTCGGCGGTTGCCAGCGGTTTGGCTTCGGTTTCAAAATCAAAATCCGTTTCCGCGGTCCCGCTGTTTAGAACCAAGATGTCGGTGAGTTTGTGCGTGCCTTCCTGCCAACCGTTATCACAAAAACGCCGAACCGTTTCATCGTCCAGTTCAATGACACCCGGCGCGATACTCATTTGGGTGCGCACCGCCAAGCGGCGAGCGAGATCGCTGTCCCCTGCGTCGCTTTCGCCGAACAGGATATGTTCCGGTTTTATTTTTTTTATTAACTTTTCCAATTGGTCGATCTTTTCCTCCGGCGCATAGCCGTCGTACTTGTCTTCGTCCAAGCAAAGTACTCTGTCGGCGCCGTAATTTTTTAAGTCCGCCGCGATCTTGCCAAAGATAACCGCCGCCACCGCCGTATCCTGTGTGCGCCCCGCCAAGACACGACCGACATAAAGGACTTCGCGATCCAGATTGGAGAGGACACCATCCCGGCTGTGTAAGCAAACCAGGATATATTGTTTTGGCTCCCGAATAACGATTGTGGGTTTGTGTTCTTTCCGGGCGTGAGAAGACAGCGGGGCGGATGCATTTTGTGCGGTACGGCTTTTGCCGCGGGCAATGCGTTTGCGACCGCTTGAGCCGAGAAACCCCTTGTTTTCGGCGTGCGGATCCGGGCGTCTGAGGCGTTTCACAGGCTAACCGCGCGTGCGGTAACTTCCGCGATGTCGGCAACTTCCGGACCGGGTTCTGTGACACCGTCTAACATAGTCATACAATTCGGGCAGGAAACAACCAGTGTTTCCGCTCCCGTGCGTCTGGCATCTTCCATGCGCATGTCCGGTATCCTGCGTTTGCCCGGAATGTCCGAAAAGGCGGCACCGCCTCCCCAGCCGCAACAGCGCGAACGCATGCCGGAGCGTTCCATCTCGGTTGCATCCGTAACGATCTTTTGCAGTAGTTTGCGCGGCGCATCCGTAATACCGTTATATCGTCCCAGATAACAAGGGTCATGGTAGGTGTACTTTTTGTCGGAAATTTTTTCCCGAACGGTGAGTTTGTTTTCTTCCAGCAGTTGCAGTAGAAATTCGGTGTGATGATAAACATCATAATGACCGCCATATTGGGAATACTCGTTTTTCAGAGAGTGGTATACATGCGGATCCGCGGTCAAAATTTTCTTGAATTGATAAGAAGCAAGCAGTCGTATGTTCTTGCGGACCATTTTTTCAAACAAAGATTCTTCGCCAACTCTGCGGGCGAAATCGCCGATATCCGCTTCGCGCAGATCCGGTATGGCGAATTCTGTGCCCGCTTTTTGCAGCAACTGCGCCACAAGTCTTAGCGTCTTTTGATGTCTTAATTCAAAAGCGGCTTCGCCCGGCCAGAATAAAACTTCCGTTTCTTCGCCGTCCTGCAACACCCGCACTCCGAGATCCAAAGCCCAGTTGGCTCGCTGTTTGGGGTCATGTCCGCCGAGGTTTTCCGTGTGTCGCAGGTTTTCCAATACCTCAAAAGTTTTTTCGGGGATATTGCCGCGGCGCATTGTCAGATCACGGCGAATGTCTGTGATGGCATCCACATGTTCAATCATCATCGGACATTCCCGGACACAGGCGCGACAACCGGTGCAAGACCAAATGGTATCCTCTTCCACAAGTTCGGAGACGATGGGGCTGTCCGCGTTGCCGCCGTGCTGTCCGAGGGCGATGCCCGGTGTCGGACTGCCCGCATAGGAGAGGTCATTGCGGTTCTCCATGCCGGCAACAAAATCTTGAATCAATTTTTTGGGGTTGAGCGGTTGTTCGGCCGCAAAGGCCGGACAGGCTTCCTCGCATTTTCCGCATTCCACACATGCGTCAAAACTGAGCAAGCGATTCCACTCGAAATCTCGGAGTGTTTGGACACCCGGGCTCTTGTCTTGGTCGGTCGGCCATTGCACCGGTTTCAGGGAGGCGGATAAAAATCCCTTTTTCTTAAATCTGTCTTGGCGCGGATGAAATGCCAGATGCAAGGAACCGGAAAGGAGATGCTTAAAAGGACGATTGAGCAAACTCCCGCCGGCAATTTCCAAAATACCCAACGCGGCAAGAAGAGACAACAGAATCGGAGTGAGTGGGTGCAGATTGTCGGTCGCAATATAGCCGGCATGAATGAGTGTTAAGCCGCCGAAACCCATGGCAAAAGAGAGGAGGGCAATTGGGACGCCGTTCCATTTGCCGCGCGACAACCGGGATGGCTTGCCGGCTCGCCGCTTCCACACAAAGACACCGCCGATGAGGGCGGACAGCAGGGCAATAAAAAAACAGGCATAAACAATTTGGGAATTCATACCGAATACATACAGAGGGATCATCAAGATGATCGATGCCACCACTCCGCCGGCTGCGGCTACATGTGTATGGGCGATATAGGGATCGCGCATCACAATGTGGTGCAGGTCAACCAGATACCGTTTGGGAATTCTTAACAGAAGTTTCCACTCCGGTTTGGGTTCCGGTCGCCCGAGTCGCCACAATCGGACGCGCTTTAGAATCCCGGCCGCAAAACCAAGCACTGCCAAGGCAAGCAGCAGGGCGGGCAGATAGGGCAGATATTGTGTTAGAAATCCTTGCATAGTCTCAACGAATCGTAAAGGGCACCGTGGATGTTGTGCATGGAAATACAATCACCGACACGAAACAACACAAATCCCTTTTTTGCTCCCGCTTCCAAACATTTTTGCGGTCTGTTGGCATAGAGATCCTCAATGTCGGTAATCCCTTTGTTGTGCGATTCTTCCCGCAGAGCATGGTAGAGTGTTTCGTTTGGGACAATCCCGTTTTCTATGATCACCTGGTCTGTCTCGCGTTCCTCTTCGGCATCCGTGTATTCGTTTTGTATGACCGCGATGCACTTATCTTTTTCTTTGTAAACTTCAATCAGCCAATAGTTGGGCGTGAGAATGACTTGCTGTGCATACAGACGCCGATACATAATCGGAAAAGTCGTTCCGCCGACATCGTCTGCTACCTTTGTTTCCGGCGTGATTATTTCTACCTGCGCGCCTTTTGCCGCAACAAAGTCTGCCAGCCCGGCACCGGCATGCTGTCCCATACCGTCATAAATCAAAACATTTTTTGCCGGCTTCACCTTTCCGTTGAGGATATCCCAAGAAGAGACGGACAAACCTTCCGCATGCCCCCACTTTTTCTCCGAATGAATATTTTCCAGACCACCTGTTGCCAAAACAACAATATCCGGCTCTTCGGCTTTGATTGCCGAAGCATCGGCTGCTGTGCCGAGGCGAATATCCGTTCCCAAACGCTTAAGTTCCAAATCATACCAGCGGATAATTCCCGCCATCTGGTCTCTTTGCGGCACCCGCGCCGCCAGGTTCACCTGCCCGCCAATTTCCTCGTTCTTTTCAAAGAGGATGACCGCGTGTCCCCGCTCGCGGCTGACACGCGCCGCTTCCAGCCCGGCCGGTCCGGCCCCAACCACCAGAATACGCCGCATCTTTTTGTTGCTTCGGGCGATGATGTGCGGCATGGTTTGTTCGCGCCCGGTGGCGGCATTTTGAACGCAGAGAACATCCAAACCCATATACTGCCGATCAATGCAATAGTTTGCCCCCACACATTGTTTGATGCGCGTTTCTTGTCCGTCGCGAATCTTGTTAATCAGATGCGGATCCGCGATCTGCCCTCTGGTCATGCCGACCAGATCTACGAGGCCCTGTGCCAGAATCCGCTCCGCTTGTTGCGGGTCTCGCACACCCTGGGCATGCATGACCGGAATATTCACGCGGGAGCGAATCCCCGCCGCCAGATGCAAGAAGGGTTCGGGCGGCAGAGCCATGGGAGGCATGCAGTTCGCCAGGGTGTTATGTGTGTCCGCGCCGGAGCCGACAACACTGATGAAGTCAATCATCTTTGTCTCTGCCATTTCTTGAGCGATGTCTTTAAGGGTATCGTGGTCCAAACCGTCCGGATGAAACTCATCGCCGCACATCCGCAGGCCCACACAAAAATCGGCGCCCACTTTTTCGCGAATGGCTTCAAATACCTGTTTGCCGAAACGCATCCGTTTTTTTAAGTCGCCGCCGTATTCGTCCGTGCGCTTATTGCTGCGGGGACTCCAGAATTGATCAATCAGATGTTGATGGGCCGCCGAGATCTCGACGCCATCCATACCGGATTGACGAACACGCTCCGTAGCATCCGCATAATCCTTAATAATTCTTTTGATCTCGTGTTTTTCGATGGTCTTGCAAAAACCGCGATGGACGGGTTCGCGAATCCCGCTGGGACTGACAAGATGCGGCCAGTGGTTGCCGAAGTAATTGGTGCGCCTTCCCATGTGGGTGGCTTGGATCATGATTTTGGCTTTGAACTTATGCATGGCATCGGCCAAGTTCGCCAAATGGGGAATCACTTCGTCCGTTGCCAGGCGAACGGAACTCCACCATTCCCATGGACTGTCTTTGGAGACCGGGCTGGAGCCGCCGCAGATAGCAAGCGACAAGCCGCCTTTGGCTTTTTCTTCGTAATATTTGATATAACGCTCTTTGGGAAATCCG
This sequence comes from Gammaproteobacteria bacterium, assembly GCA_965209035.1. Lineage (GTDB taxonomy): Bacteria > Pseudomonadota > Gammaproteobacteria > CBDBNL01 > JAAOII01 > CBDBPY01. The sequence goes on from OZ242372.1 coordinate 1,905,567, forward strand.
TTTTCTGCATAGACTTCCGCATGTGCGGTGCTGATGATACGATTTGTAATCGTTACTTTGTTGAGAGTGATTGGAGTGAAAATGTGTTTGTAAGACATGGCTGTGTGTGGCTATGTGTGACCTATTTCGTATAAACAAAAATCTTTTTCCGGTGCCGCGTCTTCCGGGGAAACTGTATCCTCACATGCGCTCCCGGAGGCACCCTCAAAGGCACCCCCAAATGCGCCCCCAAATGCACAATGCGTCTCCCGGCATTGAAAGGCACGAAAATCATCCGGTTTATCGTCCTGTTCCGCCACCCAGTCCGCAGCCCCGGCAAACCAGCCGGCAAACATATAGCAAAGCGTCTTGCCTTCGCTGCTTTTTTTGCCCGGTTCGGGAAACTTGCGCGCATGCAAAACAAAAGCGGAATAGTCCAAACGAATGACCAAAGGCGGATTGTGATGGTTATCCCGCCCCGCAACAAAAGAGAAACGCCCCCAACCGCGCAGGGATAGCCTTTGCAGATAATGCCGAAAGACATCCATTCCCTTCAACCCGTGTTGCCGGGCTTCGTGGGTGCACCATTGATAAGCGGATTTGTAACCGGCTTGCCCCAGAATTTTTTCATATTCTTCTCTGCCAATAATCCGCTCAATGGCATCGTGGTTATTGACGAAAAAATGCCGCGGGACATACAGCATCGGCAGGCCGTCCGTCTGCCATACGCCCGTCTTGGCGTCAACTTCAATCGGAAGAGACGGTTTATTCACCCCAGATTTCTTCAAGGAGATTCACCCAATTCAATCCCATCAAGCGTTCAATCTTGGTTTCCGACCAGCCGGCCTTTTGCATGGCCGCGGTGAGATTCGGAAAATCGCCTATGACACGCATACCCTCGGGGTTGACAATTTCGCCAAACTCCGTCAGTTTGCGTCCGTACCCTTTGTCGCGGGTAATCCAATCAAAGAAATCGGGACCATAACCCTGGGTGAAATCCGTGCCGATGCCAACCCGCTCCTCGCCGACGATGTTGACCACATAGTCAATGGCGGCAACATAGTCGCCGACTGTGGAATGGACTCCTTTGGGCAAGAACGGGGCGAACATCGTCACCCCCACAAAGCCGTCCCTTTTGGCGATGAACTTCAGATCTGCGTCGCTCTTGTTGCGCGGATGCTCCTTTAATCCCGCCGGCAGACAGTGCGAATAGCAGACAGGTTGGCGGGATGCTTCTATGATATCGCGGGCACTCTTGGCACCCACATGCGAGAGATCGCAAAGGATACCGACCCGATTCATCTCCGCCACAACATCTCTGCCGTAATCGGAAAGGCCTTTGTCTTCTTCGTAGCAGCCCGTGCAAATTAAATTTTGCGTGTTGTATGCCATTTGAACGATGCTGACACCGACCTGTTTGAACAGGTCTATGTAGCCAAGTTTGTCTTCAAACGCATGCGCATTTTGAAAGCCGAGGATGATGCCGGTCTTGTTTTTTTGTTTTGCCGTTCGGATATCCGCCGCCGTTTTTACTTGCGACAGTATTTCCGAATGTTTGGCAATATGGCCGCGCATGGCGGCAATATTATTCATTGTTTCTTGGAAGCCTTCCCATACGGACACTGTGCAGTTGGCAGCGGTAATGCCGCCGCGTCGCATGTCCCGGAAAACGGATTCCTCCCAACGAGAGATGATCAAACCGTCTATGACGATGATCCGGTCGTGTAAATTGGTTGTGTTCATGTTTTTTTGTTTTTTATTTTTTAATGATTAAATATAGAGATTGGGCTTATTAAAGATAAAAGATTTTTCCATCCTGTTCTCTCGCCATAGAAGTGGAAAAGAGCAGTAGAAAAGAGCATGGAAAAGAGCATGGAGACGAAAGGCGAAATATAAAAAATAGGAAGACGGGCGCGACTGTTCGCATAAATCGTTTCTTCCCGGTTTCCAAAAACATCTCCAAAAATGTTTCCGGGAAAAACTGCTTCCGTAAAAGTCCATTGGGTTATTTTACCACTTTGGAGAATGTTTTATTTATAAAGAATAAACGGAAAGAATTTCCGCCGCATCCAACGAGGATCCCCCAACCAGCAGGCCGTCAATGTTCGGTTGGCAGATAAACCCGACCGAGTTGTTGGCCTTGACACTGCCACCGTAAAGCACGGCCGGCTCATAATCTGTTTGCTGCCGAACATCTTGTTTGATGTTGGTATGAATCTTATTGACGAGTTCGGGAGATGCCGCCAGGCCGGTGCCAATCGCCCAGACGGGTTCGTAAGCGATCCGGGGCGGATGGGCAATCTTTTTGCCGGCCGACAAAAAACGCAGAAGCGGTCTGAGTTGCTCTTTAAGAACGGCGTCCGTCTTGCCGGCACGATATGCGTCTTCTGTTTCTCCTATGCAGAACACGGAAGTGAGATGTTGACTTTCCGCCAGTTCCAATTTGGCAAACAAAAGGTCATCGTTTTCGTTGAACAGGGCGCGCCTTTCCGAATGTCCTGTGAGAACATAACGGCAACCGAGATCTGCGAGCATGCCGCCGTGCACTTCGCCCGTGTAGGCACCGCTTCCGTAGGGGCTGAGGTTTTGCCCGCCGAGAAAGATTTCCTGCCGTTCCAATAGTTCGCCGAGAAGTTCACGAAACAAGGAAAGATACACAAAGGGCGGACAGATGACAAACCGTCGATCTTCGCGCGGTTCAAACTTTGCTCGGGTTAATTGACACCACTCGGCAATCGCTTGTTGATTGCCGTTTGATTTCCAGTTGGCGATGATGTATTTCATTTTTCGGTAAGGGTTATTTTACATTTTTTACGACAGAGGCGGCGGCATTGACTACCGCCCGGGATGTAATAGTGGCGCCTGTCAGCGAATCAAAATCTCCGCCGTTTTGTTTCAGTTGCCAGACAGTATCCGCGGTGCGGTCATTAAACTGCAGGACCCAGTCGGATTTTTCGCGGTCAATCTTGTCGCCCAGACCGGGCGTTTCCGAGTGAGCGGTGACGCGCAACGAGACAAGCGAGCCGTTGTTTGCAACGGCGGCGAGCATCTCAATGTTACCGCTGTAACCCGCGTCCGTTCTTGCGGGAAGGATCGTCCCGACGGGCACGCCGTTTTTTAGAATGTCATACCCGGCTGTCGGGCTGCCCTTGCCTGAGAATTGCAACTCGTCCTCCTTGCCAAACGAGGAGCCCAGCACAAGCAGAATCTGCCGCTCGTATTCCGCTTTGCCGCGGGCAATCGGTTCCAGAGTGAGCACATAAAAAGCGAACACCAAACTCATCGTAAGCAGGGCAAACACACCGAGCGCGGCCGCGTTGGACAGGGGCGGGATGAACGGCGATGTTAATCCGCTTTTATTCTGTGAGTCTTTGTTTGTCATATGTTCCGTCTATTCCATTCCTTTTGGGCTGCCTGTGTTCTTTTTAAATGTTTCAATTTTTTTCTGTGCGGATATTTTGTGTCTTATTTTTTGTCAGACTGCCGGGCCGTAGCGCGATAACCGGTCGGCAGAGGGCGCGTATACTTGTCAATGAAGGGGGCCGCCACATTAAAAAACAGAATCGCAAAAGCAATTGCATCCGCATATCCGCCCCATGTGCGGATGATATATGTCATGATGCCTATGCCGAACCCATAAATGAGCCGGGCCCTGTAGCCTGTGGCGGCGGATACCGGGTCCGTGGCGATGAAGAACGCGCCGTATAGCCCGGCACCGAACACCAAGTGAAACCAGACGGGCGGGAAAGCGGGGCCGCCCGACAGATCAAACACTAAACTCGGCAGCAGCAGCCCGGCCAAAAGTGCCAGCGGGATGTGCCAGGTGATGATTCTTTTCCAAAGTAGCCAGGCACCGCCCAGGACAGACATCAGATTCATTAAGAGAAACGCGGGCAGTGAATGTGCGGGGGAATGTGCGGGGGAATGCGCGGAGGAATGTGCGGAGGCATCTCCCGAACTCCACCATGTGCCAAATACCGGCTTCGCCTCCTGCTGAAAGACACCGCGATAAGCATCCAAGGCGGTAGCGCCTGTCATGCCGTCCGGTGCGGTCGCATCGCCGATCAATTTTAGTCGTAAGAGAGTCAGATCATTCAGGTAGATTAGCAATTTGGGTTCCAGCCAAGAAGTCATCGCAACGGGGAAACTTAAAAGAAGCATCGCATAGGCGAGCATGGCCGGATTGAACGGGTTGTTTCCCAGGCCGCCGTATATGTGCTTGCCGATCACTATCATAAACACGGCACCCAAGGCGAGTTCCGCAGGAGGTAACTGGGGAGGCAGACAAAGTGCGAGCAGGACACCGCCGACAAGGGCGCTCAGATCCGCAAGGGCGTCCGGGATGTTCTTGCGGGCGATGGCAAGGCAGGCGACCTCCGTGGCAAGAGCGACCGCACAGATCACGAGAATGTTGATTAGGACACCCCAGCCAAAAAATAAAATCTGTGCAACAGTTAAAGGCAGGACAGCCAGTAAGACATGCAGCATCACCTGTGTCACTGTCGTTTGTTTGGAAATTTTGCCCGGCATTTTTTATTGGTATTACTTATAAGTTATAAAGGATTTTGATATGGGTTGTGCAAAACGCCAAGGGCAGTGACGGTAATCATTGGAAAAAGTGAGTGCCCGATTGATGATGTGTCTTGCTACCCGGTTGCGTGCAAGGACTTAATGCGTTAGGACGTTATGGTGTTAGGGTCAATGTCTTTGTGAGAAAGGCCACTGCCGATCACAAGGACTTAATGCGTTAGGACGTTATGGTGTTAGGGCCTGCAGGGGATGGATGTTGTGATGCCTGTTTGATGATTGTTTTCAGTTCCTTTTCTGTTTTTATTAGAACCTTATTGGCCGGTCCTGCCTCCAATGCCGATGACAGGTCGACCGGAACGATGTACAAATCAAGCCCGCGGTTCAAATTGTCGGCGTTTTGTTGTTTCATTTCTTCGAAAGGCTCGCGTAAATGAACAGTGTCCTGAAAGTTCTTGTTCTCCGGGTAAAGCAGTGCCAAGGACACAGGTCGTTTTTCCGCACGTGCATAACGCATACCATAAGAATACAGTTGATAAAGATCCGCCTGCGAGATGCCATAATTGCTTTCCTTGTTTTTCGTATTGATGATTTTCCACTTGGTATCCAGTATGAGGAGTGCCCGGTTGTCGGGTGAATTTTTGGGGGACCCGGGTCGCATCACCATATCCGGCCTCATTTGAAAACTGATTCCGTTACTTTTCTTTTCTTTCATTAAATAGTGACTTTGGTCTTGCGATTTGAGATTGTAGTTTTGATCTTGCGCGAAGCCGGACAACTTTTCGGCAACATAGCATTCAAAGACATCGTGCATCTGAAACAGAAGAGAATACAGTTTTTGTTGTGCCCGCCAACCGGCCGGATGCCATCTTGACAAAATAAGACGCGCCAGCTTTAGCGGGGTGGTGTAGTAATCGCGGATGTTGCGTTGCAGATGGATGCGTTTGTCCTCTTCCCGCCAATCCTGTGCCTGTGTATGTGTAATAGAGCGGACACCGTCAAAATAAGGAAGGATCTGCATCATCTTATTGCGAGTCGCCGTATTCTTTGCCAACATTAATCCTACTTCTATGGCGGCCCTGATGACCCGATTGACCGGCCTGTCCGGGGTGAATTCGTCATACCGGACATAAAATCGCTCCTTGTGTGCGAAGTTATGACGCAGATGTTGGTTCATATCCAACTTGCCTTTGAATCGGTATAGGTTATCTTCCCTGGTGACATAGGCACGTGCCAGGCCGCGGCGCAGCAGTTTGGTAACCTCCGCATGCAACAGAATTAACAAGAAATCCATCAACGGCAAGTTCTTATGGGTCTCAATATGGACATCGTCAATTTGAATCATCTTGTCTCTTGCCAAATAGGCAGCAAGCATCTTGAGAAAGATTTCGCGTGTGTCTTCGTCTTTTTCCGGTTGAGATTTCTTTTCCGCAGACTGTCCCAGATCAATTTTGGGCAGAACTTCTACCGACGTGCCACCCGGGGTTTCTATGGTGCCGACGAATCCGCGAGCTTGTAACTTCTGATCTCCTATGCCAAAGAGTTGTTTGGCGTGTTCGTCGTTATATTTGCAAAGACAAGTTTTTAATTCTTTAAAGCGTGTTTTGTTAAGGCGTTCTTTGCCAATGTTTTTACTGCTTGAATGAATGTACCCAAACTCTCTGACAGTTAAATGGAAGCCGCTCATCCGTTGTCATCGTCCGATTTTTTGTTCTCTGCGTTTTTATAGATTTCTTGATAACTTCCCGGCTTATTTAAAACATCTTTTAACTCCTGTCCTTCGCGGAGCATCATCTTGCCTTCTTTTGTCTTGCAAAAACCCTTACCCAGAATCTCGGCAATATCATCGTCTTGTTCGAAATAATACTCTCGTAAAAGGGGGATGATGTTATGTTCAAAGATCTCTTGTAGTTTTTCGAAAGCGTCTTTTCCGGATAATTGTTTAAGTTTTAAAAAATAACTGTGACCAATTTGGTGATCCCGGTCCAGAAGTTTCTTAATTTTTTTATTGATCTGTTCGAGAAGTTTTTCGATTTCTATGCCTTCGATATTTACTTCTTTTAAGAGCGTAGGATCCGGCATCACTTCCTCAAAATGAAACCTGCGTCTTAGTGCCGTGTCCAGAAAGGCAATAGACCTATCCGCCGTATTCATCGTGCCGATTATATAGAGATTGTTTGGGACACCAAATAACTCCTGAGAATAAGGCAGAGTGACGCTTAATGCTTCGTCATTCCCGATGCGTTTGTCCTCTTCCAACAGAGTAATTAATTCGCCCAGAATTTTGGAAATGTTTCCGCGGTTAATCTCGTCAATAATCAAGACATAGTTTCCCGGTAAGACATCGCTTTGTTTATATTCTTTAAGGTCTAACTTCTCACGCATGTAATCATAAACTCCACGGACATAAGAAGGAAAATGACCGTCGTATTCACCGGTCATATATAGTGTTCTTACCCCTTCTATGGATACAGGTATGGGTACAGGGTTTGGATTATTGTTCGTGCTACTCTCGGGTATGATGTAAAAAGTGTTTTTACTTTTATCCACTATATTAAATTTTTTCTTGTGCCAAATAGTTGCAAAACCCGATAAAATCTTATTTTTGGATTCTTGGCGCAATTCTTCTATACTCTCAATTGCGTCGCCAAAATAATCTTCTTCGCCTCTTTGTGCAATACTACAAATTTCTTTGAATATACCCGGTTCAACTCTATAAGCAATATTCCCTTCAACCATCTTCGGCTTGATACCTTCCACAAAATCTTCATAGCCATAACTCTGATGAAATGTTACAAACCTAATCTTGCCTTCATCTCTTAGTTCTTCATAGCGAGTATTAATACTTTTTCTGTCTCCCGGGATATCCGGTCCGTCAATAATTTTTACCGCTATTTCTTTGGTAATATAAGTTTTGCCTGTCCCCGGAGGGCCTTGCAAAATCTGATTTAGCGGATATGCGATCTCCGTATCATGATTTTGTATCTCACCGGGTCGCCATTTCTTTTTTAATTCGGGCTGGTAAAAAGTAAAGCCATTTTTCCATTTTTCTTCTTTGGCAAGGTCATTTCTTATGTCAAAGAGCATACGATCAATCTCTATCTTGGTTTTGTGAGTGGCAGACTCTTTGGCAAAGGTTTTTACAATTTGACGCTTGGGATCAATGGCCACAATCGCTTCATATGTATCCGGGAACAGGGTGTAAAGAAGGGCATGGCGAGTAGTGCGGTTCATTGTTATGGGTAAACTTTTTTTCTCTTGTTCTTTTTCCCATCTCTCTAGATATTCTCCAAACTTCCACGCATCGCTTAGCAATGCCTCTTTTTCTGTCCGGTTTTTGGATGTCCATTTCTGAAAGAAAAGAATGAAATAGTAGAGTTCGCGATGGATATGTGTTTGGAAACCGGTCCCTATCCCTATGAGACCACCCAGTGTGTCTGTCAAGTGATACTGTTGAATTTTTATTTTCTTGTCATCCAATTCTTCACCGGACCATCTCCAAATTTCTTTGATTTTTTTTATTTTTGTTTCCGGTTTTCCGTTTTTTAGAAGATACATGATCCAATAAATTTCAGCCATTAATTGCTTTACTTCTCCGGGGGCATATTCTAAATGAGATTTCAATTTCTCTATAAAAGTTCCGGTGCCGGTGTCCAAGTTTTCGATAAAGGCATTTTGCAAACCGACGTTAAAGTTCTCATGTGTCCAGAGTTCCTTGTCCGTGAAAACAGATTTGTTGTTGAGGAGGCAGCGGTCTTTCCAGTATTCGGCTGCTGTTAATACGGGTGTGGAGTCTGCTCCTTCCCAAATGTATCGTGACATAATGATTTTTATTTTTCTATTTCTTAATGTTTAATCCGCCATTCAGTTAATGGCGGTGATAGATGTATTTTACTCGTTTTTCGGGGGGCAAGCATTTTGAGTGGCTTCTTTCATATATAACAAACTTTATTCGTTTGGCTTCATATATACCTCATATTCAAAGTATTTTTTCCAATGCAACTTAATCATGCAACCTACACACAACTTGGGGGGAGTTTTTACGCAAACAAACCGGAAACAAACGAAGCAAGATGCATCTGAACAAAACCGGTTTCTCGGTCTTTGGGTTTATTCACTTGAAGCGATCACGAACAGGGTTTTTATGCCTTACTGCCATATAGTGCTTTATACAATTTATGCCACTTTTCCTTATATCCCGCTTCGTAAAAGTCAAAGCTTTTTTTCGCGCTGTTATTTACAAATAGTTTATTCTCTTCTTCTTTGCGTATCAGATACAGTAATTTGTCGTTTTCCAGTCTGTTCTCGCTCTTTTCTTTCGCCTCGTTTATTCTGCCCCATGCTATTATGATCGCCGCATGATGGCTTCGGTGCAGTATTCGTTCATAGTAATCCGGGAATAGGAGATACAACAGGGCGTGGCGAATTGCGGTGTTGTATAGTTTGATAGTTGAACCCTGTTGCCGCGTCTCCCGCTCCACCCGAACACTGTGCGATTCTTCCCATGTTTGCAAGTATTTGCCAAACTTCCAAGGATTGCAACATTCCCGTGGATCTCCCCATAACAAGTCCTCTTGTTCTGTCTGGGATTTTGACTTCCAATCCTGTAACCAAAGAGTGCAATAGTATAGTCCTTGCCATGCATAATCAATAATGATTTTGAACTCGGCAATTCCATCCTGCAGACAATCAAGGAGCATCTTGTTTATTCGTCCTGTTTCGGGGAAAATTTCCTTCGGGCCCGACCATTCCCATATTGTTTTAATGTCTTGGATTTTACTATCCTTTCTTTTGGTGTAGTTTGGCAACATTAACATCATGAACCAGTAGATTTCGGCGACCAGTTGTTTTACTTCCGGCGGGGCGGATTTTAACTGATTCTCCAAACTCCCAATGAAATGACCTCTTTTAATGTTCAAGTTTTCAATATAGTGGGTTTGCAAATGTTTAAAGTTCTCCGGCGTCCAGAGTTCCTTATCCGTGAAAACGGATTTGTTGGCGAGCAGGCATCTGTTTTTCCAGTATTCCACCGCATTCAGAATAGGGGTTATGTTTTTGTCTTCCCCATTCTCATCTTTCCCAATGTAACGAGCCATAATTTATATTCTTTTGTGATGTAAATGTATTACTTAAATTCCCGGTTAATTTGCATCTGCGATATTGATGTAAAGCATTGTAAGAGGATAACGGCAAAAATCCGGCAAGATCCGACACAACATACTATCTGTGAAATGTCCCTGTGATACCAAATGGGAACAGAGTTTCGTCGTTTTAGCCATTAGGGCAATATTTTAGTTAAGTTAAAATGGTGTGATGGAATATAAAGTTTTCTACGCAAGACCCCTGTTTTATTATTGATGAGCATTACATACCATAATCAACAGTTCGCTTCCGCTGGCTATCCGCAGGTCTTTGTGATTAATTTACGCCGTAGCGCGGAAAGGCGCGAGAGTGTCCGGGAGCAACTCGGCAAGGCGAATATTCCCTATGCTCTGGTTGAAGCCGTTGACGGTAAGGAGATAACGGCGGATACTCTGGCTGCTTATAACTATTTCAAGGGTCAAAGAAAAGAATTGCCGGCGAACAATACTGCCTACCTCAATGGCGGTAAGAACTATCAGATACTATCTTCAATTCTGGATCACGATATGGCAACGGGGGAAATAGGCTGTTTTCTCAGCCATTGCAAGATATACGCTCATATCCTCCAACACAAAATCCCGCTGTCAGTGATTTTGGAAGATGATGTATTGCTATCGCCGGATTTTTGCAAGGCACTCCTCGGATTAAAAAATTATTATCATGAGTATGGGGTTATTTTTCTGGGGACTCACTACTTCCGCCCCAAATCTTTTATAGAAAAAAACTGTCCTATGTCCTTGTGGGGAAGAAAGAAGGTAACATCCGCGACAAAACTGGGTCATTTTATTGATATCCCGTTTGCTTCTCATGGTTATGCGGTTTCTTGGCAGGGGGCTTGCGGTCTGCTTTCTCTCGCCATGCCGATGAGTGTTCCTTTGGATTGGTTATTCACTCTTGGTCTTTATGACGATCGCTATCAAATTGCAGGCGTGAAACCTGAGATCGCCATGCAAGATCCTTCGAAAAATTCTACGATAGAAAGACAACCCCGAGTTAATTCGACTGACTATGGACCCGGGAGGATACCTTGGAAAAATTATTTGAAGAAACGGTTTCCGTTATTACATCGTTTCTGGCTGGCAGTCAGGCAGGCAAGGTTGGCGGTCAGGCAGGCGGTCAAGCACTTGTGCAAACGGCTGAGGACAACCATGCTTCAGATGCTTCCAATCCGGCAGGTTTGAGGCGGAATTGTTTTCATCGGATGAGCATTACATACCATAATCAACAGTTCGCTTCCGCCGGCTATCCGCAGATCTTTGTGATTAATTTACGTAGCAGTGCGGAAAGACGCGAGAGTATCCGGGAGCAACTCGGCAAGGCGAATATTCCCTATGCTTTGGTTGAAGCCGTTGACGGCAAGGAGATAACGGCGGACACTCCGGCTGCTTACAACTATTTTAAGAATCAAAGAGAAGAATTGCCGGCGAACAATACTGCCTACCTCAATGGCGGTAAGAACTATCAGATACTATCTTCAATTTTAGAGCATGATATGACAACGGGAGAAATAGGCTGTTTTCTCAGCCATTGCAAGATATATGCTCATATTGTTGAACACAAAATCCCGCTGTCAGTGATCTTGGAAGATGATGTGTTGCTATCGACGGATTTCTGCAAGACGCTCCTTGGATTAAAGCATTATTATCACGAGTATGGGGTTATTTTTCTGGGGACTCACTACTTCCGGCACAAATCTTTTATAGAAAAAAATTGCCCTATGTACTTGTGGGGAAGAAAGAAGGTGACATCTAAGACCAAACTGGGTCATTTTATTGATATCCCGTTCGCTTCTCATGGTTATGCGGTTTCTAGGCAGGGGGCTTGTGGTCTGCTTTCTCTTGCTATGCCGATGAGTGTTCCTTTGGATTGGTTACTCACTCTTGGTCTTTATGACAATCGCTACAAAGTTGCAGGCGTAAAACCTGAGGTCGCAGTGCAGGATCCTGCAAAAAATTCCACGATAGAAAGGCACCCCGGGGTTAATTCGGCTGATTATGGACCCGGGAAAATACCTTGGAAAAATTATCTGAAGAAACGGTTTCCATTATTACATGGTTTCTGGCTGGCGTTCAGGCACTTTCGCCGCCGGCTGATGACAACCATGCTCCAGATTTTTCCGACCCGGCCGGCTTAAGGCGCAATGATTCCAATCGGATGAGCATTGAATATCATAATCAACAGTTCGCTTCCGCGGGTTATCCGCAGGTGTTCGTCATTAATTTATCGCGCAGCGTGAAAAGACGCAAGAGCATGCTGGAACAACTTGGCAAAGTAAATATTCCTTACGCTCTGGTTGAAGCCATTGACGGCAAGGGTATAACGGCAGATGCTCCGGCTGCTTATAACTATTTCAAGGATCAAAGAGAAGAATTGCCAACGAATAATACTGCCTATCTTAAAAGTTTCATGCTGCCCGGCGGCGGAAAAAACTTTCAAGTGTCATCTTCAATTATAGATCGCGATATGACGAGAGGAGAAATAGGCTGTTTTCTCAGTCATTGCAAGATATACGCTCATATCCTTCAACACAAAATCCCACTGTCAGTGATTTTGGAAGATGATGTGTTACTATCGCCGGATTTTGGTGATGTGCTCCTTGGGTTAAAACATTATTATGATGAGTATGAAGTGATTTTTCTTGGCACTAACTACTCCGGTTACAGATCTTTGATAGAGGAAGGCTGCCCTGTCTCTTTGTGGGGAAAAAAGAAGGTGACATCCGCGACTAAAATAGGTCATTTTGTTGATGTTCCCCTTGGTAGTCATGCTTATGTTGTTTCTTGGCGAGGGGTTCGCTGTCTGTTTTCTCTGGCTATGCCGATGAGCATTCCATTGGATTTGATGCTTACTCTTGGTTTCTATGATAATCGCTATAAAATTACAGGCATAAAACCGGAGGCTGTCATGATAAAAGAAGATTTACAGAAAAATTCTGCAATAGATGGAATAGATATACGGCCGATGCTGCTTGTCAGACCGCCCTGGAGAGACAGGCTGGAAAAATGGCTTCCCTTATTACATCATTTCCTACGTGTGCTCTGGCGCTTTCCCCGACGTCTGAGAATAACCATGCTCCAGGTTTTTCCAACCTGGCCGGCTCAAAAGACGAAATTATTCCAATCGGATGAGCATTGAATATCATAATCAACAGTTCGCTCCCGCGGGCTATTTTTTTGATATCGAATTCAAGAGTGCCGCATAGGGAGAGGGGAGTGTTATCTTATCCATAACTTAGGGCATGCAAATCCTTCCATAAAATAACAACGATGATACCAAATCAGTTAGAAAAAACGCAAACAAAAGGCGCGGATTTCGTCACTCTGGAAGAGACCATCGGTGAGACACCTTTGGTGCGGTTGCAACGATTACCGGGGACAGCAGACAACGCGGTCTTATTGAAATTGGAAGGTAATAATCCGGCCGGCTCGGTGAAGGACAGAGCGGCAATTAATATGATTCGGACGGCCGAGCGGGATGGGACCATCCGCCCCGGCGAGCGTCTGGTAGAGGCGACCAGCGGCAATACTGGGATTGCTTTGGCGATGGCGGCCGCATTAAAGGGATATCAAATGATTTTAATTATGCCCGCCAACGCCAGCCAAGAGCGTAAGGACATCATGGGTGCTTATGGCGCAGAATTGATAGAGGTGACACAAGAGGAGGGCATGGAAGGTGCGCGCGATCTTGCCGAAGAGATGTCGCGCCGCGGTGACGCCAAGAGACTGGACCAGTTCAATAATGCCGCCAATCCGTTGGGACATTATCACGGGACGGGACCGGAAATCTGGCGACAGACAGAGGGGCGAATCACTCACTTTGTCAGTTCTATGGGGACTACGGGAACAGTCACGGGATGCAGTAGGTTCTTTAAGGAGAGAAATAAGGATATTCGGATTATCGGCTTGCAGCCGGCCGAAGGAGCAAATATACCCGGTATTCGCAAATGGCCGTCGGCTTATATGCCGGGTATTTTTGATGATACTTATATAGACGAAATCCGGGATGTCAGTGAAGAGGAAGCGGTTGAGACGGCAAAGCTGCTCGCAAGAAAGGAGGGTATTTTTTGCGGTATTTCTTCCGGCGGGGCGGCCAGTGTGGCTCTGCGAATTGCCTGCGAGAGTAAAGATGCTGTCATCGTTTCCGTCGTTTGTGACAGGGGCGACAGATATTTGTCCACGAGAGTATTCGGCTGATTTTACGGTTTTTATAATAATGAACGATAATGAACAATAATAAATAATAATAAACAATAATAAACAATGAAAAGAAAAAATGAAACAGTTATTGCAAAATAAAACGATATTGATTGTCGGGGTGGCAAGCAAATTGTCCATCGCCGCGGGTATTGCCGAGTCCATGAAGGAGTGCGGTGCAAAGTTAATCTTTGGTTATCAAAACGAGAAGTTACGCAGTCGGACCGAGGAGATAGCGGCCCTGTGCGGTAGCACCAAGGAGGACTGCTTTGAGTGTGACCTTGGCAGTGACGAGCATATCGGTGAAATGTTTGCGGCCATTAAAGATAAGTACAAAAATTTGGACGGGGTTGTGCATTCGGTCGGTTTTGCGCCTCAGGATCAACTAAGGGGTGATTTCACCGAGGCAACAACCAGGGAGGGATTTCGTATTGCACACGATATCAGTGCCTATACTTTTATTGCTTTGGCGAAGGCGGCCGCACCTATGCTAAACCCCGGTTCCAATCTGCTGACTCTGACCTATTATGGTTCTCAGAAAACACTGCCGAACTATAATGTGATGGGTCTGGCAAAGGCAAGTTTGGAAGCATCGGTGCGCTATTTGGCGGCAAGTTTGGGTGAGCGGGAAATTCGGGTTAATGCCATCTCTGCCGGTCCGATCAGAACACTTGCCGCTTCGGGCATCGCCGATTTTCGCAAGATGTTGAAATATAATGCCGGGCGTTCGCCGCTGGGGCGCAATGTAACTGCACGCGAGGTTGGCGATGCCGCCTCTTTTTTGGCATCGGACATGGCGAGCGGGATTACCGGCGAAGTGTTATATGTGGATGCGGGCTTTCAAGTTACCGCGATGGGTCTCAGGGAGGAGACGGATTAGAGTGATTTTTGTTCCTGCCGATATTCATTTTTTTAGGGGCATTTAAGAAGATCATTTTGAAATTCAGCCTCTCGGTAAACAGAGAGAGTGTGCGCCTTGATAACACCTTATAATAAAATCAATCATTTTAGCGGATATAACTTTAAAGCAATAAACAAACAAATATAAGATATGCAATTTGCCGATACTATTACCATTCAGATTAAGAATCTTCTTTCGTTGGAAAAAGAAAGAATTTCCGCCAAACAAACCTTGTTATTGGTACTGATCGCCTATGCCTTCGGTGCCGGTTGCCGGTTGTTTTACTTATTTAAGGCGTTGGATAATCCGACGATGCTCTTGGATGGTTTTCCAATGATCAGCACCGAAGACGGCTACCTGTTTGCCAATTATGTCAAAGCGGTTGTCAATGACTTTTCGCTTGCGGACAGTCGCTTTTTTAAGGATATATCCGGTCGCGGACTTCTTGTTTTGCTCGCTTGGCTGGGGTATGTAATCACCCCTTTTACGATAGAGCAGGTGGCGGTCTTTTTGCCGGTCATCTTCCCGCCTCTGGTCGTATTGCCGTTGATTTACTTGGGCCGCTTGCTGGGTAGCACCATTTGGGGATTTTTTGCCGCTGTGATTACGGTTGTTGGCACCAGTTTTCTGCGACGCACCTCTTTTTCTTATTTTGATACGGATTTCTTTGTGCTTACTGTGCCGTGTTTGCTCATTCTGTTAGGCGTTTATGCGATCCTAAATCCGGGGTTACGCGCTGTCTTATTGTTATCCCTGTTTGTGGCATTGACCGATTGGTTGGATAAAGTGCAGGTTACCGGGACCCTGCATTTGGTCATTATGTTGATTTACTTTATGAGAAACTTTAAGCGGCCGACTCTTCCGCTTGAGTTGATCTTGATGGCATCGGCACTTGCGCCGGATTTTCGCCAGTATTATGAAAGATTTTTATTGGTTGGGGTTCTGGGCTGTGTGATGTTTTTTCTCAGACGCTATTATTTTTTGATAGATCGCAGATGGTGGTTGGGAATATCCCTCGTTTATTTGGGCTATGTTCTTTGGAATAACCAGCTTTTCGGCACTATTCGTTTCTATACGAGTTACTATGGCGATGCGGGACGAGGCGTCGGTGGTGGCGGCGGAAATTGGAATTATTACCAAGTTTCCGGAACCATTGCGGAGGCACGCACGGTCAATATGGAACAACTCGCCAGGGAGACCATCGGTTATACCTGGATGTTTCTTTTCGGTTTTGTCGGTGCTTTTTTTGCGCTGGCGCGTTATCCTGTGCTGGCTGTGGGCGGAGTGCTGTTGGGCGTCGGCGGTTTTGCCTTGCAGGGCGGCATTCGTTTTGTGGTTTACTTGATTCCGATTGTGGCAATCGGTGCGAGTTTCTTCATACTTTTAATACAGCGTTATGTGCATCGCTATGTACCGCGACAATATTTTAGCCATTACTTCAGTTGGCTGCTCGCTGTTGTTATGCTTGCCGTATTTTTATATCCGGGGGTAAGGCTCGCTTACAAGAATCAACCAAGGTTTGTCGCTCATCCGACCCAAGTTCAGGCGTTGCAGAGATTGGAGAAAAAGGGCTCACCGAAAGACTATGTTGTATCTTGGTGGGATTACGGATATGTGATGTCCTATTATTCCGGCATGCAAAATATCATCAACGGCGCCAAGCATAACGAGGACAATTATATTGTTTCCAAGGCTTTTTCTTCCACCTCGCAAGCACTGGCTGCCAATTTAATCAGAGAATCTGTGGAAGCATACGAGGCCGGCGGGCGAGGAAAGAAAGCCACCAGTATACTCTTTGGCGGCCGGCGTCCGGACTTTTCTCCGAGCACATTCGTTAGGAGCATGGCATCACCCGATTATGTTTTGCAGCATAATGCAACCCGAGACATCTATTTGTATGTGCCTTATCAAATGTTACGCATCTATGGTGTGGTGCGTTATTTTAGCGATCTCAGTCTGGAAAGTGGCAGGCAGCAGCGTGCTCCCTTGATTGTCGGGAATTTTTACAGAGTGGACAGAGAAAAAAATAGGATCATTTTGCCGAATTCTATGACCGCCGACCTGACCACAGGGGAGCTGCGACAACGCGGGCAGGTTGTGGGCAAAATCAATACCATATACAATCATCAAGTTAAAGGACAGAACTCGGAAATGGTCGCTTTCCCCGTAAGCGGGATAGGGAACTTCTTTTTGATACTGTCACCCTATTACAGAATTGCTCTGGTTATGGGACCGGAAGCATTTAATGCCAACTTCATTCAGATGTTCTTTTTTAACAAGTACGATAAGAATTATTTTGAACTTGTGGAACGCACACCTGTGACGACGATATACAGATTAAAGATCTGATTAAATCCCGAACCCGACTGCCCGCGGCACCGGTTCAAACCATTTCCAAGTACTCTTAGTTTTGCGGCAACGGATGAAAAATCCGTTATTCGTTATTTTTTTTAATGTCCTTTCCGCGTGTTTCTATGCGATGTTTGAGTTGCCGGATTTTTCTCAAAATAACTTTCGGCGAGATCCGACTGTAATCGCCCGGCATGAATGCGTAATTTTGCGGCTCTCTTTCTTTTTTCGTTCTAAACGCAAAGCCGGCATATTCTCGCCAGGGAAAAGATTGAATGTAGCGGGCATAGTGTAATCTGCGACCGGCTGCCATCATATAAAAAGTATATGTATAGTGCGGTGCAAAATGACAAGGAAATAATTCCAACAGAGCGCTATTGGGCGGAGTGAGCAGAATATGGCCGAGACCGGCACCGTGCATGCCGATCAATATATCCGTTTCGTTGATGCGTCTTAATTGCTCTTCCAGCGGAAGGTCTTCCATACGAGCGGGTTCAATGTTTATTCCCAAAGGTTGCAAGTTTTCACGCAGATAATTTAAAAGAGTTTATTCATTAAAAATACGCCGAATAGTGATGTTATTGGTTTTGTGAAAGTATGCGGGTCCCCTGGAAACCAACAAAACCCGAGTTACTTTTTTGACGGGCGGAGCGGGTACTATGTCATAACTTGTCAAAATGTCTTGTCGCAATTCCTTCGCCAGGTTTGTATCCGCCCAGAGTGTCCAAATCAGCGGATTTTTGATGCGGACGAATTTGTTGAGACGATAGCATCCGGACATTTCCCGCCCCGGCGAGAATTTTCCGAAGTGCTTGATAAGTTGCTCCCGCCCGATTTCTGCCGATGGATAAGGCATG
Source organism: Gammaproteobacteria bacterium (assembly GCA_965209035.1). Taxonomy (GTDB): domain Bacteria; phylum Pseudomonadota; class Gammaproteobacteria; order CBDBNL01; family JAAOII01; genus CBDBPY01. The sequence continues at coordinate 1,923,515 of OZ242372.1, forward strand.
ATCATCCGCGGAGAAAAAGATAACAAACGACAGTCTTGTTCATTAATTCCCAAAATTTTAAGATTGTATTTAATCGCAAGAAAAAGTGAGAGATTGACAGTCAGATTGTAGGGTGTGTGAAAATTTCCCTGAATCCAGTATCTGTGCGGATCCGGGTCCTGTTTGGCCGCTCCTTTTTGTGTTAGTGGCACAAAAACGGGAGCGCGATTCGGTGTGAATGAGATGGCAACGGACTCGGGCGGTGAAGGGGTAAAAGATGTTTTACGGCTCTTAATCTTGGAGAGAAGCGAGTATCCGCAGCGGCGATAAAGTATAATATCAAAGAAGGTAATCAGTGCCATTAGAATTCCTTTGAGATTGACTACCAAACGATTCAAAATAACTCGGAAAGGGACCTTGGAGCGGGATGCCGATTTATTTTGCATTTGGTATTGGACTGAGTCGTTTTTATTTTGGATATATAAAAGAATTATAAGAAGCAAGCAAATCTCATATACTCGGCGAGTGAGGGGGAGAAAAACATTTATTATTGATGGTTATAAGAATACTATGAACATTTCGGACATTTTAGGCATTTCGGGCATTTTGAATAATGCACAAAACAGATGGCACTTAATCGGATAACTTACGACATCATTGTGGTCGGCGGCGGCCATGCGGGGGTGGAAGCCGCATCTGCGGCCGGTCGTATGTCGGCGAGGGTTTTATTAGTGACGCAGAACCTTGACACCATTGGTCAAATGTCTTGTAATCCGGCGATTGGCGGACTCGGTAAAAGTCATCTGGTGCGTGAAATAGATGCGATGGGCGGGCTGATGGCACAGGCGGCGGACGATGCCGGCATTCACTTTCGGATTCTCAATTCTACCAAAGGACCCGCGGTGCGAGCCACCAGAGCTCAGTCCGACAGAGATCTGTATAAACTGGCAATTAAACAAAAACTTGCCGCATACGATAATGTGCAACTCTTTCAACAAACAGTGGAAGACCTGATTGTCCGCAGAGGACGAGTGCACGGTGTGGTGACCGGCGGGGGACAGGAGATATATGCCCCGGCGGTGATTTTGACGACCGGGACCTTTTTGGGCGGAATGATTTACCAGGGCGAACAACGCCAAGCGGCCGGGCGTGCCGGCGACGCACCGGCAAATGCCCTGGCCAGCCGTCTGCGCCGCCTGCCGTTTCGTGTCGGTCGTCTCAAAACGGGAACACCGCCGCGGCTTGACAAGCGAACCATTGACTTTTCGGTGATGGAAGAACAGCCGGGCGATTCGCCGCGTCCCACTATGTCTTTTGATGCGACTCCCGCAAGACATCCGCAACAAGTATGCTGTCACATTACCGCCACAAACAAGCGTTCTCACAGAATCGTTACCGCGAACAAGCACCGCTCGCCAATTTTTGGCGACAAGGTTCAAGGCAAGGGCCCCAGATATTGTCCGTCCATAGAGGATAAGGTTGCCCGGTTTGCGGGGCGCGATAATCATCGTATTTTTGTGGAACCGGAAGGGCTTCATTCCGCGGAAGTCTACCCCAACGGCATTTCCACCAGTTTGCCTTATGAGGTCCAACAAAGGTTTATTCGTTCTATTGCGGGGTTTGAGAAGGCGCACATCACCCGACCCGGTTATGCCATTGAATATGATTACTTTGACCCGCGCGATCTGTCAATGTCTTTACAGACTGAAGCAGTTAAAGGGTTATTTTTTGCCGGGCAAATTAATGGAACCACAGGCTATGAGGAGGCGGCAGCCCAGGGCCTGGTGGCGGGGATTAATGCGGTTTTGTGTTCACAGGGTAAAGAACCTTGGTTGCCCGCCAGAGACACAAGTTATATGGGTGTAATGCTTGACGATTTAACGACTCGGGGAGCACCGGAACCCTACCGGCTGTTCACCAGTCGCGCCGAATACCGATTGTCGCTGCGAGAGGACAATGCGGATGCCAGGTTGCGTCCCGCCGCCCACAACCTCGGTTTGCTGGACGCCCAAACTTGGGAGAGATTTGGCAAGAAGGAGGCAAGAGTCAACGGCGAATTATCTTTTCTCAGACAGAAAATTCTAAAGCCGACCGAAGCCAAGGCGGTCGGATTGCATGCTATGCTTGCGGCACCGCCGGATACGGCCGTTCGTCTGGCGGATCTTTTGCGGCGACCCGAGGTGCGATACGCACATATCGCAGCATTGTTGCCAAACGGTGGCTCCGGTGTGCAAATTGCCGCCCGGGTGGAAGCCGAGATCAAGTATGACGGTTACATCAACAGACAGGCAACCGAGATAAGGCGTGTTCGGGCGAGAGACGAAATGCCCATACCCGCGAATTTTGATTTTGCATCCGTTAAGGGGCTATCCGGTGAATCTTTGGAAAAGCTGTGTTCGGTGTCGCCGCCTACTTTGGGAGCGGCCGGGCGTATCCCCGGATTAACACCCGCGGCTGTCGGCATTTTGTCGATTTACCTGCACAAGGCGAAGGTTCGGCAATCTTCGGGTATTGTGCTGCGAGAAACACAGGCCGGTCATTGATTTTATGATTTCGTTATCAAGGAATAAGACAGATGAATGAAGGAATAACCGAACCGGGTTTGGAATTTGTCAGCATAGAAGACGAGTTAAAGCAGTCGTACTTGGATTATGCGATGAGCGTCATAGTGGGGCGTGCGCTGCCGGATGTGCGCGACGGACTCAAGCCGGTGCATCGCCGGGTGCTGTTTGCGATGCATAAACTGAACAACGATTGGGACAAATCTTATAAAAAGTCCGCCCGCATAGTCGGCGATGTCATCGGTAAATATCATCCGCACGGTGACAAAGCGGCCTATGACACGATTGTGCGAATGGCACAAGAGTTTGCAATGCGTTACAGACTGGTGGATGGTCAAGGTAACTTTGGTTCGGTGGACGGTGACATGCCCGCCGCAATGCGATATACGGAAGTGCGGCTGACAAAAATTTCGCATACTTTTTTAAGTGATCTGGACAAGGATACCGTAGACTTTGTTGCCAATTATGACGGCAGCGAGAAGATGCCGTCCGTTTTGCCGGCGCGTGTGCCGAACTTACTAATCAACGGAACTGCCGGGATTGCCGTGGGCATGGCGACCAGTATCCCGACACACAATCTTAGTGAGGTAATAGACGGCTGTCTGGCAATTTTGGAGAATCCCGATATTCAAACCGAGGACTTGATGCGTCATATACCGGCGCCGGATTTTCCGACAGGCGGTTTTATTTATCGCAGTCGTGAGATTGTCCGCGGATATGCCACAGGTCGCGGGCAGGTGCGTATGCGTGCCAGGCACGAACTGGAAGAGAATCGTGAAGGGCGCGAAGGGCGGACGCGTATTGTGGTGACAGAAATTCCTTACAGAGTGAACAAAGCGGATCTTTTAACCAAGATTGCCGAATTGGTGCGAGACAAAAAAATTGAAGGAATTGTCGATCTGCGCGACGAAAGCAACAAGGACGGGATGCGTATTGTAATTGATTTGAGCCGGACGGCAATTTCTCGTCTGATCATTAACTTGTTATACAAGCATACGGCATTGGAAAGCAGTTTCCCGATTAACATGGTGTGCCTGGTAAACGGCAAGCCGCGCACCCTGACGCTGAAAGGTATTTTGCAAGAATTTATTTCCCATAGGCGCGAGGTGGTCATTCGGCGCACATTGTATCTTTTGCGCCAGGCCAAACATCGCGGGCATATTCTGGAAGGTCTCGCCCTGGCACTTGCCAATGTGGATAAGGTCATTGCTCTGATTAAGCAGTCACGAAACGCCGCCGAGGCCAAACAGGCCCTATTGGACCGAGTTTGGGACATGCGCGATCTCGCGGATATTTTGGAAAAAGCAAAAGCGGGTGACTGTCGCCCGGATACTTTGGGACCGGAGTATGGAATTCAAAAAGAAGGGACAAAAACTCTTTACAAGATGTCGCCGCAGCAGGCGCAAGCCATACTGGATTTGCGATTGCAGAGATTAACTTCTATGGAAAGACGCAAACTCTATGACGAATACGGCGAAACCATTAAGCGTATCGGACAATTTTCCGGTATCCTTAAGAACCCGGACAAACTGCGGGCTTTAATCAGAGAAGAGTTGGAGGAAATGAAAGAGCAATTCGGCGACAAGCGCCGTTCGGAAATTATTGTTGAAAGAGGTGATCCGGATGCCTTGGATTTAATCAAGTCCGAGCAACTGGCTATTTTGCTCTCGCGCAACGGGTATATTAAAGCCCAACCCTTGTCCGAGTTTAAACAACAAAAGCGCGGCGGACAAGGCATCACCGCAACCGGCATCAAAGAAGAAGATGCGATTGAGAAGTTAGTCAACGCGGACAGCCATGATTGGCTTTTATGTTTTAGCAATACCGGGCGCGTTTATCGTATTCCGGTGCACGAGATTCCCCAACTGGGCCGGCTGGCGCGCGGGAAGCCGATTGCCAATCTCCTGCCGTTGGGTGCGGATGAAAAAATTATTACGCTTTTCCCGCAAGGGCGAGATGTTGCGGCGAATGAAGATCGCTTTATTTTGTTGGCAACCGAAAGTGGGCGAGTCAAATGCTTGCGGGCAACCCATTTTGTTTCTGTGCGATCGAACGGGTTGAACGCCATCAAATTGCTTGACAACGACCGGGTAGTCGGTGCGCTCTCCGTCCGGGGTAAGAGCAATATTTTGCTTGTTTCTTCGGGCGGGCTTGGTGTGAGATGCAATATGGAATCTTTTCGCCCGCAAGGGCGGGGTGCCGGCGGCGTGCGCGGCATGCGCTTAGGGAAAGGACACAGATTAATCAGCATGCTGCCCGCGGACGATGCAAAATACCTGATTACGGTTTCTGTGACAGGCTATGCCAAACGAACACGCATTGAGGACTTCTCAATCCGCGGCCGCGGTGGCAAAGGGATGATTGCTATGCGGATGAACGAACGCAACACAGAATTGGCGGGTGCTTGTGTTGCGAATGATGATGATGAATTGATGCTGATTGTCAATAACGGCAAGTTGATCCGATTGGCAGCGAAAGGAATTTCTATCCAAGGCAGAACTGCAAGTGGTGTTCGCACGGTGCGGGTTACGGGAGAAGGATTCGTGAAGAGTTTGACCTGTCTGTCGGGTGTCGAATCGGATCGGGACGAGTCGCATGAGCCCGACAAAAAATAATTTAATTTTATAAATATCTTAAAATTTTAAGAATTATTTTCAGGATATGTTTCGTAAAATTATAGAATTGATTGTGGCACTATTAGCGATTGCGGATAACAGTGCCGATCAAATGCGAGAGAGGCTGATTGTGAGAACGAGGATATGTTTGTTATTATGCATATTCATATTAATGTTCTCGCATGAAGGGATGCTTAAAGCGGTATGGAAGATAGTTGATTACGGGGTGTCCGACAAGTTCGGACAGTACTCCTCGTCCGGGCTACAACAGTAACACAGTAACTCGTGTCAGTTAATCCCCCGGTGCATAAACGCACCAAGACAAAAAACGATATTTCCGCCGAATCGCGCGGGACATCATACGCATTACCGGAGAACAGAACACCGTCAACCGGTAATGACAAGGAGCCAACCGCCACTCTTTTTGAAGCGGGGAAGCTCTATGTGGTGAAAAGAAACGAAGCGGTTGTTCCGTATGACGAGGAAAAAATTGTCATAGCCATTTCAAAAGCCTATCTTGCGGTTGAGGGCGGACATGCTTCTATTTCTTCCCGGGTGCACGAGAGTGCGGAGGTACTTGCCGGGCAAATTACCGCATCTCTAAAGCGTCATCACAGCGGTCGCGCCATTCATATAGAAGAAATACAAGATAAGGTAGAACTTGCCTTAATGCGCAGCGGCGAACACAAAGTGGCTCGCAGCTATGTCTTGTATCGCGAAGAACAGACCCGCAAACGCGATATCCTGCAGCAGAACGCAAAACCCGCCGAAGAGTCAACAACCATTGTTTATCCGGATGGAAAAAAACAGGTTCTTTCGCATGCGGTGTTGCGGAAAGATATGGAAAAAATCTGTGCCGGTTTGGAAGATGTGGATCCGCAGGCATTGTGTAACGAAGCGGTGCGCGGTCTATACCGGGAAATGAATCTGAGAGATATGGAGGAGATGCTTGTCGCTACGGCACGAACTTTTATTGAATCCGACCCGAACTATACTTATGTGACAGCAAGGCTCCTTCTGCATAAGGTTGCCGGCGAGACATTGAACTTCTTGGGCTTGGATGTCAAGGACAAAGGGAACCTGAAGAAAGTGTATGCCGTCGCCCTGGAAGAATCGGTGCATGCGGGAACAGAAATGGGCTTGTTGGACGAAGAACTCAAGCAGTTTGATTTTACCGTTCTGGGCAAAGCGATTGATGCAAAGCGAGATCATACTTTTACCTATCTGGGATTGCAAACCTTATACGATCGTTATTTTTTGCATAAGGAAAATATTCGTTTTGAATTACCCCAGGTCTTTTTTATGCGTGTGGCGATGGGTTTGGCAATACGGGAGCAGGAGCGCGAAAAATGGGCGATAGAATTCTACAATGCTTTATCTCAGTTTGACTATATGAGTTCTACGCCGACGCTTTTCAATTCCGGGACGGTGCGCCCGCAGCTATCCTCTTGTTATCTGACAAGCATAGATGACAGTTTGGCGGGCATTTATAAAGGAATCGGTGATAATGCGATGCTCTCCAAATGGGCGGGTGGGCTCGGCAACGATTGGACGAAAGTGCGTTCCATCGGTTCTCACATCAAAGGTACAAACGGAAAATCTCAGGGAGTGGTGCCGTTTCTTAAGGTCGCCAATGATACGGCCGTAGCCGTTAATCAGGGAGGCAAACGCAAAGGGGCACTTTGTTCCTATCTGGAAACCTGGCATTTGGATTTGGAAGAGTTTTTGGAATTACGCAAGAATACGGGTGATGACAGGCGGCGCACGCACGACATGCATACCGCCAACTGGATACCGGATCTGTTTATGAAACGATTGCTGGGAGACGCGGACTGGACGCTGTTCTCTCCTTCCGACACAGCCGATCTGCACGAATGTTACGGCAAGAAGTTTGAGGAAAAGTATGTCAAGTATGAAAAGATGGCGGCGGACGGCCGACTTCAAAATTTTAAAAAGATAAAAGCCAAGGATCTCTGGCGCAAGATGCTATCCATGCTTTATGAAACAGGTCATCCGTGGATTACTTTTAAGGATGCATGTAATATACGTTCGCCGCAACAACACTGCGGCGTCGTCCATTCTTCCAACCTGTGCACGGAGATTACTTTGAACACCAGTCGCCGTGAAATTGCCGTATGCAATCTGGGTTCTGTCAACTTACCGCGTCATTACAAAAACGGGAAATTGGATTTGGAGAAGTTACGCAAGACAGTCAAAACAGCCATTCGCATGCTGGATAATGTCATTGACATTAATTATTATCCCGTCCCGGAAGCGCGGCATTCCAATATGAAACATCGCCCCATTGGCTTGGGACTTATGGGTTCTCAGGATGTCTTACATATGCTGCGCATTCCTTATGCTTCGCCGGAGGCGGTAGAACTTGCCGACAGAACGATGGAGCATATCAGTTACTATGCCCTGGAAGCATCTTCGGATCTTGCCGCCGAAAGAGGCGCATACGCCAGTTATGATGGTTCTCTTTGGTCGCAAGGCATCTTGCCCATAGATTCATTGCGACTTCTTAAAGAGGAGCGCGGTGAAGAATATCTGGAAACGGATGTCCATACAACATTGGATTGGCAGGCTTTGCGCGAGAAGATTGGCGTGCAGAAAATGCGTAATTCCAATGTCCTCGCAATAGCCCCCACAGCCACCATTGCCAATATCACGGGCGTTAGCCAGTCAATAGAGCCGGCATTTAAAAATCTTTATGTGAAGTCCAATCTCTCCGGTGAGTTCACTTGGGTGAATCAGTACTTGGTGCGGGAGCTGAAAATCTTGGGAATGTGGGACGATGTGATGGTGAATGACCTTAAGTATTATGACGGCAGTGTTCAAAAGATTAACCGCATTCCCAATGACTTAAAAAAACTGTATATGACCGCATTTGAAATGGATTTTTCTTGGCTGGTGCGTTGTGCTTCTCGCCGGCAAAAGTGGATTGATCAGGCACAGTCGCTGAACTTCTACATAGATCAGCCAAGCGGCAAGGTGTTGGATGAGTTATATCGGTCCGCCTGGAAACTGGGACTCAAAACGACTTATTATTTGCGCTCAAGAAGCGCGTCCCGGACGGAAAAATCCACTCTTGATAAGAGACCGGAAAACGACGAAACCGAGGATCTGGAAGTTCGTGACGATGCAAACCATCGTCCCATAACGCAGGGTCCCGCTTCGCCGGGGGGGGATGTCTGTAACCTGGATGATCCGGACTGCGAAAGTTGTCAGTGATTTTTTTATCATATCAATCAATATACTTATTACTTATTAAAAGAGAAACATTATGCGTTTATGGGAAGACGAATCACCGGTGTCAAACAACGGTTCAAAATCTAAAGTGGAAAACCGCAAGGTTGCCACATTAAATAGCGAGAAGCCGGGTCCTGTGCCGGGTTTTACAAACATAAAAAAAGGAGGCGCCCGTGTTCGGGTGGATGACAAGGCGATCATTAATAGTCGCGCCGATGTCAATCAACTGGTACCTATTAAATATAAATGGGCATGGGACAAGTATTTGTCGGGCTGTGCCAATCATTGGATGCCCACGGAGGTTAGCATGGCGAAGGATGTATATACTTGGAAGGCGCCGAACGAATTGAGTGACGACGAGCGACTGATGCTAAAGCGCAATCTCGGTTTTTTTGCTTCCAGTGAATCTTTGGTTGCCAATAATATTGTTTTTGCCGTTTACCGTCATTTGACAAACCCCGAATGCCGCCAATATCTGTTACGGCAGGCATTTGAAGAAGCAATTCATACGCATACTTTTCAATACATCGTGGAAAGCCTCGGCTTGGACGAGGGAGAAGTTTTTAACTTGTACCGGGAGGTGCCGAGTGTGCACAACAAGGCCGCATGGGCGTTGGATCATACCAAAGAATTGGAAGATCCGGATTTCCGTACAGGCACAGTTGAAAAGGATCGCCTGTTCGTCAAAAATCTTGTGGCACTTTATGTCTGCATGGAATCTCTTTGGTTTTATACGGGTTTTGCCCAGGTATTGTCTATGGGAAGAAGAAACAAAATGACCGGAATTGCCGAACAGTATCAATACATCATGCGAGACGAATCGCTGCACTTTAATTTTGGCTTTGATGTGATCAATCAAATACGGGCGGAAAATCCCGGTCTTTGGGACGGTCCGTTTGAGAAGCGAGTCATTCAAATGATTCACGAAGCACTTGAATTGGAAATTGCGTATGCGCATGACACAATGCCGCGCGGTCTTTTTGGAATTAACGCCAATATGGTGGAAGACTACATGAAGTTCATCGCCAACCGCCGCCTTTCCCAACTGGGTCTGCCAAGCGAGTTTCCCGGTGTGACCAATCCCTTCCCCTGGATGTCCGAGATGATCGATCTTGACAAGGAAAAGAATTTTTTTGAAACACGTGTTACGGACTATCAAACAGGCGGGCAGTTAAATTGGGATTAATTGCCGTCCGTAAGGCAACCCACAAAATTCCCGTTCATTCGGTGGTAACCCCGCATTAGCATTACCGGCATTAATTATTGTATTAATTAAAGGAAGACGGGCATAGTATGTTACGGGAGACTTCGGTCCGACAATTGGATGAGGTCACCCTGTGGGATCTGGTTATTATAGGAGGCGGTGCGGCCGGCTTGGGCAGTACTTTGGCGGCGGCGCAAAAAGGATACAAAACACTCCTTTTGGAAAAAGGAGGATTTGCCGGCGGAACTTCCGGTCGCAGCAGCAAAATGATTCACGGCGGTGTCCGCTATCTCAAACAAGGGGATCTTGCTATGGTGCGTCTTTCTTTGCGCGAACGCGAGCATCTTTTGCGAACTGTGCCCGGATTGGTGAAACGACAGGAGTTTGTGATCCCTGTTTACACTTATGCGGACGCCGTAGTTTACCGTGCCGGTATGCTTCTTTATGATCTTTTGGCGGGGAAGAGAGACAGTTATTTTTTGAGTCCCCGCCGAGTAACCGAGGAACTGGACGGCATCAAGAGCCGCGCTCTTAAAGGCGGAGTCGTTTATGGCGACGGTGTCTTTGATGATACGCGTTTTGCCATTACACTGGGCTACGCGGCGGACAAAGCCGGTGCCACACTCATCAACCATGCTCCCGTGGTTGGGTTTGGCAAGAATGCGAAAGGTAAAATCGCCTCGGTCCAATTTTTGGACAAGGAAACCGGGCGCGAGCATGAAGTGAAATGTCGTTGTGTCATTAATGCCTGCGGAACCTTTGCGGATAAAATTCGCATGACGGATAATCCGACCGCACCCGAACTACAAACCATTAGCCAAGGCAGTCATATTATCTTACCGCTTTCCTTTTTGGGAACGCGGCGCGTTACCCGGGGGATGATGGTTCCGAAAACCACGGACAACAGAGTTCTGTTTTGTTTGCCTTGGCATAACAAACTTCTGGTAGGCACCACGGATATTACGATATCCAACCCGAGTGATGCCCCTGTTCCCACGCATACCGAAGCGAATTTTATCTTACAAAATTGCGGCGCGTATCTTACCAAGCAACCGGATGAATCGGATATTCTCAGTGCCTTTGCGGGGCAACGCGCTCTGTGCGGCAAAGGTGCGGCAACAAAAGACATTAGCAGAGAATATCACCTGGATGTGTCCGCTTCCGGCTTGATCAGTATTTTGGGAGGCAAGTGGACAACCTATCGTGTTACTGCCGCGGCTGCTGTCAACCGGGCGGCTTCTTTTTTGGGTAACAATAAGCAAGCCCGCGAGAAGGGCGGGGACCGGCATAACAACAGCCGCAATGGCCACCATGGCCCGGCTGCGGCATTTCTTGAATTGGAATGCCTGTCAAAAAAGGTGCATGCCGAGAACAAGGAATATGCCGAGCCCATTCATCCCAAACTTCCCTACAGCCGCGGCAATATAGTCTGTGCCTTACGCCATGAGATGGCAAGAAACCTCACGGATCTTTTGACAAGACATACGCGCTCGGTGATGCTGGATCGTCTGAGCGCCTTGGAATGCGCTCCCTCCTTGGCGCATTTAATGGCAAAAGAAATGAAACGCGACGCGCGCTGGGAACAGCGGCAATTAAAAGAATTTTACAAAGCGGCGGAAGAATACCAATTTCCGCCCCAATCACCGCCGGGGCAACCGCCGGCAAAGTAACTTCAAAGTAACTTCAAAGTAACCGGGGGGAGCTATTTGGTGCGATGGCTTTCTCGCAGTTTTTTCAACACCGAGTGCGTATCCGGCGTCCGGTCGGCGAGGTCTTTGTTCCAAATCATAAAACTGAGTGCCGCCTGCTCCGCGAGCATTCCCAACCCGTCGGCAATCCGGAAAACGCCTTTCTTGCGCGCAAGATGCAGAAAAGGCGTGTCTTGTTTTTGATCGTAAGAGAGATCGTAAACACACATATGCGGCGAGATAAGGCTTGACAAAGCATTTAAATTACCGGGGTTATGAGACACCGAGGTCGCATTGATCAAAATAGCATAATCCTCTTTAATTTTTGCAAATTGTTCCGGCACCGAACAAGAGATACGCGGTGAATTAAAATGCGCCACCAGCTCTTCGGCATTGCTATGAGTGCGGTTGACGACAAGAATGCCGTCCGCCCCGGCGTTTAGAATATCCGGAATGATGCCGTAAGCCGCCCCGCCGGCCCCCAGAATCGCCAGTCGTTTATTTTTTATATCCCATTGCAGATGTTGTTCCAGATCCCGCACCAACCCGGCGCCGTCCGTATTGGCACCGCCTATACGCGCTGCACTGTCGCCTTCAAGAAACAGCGTGTTCACCGCCAGTGCCTGTTTGACAATGTCGGACTCCGTCCCCCGCCCCCGGCGAACCAATTGCCAGGCCCTTCGCTTAAAAGGCAAGGTGATATTCAATCCGCTCCCCCCCTTGTCAAAAAAGTCCCAAACATCCCGTTCAAAATCTGTCGGCTCCCGCAGGGTGTAAGAAATTTCAAGCCCTGTTTGTTCCGCAAACATAAGATGAATGCGGGGCGAAAGGCTATGCCGAACCGGGCTGCCAAAGACGGCGAAGGTTCTCATACTAACGGACGGGCAAGAAAACGAAACAAAACAAAACGAAGCGGGCGCATATTCCTATTATGCTTGAAGTCCGTGCAAAAACAGAGGACCGCCCGGGTTTTACCGCCTGTTTCTCTTTCCGAATGACCTTCTTCTTGTTATAATAATGTCCGTATGATTAAAAAAATAATTGGTAAAACATTAATGCGGGGGCAATATTAAAACGATGCCAAAGAAATGTTAGATGCTCCCCTGCGCAGGGTGATTACCCCCGGCTTGGAAAAAGTCGGTAACTACCTGGCACGCGGTTTCTTGTCGGCAAACCTGATGACTGTCGGCGGTTTCGCTTGCGGTATTCTTGGCTGTGTCGCCATTGCAATGCAGTTTTATTTTTTGGGGCTTGGTCTGATTCTCGCCAATCGTATGGCGGACATACTGGACGGACTCATCGCGAGAAGACGCGACGGCACCACGGATTATGGCGGTTATTTGGATATTGTTCTGGATTTTTTCATCTACTCGGCTGTTCCTTGTGCTTTTGTTTTTGCCAATCCGGCAAACGGCGCAGCCGGCGCACTCCTTATGTTAAGTTTCATGGGGACAGGTTCCAGTTTCCTCGCGTACGCCATCATTTGTGCCAAGCGCGGCATTTCTACCGAGAAGCGCGGTAAAAAGAGTTTTTATTATCTGGGCGGACTGGTGGAGAGTGTGGAAACCACCATATTTTTTGCCGCTTTTTGTATTTGGCCGGCTTATTTTGTGCCGCTGGCTTATGTTCTTGCCATCATCTGTCTTTTGACCTTTGCCCTCAGGGTCTATGAGGCATCAAGGCAGTTTAATTCTTAAAAAAAGAACATACTTGAATAATTTATTAGTTAACAAAAAAACATTATCATGACAAAAAAAATATATCATCATATTAATGGTGCCGAGCATCGGGGGACATCCGCCGAATTCGGTAAGGTGTATCGGCCCGCCACCGGAGAAGTCGGCGGCGAGGTTGCTATTGCCAATAAAGCGGATGTGGAAAGTGCCATAGCTGCCGCAACAGCGGCTTTTCCGGCCTGGCGCGCCACCACACCGATTAAAAGATCGCGCATCTTGTTTAAGTTCAAACATCTGCTGGATAAGCATTCCGGCACCCTTGCCCGATTAGTTTCGGAAGAACACGGCAAGGTTCTAAACGACGCCAAGGGCTCGGTCACTCGCGGGATCGAAGTCGTGGAGTTTGCTTGCGGAATACCGCAGTTGTTGAAAGGCGAATATTCGGAAGATGCCGGCACCGGCATAGATGTAACATCTGTGCGGCAGCCCATCGGCGTATGCGGCGGCATCACGCCGTTTAATTTTCCGGCAATGGTCCCGCTTTGGATGTTTCCCATGGCAGTCGCCTGCGGGAATACCTTTGTCCTCAAGCCGTCGGAAAAGGATCCTTCTTGCTCCAACTTTCTTGCCGAACTGGTGATGGACGCCGGCTTACCCCCCGGCGTTCTGAATGTGGTGCACGGAACCAAAGAAGCGGTGGATACCATCCTGAATGATGCGCGCGTCAAGGCGGTTTCGTTTGTCGGTTCCACGCCGATTGCTCGTTACATTTATGAGACGGCCGCCCGCAACGGCAAGCGTGTTCAAGCACTTGCCGGGGCAAAAAATCATATGTTGGTCATGCCCGATGCGGATATGGACATCGCCACGGCGGCCGCTTTGGGTGCCGGCTACGGCTCCGCGGGCGAAAGATGTATGGCAATTTCCGTTGTTGTTGCGGTGGGAGATAAAACCGCCGATGACTTCATAGCAAAAATCAAGCCCAAGGTGGAAACATTAAAGATTGGCAACAAAGAAGATGACGATATGGGGCCGCTGGTTACCGCCGACCATCTTGCCAAGGTCAAAAGTTATGTGGATCTCGGTGTTGAAGAAGGAGCGGAATTGGTCGCGGACGGGAGAGGTTTTTCGCTTCCCGGCCATGAAAAAGGGTTCTTTCTTGGCGGTTGCCTGTTTGACAAGGTTAAGCCGGATATGCGCATTTACAAAGAAGAAATTTTTGGTCCTGTGTTGTCCGTAGTGCGGGTCCCGGACTACGAGACAGCCGTCAAACTGGTTGATGAGCATGAGTTTGGCAACGGCACCGCGATCTTCACCCGAGATGGCGGACTGGCGCGCGATTTTGCCTATCGTGTTCAGATCGGTATGGTGGGCATCAATGTCCCCATTCCTGTGCCGATTGCCTTCCATAGTTTCGGCGGTTGGAAAAGTTCTCTGTTCGGCGATATGCACGCCTACGGCCCCGAGGCGGTGCGGTTTTATACCAAACTCAAAGCGATTACATCCCGTTGGCCCAAAGAATCCATTAATCCGGAATTCGTCATGCCGACAATGCGGTAACAACTCCCAACACCCTTACAGGGGTTCTGGCCCGCGGAACCTCTGTAAGAGTGGCGGCCGGCGGCGGTGAGAGATGGAAGCGTCTTGGTGCTGTTTGACTGCTTTTTGTTGTTTGGCTGTTTAACTGCCTCGCCGAAAAACCCGTCTTAAGATATCTCCGAAGAGAAACTAACCCCGAATTTTCGGCGGCGGTTCTTTACTTGTTCCGATTTTTATTCCAATTTTTAGGGGGAGGATAAAAAGTAGCTTAAAAATCTCTTAAGAATTTAAGAACGCTCCGCCAAAGTAACATAAGCCCGTTGCGGCGGCCCCACATAGTCCGCATTGGGTCGAATTAATCTGTTATCCTTGCGTTGTTCCATAACATGCGCCGCCCAGCCGGACATGCGGGAACACACGAACAACGGAGTAAACAACGAAGTGTCTATACCCAGATAATGATAGGCGGAGGCACTGTAAAAGTCCAAATTGGGGAACAGCTTCTTTTCGTCCCACATCACTTGCTCAATAGATTCCGATATTTTGTAAAGAAGATCGTCTTTGTTATTTTGGGCAAGTTTCTGTGACCAGGATTTAATCACCTCGTTGCGCGGGTCGGAAATACTATACACCGCATGGCCAAATCCCATGATCTTTTCCTTGCGTTGCAACTTGCCGCGCACCCCGTCGGCTGCCTCGTCCGGTGTCTTGTAAGCACTGATCAAAGCAAATGCTTCCTCGTTGGCACCGCCGTGTAGTGGGCCGCGCAGGGCGCCTATCCCGCCGGTGATGCACGAATAGATATCCGCCAGTGTTGCCGCAATCACCCGAGCGGTAAATGTGGAAGCATTGAATTCGTGCTCGGCATAAAGGATCAGAGAAACATCCATCGCCCTGATACGTAGTTCCGAAGGAGACTCATCGCCAAGCATAGTCAGTATGTGGCCGGCCAGACTGCTCGCCGAGCTTTCGGTATCCGTTCTCCGGCCTTCCCGGACATAACGAAACCAGTATGTCATCATACCCGGAAAGGTGGCGAGTAGCCTTTTGGCAATGCGCATTTGATCCGCCCGGGTTTCTTCTTTTTCCAGGGTCCCCAAAACGGAACAGCCGGTTCGCATAACATCCATCGGATGGGCATCCGCCGGAATGGCTTCCAGAACTGTCCGGAGTTCCCGCGGCAACTTCCGCAATTTTTGTAGTTCCGAGGCATAGGCACGGAGTTGAGTTTCCGTAGGCAACTCGCCGTGCAGCAGAAGATAAGACACTTCTTCATAACCGGATTTTTCGGCAAGTTCCAAAATGTCGTAACCATAGTAGGTTAACCCTTTTCCTTCAATGCCGCAGGTGCATATCGCGGTTTGGCCTGCGGTAATGCCGCGCAGCCCGCGGCCGTCCTGTGATTTTTTAACTTCGTTCATAATTGTAATATTTGGTAGTATGTATTAATAATCTGTTTATTTATTCCGTTCGGTGTCTTCTTGCTTGCCGGCAAAAAGAGAGTCCAGTTTTTTTTCATAAGAATAATAATCCAACACTTCGTAAAGTTCCTCCCGGGTTTGCATACTGTCCAGAACATCTTTTTGTGTTCCTTGTTCGGCAAGAGTCGCATACGCCATTTCGGCGGCACGGCTCATAGCCCGAAATGCCGACAAAGGATACAACGCCAAGGAAACGCCCGCCGCCCGCAACTCGTCCAAAGTCCACAAGGGGGTCTTGCCAAACTCGGTAATATTGGCGAGGATCGGCAGACCGGTCGCCCGGGCAAACTCCCGATACTGACCGAGGTCTTCCGCCGCCTCGGCAAAAATCATATCCGCGCCGGCGTCGCGATAAGCAACCGCTCTTGCCAAAGCGGCTTCCAATCCTTCGTTCGCCAAGGCATCTGTGCGCGCCATGATCACAAACTCGCTGTTTTGTCTGGCGTCCGCGGCCGCCTTGATCCGATCCGCCATTTCTTCGGTATGCACCAGCATCTTGGAAGGCCTGTGTCCGCATCGTTTTTGCCCGACTTGATCTTCCAGGTGCATACCGGCAACGCCGGCCCGTTCCAGTTCTTTGACAGTGCGGGCAATGTTGAATGCGCCTCCCCAGCCCGTATCCGCATCCGCCAATAGCGGCAGATTGACCCGTCCGGTAATGCGTGCCGCATCTTCCGCGACATCCGCAAGCGCGGTAATCCCCAGATCCGGCAGACCAAAAGACGCATTTGCCACACCCGCACCCGAAAGATAAATTGCCTTGAAGCCGGCTCTTTGGGCAAGAAGGGCACTGTATGCATTGATGGCCCCGACCACCCGCAAGGGTGTTTCGGTTTTTAATGCGGTCCGCAGACTTGTTTCTTTGGTTAGCATATTATTATTTTACCTTATTTTATAAACCCCTTAAACTTGGCGCGGTGACCTGCCGGCTTCAAGTTAGTGATTCGTTAATAGTTGCACCTCAAAGAGTATCTTTAAAAAGAATTAAATTGCAAATCCGGCATCATTAACGGATCTTTTCCAAACTCCGATCATGCAAAACGGTTCAAGCCCGGACTGCCTCAAAACAAGAACCGCCCCCGGATATTAACCAAGTTCGGGGAGTGTTTGTCTTAAGCAAACAATAAAAAAGGGAATTATATACTTGACAACTATTGAAAGGACACTTTTTGATTTCCCGGCCCTCAATACTTCCGCCAAAGAATTGGCTGATTCCTAATCCGGCAAAGGATTGGGAAATCTTTTGATTTTGTAAAAGAGATGCCCGGTTAACCGGGTTTGTTAATTAAGAAGATAAAATTCGCTTTGTGACACGCAGCCCCGCGCTGCTTGATATCTAAGACGATTTGCTGTTTGTGGCTGCGGCGGGCGGCGGGTTGAGAAGTTTTGGGAGGTCCTTGCGCAGGATCTTACCGACCGGCGATTTGGGAAGGACATCCGCAAACACGATGCGGTCGGGGATCTTGTAAGCGGTCAGCGAACCCCGGCAGTGTTTCAGCAGAGCCTCTGCGGTGCATTCCTCACCCTTCTTTGGAACAATAAAAGCGACAATCTCTTCGTCATCCTGCTCGTTCTTGATCCCGATACAACCGCTTTCGGCAACGGCGGGGTGTTTGTCCAGCACTTTTTCTATTTCGCTCGGATACACATTAAAGCCCGAAACAAGGATCACATCCTTCGCCCTGTCCACCAGATAGATGTAGCCCTTGTCGTCCATATAGCCGATGTCGCCGGTATTCAGCCATCCGTCCGTGCTCAGATCCTTTGCGGTCGCTTCGGGGTTCTCCCAATAGCCCGCCATCACCTGCGGACCGCGCACAAACAACAGCCCCACGTTACCGGTTGATACGGGAGTAAGAGTTTTCTCGTCCAGGATAACGGCGAGAGTGGACGGCACAGGTAAACCAATGCTGCCGTTGAATTCTTTTTGGTCGTAAGGATTGATCGTAATCACAGGCGATGCCTCGGTCAGACCATAGCCTTCTTTTAGCAGAACCCCGGTTGCCTTTTTCCAGTCGGCGGCAACCTTCGGATGCACCGCCATGCCGCCGCCGAGGGCGAGTATGAGTTTGCTAAAATCCAAAGTGGCAAATTGCGGATGCGCCAGCATCGCTTTGAACAGCGTATTAACGCCGTCTATGCCGTGAAAGGTGTATTTTTTCATCGTCTTGATCAGCCCGTTGATGTCGCGCGGATTTGCCACCAAGACATTGTGCGCGCCTATGTGAAAAAAGAAGATACCGTTTACGGTGAGCGCGAAAATATGATACAACGGCAGGGCGGTCAGAGTCACTCTTTGCTCCTCGGTGGAATCGCAGAAGTTGCGGGATACATGCGCGTAGCACTGGGCGACATTGGCGACCATGTTCCGATGGGTGAGGACAACCGCCTTGGGTTCGCCCGTGGTGCCGCCGGTAAACTGCAGAAATGCCATATCCTCCGCTGCGATATGCGGGTGATAAAAAGAGCATTTGGCGCCTTGCCGCAGGGCAGTGCGAAATCCGATGCCGGGCGGACGGCCGAACACAGGTTGCTTGCCTTTCAAGCTCAACACAAGATGGATGAGAACTCTTTTGAGCGGCGAAAGCATATCCCCCAGACCGGTAACGATGAGATGTTGCGGGACGAGTTCCTTGGGGCAGGCATTAACTATCTTGAGTGCGCCGCTCCAAACGATCAACACTTTGGGGCGGGAGATACGCAGAATGGTGGTTAATTCTTCCGCCGTATATAGCGGGTTAATATTGACTACCGCGCCGCCGGCCGCCAAAGCGGCATAAACACTTAAAAGATACTGACTGCAGTTCGGCATCATAATGCCAACGCGATCGCCTTTCTTGAGCTGCGAATGTGTCTGCAGCCATGCGGCCAGATGATTGTAGTGTCGGTGAACCTGCGTATAGGTTGTCTTGCAACCAAACTCTTCGCATGCCACCCGTTCCGTATTTTCGGCACAGGCGATTTCAACAAGTTCCGCCAGGTTACGCCGAACTTCCGTATTGGCAAACGGCGGCGTATCCGGCGGATAGTTGTGCCGCCAGTAGGGTTCCACCCGAAGATCCATAATTCGGGTGCCAGTCGCGATTTGCGGCTGCTCCTTGCCGGCGATCAGCCGTCTTGCAAAATCGTTGAATACCCTGTCCATAGCGCGCAAATAATTTTCTGTCAGTTCTATCAGGTTCCCAACATTTTCTTCGGTCGCCAGATCAATGGTATCGGTTTTCTCGTCCGGCAATATGGGGTCAAGCCGCAGATAGCCTTCGGGACTATCGTGAAAGATGGCTTTCATTTGCTCGTGTCCCTGAATCACGCCGATATCACTCATCAGTTCCACCAAGGGTGCGGCCCATTCCAGTTTCCCCCATTTCTTAATTTCTTTTGGCTCATATTGTTCCCGATAGAACCCGCCGCCGAGAGACAGAACATTCAAGTGCTTGGCGGATGCGTCCGGAAACAGTCGTCTGATTTCGGCATATGCCAGAAGTGCCGGGTTACGGGAATAGATGCCGCCGTCCACAAACAAGTATTCTTTCTTGGCAATGCTGGAAATTTCCGCGGGCGGAAAATAAGTCGGCGCACTGGAGATAGCCCGACACAGATCGCGCATGTAAAAGTTTTCTGCCGGGTTATGCCGGGCGCGATACTGCCGAAACAAAAAACATTCGTTGCCAAGCATATCATAGGCGGTGCTCAAATAGGGCTTGATGAGTTGGCTTAGTTTGACATCACCGCAATGTTTTTGAAAAACCTTTTCTATGGGTTCGCCCGAGTATTTGGGGCTTGTGATACGATGTCCCCTGAGTGCCCTTTGCACTTTATTCAGAGCGAAGGCAATCCCGCCGCTTTCTATGTAAATCTCTTCGGTTTGTTTCGCCGAATGGCACGGCGAGATCCCGTCTTTTTGCGGCATCAGGGCAAGGCTGCCGATTAGGCCGCCGCCGGACGCCCCTACAATAAAATCAAAATAGTCGGCAATACGCGCTTCGGGGTTGCCGGATAGTTCTTGAAGTCTTTCTTCCAAACGCACCAATACCCGCGCCGCAATAACACCGCGGATCCCGCCGCCGTCTATGGCAAGGATATTGCGTATCACACTCTCTCAAAAATACCGGCGGCGCCCATCCCCGTGCCGATACACATTGTGACCATCCCGTAACGCAGTTTTTGCCGCTTCATCCCATGCAACAGGGTGGCGGTGCGGATTGCTCCGGTCGCCCCCAAAGGATGCCCCAACGCGATGGCACCGCCAAGCGGGTTGACAAGCGTGCGTTCCAGTTTCAATTCGTTGATCACCGCAAGCGTCTGTGCGGCAAAAGCCTCGTTCAATTCTATCCATTGCAGATCTGCGATTTTCAGGTTGCTTTGTTGCAGTGCGCGCGGAATTGCCTCTACGGGACCTATCCCCATGATAGCGGGCGGCACACCCGCCACCGCATAGCCGACAAACCGTGCCAGCGGCTCCGCCCCCGTTCGTTTGACAGTTTCCGCATCCGCCAGCACAGCCAGGCCCGCCCCGTCGCTCACCTGCGAACTGCTACCCGCGGTCACAGTGCCGTCTTTGGCAAATGCCGGTTTCAATCGAGCAAGGGCCTCGGCCGAGGTGTCGCGCCTGGGACCTTCGTCCCGCGTAACAGTCCGTGGCTTGTTCACTATTTTGTTGCCTTCAAGCAACCGACGGGTGGTCTTAATGGGCAGGATCTCCGCATCAAAATGGCCCGCTGCCGCCGCCGCACAGGCACGCCGATGACTTTCCAACGCATAGGCATCTTGTTCCTCCCGCCCGACGCCATACTGCCGTGCCACATTTTCCGCGGTGATGCCCATCCCATAGGCGATGGCAACATCTTCGTCCTCAAAGAGTTTCGGGTTGAATGCCGGCTTGTTGCCGATCATCGGCACCATGCTCATACTCTCCAGTCCGCCGGCAAGAATCAGTTTTGACTTGCCCGTGGCGATGCGATCGGCCGCGACCGCGATGGCTTGCAAGCCGGACGAGCAGAGTCGGTTCACCGTCATCGCCGGCACGCTCTGCGGCAACCCCCCCAACAAGGAGCAGATGCGCGCCACATTAAAAGCCTGTTCGCTTTCCGGCAGGGCGCAGCCCAAAACAACATCGTCAACGGTCTCCGGCTCCAGTTTGGGATGCCGCCGCATCACTTCTTTAATCAAGCGCGCGCACAGGTCATCGCTTCTGGTATGGGCAAAGACCCCGCGCGCCTTGCCCACGGGCGTGCGCAGTGCGTCAAGGATAAATACTTCGTTCATTTTCTCAGTTCTCTAAATTCTTAATTCCTTAGTTTCCTAATTTCCTTAGTTTCTAAGCGGCTTACCGGTCTTCAAAATATGTTCTATGCGTTTTTGCGACAGGCTCGTCTTAAGCAGACGCAAGAACCCCTCGCGTTCCAGTTGCAGAAGGTATGCGTCGCTCGCCGTTTGGTCGGCATCGGTTTCCCCGCCGCAAAGAACATTGGCGATTTCGGCGGCACAGAAATAATCGTGTTCGGATATAAAGTTGCCGGCGCGCAAATTGGTAAGCTGTGCGAGAAAATTACCTTTGCCCGGCCTGCCGGCAATCTTAATATCATTGCGCCGGTACGGCGGCCGATAGCTGCCGCGCATCAATTCCAGGGCGGAGCTGCGCGCCACATAAAGCAATTCCTGCGGGTTGGCGATTACTTTATCCGCCGCGCGCAGATACCCCATTCGCCGAGCATCGTCCGCACCGGATGCAACCTTGGCGAGAGCGATCTGCTCATAAAACTTTGCCAGAAACGGAAAAAGCGGGGTCTCGCCCGCGCACTCTTCGGCACGGCGCGCCATTTCCTTGCTGCCGCCGCCGGCCGGCAGGACGCCGACACCGATTTCAACCAAGCCAATAAAACTGTTCGTCGTTGCCACCACCCGATCGCAGTGCAACAACAGTTCGCAGCCGCCGCCAAGTGCCAAGCCGTCAACCGCCGCCACCACCGGAATGTCGCCGTGTTTGAACGACATGCAAATGTTCTGCAATCTTTGGATCACCTCCCGTATGGGCGGCAACTTTCCGAGTTTCGGCAGTTTCGGATTGAGGGCCTCAAATGCCCGCATTTTAATGTCCGTTAGCATCCCGCTTTGTTCGTAAGCGCCGAGTTTGGCACTCGCCAAAATCTGATACAAATTGGCGCCCGCACAAAAGGGGGCTTCTTCTTGCCAAAGAATGAGCGCGCCATATTCCGCGGTCGCCTTTGCCCAAACGGTTTCAAGATCTTTAAGAAGTTCGTAAGAAATCGTATGCATCTTGGTTTTGAAGTTAACCGCCAGAATTTCATCGCCCAGGTCGGTCGCCCGCAACCATTCCGTTTCCTCAACAACCTTTAACTGCGGGATCTTTTCGGCGGACATCACCAAAGGTGCCAGGTCGGTCGGCTGGTTTTTGGTTGGCAGGTATTCCTTGGCGGCCGGAGACCAGGCACCCTTGTTATTGTAGAAGCCGTCCGGCGGAGTGGGCGGCAATTTCGCATCGCTCATCGCCCGCCCTTCTCTAATGTCTTCTTCAATCAGAGCGGTCAGGGACTTGCCGCCGGCAGACTGCCACAAGGAAAAGATACCGTCCTTCCAGCCGAAGCCGTGCCGCATGGCAAGATCCGCAGCGCGCGCCGTCTCCGCCAGTTCGGGCAGATGCGTCAGGGCATAATGAAACTGATCGCGATGAACGGCCCACAAAAACTGACAGTGGGGGTCTTTAGATTCCCGCAGCTTCGGCAAGGCGGCGGCGATGCCATCGCCGAGCAGTCGCCTGCACTCTTTGGAAATTTTCTTGTCCGCGGTACGATAGTCGTTTGTCTCGGTATCAAATACCAGAATATCCTTGCCGACCTTTTTGTAAATGCCTTTGCCGGTTTTTTGCCCGAGACTGCCGGCGGCTACCATCTTGGTCATCCACTCCGGCGGGGCGAAGTGTTGCCGCCACGGATCCTGTTTCAATACTTCCGTCAGATTGTTCATCACCGCGATGATGATATCCAACCCGACCAGATCCGCCGTGCGAAAGCAAGCACTCTTGGCACGGTTAATGCGTGTCCCGCAAAGAGCGTCCGCCGTGTCAAAACCGATGCCCAAACGCCGGGCATGGAAAAGGGCGGCCGCCATACCAAACACACCGAGGCGATTGGCAATAAACCCGGGCGAGTCCTTCGCCCGCACCGTCTGCTTGCCCGCAACGGAAGTGAGAAATCGTTCCAACTGCGCCGCCGTTTCCTTGTCCGCCTTTTCGTGCATGATCAATTCCGTCAGTGGCATATAGCGCGGCGGATTAAAGAAATGCATACCAAAAAATCGTTGCCGCAGACTTGCCGGCATCCACTCACTCATCCGCGTGATACTCAAAGCCGAGGTGTTGGAAGCCAGAATGGCGTTGGAATTCAAATGCGGGATGACCTTGCCGTAAACCGACTTTTTAATGTCAAGGTTTTCGCTGACCGCTTCTATGACCAGATGGCGATCTTTCAGAAGCGGCAGATTATCCTTGTAAGAGGCGGGGCGAATACGCCCCCCCCAATTCGGCAGTGCCAAGGCCGGCGGTTTGAGTGACTTGAGATTCTTAATCGCCTTTTGGGCCGTCGCGTTTGGATCTTCTGCCTCTGTCAGACCGAACAGGACAACATCCAGCCCGCAGTTGGTCAGGTGAGCGGCAATCTGCGCGCCCATAGTGCCGGTGCCAAGCACAGCAATGTGCTTAAATTCCCGATACAAGTGCGTTTCTCTCGTCATTTATTTATCCTTCACTTTCAACTTCAACTTCGGCAATTCGGCCGGCAATATTTGCAAGGTTTGCTATATTTAAAGAATCTTGAATTCCCCGTCCAGCACCCGCACACTGCCGGAAAACTTGCGTTGCAGATACACCCGCACCAAAGTGCGCAGCAAATAAACGCGAAGGGCGGGAACGAGCAACAAGAGACCGATACTGTCGGTAATGAATCCGGGCGTAATGAAAAGACAGCCGGCAACCAGTAACAGCAAACTGTGCCACAGGGCAAATGCGGGCAGCCGACCCGAGTGCAGTTCGCGATTTATCTTGATCCACAGGGTGACTCCCTGCCGTTTGATGAGCGACGCCCCGATGAAAGCGGTTAGGACAACCAGCAGGACGGTGGTCAAAGCACCAATCGCACCGCCGACCTCAATCAACAGATAGAGTTCCAAAATCGGAAAACCGATGAACAGCAAGAAGAGCCAAATCCGCATCACTCTTTTATTATACAAACTTTCGCATCAATGATGCACCAAAAACCTGCCATAATTTTTGACGGTGATCCAAGTAACACATCGCAAGCATGGGCTGTTGCAACTTGGAACATCATTACGAACGCCCTGTGCCGATGCCGATTCAAGTAACACATTGCAAGCACGGGCTGTTGCAACCCTGCCGCGCGCTCATCTGCTTTTACCTGCCCGGGCGAGATGCCATACTCTCCCGAAATGCTTTGGTGCTTTCCGGCACACTTAACAAAGTTGCCTGTATTTAATGATGCCCCGCCGGAATTGTTTGGCTTAACCGGTGCGTTCAAGTGCGGCGACCAAATTGGCACAGGAATAACCTTCCTTTCGCGGATGCATGCTTGCCTAAAGGGTGCTTTCAAGTGTGGCGATCAAATTGGCACAGGAATAACCTTCCTTTCGCGGATGCATGCTTGCCTAAAGGGTGCTTTCAAGTGGGGCGATCAAATTGGCACAGGAATAACCTTCCTTTCGCGGATGCATGCTTGCCTAAAGGGTGCGTTCAAGTGGGGCGATCAAATTGGCACAGGAATAACCTTCCTTTCGCGGATGCATGCTTGCCTAAAGGGTGCGTTCAAGTGGGGCGATCAAATTGGCACAGGAATAACCTTCCTTTCGCGGATGCATGCTTGCCTAAAGGGTGCTTCAAGTGGGGCGATCAAAATCACAACGATAAGCCAACGCTTCCGTGATGTGATGCTTTTCTGTGACTTCCTTGCCTTCCAAATCCGCCAGAGTGCGCGCCACCCGCAGCAAGCGATGATAACCGCGCATAGAAATCCCCAACTTGGTGCGCGCCATGTTTAGAATTTCCTTGCCCGCCTGGTCGGTCTTGCCTGCTGGGTGCTTTTCTTTTAAGGCGTGGCGATTAAGTGCGGCGTTCAAGTCACCAAAGAACTCTGCGACAAAGTATTAAAGCAGCGTTTTTAAGGTGCGACGATTAAGTGGGGCATTCAAGTGGGGCGATCAAAATCGCAACGATAAGCCAACGCTTCCGTGATGTGATGCTTTTCTGTGACTTCCTTGCCTTCCAAATCCGCCAGAGTGCGCGCCACCCGCAGCAGGCGATGATAACCGCGCATAGAAATCCCCAACTTGGTGCGTGCCATGTTCAGAATTTCCTTGCCCGCCTTGTCGGGCGCGCAGAACTCTTGCGTTGTGTCCGCATCCAAAAGTGCGTTCACCTTGCCGCAGCGTTTTGTCTGACGCGCGCGCGCCAGTTTCACCGCCGCCTGCGCCCGCTCGTGTTCCCGCCCGTCGCCGACAGTCTCGCTTTCCGCCACAGGCAGGTTTGCCACATGCACAATCAAGTCCAGCCTGTCCAACAGGGGACCCGAAATTCTGGAACGATAATTTTCTATCTGCTGCGGCGAACATCGGCACTCCTTGTAAGGGTTGCCGAGCATCCCGCAGGGGCAGGGGTTCATCGCCGCCACCAACTGAAACCGGGCGGGAAATTGTGCGTTGCGGGCTGCCCGCGAAATGGTGATATTCCCGCTTTCCATTGGCTGACGCAAAACCTCCAACACCCGGCGCGGAAATTCCGGCAACTCATCCAAAAACAAAACACCCAGATGCGCCAAAGAAATCTCGCCCGGCATCGGCTTGCTGCCGCCGCCGACCAAAGAAATCGCCGAAGCCGTATGGTGCGGTGCGCGAAAAGGACGCAACCCCAAAGGAGGAATCTCTTCCTTGGCAACCAGCGAAAAAATCCCCGCCACCTCCAAGGAATCCGCATGATTGAGCGGCGGCAACAGAGCCGGCAACCGACTGGCAAGCATCGTCTTACCGCTGCCCGGCGGACCAAACATCAAAATATTATGCCCGCCGGCGGCCGCCACCAACAGAGCCCGCTTGGCTTTCTGTTGCCCGCGCACACTGTCCAGTCGCGGTTCGCTACTCTTATTGGGCGGCTTCGGCGGCGGCAGATCCCCAACGGACGACAAGGGACGCACCCCGTTCAGATGTGCAGTCACCTGCGTCAGATGCTCGGCAACACAAACGGGCGTCGTTTTCAAAAGTACCGCAGCCGCCGCATTCCGCCTGCCGATAATCAAAGTGCGCTTTGCCCGCGCACAAGCCAACCCGGCGGGGATAACACCCCGCACCGGCAGGAGTTCGCCGTTGAGAGCCAGTTCCCCCAGAAACTCATAGTTCGCCAGGTCATCGGTTTTGATTTGGCGGGCAGCCGCCAGTATGCCCAGAGCAATCGCCAGATCCAGCCGCCCGCCGCTCTTCGGCAGGTCCGCCGGCGACAGATTGACCGTGATGTGCCGTGCCGGAAACACAAACCCACAATTAATGATCGCACTGCGCACCCTGGCGCGACTTTCGTTCACCGCTTTTTCCGGCAAACCCACAATATTGAAACGCGGCAACCCGGGCGAGAGATGTGCCTCCACCCGCACCAGCGGGGACGCCATGCCGTATTCGGCACGGGTCAGAACCGTTCCTAAGGACACAGGACCCCCACAAACGGAAACACGGGAAAAACATAGCCTTGCATATCCGCTCCTAAACTTATATTTAGAAATTATAAGGGGGAGGGGCGGATGGTGTGGGCTTTATTTTTGGAGATTCTTTATTAAATAAAAAAGTTACTTGATTAAATTTTGTAAGGAGGTTTATAATTAATGAACTATGAAAAAGATGTTTGAAGATTTTTCTCACTTATATAGCGTCTCTAAAACCTTAAGATTTGGATTAAGACCCCACGGCGAGACAGCGGATAAAATAGCAGATTTTAAGAATCAAGCAATTAAATCCGTTATTGCAAAGGATAAGATCCTTGCCGATAATTACAAAAAGGCGAAAAAGATTATTGACCAACTTCATAAAGAATTCATAGACAAGGTGTTGTCAAGATCGGATGTATTGTTGGCTTCGGATATTCAAAGATATTACAAGGTGTATATGGAATTGAAAAAACTTTATGGCAGGGGTCAGGAGGATAAACAAGCCAAAAGAAACAATTTATGGAAAACAAGAATCGCTTTGGAAAAAGAACTTAGGGAAATTATTGCCCGTAAGTTTACAAGCGAGGATGACTATATAAAAACCATCAAGGAACAAAAAAAATTACCGGAACATGTTGTTAATTGGTTGAAGGAAAAAGCCCGAAAAGGGGAAATAAGCGATACCGAATATGAAGAAAACAAGGAATGTATAGAAAAGTTTAAAAACTTTACAACTTATTTTAGCGGGTTTGCAAAAAATCGGGACAATCTATATTCTAATAAAAATCAAGTTACGGCAATTTCAAACCGTATCATCAGTGAAAACCTGCCGCGTTTTTTGGATAATTGGCATGGCTATCAAAAATTGGATGCGGGGTTATTACAAAATCTAAAACAACATTCCATAGTTCTGCACAAACATTCTCTTTTACCCAAGGGCATGTCTTTGGAAGATTTTTTATGCCCTTCTTCTTTTGTGTGCTATTTGAATCAAAGGGGAATTGAAAAATACAACGCAGTGATCGGCGGTAAAACTTTGGAAGAGGGAAAAGAAAAAATTCAAGGAGTTAACGAAATCATCAATCTTTATCGTCAGCAAAATGATATTAAAGCCAGAAGTTTACCGCGTATGAAAAAACTATACAATCAAATCCTTGCTGACAGGGAAAGTTTTTCATTTTTGCCGGATCAATTTGAGAGTGATGCGGAATTATTTGAAACTCTTGGGGAGTACTATGCGGTGATTAATAATGCGGAGAAAGGGAAGAATAGTTTACTGAAAAGAATAGAAGAAATTTTTACCTGTTTGAACTCGGACGAGATAGATGCGGAGCAATTTCATATTAGAGGATCAGAAGTTGCTGCAGTTAGCCGGACAATTTTTGAGAGATGGGATCTTATAAATCTTGCCCTTGTAAATTATGTAAAGGATAAAGTATATCCGGATAGTCCCGGGAAAAAAGTCTCCGTATCTTTGGAAAAGAAAAGAGAAAAGTGGCTGAAGAAAGATACTTTTACTTTGACGGAACTGGAAGATGCCCTGGCATATCATCAGAATACGGAAACAGAAAAACTCCATACCCCCAATCAGATTTTGGAATATTTTCAAAAATGTGTTGTTCGTAGAAAATCAACTGTCCAAGGAGAGGAGGACAAAGAAGAGTTAATTTTTGCTAAAATACGAGCATCCTTTAAAGAAATAGAATCGTTTTCAGAAATATCCCCGGAACGCAACATGCCGGATCAAAAAGACAAGAAGGGGGGAGAAGGCTTTCGGCAAATACAAAAAATTAAAGAGTTTATGGACAGTGTTTTGACATTATTGCACTTTATGAAACCTTTATACCTTAGGGAAGGAAAGGATGGCAGCAATAAAATCGGGGTGGAGAACTTGAATGATTTTTATATTGATTTTGAGAGTTGTTATGAGGAGTTAATGCCTGTTATTCGCTTATATAACAAGGTTCGCAGTCATCTGACTAAGAAGAGTAAAGAACAAGAAAAGTTTAAAATTAATTTTGATTGTTCAACCTTACTTGATGGTTGGGATGTCAATAAAGAAAGTGCCAATCAGGGGGTGATTTTAATCCGAAATTGCCCGGACGGAGAAAAGAAATTTTTCTTAGGCATCATTCATAAAACTCACAAGGATATTTTGAATTACGAATTGGATATGGATGACAAATTGGCAATACGGGCTGGTGGTAATAAAAAAGTTGATAAAAAGAAGAAACTAAAAGGAGAGATTGTATTGAAAAAAAGTGACCAGGGGGAGTGTTATCAAAAAATGGTATATAAGTTTCTTGCGGACCCTATAAAGATGCTTCCCAAAGTATTTTTTTCTAAAAAAAGGATGGATTATTTTGAACCCAGTCAAGAAATACAAGATATTAAGGAAGGGAAGAAATATCATGAAGATAAGGTAAACCGTGATAAATACATAGATTTTTTTAAGCAGTCTATTGAAAAACATTTGGATTGGAAAGAATTTAATTTTGCTTTTCGCCCCACAAAAGAATATGAAAGTATGGATGACTTTTACTCGAATGTCGCACGCCAAGGTTATAGCATCCGATTTGATAACATTAAAGCCGAGTATATTGATAGGCTAGTCCAAGAGGGCAAGTTATTTTTATTTGAAATATATAACAAGGATTTTTCGCAACACAGTAAAGGCAGACCTAACTTGCATACGAGTTATTGGCGGCTTTTGTTTGATGAGAAAAATTTACAAAAAACTGTTCTTAAGTTAAATGGGCAGGCCGAGATGTTTTTTCGCTTCTTCTCTATCCCGGCCGAGAAGGCGATTCGCCATAACAAGAATCAACCCATTAAGAATAAAAACCCGCATAATTCCAAGAAGGTGAGTAAATTTTCCTACGATCTGGTTAAGGATAAGCGTTTTACCAAAGATGCCTTCCTTTTTCATGTACCGATTACTTTAAATTATGGGCTTCCAAAAGCGGCACCGCTTAATCAAAAAGTGAATCTTCTCATAAAGAAAAATCAAGATGTTCGTATCATGGGAATTGACAGAGGCGAGCGTAACTTGCTTTATTATTCCATCATTGATGGGAAGGGCAAGATCATTGCTCAAGAGAGTTTAAATAAGATTACGAATTCATACCAAAACGGGAAGGATGCGAATAGAACTAATGTTGTTAATGATTATCATGAGCGTCTTGCGGAGAAAGAAAAAAGAAGAGATGAATCTCGCAAAGACTGGGGAACTATCGAAAACATCAAAGATTTGAAGGCGGGTTATTTGTCGCAGGTGGTTCATAAGATTTGCGAACTCATTATGGAACATCAGGCCATAGTGGTAATGGAAGATCTGAACCAAGGATTTAAACGAGGTCGCTTTAAGGTAGAAAAGCAAGTATATCAGAAGTTTGAAAAAACCTTAATTGATAAGTTGAACTACTTGGTATTTAAGAACGCGCACCCGGGTGAAGCGGGCCATTATCTGCGAGCCTATCAATTAACCGATCGGTTTACAAGTTTTCAAAGATTAGGGAAACAAAGCGGTGTTTTATTTTACATCCCGGCCGCGAATACCTCCAAAATAGACCCCGCTACCGGATTTATTCCTCGCGGGTTTCAAACCATGACAAAAGAAGTTGCCAGAAAATTTCTGAGTAACTTTCAAATTCGTTATAACAGCGAGCATGATTATTTTGAGTTCACATTTTCATATGCTGATATAGGTATTCCAAGTTTGGGAGATGATAAATGGACTGTATGCACGCACGGTAAAGTCCGGCATATTTATAGCGGGAAAGAAAAGAAGCATATCAGCATAGATATTACCCGGGACCTTAAGGATGCTTTGGAAAAAAACGATATTAAGGGTTATGCCGATTCACAAAATATTGTCAATGACCTTGTGCAAGCGGATAAATCGGAACTATACAATACGGTGTTGTATTTGTTGCGAGTTACGACAAGGCTGCGTTATGGCAACGGGTGTTCTGGGGACAAAAACGAAGATTATATCTTATCTCCTGTGGCGAATAATAAAGATCAATTTTTTGATTCGCGATCAGGGGATGCAACTATGCCCCTGGATGCGGATGCCAATGGGGCCTATCATATCGCCCTGAAAGGCTTGTGGATATTAAATGCAATTCATGAGACCAGTGAAGATAATCTGGGGAAACCTAAATTAAATCTCAATACCGAAAAGTGGCAGGCATTTGCCCGGCAGAGACTGTTTTCAAAATAAGCATTACAACATAATTCACCGTAACTCCTGTTGGAAAGTTATATCCCCATATCCTTTCTTAACGACTTCATTTTCTGTCCGCGTTCCATATATTTTCATCAACTATACGGAAATACCCAGACTCGTCTGTATCAAACCTCGGATCAGATAGACGGCAAAACGGCGCACATTACGATTGACCAAAAACGATATTCTACTCGCCAAGATGTGATTCAAAGTTTGGAAATCTATTCTCAAAATTATCATCTGTGCGGAAAGATTGATATTTACTTCCAAAAACAAAAATTGCTGGTAGAGAGAAAAAAGAAAATAAAGGTCATATATGACGGTTATGTTTTACAACTTTACGCACAATATTACGCTATGGTAGAGATGGGGTATGAAGTCGAACGGCTGCAACTATATAGCACGGACACAAATAAAAGTTATCCGATTCCTCTTCCGGCACAAGACCCCGATATGTGCTTGAAGTTTGAAGAAACAATAAAAGGGTTAAACCAATTTAATTTGGAAAAATATTTTGTTCCCAACCCTGAAAAATGTGCTCGTTGTATTTACCGCAACCTTTGTGACAGAGCCGCATGCTAAGTGCCCCGGATTTTAAGGAAAAGCAGATCATCTTGGCTCTGCTAAGTCATGGTGAAAAATTGAGTTTTAGAAACGATAATATCATCATTAAAGATGCGAATGGCATCGTAAAGCATCAATCCACCTGTTACAGATTATTTGCCTTATTTATTGTCGGGCACGTTACTATTACCAGTGGACTCTTAATGCGAGCGGAAAAATTTAAGTACACGATTGTGTTGATGAGCCACAGTTTGCGTCCCTATGCCGGTTGGCCTGCGAAGACCGAAGGGAATGTTCTTTTACGAAAGAAGCAGTATAACTATGACGGGAGTGAGTTGGCTCGCCATCTTGTGACAAATAAATTGTTAAATCAATTACAGACATTAAAGAAAATTCGTTCAAAAGAACTACAACTTCGAGATGCCATAAAGCATATTGAGGATTATAAAAAGCGATTGGAAAAGCCGGACCTGGAAA
Organism: Gammaproteobacteria bacterium; assembly: GCA_965209035.1. Classification (GTDB taxonomy): domain Bacteria; phylum Pseudomonadota; class Gammaproteobacteria; order CBDBNL01; family JAAOII01; genus CBDBPY01. The sequence continues at coordinate 1,955,497 of OZ242372.1, forward strand.
TGCAAAGTATTTTGGGTATAGAGGGAATAGCGGGACGTGTTTATTTTCAAGCACTTTTTAAAGAAGCCGGTTGGAAAACGCGGCGGCCGAGGACAAAAATTGACATGGTCAATACACTGCTGGATATAGGATACACCCTTTTATTTAATTTTGTGGAAGCATTGCTCAACCTATACGGATTTGATATTTATCAAGGGGTATACCACCAACAATTTTATCAACGCAAATCTTTGGTATGCGATTTGATCGAGCCGTTCCGCCCAATTATAGATGCTCGCATACGTAAAGCGTTTCAGCTATCTCAAATAAAAGAAGAGGATTTTGATATACGGCAAGGACAATACAAGTTATATGGAGAAAAGGCCCGGCCATATTTAATTTGGCTGATAGAAATATTGGTGCTTCACAAACAAGATATTTTTATGTATATCCAATCTTATTACCGTGCATTTATCCGGGACAAAGAGATTAAGGATTATCCGATGTTTGATATTTCTCAAAAGTAATATGTTGATAGTGGCCTACGATATTCAAGCGGATAAACTGCGAACACGCTTTTCAAAATATCTTAGTAAGTTTGGTTTTCGTCTACAATACTCCGTATTTCAAATTAGAAATAGTAAGCGAATATTAGAAAACTTAATGGCGGATATCAATGGTCGTTTTGCCAAAGAATTCACACAAGGAGACAGTGTAATTATTTTTGATTTGAGTAAACAGTGTAAAATACACAGGTTTGGCTATGCGGTCAATGAGGAATCAGATTTGATCGTGGTAAAATAAGTTAATAGTAAAAAGCGTTTTGCAAACCCTCGTCTTAATGTTACAAATGGTGTTAAAGAAGCCCTTTATTTGCTTAAAAGGTAGTTTACGGGTGTGTTTGAAGGTAAAAATACCTATAATTGCTTTTATATTCGTGCCTACCTGTCAAGGGGGGCAATAAAATTTCTACTGTTGTAGATCCGCGTCCTTCGCTTGCTGTTCCGCTGTCAAGGGGGGCAATAAAATTTCTACTGTTGTAGATAAGGAAACAAAAATGAAAAACGATAAAGTCAAGGGGGGCAATAAAATTTCTACTGTTGTAGATCGGAGTTTGAAGTTCCCGCGGCCGTAAGTCAAGGGGGGCAATAAAATTTCTACTGTTGTAGATATGCAGATTTCTTAAAGATCCGATTGTGTCAAGGGGGGCAATAAAATTTCTACTGTTGTAGATCCAAAGGATCGCGTGATATGCGTCACGTCAAGGGGGGCAATAAAATTTCTACTGTTGTAGATATACTAATATTTTATGTTCTCTAAATGTCAAGGGGGGCAATAAAATTTCTACTGTTGTAGATTCATTACCCGGTCGGTTCTATCTTGCGTCAAGGGGGGCAATAAAATTTCTACTGTTGTAGATAAAAGTCATATCATACCCAAACGAAAGTCAAGGGGGGCAATAAAATTTCTACTGTTGTAGATACCTCTGGTTGGTTCGTATGTTGCTTGGTCAAGGGGGGCAATAAAATTTCTACTGTTGTAGATTCCGCATTATGCTTCAAAAACGGGATTGTCAAGGGGGGCAATAAAATTTCTACTGTTGTAGATGTTCCGGACTGTTAGTGTATTGAAGATTGTCAAGGGGGGCAATAAAATTTCTACTGTTGTAGATCGTGCGGGTTTGGCTCCCTCGCCTACGAGTCAAGGGGGGCAATAAAATTTCTACTGTTGTAGATAGATCGTGCTTTCGCCTTGCCTTGCGGGTCAAGGGGGGCAATAAAATTTCTACTGTTGTAGATGAGCTCCCTTCCGTCCTCTCTTGTCTGTCAAGGGGGGCAATAAAATTTCTACTGTTGTAGATCAGGAACATTATCACTATCGTAATAACGTCAAGGGGGGCAATAAAATTTCTACTGTTGTAGATGATTATCTGGGTAAAGGTCATTGTGAGTCAAGGGGGGCAATAAAATTTCTACTGTTGTAGATAGTTTCATTGTTGTCGTCTTTGCTCTGTCAAGGGGGGCAATAAAATTTCTACTGTTGTAGATGTTATGATAATATAGATTATCAATTTGTCAAGGGGGGCAATAAAATTTCTACTGTTGTAGATTCGGTCACACTGGTGGCGAATGGGTTTTGTCAAGGGGGGCAATAAAATTTCTACTGTTGTAGATAGAGGACCCCTTTGGTTCTGAGCCCTTGTGTCAAGGGGGGCAATAAAATTTCTACTGTTGTAGATAAAGGGAAAAAAATGAACATTGGAAGGTCAAGGGGGGCAATAAAATTTCTACTGTTGTAGATCAAGCGGGGATTATTTCTATTGACACGTCAAGGGGGGCAATAAAATTTCTACTGTTGTAGATGTATCCTCTTTCGCCGCGCTGGTTGTGTCAAGGGGGGCAATAAAATTTCTACTGTTGTAGATGGTTCTCTCTCGCCCAGTCGCCGAACGTCAAGGGGGGCAATAAAATTTCTACTGTTGTAGATTACACTGACTTTCCACTACCAAGCAGGTCAAGGGGGGCAATAAAATTTCTACTGTTGTAGATAAGTGGAAGTAGGCGATATAGTTAATGGTCAAGGGGGGCAATAAAATTTCTACTGTTGTAGATTGCAGCCACAAGCGTTGGCGGTGGTTCGTCAAGGGGGGCAATAAAATTTCTACTGTTGTAGATCGGTTTGTTTAGAATTGTTAAAACTGAGTCAAGGGGGGCAATAAAATTTCTACTGTTGTAGATGCGGTGTCCGGTGGTGTTGCGGTTGGGTCAAGGGGGGCAATAAAATTTCTACTGTTGTAGATGCGGTGTCCGGTGGTGTTGCGGTTGGGTCAAGGGGGGCAATAAAATTTCTACTGTTGTAGATTATCAAAGTTTTTATGGTAAAGGTTCAGTCAAGGGGGGCAATAAAATTTCTACTGTTGTAGATTTGCGTCTGCTGGTGGTGGATTTTGCGTCAAGGGGGGCAATAAAATTTCTACTGTTGTAGATGTTGTGCTCTTTAGTGTTGGCGGTAAGTCAAGGGGGGCAATAAAATTTCTACTGTTGTAGATTTGCCGGCTTATATGGCATTAGTGAGTGTCAAGGGGGGCAATAAAATTTCTACTGTTGTAGATGGTGATCCAGTTCGTGGTGTACATCGGTCAAGGGGGGCAATAAAATTTCTACTGTTGTAGATTAAAATTGTGTTTTTCTTTGTTTATGTCAAGGGGGGCAATAAAATTTCTACTGTTGTAGATATAGAGACCCATCCCACGAGCAATACGTCAAGGGGGGCAATAAAATTTCTACTGTTGTAGATTGCTGGGTTAGCCGATGTGGTGATGAAAGTCAAGGGGGGCAATAAAATTTCTACTGTTGTAGATCCGCCTTAATGACAGGATTCCGGTGGTGTCAAGGGGGGCAATAAAATTTCTACTGTTGTAGATCCATCGGTGATCGAGAAGATCATCAATGTCAAGGGGGGCAATAAAATTTCTACTGTTGTAGATGAGTTTTCCCCTTATATCATAAGGGAAGTCAAGGGGGGCAATAAAATTTCTACTGTTGTAGATTGGTGCATTATGGCAACCGCGTCATTGTCAAGGGGGGCAATAAAATTTCTACTGTTGTAGATTTTTGTTGATGTGCATTATTTCTTGCGTCAAGGGGGGCAATAAAATTTCTACTGTTGTAGATAGCCAAAAGACGGCGCGATTGTTGCAGGAGTGGGTCAAGGGGGGCAATAAAATTTCTACTGTTGTAGATCGTTAGTTCTTACGGGTGGTATCAATGTCAAGGGGGGCAATAAAATTTCTACTGTTGTAGATGTTCATTTTTCTTTGTTTGATTGAGGGTCAAGGGGGGCAATAAAATTTCTACTGTTGTAGATTTTTGTTGATGTGCATTATTTCTTGCGTCAAGGGGGGCAATAAAATTTCTACTGTTGTAGATATTTAATAATCTCCTCCCGATGCGCGTTAAAAGTCAAGGGGGGCAATAAAATTTCTACTGTTGTAGATTAGCCTATAAACTATCTACGCAAGAATGTCAAGGGGGGCAATAAAATTTCTACTGTTGTAGATGTCTAAATTAGTTCCGGCGATATTAAGGTCAAGGGGGGCAATAAAATTTCTACTGTTGTAGATCTGACGGTAATCAGTTTGCCGTCGGCGGTCAAGGGGGGCAATAAAATTTCTACTGTTGTAGATCATCACCAAGCCAGACCAAGTCAAGGGTCAAGGGGGGCAATAAAATTTCTACTGTTGTAGATCGGCGAAATAGTAAATTAGTCTTAGGTGTCAAGGGGGGCAATAAAATTTCTACTGTTGTAGATTCGGGAGCATTATGATCTCGGTGATCAAGTCAAGGGGGGCAATAAAATTTCTACTGTTGTAGATTTATCTATCAAAGATAGGGACGCCGGGTCAAGGGGGGCAATAAAATTTCTACTGTTGTAGATCATCTGGGGACCGAAGGCCGCGATCGAGTCAAGGGGGGCAATAAAATTTCTACTGTTGTAGATACTGATAAATGCCATTAAAACGGCATTAGTCAAGGGGGGCAATAAAATTTCTACTGTTGTAGATATTATACATCCCCCGCCCCTGTAATAGTCAAGGGTGTATGATCCCACCCATTTCTGGACTTTTGTTGTTTTTGCAAAAACTGGATTGGCGAGAGTTGTTTGAGAGCATAATGGGGACGTTCCAGATTATACCAAGCCAACCACTCGATGAGTTTGGCGTTGAATGCCGGCATATCCTTAACCAAGAGATGCCGCATATGACAACCGAACTCTTCCCAGAGAGTGCGATTAAACCGTTCGCAGTGTGCATTCATTTGCGGTTTCCTTGGATAGGTATACCAGTGGGTGCTGCCGTTTGCGGTCACGACCCGGTGAAAGTCTTTGGCGAACTCACTGCCATTATCGGTGAGGACTTTTTCGATCCGAGTGCCGAGTATGTTTTGCATGGCGGTAAAGAGCCGGGCGGAACTGGCCGAAGCAGCGGAGGTGTCGACACTGACCAGTGAGAAGCGGGAAAATAGGTCAATGCCGACATGCCAATAAAAGCGCCGGCCATCGACGATGCGGACGAGCGTATCAAAGGCAACACATTCACCTCTCCGGCCCGCAACAAAGCGGGTGTCCTTGCGCTCGCGCGGAGCACCTTGCCGCGGGCGTTTCGGCACGGACCACGATGGTTTGCACCGCATCTTATCCGGGTCATCGGCAATGATGCGAGAGAGCGTTGATTGGCTGGGCAGCGGCAGCCCGCGCTGCTGACACCATTCGGGTAACAAGCAGACCAGTTTACCGGCACCGATGTTCGGACGCTCTTGTCGCCAAGATCGGATCTTGGTAATCAGTGCCGGTGGCCAGGTGTTGGACCGCTTGGGCTGATACCCATAGTTGTTCGCCAGTTCATCGACCCCGCCTTCACGGAAACGCCGCTGCCACTCGTAGAATGTAGCACGACTGATCCTGGTATGATCCAACGCGGCCGCGACACCATGTTTGCGCGCGAACGCTAAGGTGTCCAGTTTTATTTTGGTGGTTTTAGACATGTTTAAATATTGATTTGCTAAAACCACCATTTTATTGAAACCGCGCACGCGATAACCAATGTAGCGTAAACGTGTTCCTCTCATTTCCAATGTGCAGTCCGGCTGCCCTCACAAACCATACCGTCTCGCCAGCGGATACACCTAGACAGTTTTATCAACAACAAGCCTCCGCTGTCTGCGGCGGTGAGAGCAAAACAGCTATCCGTCCTTCTTGCCCGTTTCATTCATCTAGCTCCACATACCGGAGACCCGTTGCCGGATCTATTTTCGACCCGTCCGACAGAACCTCCGGCTGCTTGATCTGAGGACGCACAATGCCAAACTCAGAGTCCAGAACCTTTATGAGATCATGCAAAGGGGGGCAATAAAATTTCTACTGTTGTAGATATTATTCTGATCGCAGTGTTGCCGCCGTGTCAAGGGGGGCAATAAAATTTCTACTGTTGTAGATATACGCGTGTTTCAATATGCCATTCGCGTCAAGGGGGGCAATAAAATTTCTACTGTTGTAGATTTGCGAACAAAGTTTGGTAGATGTGAGTCAAGGGGGGCAATAAAATTTCTACTGTTGTAGATTTGGGGTGTCCGTCCCCGAAAAGTGATGTCAAGGGGGGCAATAAAATTTCTACTGTTGTAGATTTATCTAAACTTTCTTTCTTTGTCATTGTCAAGGGGGGCAATAAAATTTCTACTGTTGTAGATATTTTCGTTCATTCCTTCGTTTATAAGTCAAGGGGGGCAATAAAATTTCTACTGTTGTAGATTCTAATCCGCCGAACAAGTTCACTGCGTCAAGGGGGGCAATAAAATTTCTACTGTTGTAGATCTATACACCGAACTCCGCCACAATTAAGTCAAGGGGGGCAATAAAATTTCTACTGTTGTAGATGCGTTGCTTATTATCCATTTTCTTTTTGTCAAGGGGGGCAATAAAATTTCTACTGTTGTAGATGCGTTGCTTATTATCCATTTTCTTTTTGTCAAGGGGGGCAATAAAATTTCTACTGTTGTAGATGCGTTGCTTATTATCCATTTTCTTTTTGTCAAGGGGGGCAATAAAATTTCTACTGTTGTAGATGCGTTGCTTATTATCCATTTTCTTTTTGTCAAGGGGGGCAATAAAATTTCTACTGTTGTAGATTTGAATTCTTTTATGAAGGATAGATTTGTCAAGGGGGGCAATAAAATTTCTACTGTTGTAGATTAATTGTTTAAATTCAACAACTACTTGGTCAAGGGGGGCAATAAAATTTCTACTGTTGTAGATTTAATGAAGTCCGCGAAGTGTGTGAGTCAAGGGGGGCAATAAAATTTCTACTGTTGTAGATTAAGTTTAGTTCCATTCACATTATCCAGTCAAGGGGGGCAATAAAATTTCTACTGTTGTAGATAGTTGATTATCGGCTGCGAATTTCTCGTCAAGGGGGGCAATAAAATTTCTACTGTTGTAGATGTTCATATTTTCGTTTCGTTCATATGTCAAGGGGGGCAATAAAATTTCTACTGTTGTAGATGTTCATATTTTCGTTTCGTTCATATGTCAAGGGGGGCAATAAAATTTCTACTGTTGTAGATGTTCATATTTTCGTTTCGTTCATATGTCAAGGGGGGCAATAAAATTTCTACTGTTGTAGATAATTGTTAGTTTTAATGTCATTTTTCTGTCAAGGGGGGCAATAAAATTTCTACTGTTGTAGATACAAGTCCATTTTTGGACGGTTATTTAGTCAAGGGGGGCAATAAAATTTCTACTGTTGTAGATATGTATTGCGTTCATTCTTGGGGTATGTCAAGGGGGGCAATAAAATTTCTACTGTTGTAGATGGTGTTCTGCGGGTTTTCGCTCTGCGTGTCAAGGGGGGCAATAAAATTTCTACTGTTGTAGATCGCTCCGTGAAGTCCAGACACAGCGGCGTCAAGGGGGCAATAAAATTTCTACTGTTGTAGATGTATAATACCCGGAAAGTATGCTAATGTCAAGGGGGGCAATAAAATTTCTACTGTTGTAGATAATAAACTTTATAATACGGTAATTCCGTCAAGGGGGGCAATAAAATTTCTACTATCGTAGATTCGCTCATCGTTTTTGTTCCTGCTTCGTCAAAGGGGGATGTAAAATTTCTACTATCGTAGATATATAATAAATGTATTAACACCGCTTTGTCAAAGGGGGATGTAAAATTTCTACTGTTGTAGATTCGTGTTTGGCGATCACCGCACACTGGTCAAGGGGGGCAATAAAATTTCTACTGTTGTAGATATAATTGTTGTGTGAGTGCCGAAACAGTTATTAAAGGAGGTTATAAAATTTCTACTATGGTAGATATCGATCTGCTCCCGTCCGACAAAACTTCCGGCTCTTTGATTTGAGAACACACAATACCAAACCAGAGTCCACAACCTTTCTGATATTATTTACCTGACTGAAAAAAGAGGCGGGTAAGGTGCGAGGATCGTGAAGAGTAACGTGCTGGATTATAATCTGGCACTCAAAAAAGGGGGAAGTCAAATGCAGGGTTAAGCAATTTTCAACCCCCGCATTTATTATAACCTGAACGGAAAAGTGTGGGGGTTAAAAAGAATAACGCAAATGATATTGGAATAAATAACTTTGAATTGATATGATCCCACTCGCGGAAAGCATAAAAATCGGACACTTCCGGAATGTGTGACCCGCCTGCAATTCGCTGTCCTATCCCGCCCGACTGGGTATCTGTGATTAAGTTTGGTGTATCATTTTATCTGTTGTCCAAGCGGGCAAATTAAATTTCTACTGTTGTAGATATGATTATAAATTCAAAGGGGGCTGTAAAACCCCTATCATAACAGGCACTCTCAACCTCCTCTCTCCTTCTTACCCTCTCCCTTCCTCGCCGTAGGTACATTACCGGAATACTTACAAAGATCAACCTCAACCTCCTTACTCCCCTCCCCCAATAAACTCGCTCGCCACCCGGATGGCATCCAGGTTGGGGGCGACATCATGCACCCTCAGCATCCATGCCCCTTGGCGGACGGCGAGGGCGGATGCGGCGATTGTGGCGGCCAGTCGTTCGTCGGTTGCTCTGCCGGTGATTTTACCCAAAAAGGATTTGCGGGACAGACCCACAAGCAGGGGGACACCCAATTCTTTGAACTGCGGCAGCTGTGTCATCAGGGCTTGGTTGTGTGCGTAGGTTTTGCCGAAGCCGAAGCCGGGGTCTGCCAGGATCTGTTGAATGCCGGCTTCTCGGCAGGCGGTGATGCGTTGGCGCAGAAAGTCGGCAATTTCCCGCACAGGGTTTTGGTAGTGCGGGTTTTCCTGCATGGTCGGGGGTTCGCCCCGCATGTGCATCAGGCATACGGCCATCTTGTGTCTTGCCGCTGTTTCTATTGCGCCGGTGCGTCTCAGGGCGCGGATATCATTAATCATCACCGCACCGGCACGGGCGGCCAGGTCCATCAGTCGGGGGTTGCTTGTGTCCACGGACAGGGGGATGTCCAGTTCGGTGCGGATAGTTTCCACCGCGCCGATGACCCTGTCAATTTCTTCCTGCGGGCTTGGCGGTGTGGATCCCGGTCTGGTGGATTCGCCGCCCAGGTCCAGCACACCGGCGCCTTCTTTGTGCATTTGCGCCGCAAGTTTTAGGATGTCCTTGCCGGCCGGCCCCGGGCGACTGCCGGCGTAAAACGAATCCGGCGTCAGATTGATGACGCCCATGATCTGCGGATGTTTTAGGGAGAGTTTGTATTTCCCTAATGAGAATTCTTCCTCTTGCATGTTTTGCGATAAGAAAGAATCTATGTCGGCTGTCCGCCTATGCGGCCGTGCGGCGGCTGTCCGTTGCGGCGGGTGCCTTGATGCGTTTTGTGATGCATAACAATTATTTTGAATAGGCGGGAGATGAAATGAGGAATAAGGAATGAGGAGTGATAAATGAGGAGTGATAAATGAGAAATAATGTCGGCAGAAGTCTTGCGAGTGGAGGCGATATGTTAACGGTTTGGGGGCAATGCGCGAATGCGGTTTTTAGGACAGAATATATGTTTGCGGCCTGCCTGTCAAAACTTTAACCGGCGGCGCGCAGGAAGACTTGCTTGATGTCGGCGGCGGGAAGCGGTTCGGCGACGTAGGCCTCGCCAATATGGCGGAGGAGGATCAGCCGAATGCGGGCGTCGCAGTTCTTTTTGTCGCGCAGCATGAATTTAATGAGCGTGTCGACATTTGCCCCTTCGGGCAGATCGGTTGGCAGTCCCGCCTGGGTTAGTAATGCGCGAATACGCCGTTCTTCTGCGCTTGTCAGGTGTCCAATACTGCGGGAGACACTCGCCGCCAAACAGATGCCGATGCTCACTGCTTGCCCGTGGCGGATGCCGGTGTATTCGGCGGCCGCTTCCAGTGCGTGTCCGAAGGTGTGACCCAGATTGAGGAGCATCCGCTTGGGTTGGCTTTGCATGCGTTCGCGTTCGTCCGCGGAGACGATAGTCGCTTTGACAGAGCAGGACCTGTGCAGAATTTCGGCAAGCATGTTCTCATCCGGCAAGGCGGGGACTTTAATAGCCGCGGCCGCGTCCCCGTCCGCGGTCGTCTCAGACGGAGAGACACCGGTTGCACTCGACCGTGATCTCTCCGGCAAGGAGGAATCTTCGACGGAAGATGTCCCATTCGAGGCCGCGCCCCCGTCCGCCGCGGTACCCACACTTGCACCCGGCAGATGCGTTTCCAGAAAGGCGAATAGTTCTTTGTCGGCGATCAGGGCGTGCTTGATGATTTCCGCGTAGCCGCCGGCGATTTCCGGGCGGGGCAGAGTGCCGAGCAGGGAAGTGGCAATTAAAACGCATTCGGGATGGTGAAAGCAGCCAACCAGATTTTTACCTTCCGGCAGGTTAATCCCCGTCTTGCCACCGAGGGCGGCGTCCGTTTGGGCGAGCAGACTGGTGGGGACGGACACATAGCGGATACCGCGCATGTAGCAGACGGCAACAAAGCCGACCAGGTCGGTGATGACACCGCCGCCGTATGCGATTAGCCGCGAGGAGCGGTTGAGTCCCTTTTGGGAGAGTTGTCGCCACAGGGAATGCGCCGTGTCAATCCGCTTGGCGGACTCGCCGTCCGGCACCGTCAAAACATCCGCTTCGGCGGCGAATGTCGTTTGCAGAAGCCGTATTTCTTGCCGGTGTATTTGGGCGAGGGTTGCGTTGGTGACGATGAGTGTCTTAACTCCGGTGTCGGCGGGTTCCCGCAAGTGATCCGGCAGCGAGTCAAGGGCGTCTTTTAATGTGGGGGCGATGTGGATCGGGCAAGTGCCGAGAAGGTGTTTAATGTTGATCTTATGCATAACGGCGAGTTCTCTTATATTTTACCGAAATGCGCTCTTGCGATAGGTTAACTAATAGGCATAAAATAACAGAAATGTGGATGAACTGCTTTCGCGAACAGGTATGTTATAGTCGGCGACTGATCGGCATGGGGCTTCTTGGCTTGGTGTTGCAGGGGTTTTTGATCGGCTCGGCTTGGGGGCGGGAAACCGCGGAGCGCAATCCGGATCCCTATGAGGCGAGCAATCGGCGGGTGGAAGTGTTTAATGATTTTTTGGACAGGACACTTTTGCTGCCCGGTGCCAAGGCCTACAACTTTGTGACGCCGGGTTTTGCCCAAACGGGGACGCGTAATTTTTTGAATAACCTGGGCGAGCCCTATACGATGTTTAACAATGTCCTTCAGTTGAAACTGGTGGATGCTTATAAGAATGTGGCGCGTTTTGGCATTAATTCTGTACTGGGTCTTTTCGGCTTGGTGGATGTTGCCGCCTACATTGGGCTGGAACGCCGGTCGGAGGATTTTGGGCAAACGCTGGGAACATGGGGTGTGGGACCGGGGCGCTACTTGGTGATTCCGTTTTTGGGACCCAGCACCGAACGCGACATTGTTCCCCGCATCGGCGAGTTCTTTTATTCGCCGAACACCCGGTATCTCACTTTTACCTTGGAGCAGAGTATCGCGCTGACCACTGTGAATATTTTGGACACTCGTAACAGGCTGCGCTCTTTGGAGGCGATCATTGTCGGCGACAGGTACACCTTTATTCGGGATGCCTATTTGCAAAATCGCCGCTATCAGGTGTTTGATGGTCAGTTACCAACGGATGACATCTGGTTGTATCGGGAGGAGAGCGATGACGAACTAGATGCGCTGGACGAGTTGGATGAATTGGATGCATTGGACGAATTGGATGCGTTGGACGAATTGGATATCCCGGATCAACCGGAGGACACCCCGGAACCGGCAGACGAGGGGGAGGAATTGACTCCTTAACTTCGTGATTACAAATGCCGCCGCGGGCAAGGATCCGATGCGGCAATTCGACACGGCAAGCATCAACATTTTTCCTGTTTGACGAACTCTTTGCGGGCGACGGCAATTCGCATGGCAATTCGATGCGGCAAGGGGACCCGCCCGCCGGGTATTACCGGCAGATCCCGGGCAAGGGCAAATGCAAGCACAAGTGTTTGGTTGCGAGCTCACCGGTTTTGAGAAGGCGGGGGCAGTGGCGGCTTCCTATAATGTCTTTAATGATATCCAAACATTTAATGGTAATCGCTAATATTTAACCTATGAAAGGAGGATCAACAAATGAATAAAAAGTATTTTGGAACGGACGGTATCAGGGGCAAGGTGGGAAATGATCGCATTAATCCGCAATTTTTCTTAAAGTTAGGCTGGGCGATTGGCCGTGTGTTCAAAAAAGAGGACCGGCATGCCAGAGTGGTCATCGGCAAGGATACGCGCATTTCCGGCTATATGTTTGAGTCGGTGCTGCAGGCGGGGCTGGCGGCGGCGGGCACGGACATCATTTTGTTGGGGCCTATGCCAACCCCGGCAATCGCCTACTTAACCAGAACTTTCAATGCGGATGTGGGCGTGGTGATTAGCGCTTCGCATAATTCGTATCTGGATAACGGGATTAAGTTTTTCTCCGAAGCTGGCACCAAACTGGACGATGAGTTGGAGGTGCGCATAGAAGAGCAGTTGGATCAAGAAATGGATCTGGTGGAGGCGTCGGATCTGGGAAAGGCGGCGCGCGTGATGGATGTGCGCGGACGATATATTGAATTCTGCAAAAGCACCGTGGCACGCGATACGGACATCAGTGATTTTAATTTGGTGTTGGATTGTGCCAACGGCGCCACCTATAGCATCGCCCCCAAAGTCTTTTCCGAATTAGGCACTAAAATCAAAGTGATTAACGCCACACCGGACGGGATTAATATCAACTATCGGGGGGGTAGCACAGACCCGGCTATTTTGTGCGAGGAAACTGTCAAACAGAAGGCGGATATGGGGATTGCGTTTGACGGCGACGGCGACAGGGTGATTCTTTGCGATAGGCACGGGAAGATTGTGGACGGAGATGTGATTCTTTATATTCTGGCAAAATATATGAAAGCGAGGGGGCTGTTGCGGGGAGATGTTGTGGGGACTGTGATGTCCAATTCCGGTATGGAGAGGTCCTTGCAAAAACTCGGTGTGAAACTGCGGCGGGTTGCGGTTGGCGACCGCCATATTATTGCCGAACTTCTTGAAAAAAATGCGGGTAACCTCGGCGGTGAGTCATCCGGGCATATCGTGTTCACCGGGTACACGACCACAGGCGACGGCATCATTGCGGCCCTGCAGGTTTTGGCTGCGCTCAAGTATTGCAAAGTTTCTTTGTCGGCGATGATTGCGGAGGCAAACTTGATTCCGGCCGTCCATGCAAATATTCGGGTGAAGAATCCGCATCTTGTGGCGGAGTCTGCCGGTATTAAGAAAGTTCGAACCGAGATGGAAAGTCGTATGAACGGAGAATGCAGAATCATTGTGCGGGCTTCCGGCACCGAGCCGTTGCTGCGCATGACGGTGGAAACCGAAGACGCGACCTTGCGGCGGGATGCGATGGCTGCTTTGAAGGCGGCGGCGGAGCGGGCAAATGGCTGATCCCAATACAAAAGAAGTGCGCCGGGATATTCTTAAGATCCTTAATAGTGGCTCTTTTGATGAGATACGGCACATTTTGAACGAGGAGATTCATCCGGTGGATGTGGCGCGGTTGCTTGAGGCATCCCCGCCGGACGAACGCAGTATTCTTTGGAGTTTGATTGATCCCAAAAGCAGCGGTCAGGTCCTGCAAGATATGGACGACGATGTGCGCGAGGATATTTTGCATTCGCTGGCACCCGAAGAGATTGCCGAGACGATTGAAGAACTCAGCGATGACGACATCACCGATATTCTGCAGCAATTACCGGAGCGCATCATTCGCGAGGTGATGCGGCAAATGGAAACGGGAGACAGACGGCGCATTAAGAAACTTCTCGATTATCCCGAAGGGACGGCGGGGGCATTGATGACAACCGAAGTTCTTACGGTGCGACCCAATATCACGCTGGAAGTGGCGATGCGTTATGTGCGCCGTTCCGAACAACCGATTAAGACCGGTTCGGGGAAACTGGCGGTGACCGACATGAATAGTAAGTTGTTGGGAATGCTGCCGTTGAGTGTGTTGGTGCAGAATTTGCCGTCCAAACGGGTTACCGAGGTAATGGATAAGGAGCCGGTGACTCTGCACCCAACGGACAGTGACGAAAAGGTGATTAGTGTTTTTGAGCGTTATAACATGGTCTCGGTTCCCGTGACAGACCGCCGAAAGAAGTTTTTGGGATTAATTACGGTGGACGATGTGTTGGATACGGTATTGCGGCGCAGCGGTAAGATTGTTTTGGGCGGTGCCGGTGCGGCGGAAGAGGATACTTTTGCGCCGATTAAAAAGGTGGGCGGCAGGCGTGCGCTTTGGTTGGGGCTGAACTTGGTGACCGTGTTTGCGGCTTCTTTTTTTATAGGGATCTTTGAAGGGACTCTGGACGAGGTGGTTGCTCTGGCAATCTTGATGCCCGTGGTGGCGAATATGGGCGGTGTTGCCGGCTTACAGTCCATGACGATTATGGTGCGCGCTCAGGCTTTGGGGCGTGTCAATGCTTCCAACTTTTCTTGGTTATTTATGCGAGAGAGCGGTCTGGGGATGCTCAACGGCATTCTGTGGGCGTTTGTTGCCGGCCTCATCGCCCTGTGGTGGTTTGAGAATGTTCTCGTGGTGGTCGCGTTAGTGCTGGGGTTAATCATTAATATGTCAATGGGTTGTATTCTGGGTGTGACCATTCCTCTGGTATTGGCAAAAAGCAAGGTAGATCCCGCGGATGCCGGCGGCGTGTTTTTGACAACTCTGACGGATATCGTGGGGTTTACGGTCTTTTTGGGATTGGCGGCGCTTTTATATGTCTGATTCTCCCGTTAGCCCGGCTGCCTTGAGCCGGTTTGCCCGCGCCCAAAAAGTGATCCCCGGCGGGGTGAACTCGCCGGTGCGCGCATTCAAGTCGGTCGGCGGGACGCCGCCGTTCATTGCCCGGGCGGAAGGTCCTTTTTTGTTTGACGAGGATGGCAAGACCTACACGGATTTTGTTTGCTCCTGGGGAGCGATGCTTCTGGGGCATGCGGACACAGAGGTGAGTCGGGTGATCGCCGCGGCGGCCGGCAGGGGGCTTTCCTATGGTGCGCCGACTGTGACAGAAATTGAGATGGCGGAAAAGATCTGCGCGATGGTGCCTTCGGCGGAGATGGTGCGGATGGTGAATTCCGGCACCGAGGCGACCATGAGTGCCTTGCGTTTGGCGCGTGCTTGGAAGGGCAGAGACGAGATTGTTAAGTTTACCGGCTGCTACCACGGACACAGTGACTCCTTGTTGGCGGGTGCCGGTTCCGGTTTGTTGACTCTGTCCATTGCTTCTTCGCCGGGTGTGCCGGCGGCGATGATCAAAAACACACATAATCTGCCGTTTAACAATTGCCAAACACTGCGCGAGTATTTTGCCCGACTGGGTGACAAGACGGCGGCGGTTATTTTGGAGCCCATGGCGGGCAATATGAACTTTGTACCCGCGGATGCGGAATTTTTGCATTGTGCGCGCGAACTGTGCGACAAACACGGCAGTCTTCTTATCTTTGACGAGGTGATGACCGGCTTTCGCGTGGCACGCGGCGGCGCCCAATCGCATTACAAGGTGCTGCCGGATTTAACCTGTTGGGGCAAGGTGATAGGCGGTGGCTTGCCGATTGGGGCTTTCGGCGGGCGCGCGGAGATCATGCGGAACCTGGCACCGGAGGGGAAGGTGTATCAAGCGGGGACTCTTGCCGGTAATCCGGCGGTGATGGCGGTCGGGCTGCATATTCTGGGACGATTGGATGACGATGCCTTTTATGCCGACTTGCATAAACGCACCGCCGGGTTTGCGCAGCGATTAACCGGGGCAGCCGAAAAGGCTGGGGTCCGGGTGGCTGCGCGCGCCCATGGCGGGATGCTGGGATTTTATTGCGGGAATACGGAGTTCCCCCGCAATTTTGAAGAAGTATCGGCGTTGGATGTCCGTTTGTTTGCCAAGATATTCCATCTCTTGTTGGAGCGAGGGATTCATATGCCGCCTTCGGCTTACGAGGCATTTTTTGTTTCCGCCGCCCATACAGACGAGGTGTTGGAAGAGGCGGCGGAAACATTTGCCGCCGTGTTTGAATTGTTGTCTCCAAAAAATTAAGACTTCAAAACAAACCGGGAACATCAATGATTAATTGTTACTATCACAGAGGATGTTTGAGTTAGACATTACCGCCATTAAGGAGCATTTTAATAAGATCAATAATGACTCCTCTCATTTTGTTAATTCCAACGATATATGTACTCCTATGGATTGCGTCATAGATATGGTCGATACTGTCCCCAAATCTTTTTGGGCGAAAAAAGACATTAGAGTATTGGATAGTTGTTGCGGGAACGGCAATTTTCATGCTTACATTGAAACTAAAACTCCTTTGGAAAACTTGTACTTTAACGAGATCAATGAAAAAAGAATTGCCAATTTACATCGGTATTTCGACCGCAAGATCAATTTTACGCGTAAAGATTTTCTGTCCTTTAATGAGACGGAACATTATGATATGGTTGTATCCAACCCGCCTTATGCCTTATTCAGTAATGAAAAGCGCGCCTCCAAGAATCATAACCTGGCAAGAAGTTTTATACATAAGGCGTTGGATATCACAAAAAAGGGAGGGTATATCTTATTTATAGTTCCCAATAATTGGATGAGTTACTCCGATAGAAATACGCTTCCCGAAAGGATGAGCCGGTATCAATTTATACATCTTAATATTCACGGGGCAAAGAAATATTTTCCCAAGGTGGGTTCTTCGTTCACTTGGTTTTTATTGCAGAAAACTCCCAACAGGCGCGAGTTCACCATTGAAAATAATTATGTTGTTAAAAATACTAAAAAAGTTTTTTTGAGCAAAGGGATCCATTTTATTCCGTTGTATTACGACAATCTTGTCAAGAGTATCATTGAAAAAGTGGTATATACCGATCACCCCAAGTACCGGGTGGAAACTTCAAGTGATCTGCATAGGACGACGAGGGGAGATTTATTATCCAAGGACCCCACTCAAAATCATTTATATAAATTGATACATACGCCGACACAAACTATTTGGAGTCAACGCCCGCATAAGTATCAGGCCGGGGTCAAGGTTTTTATTTCGTTAACCAATCAATATCAATTATTTATTGATGACTGTGGCATGACACAGAGTATCGCGTTTATTCGGTGTCGCAATCAAAAAGAGGCGGAGTTGATCAGGCGCGAATTGAATAGCCCCGTTTATCGGTTTGTCAATAATATTACTCGGTATGGTAATTTTAATAATATTCGGGTTTTACAGAACTTGTCGTTACTTTCCACTGTTGCATTGTCAGCCGAAGAAACGGACTTTATCACTCATTTCAATGAATGCTACTAAGAAGAACCGCAATATCGTCTTGCTGAAGAGTGTGGATGAATTAAGCGGTGAGATCAATTATCAAAATTTTATGCGTAAAGATGACTTTACCCACATAGCCGACATAGTACCCAATGCGGAGTTCGAAAAATTGGACATAAAGTTTGTGGATGAAAAATATGAGAATATAGAAGGATTAATTTATGTATTCGTCATAGAGGATAAAATATTTAAGATTGGACAAACTATAGGGACTTTGGGAAGTAGGGTATCTTCTTATAACTGCGGTAAGACTGAGTATAGAATAGCCGGGACAAATTCTACAACAAATTACTTTGTCCTGCAATCATTAATCAAGATAGGCAAGACAGTAAAGGTATACGGACACTTTGCGAGTAAACAAGAATATAAAATTTGGGATGAAGAGGGTGAGGATTGTTTTCCCTCTGTCAAGGTCATTGAAAAAAAGTTGATACGGGATTTTAGTGCAAAGTATCATAAAAAGCCGATCGGGAATACGCAAAAATAGGATCGAGAAAAACTAAGAGGGTTTGTGTTTTATCTTATGACTTCGCATTTCATATTTCACGGGGTCCGTCCAATCTGTCGGAGTGCCAAAAAAACGGCAGCCGTATCGGGTAACGCCCGGAAATGAAAGACAAGATGCTTCAAAATGCCACAAAATGTAACAAAATGCCACGATGTGATGTCAATTACTCTGTCAGCCACCGGATTTTTATTTAACGAAGCAAAGGGTTGGATAGTATAGTGGTTGCGGGAAGAGGAACTTGTATGTTTAAATTTCAATGAATGCTGCCAAGAAGAACCGCAACGATGCCTTCCTGAGGAGTGTGGATGAATTAAGCGGTGAGATTAATTACAAAAAATTTATGTATAGAGATCGATTTGATCACATAGCCGACATACTACCCAATGCGGAGCACGAAAAATTGGATATAAAGTTTGTGGATGAAAAATATAAAAAATTAAAAGGATGGGTTTATGTATTCGTCATTGAGGGTAAGATATTTAAGATTGGACAAACCATTAGGACTTTGAAAGACAGAATATCTTCTTATAACAGTGGCAAGGCCGAATATAGAGAACAGCAGGGGACAAACTCTACAACAAACTACTTTGTTCTGCAATCATTAATCAAAATAGGCAAGCCAGTAAAGGCGTACGGATATTTTGCTCATAAAGAAAAATACGAACTTTGGGGTGAGACGGGTAAGGATTCTTTTCCCTCAGCCAAAGTCATTGAAAAAAGGGTGATACGGGATTTTGTTAAAAAGCATCATAAAAAACCGATTGGGAATAGCCAAAGATAGGATTGAGAAACCCCGGGGCTTGCGTTTTTGGTTTCGCATTTCGTATTTCAAGCTCCTCGTCCAATCCGTTGAAATGCCAAAAATGACAGCCGTATCGGGTAACGCCCGGCAATTAGATACCGAGCACTTCCGGGATACCCGGTTGGTTTGGAGTTTTAAGCCGGGAGAGTTAGAGTTCTACTTAATCCCGTTTAGGATATTATCCAGCAGGCGCACCGGCAGGATGCGCCGCAGATACCAGAACAGGACGGACGGAAAGGTAATTCTGTAACGGCTCTTGGGGTTGCGGCTGTGCAAGGCCCTCAGAACGGCACGGTTCACCGCTTCGGGTCCCAGCGTGAAGGGTGCGCTTTTGTTCTTGTTACGCAGATATCCGGCTTCTTCTTTGAGGTACTCCTGTTCGTGCAGACTTTCCGCCGGCTTGATCCATTTTTTGTATGCCAGATAGGCGTTTTTGCGAAAGTCCGAAGTGATGGGACCCGGCTCTATGAGGATCACGCGGATAGAACTGTCGCGCAATTCCAGACGCATGCCGTCGGCAAAACTTTCCAAAGCGTATTTGGTCGCGCAATAGGAGACTCTGTTTTTGAGAGTCACATAACCAAGAACCGAAGAGTTGTATAGAATCCGCCCCGGGATCTCGTGCCGGCGCATATGGCGGACGACCAGATTCGTGAGTTCTTGGGTGCCGAACACATTGGATTCAAAAATAGCGCGCAGGGCATCCCTGCCGGTGTCTTCCAATCGTCCGCCCATTCCCCAGCCGGCGTTGTTGAACAGAGCGTCCAGACGGCTGCCACTTTTTTGGGTTTGGGCAAGAGCCCATTCAAAACCGCGGCGAATACTCGCCGAATCGTCCAGGTCCAATTGCTCCGCATTCCAACCTTCGTTACGCAGTCTTGCCACATCGCTTGGTTTGCGGGCTGTGGGAAGAACATTCCAATGATGTTCCTTTAAACACCGGGCTGCGGCCAGCCCTATACCGCTTGAACAGCCGGTGATGAGTATTGCCCGGTTAGGCTTGTTCAAGATGGTTTTCTTTCATAGACTGCGAATCGCTGCCACCGATGACCACTTTGGATTCCAAGGCGAGTTTGCATCCTTTAAGCGCGCTGAGTTCCGTTTTGATGATGTAGGTGGGTATCTCGCGCATATAACCGTCAAATCGTCCCTTGCTGTCAAACCGGGCGCGCAGGGCACTTTTAACAAAATAGTCCAAATTCTTTTGGACAATGCCGCCGCCGAGATAGATGCCACCGAAGGCGCCCAGCACCAATGCCAGGTCGCCGGCGATATCTCCCAGCGCGGAGGCGAACATATCCAGGGCTTCCATGCAAGATTCGCTTTGTTTGTTTAGAGCCCGACGGACAATTTCTTGGGCGTCCGTGGGTTGGATGGGATTTTCATTCAGGACGCAGATTGCGCGGTAAAGCCGTTCCAGACCGCTGCCGGTCAGGATGCGCTCGGCGGATATGCGCGGCAATTCCCGGCGGATGATGCGGGCGACGGACCACTCGCGTTCGGTTCTGGGAGCAAAAGAAATATGTCCGCCTTCGCCGGCAAGAGCCGTCCAATCGCTGCCGTTCCAGACGAGACCGGACATCCCCATGCCGGTGCCGGGCCCCAGTACGCCGATAGGATGAAAAGAACGACTTGTGCCGGAACCGAACTTAACATAGTCTTCTTCTTTGAGAAGGGGGACGGCCAACGCGAGAGCGGTGAAATCGTTGATGACGAGTAATCGTTTTAATTTAAGAGTCTGTTGGAGATTTTTTTTGTAAAACTGCCAGTTACTGTTGGTGAGTTGCACCAGTTGATTGTGTGCCGGGCAGGCAACCGCTATGCAGGCTTCTTCAACGCTTGCTTCGGCCTTTTGCAGATAGTGTTTTATGGCGTCGCCCGGTCTGGCGAAGTCGCGCACCGGCAAAATATGTTCGTTGAAGATCTTCTTGCCGTCTGTCAGGGCGAAGCGGGCGTTGGTCCCGCCTATGTCGGCAACCAAAGAGAGTGTTGCGGTCATTTTCCGAAGTTCAGGACTTCTTCCAGGGTGGGCGCGGAAGTGGCGGAGCCGCGACGCGTGGTGGAGATGGCGGCGGAGCGGTTGGCAAAATTGAGGAACTCTTCCAAATACAAAGAGACTTCTTGCGGGGCGATGTTTTTTTCCAGCATGGAAAACAGAAACGCGGCAATGAAAGTGTCGCCCGCCGCCGCCGTATCAATGGTGTTTCCTTTAATTCCCGGGATGTCAAACTTGTCTCCTTGTTCGGTGAAGGCGAGGCAGCCGTTCGATCCCCGTGTCAGGATCAGCAGGCGGCATTTCATTGCCAGTAGTTCAACTACCACTTCGTCCGGGCTGCGGTTTGGGAATAGTGTTTGCAATTCTATGTCCGACATTTTGATCAGGTCCGCAAGCGGGAAGAGTTCGCGCACTCTTTGAACCAAAAGTTGGCTGTCTTCCCATAAGACCGGGCGCAAATTGGGATCATAACTGACCGTCACCCCGTGCTTGACCGCCATTTCCATACCTGTGCGGGTGGATGCGTGGGATGCCGGCGTGACCTGGCAATTGGATCCGCAATGAAAATAGGCGGCATCGGCAAACCACTCATCCCGCCAATCTTTGGCGTGAAATGCCAAGTCGGCTGCCATCGCGGGATGACGGTAAAAATGAAAATCGCGCTCTCCCGATGCGTCGTGACTGACGAATGCCAGCGGAGTTGCCACCTCGTCCGATTGCAGACAACAGTCGGTGCGGACACCCGCCCGGCGCAGTTCGTCCAAAAGAAAATCGCCAAAGAAGTCCCGCCCAGTTTTGCCGACAAAGTAGGCGTCGCCGCCCAGTTTTGCCAGAGCCACCGCCACATTGGCGGGAGCACCGCCAAGAAATTTTTGGTAACATTCCAACTGCTCGCCGCCCTCGCTGATGTGCCGGGGGTGGAAGTCTATGAGAAGTTCGCCGAAGGAAAGAACCTTGCGAGAGGGCATGTTGTTTGTTTTTCCGGCTCTTTTATGTCAGGCAGGTTCCGTTCTTATCAAAGAAGTAGCAGTCGGTCGGTTGAATGTACAGGTTGATCTTGCGTTGGCTTTCTTTAAGATTATTTACCTGACAGGTGACCAGCGTGTCCACATTAATTTGGATATAGCCGTATGATGTGTTGCCGAGTGCCTCAATGGTGACCAATTCTCCTTTAAAAACGAGGGCATTCTTCTCGCCTCCCTCAACGGAAACGGATTCGGGGCGGACACCGAGGGTGACGGTTTCGCCTTTCTTCAATTTGCCGGGTTGGATGTTGCGTCCCGCGGGGAAGATCACCCGGCTTTGACCGGGCACTTCCAAAGAGACGCTCTTGCCGGAGACATCGCCGATGCGACATTTGATGAAGTTCATTGCCGGCGAGCCGATGAATCCCGCCACGAACAGATTGCGGGGTCTTTCATAGAGTTCCAGCGGGGCGCCGATCTGCTCCACCTTGCCTTGGTTCAAAACGACGATGCGGTCGGCAAGCGTCATTGCTTCCACTTGGTCGTGTGTGACATAAATCATTGTAGTTTTAAGTTTTTGGTGCAGTTTGCTCATCTCAATACGCATCTGCACTCGCAGGGCGGCATCCAGGTTGGACAGAGGCTCGTCAAACAAAAAGATGTTCGGTTGGCGGACAATGGTTCTGCCGATAGCAACCCGTTGTCGCTGGCCGCCGGACAATTCTTTGGGCTTGTATTTCAAGAGATGATCGATCTGCAGGGTTTCGGCGGCGACTGTGACCCGTTGCCGGATATCCTCTTCGCTGACCTTGAGATTGCGCAGCCCGAAAGCCATATTTTCGTAAACATCCATATGCGGATACAAGGCATAGGATTGAAAGACCATAGCCACATTGCGTTTTACCGGCGGGACATCGTTCATCAGGGTGCCTTGCATCCGCAATTCGCCGGCGGTGATATCTTCCAGTCCGGCAATTAAGCGCAGGAGTGTGGATTTGCCGCAGCCGGAAGGACCGACAAAAACGATGAACTCGCCTTTTTCCACCTCAAAGGATACATCTTTGATGATTTGGCTTGTGCCAAAGTGTTTGGAAACGGATACTAATTTAATGTGTGACATAATTTTTTATTCTTTTTTCTTTTATGATTTTGTATGATTTATTGTTTTGATTGCATTAAGCAAACGCCGTAAGGGGGCATCAAGACGGACTTGCCGTCTTTGCTAATTCGGGCGTCTATGCGGGCGTCTTGCTTGACTTGGCTGCCCTCAAAAGATTGCTTGATCTCTGTTTTGTTTGCGGTTAGGTTGAACAGGCACAATAATTGTTGATTTAATTTTTGATTAGTGTGCGTTCGGGTGAAGCCGATGATCCCGCCGGGCAAGCGGTGTATTTCCATATCACCCGTCCAAAAATCCCCCAATTCTTTCCGCCATTGCAACAAACGACGGGTGAAACTTAGCATGGAATTTTTGTCCGCCGCTTGTTTGTCCGCGGCCATGGCGATCTGTCTCTTGTCCGCAGGCAGCCAGGGGGTTGCTTGGGAAAATCCGCCGTTGGGTGCGGATGCGCCCCAGGGCATGGGAGTGCGACAGCCGTCCCGCCCTTTGTATTCCGGCCAGAATTCAATACCGAAGGGATCGCGGAGATCCTTGCGGGCGATGTCCGCTTCCGGCAAGCCGAGTTCTTCGCCCTGATAGATGCAGGGGGTGCCGCGCATGGTCAGTAACAAAGTCATCATCATGCGTGTGAACGCCGGCAGATGCTTCTTTTCTTTGGGGCCGCGACTGGCGACACGCATCACATCGTGATTGCTGAACGCCCAACAGGGCCAGCCGTCTTTAAGATGTTTGTCCAGATAAAGAAAAATGTCATTGAACCGCTCGGCGTCAAAGTGGCTGAGAAAGCCAAAAGTATAAGCGGTGTGCAGCCGTTTTTGTGTTTGGGTGTATAGGCTGAGAATATCCAATTGTCCGTCGCCGCCAATTTCTCCCACCAGCATCCGTGCTTTGTATTTGTCAGTCAGGGCGCGCAAACTCTCGATGAAGGGGAGATTGTGTTTGTAATAGATATCGTATCGGTGCTCCTGTTTGAAATAAGGATTCACCTCAATGATATTGAAAGCCTTTGCCGAGGCGGGGGGGTTGTCGCGCAGTTTGGGGTCTTGCAAGTAGCAGTGTGCCGTATCCAGACGAAATCCGTCCACTCCTTTATCAAGCCAAAACTTGGCAGCTTTTAAAAGCGCTTTTTGGACTTGCGGGTTGTTGAAATTCAGGTCCGGTTGCTCCTTGAGAAACTGGTGCAAGTAGTATTGGCAGCGGCGCGTATCCCACTGCCAGGCACTGCCGCCAAATACCGCCTGCCAGTTGTTCGGCGGGCTGCCGTCTTTTTTGGCGTCGGCCCAGACATACCAGTCGGCTTTCGGGTTTTTACGGTCTTGGCGCGACGCAACAAACCATGCGTGGCGATCCGATGTATGGTTGTAGACCTGGTCAATGATGAGTTTCAGCCCGGCTCTGTGTGTTGCCGCAAGCAGCTTGTCAAAATCGGCCATAGTGCCGAACATCGGGTCTATGGCGCAGTAGTCTTCCACATCATAACCATAATCTTTCATCGGCGATTTGAAAAACGGCGAGAGCCACAGGGCATCCGCCCCCAAAGATTTCAAATAGTCCATTTTGGCGCGAATCCCGTTAAGGTCGCCGACTTCTTTGTTTTTGGCGGAGAAGAAACTGCGCGGATATACTTGATAGATGGTGCCGATACGCCACCAGTCCGGAGTAAAAGAATGTTTCATAAGTGGTTCATAAATGTTTCATAAATTCCGTGGTTTAACCCTTCACGGCACCCGCGGTCAGGCCGGAGATGATGCGTTGTTGAAAAACAAGAACCATAATGACCAGAGGAACAGTTACTATCACCGATGCGGCCATGATATTCCCCCAGGGGATTTCCCGCTCGGTGGTTCCGCTGAGCAGGGCGATTGCGACGGGAACCGTGCGCTGTGTATCGCGCAGAATGAAAGTGAGTGCGAACAAGAATTCGTTCCAGGCGGCGATGAATGCCAATAGGCCGGTGGTGATCAAAGAAGGCCAGAGTAACGGCATAAACACTTTGAAGATGATGCGCAAGGGGCCGGCACCGTCCATGATGGCGGCTTCTTCCAATTCCAGCGGAAGTTCGCGCATGAAAGCGGTGAGAACCCAGACGGTGAAAGGCAGGGTGAAGATCATATAGGAAAAAATCAGCGAACCCAGATGATTAAACAAACCGAAAATGGAAATCAACTCAAACAGCCCGGACAGCACCGATATTTGCGGGAACATAGAAACGGACAGGATGGTGAGCAGCAAAATTCCGCGCCCGCGAAAGCGGATGCGGCTTAACGAAAAACTTGCCGTTACCGCCAACAGCAGAGAAAGGCAGACAACCACCGAGGCGACTATGACGGAATTGAGCAGATTGTATGCGAAATAGTTATTGCGAAATACGGATACATAGTTACCGATGGAAAAAGAGTCGGGGAGATAATTGACTTCAAAAATGGCGGTGCCGCTTTCCAGCGAAGTCAGTATGGCATAGTAAAACGGAAAAACGGAAAACAGCGCAATGGCGAGCACCATCCAGACATACCAGAGTCGGTTTGTCTGACCGAACAGATAAACAACATAATTAATGCCGACACAGAGAGCGAGAACGCCTGTGTCCGCCACCGCGCCGAATTCCGCGCCGGAGCCGCGCAGCACAGTTCTTGCCACCACCCAAAGGATGAGAACCTGCACCGCAATTTGCCACAAATTGGAAATATGCGGAATCCGGGCGTTTTGGGTGATTATGCTTGTTTGGGTTTTTGTCTGTGTTGTCATTTTTTATCTGTTATGTTTGAGGATATTTAGTGATGTTTATGATTGCCCCAGTTTAACACGCCCAATCCATATATACAAAAGTGTCAGGATGGTGATAATCAGAAACAAGGATGTTGAGGCACTGGCGCCGTAAGCAAACTTGGAGAAATCGAACATCTCCAACTTCCCGTAGACGGACATGCTCATTGTGGCTTCGTTATTCGGTGTGAGAACATAAATCAGATCAAAAATCCTAAGCGAATCCAACGAGCGAAAAATGATGGCGACCATGAGCGGCTGTTTAATGAGCGGCAGTGTGATTTTGAAAAAGCGCTTAAAGGGACCTATGCCGTCAACTCGGGCGGCTTCATAGACCTCGCCGGGCAGCAGTTGCAATGCGGCCAAAGTCAGTAATGCCATGAAGGGTGTGGTCTTCCACACATCCACCATGATGATGGCGAACATTGCGGTATCCGGCGATGCCGTCCAGGCGATGGGTTCGGATAGCACACCGATTTTTATGAGAAGGTCGTTGATGATGCCGAATTGATCGTTGAGCATCCATGCCCACATTTTTGCCGACACGATGGTCGGGATCGCCCATGGGACCAATATGGCGGCACGCAAGATGCCGCGGCCGCGAAACTCCAGGTTGAGGGCAAGGGCGATGAAAATGCCGAGGAGGGTTTCCAAAGAAACCGAAATGACCGTAAAAAACAGCGTATTGTAGACGGAACGCCACCAGTTTTCCGTTACCAGCAGACCGCGCCAGACGCCGTCCGAATAATGAAGATAATTTTTGAAATAAACGAATTCGTAACTTTCCTGGCCGAATTCCGCCAGGTCGGTAAAACTGAAGTAAATGGTGCGTAACAAAGGCCAGGCGGCGGTGAACGCCAACACGGCCAACATCGGCACCAGGAAGATCCAGGCTGTCCTAACTTTTTGTTTTGTCAGCAGACTTGCCATGCGATTCAGAGAATTTTAAGGAGATTTAACGAACATTAAAAAAGACTTTAAAAGTCAAAGGGCTTTACTTTAAAGGAAGAAAGGAATAAAAGAAGCGAAGAAGCAGAGAATAAAAGATGTTCCAATAAAAGAGAGAGCCTTGCGCCCTCTCTTTCGTTTAGTTTGGCAACTTGGCAACTTACCAGCCTTCGCCGCGGATGTTTTGAAGTTTTCTTTCCAGCGCATCCAAACTTGCACTTGCCGAAGCGCGACCAGTCAGGACATTGTGTGCCGCAGTCCAAAATTCTTTGGACACCTCGTTATACTTGACCTTTGCCGGTGCGGAGGGCCGCGGAACCGCTTGCGAAAGAACGCCCAGCCAGTCCGCAAAGAAGGGGACAGCCGCCAGGACATCCGCATCTTGATACAGATGCGGCAGAGTAGGCATCTTGGATCCTTGAACGGCGTTGATTTTTTGCACTTCTTCGCTTACCAGATACAAAGCCAGGGCTGTGGCGGCATCCTGATTTTCGGAGTACTTGGAAACGGCAATATTCCAACCGCCCAAAGTGGCTGCGGAGCCGGCACCGCCTGTGGGCAGCGGGACAACGCCTATCTTGCCTTTGACCTGCGAATCTTCGGCATTTTGACCCAAGCCGTAAGCATAGGGCCAGTTGCGCATGAAGACCGCATTTCCTCGTTGCCATACGCCGCGCGCTTCTTCTTCTTGGTAGGTCGTCACGCCTGCCGGGGCGATGGTTCCAACCCAACTTGCGGCAAGTTCCAGGGCGCGTGCGGCATTTGGATTGTTAATGGAGATTGTTCCGTCCGGTTCAATAATTTGACCGCCGCCGTGGGACTTAACCCATTCCAACGCGTCACAAGTCAGACCTTCGTAGGCGTTGCCTTGAAAAACAAAGCCGTACATGTCCGCATTACCCGCGTCACGCTCTTGTTCCATGATGTATTGGGCAACATCCGTCATTTCTTCCCAGGTGGTCGGGGCGGTCTCGTCGTATTTTTCCAACAGATCTTTCCGATAGTAAAGTGCCGGCGCATCCGTGAAGTAGGGCAAGGCGACCAGTTTGCCGTTCGCTGTTTGTGATTCAACAATGGACGGAAAATGATTGCCGATGACATCCGCGGCAGCATCAGTCAGATCAACCAAATGGTTGTCTATTTGCGGCGCCCAGATAACATCTACCACATAGAGATCTATGTCTTTGGATTTGGCGTTTAGCCAGATCTTGAATTGACCGAAGATATCGGTTGTGGATGCGGGCATCTGTGTGATTTCCACTTTCTGCCCGGTGCGTTCTTCGTAGGTGTCCAGCACCGAACGCAGTATTTCTATGTCCTTGCCAACCGAGCCAATGGCAACGGCGAGAGTGTCGTCTTTTTTGGCACACGCGGTCATTCCGAAAACGAATGCAATCGCTAATACCAAGCCGGCAATGACAGAAACAATACTATGTTTATTTTTCATATTTTTACCTTTTAATTGTATTTATAAAAATTGTATCCTTTCATTATATGTGAATAACAAATGAATATTTTGCATGCATAAACGGATCCGCATGCAAGGCAGACTATGACAGCCGAAACAAACTTACCGCCCGCTTTTTCATATCATCGGTCGCGGATGATGAGCAATTCGTGTGATTGCTTCACATAATGGCGGGAACCGTTCTCAATTCGGTTCTTGCCGATGCGGGTCTCGCCTTGGCCGAGCGTGTATTGCCATTTCACCTCAAGAATCCGACAAGCCGAATACCAATCCCGGATGGGACCGCAGTCGTTATAGGAAAGAATAAATCCTCCCGTATGGGCGAGGAGGAGGTCACGCAGTTTTTCGTGATCAAAGTTTTTGTGATGCACCGGAAAGTTTCTCTGCGGATAGATACCGCGAAACATTCGGCTGTCTCCCTCCAAGTAGTATGGCGGATCACAATACAAAAAGTCGCCTCGGTGTCGCGGAATGACATCCTCGAAAGAGGCACGGGAGACTGTCAAGCCGGGACAGTCAAAGTCGGCAACCTTTTTAATGAGGCGGTTCACGCGTTCCGGCTCTTCGTATATTTTGGAAATCCAACCCAAGAAGCCGGGACCGTAACTCAAGTTATGATTAAACCAGTAGCGGGCCGCGAGATCCAACGCATCGTCGATGATCTCGTCTCCGTTCCAGTGCGCTTTCAAAATCTCTTTAACCTTTTGATAGGTTTCTTTATTGGGAGTGAATTGGGAAAGTTTTTGGGCAAGGGCGGCGGGAGAGTCTGTCTGCACACGCCAGTAATTGACAAGAATGTCAAACACATCATAGCCGTGCACTTGCAAACCAAGTTCTTTGGCGCAGGCAATTTCCACCGAGCCGCCGCCAAAAAAGGGCGATACGAGAGTGTCTGTGTCATGCGGGAGATTTTCGACAACATACCCGACCGCCAAACTTTTACCGCCGGCATATCGCAACGGCAAGCCGCCGTATCTGCGATACTTGTAACGACCGGCACTGCGAAGTTTATGCAACAGCGTTTTTTTGCGTGTCGCAAGATCGCCAGCCTCGCCGAACAACCTTTTATTTTGTTGCGGGCGGGCTCGGGTTTTTTCAATGCGTCCGATGTGCCTCGTTGCTATGCTCATGTTGTGATGTATTTGGTGATATTTTACCGTATTATCCTCTCAGTTTTGGACTGCATGCATGCATAGTCTCATAAAGGTTCCGGACTCTGAGTTTGGTATCATTCCACCCGGTACCGGACTATTCTTAAAAACCCTTAAAAATCTTTAAAAATGATAAAAGTTGTCAATTTATAACTTTTAATAACTTAATGTATATTAAGTTTGTGAATAAGTGTTATAATTGTAAGTATGCGTTTAGTTTTGAATCATTTAATAAATAGTATGCATAAAAGATTTGCCGGGTTAAAAACCGGCTCGGCGGTTCTTGCCGTTGCTGCCATCATTGCTGCCGGCTGTATTTTGGGGCTTGCGGCCTTGGTCCCGGATCAGGGGGGGCGGCAGGCGGAGGCGGGTGTTGGCGGTGCCTCGGAAAAACAGATTTCGCGTGAGCACGAAAAAGCCACGCTGGTTACCAGCATTGCTCAGCTCGCGGAGCCGCTTTCAAAGATTGTGGCGGGTTGTGATGCGATTGCCGGTGTGGGTAGTCTTTTGGGAAGCGGGACGGATCCGCATTTGTATCAGTTGACGCGTGCGGATGTTGTGCGGCTGCGCGATGCGGATATGATTTTTTATGTCGGCCACAGATTGGAAGCACAAATGGAGGAGTTGCTGCACTCTTTGGAGAGAACCAAGCCGGTTTACGCACTTGCCGAAGAATTGCCGTCAACACTTTTGTTGAAGGTGGCATCGCATACCTATGATCCGCATTTGTGGATGGACCCGTTGCTGTGGAAAGATGTGTTGGCTGTGGCGAGCGGTAAGATCGCGGACAGGTTTCCCGAATGTCGCGCACAAATAGAAGTCGGTGCCGGCAACTATGAAAAGCGGCTGGAAGCACTTGATGCAAGAATTTTGCGTTTGTTTGCCGCGGTGCCGCTTCAACAACGCATTTTGGTTACTTCGCATGATGCGTTCGGCTATTTCGGCAGAAGATACGATCTGGAAGTAATGGCATTGCAAGGGATTTCCACGGATCGGCAAATCAGCGTCGGCCAGGTGGATGCTTTGGTGGAGCAATTAATTGCAAAGAAGGTGCGTGCGGTCTTTACCGAAAGTTCGGTGAGTCGACGCGACATGCGTGCCGTGATTGAAGGGGCGGCGGAGCGCGGCTGGCCACTGCGAATCGGCGGGACACTTTTTTCGGATGCGATGGGTGCCGAGGGAACGGAAACCGCAACCTATATCGGCATGCTCGCTCACAATGTCGGCTTGATTGCAAACTCGCTTGATAAGAAGTTCACCCTGATAAAAACAGACACGGTTTGGGCGAACGATTAAGCACCGGACAGCCCCGGCCACCCATTCCACCGATTGTCCGCTGTCGGCAACTGCGGGTGGCATACGAGGGGAAGGATGTCTTAAGCGGAGTGAACTGCGAATTGCCGGCGGGTCAACGCATTGCCGTGGTGGGCCCCAACGGGGCGGGGAAGAGCACTTTTGTTAAAGCATTGTTGGGGCTTCTGCCGCATAAGGGGCAAATTGAGATAAATGTTCCCGCTTCTGTCATTGTTTATGCGGCACAGAGACAAGACATAGACTGGGATTTTCCGGTGACTGTGTCGGATGTTGCACTGATGGGGATTTATGCCGAAATCGGTTGGTTTCGGCCTGTGCGTGTGGCACATCGCCGTGCCGTGTTGCGGGCATTGGAAACAGTCGGCATTGCCCATCTGGCGAAACGCTCTTTGTCCGCTCTTTCGGTCGGACAGCAGCAGCGCGTGTTTTTGGCGCGGGCGTTGATTAATCGGCGGGCAACATTTTTCCTGTTTGACGAACCTTTTGCGGGCGTGGATATGCGAACGGCGACAATGATGCATGCAATCTTTCGAACGCTGACGGCGGAAGGCAAGACGGTGTTGTGTGTGCATCACGAATTGAATACGGTACTTGAGAATTTTGATTATGCGCTGTTGCTTGCGGGGCGGTTAATCGCCGCCGGCGAGACGGCCGATGTTCTGGCACCGCGGCATCTGGCAACCGCCTATGGTGTTCCTTTGACGGCGGTGGGAGCCTAACAGAAGCGGGGACAGGCAAGAGGGATGGTGACGGAATGGTGACGGAATGGTAGCGGAATGGTAGCGGAATGAATGATATTTGGGATGCACTGTTGTTTGATGCCTCCGACCATGCGCTGCGTGTTTCTTTGGCGGTTGCCATGCAGAGTGCGGCGGCTGCCGTGCTTGGCTGCCACTTGATCGCGCGCCGGCGTGCTCTTTTGTCCGATGCGCTCAGCCATGCGAGTTTGGCCGGAGTCGGGTTGGGGTTTTTGGCGATGTTGCTATTCGGGGCGGAGAGCGAACTGAAAAAAGAAGTGTTTGTGACCGGCGGTGCTTTTGTGATGATGCTGGTTTGTTTGGCGTTTGTTTGGCAGATGGGTCGCCACATTAAGCGAGATGCCGCCCTGGCCCTGGCCCTGAGCGGTTTCTACGGGTTGGGGCTTGTGTTGCTGAGTTACATTCAAGTCATTCCGAGCGGCGCCAAAGCGGGGTTGGAAACCTATATTTTGGGGCAAAGCGCAACGATTAACCTTGCCGAAGTGCGGGTGATCACGGTCATCAGTCTGGTTGTTTTTTTGTGTTACGGGGTCATGCACAGACAGTGGATGCTTCTTTGTTTTGACGAGTCTTTTGCCCGGGTCAGCGGTGTGCGGGTGAAATATCAAGATCTTTTGATGCTGGTTCTTGCGGCCATGACGATTGCCGTGGGCATTCGTGCCATGGGATTGATTTTAATTGTGGCGTTGTTTACAATCCCGCCGTTAATAGCGTCTTTGCTTTGCCGGCGTTGGCATTGGATGCTGCTGTCGGCGGCGGCGGTCGGGGCCCTGGCGTCTCATGCGGGGGTGTCGGTGAGTGCCGGTTTGCCGGTTGTGCCCAGCGGCGTTTGTGTTGTTTTAATCTGTGCGATTATTTATGCGGTTGCTTTTTTTGGAACTCGTCCGGGGATTCGTCGGGCGGGTTCTCCGGGTTGAAGGCGGATGTTGGAGAACTTTTGGCGGGTTGATTTTGCGCCGCTGGTCGCGGCCATTTTGAGCGCTATTTGTTGTTGTTTGCCGGGCAATCTGCTGCTTGCCGGAAGGCAGAGCATGACGACCGATGCGATTTCGCATATTGTTTTGCCGGGGATGGTGCTTGCGTTTTTGTTTACCGGTAGTTTGTCGTTTGGTGTGATGTTTTGGGGGGCTCTGTTGGTCAGTTTCCCCGCAATTTTACTGATTGAATATCTTGGCAGGTTTCAAAATCGGGATGCGGTCCTGGGGATGGTGTTTTGCGTCTTTTTTGCTTTGGGTGTGTTGCTTTTGGAGATCTTTGTGGACAGGCGCGTTCATTTTGATGTTCGGCATGTGTTGTTTGGCAGTTTGGAGTCTGTCTATTGGCAGGGGCTGGGCGAGGGGTCCGGCGGTTTCTTTGCGGCGGAGGTGCGCCGGCATGTTCCGGCGGTGATTGTTAATCTTCTGGTGTTGCTTGCGTTTCAGACGGTGTTATTCGTACTCGCATATAAAGAAATTTTGGCGGTGCATTTTGACCCGACGCATGCCCGGCTGCATTGGGGCGGACGCTTGGGTGTTACGGTGATTTATTACGGATTGCCCGTGTTGAGCGCGATGACGATTGTTATGGTGTTTCGCATGGTCGGTCTGATTCTGATCGTGGGGATGTTTATTATTCCGCCGCTATTGGCGAGTTTTTTTACCAAAAGTTTGATTGCCCGTATGCGTTTGAGCCTGCTCTTTGCCGTTCTGTTATGTGTGAGCGGTTATTTTTTTGCGGTGTTCTTGCCGGTTCTGTTGGGGGGTGATATTAGTTTGAATATCGGCGGCAGTATTGTGACATTGGGAGCTGTTCTGTGTTTTATAATGACGCTAATTAAACAATTTAAGCAATATTTAACTAACAGAGAGGACAAAGGGTCTGTCGCTAATTAAAAATGACGGAATAAGCATGTCGCAACCTGACAAACAAAATTCGTTTGCCCGAACTCGGGACGATCATCGCACGGAATTGCAAGAAGATTATGTGGAGATTATCGCCGGTCTGATTGCCGAAAAGGGGGAGGCTCGTTCGGTGGATATTGCCGGGGCATTGGGTGTGTCGCAGACAGCTGTGAGCGCGATGATCTCCCGCTTGGTAAAGGAGGGGCTGGTGACCAGCGAGCCCTATCGTTCGGTTTTTTTGACGAAGCGGGGGGCGGAACTTGCCGCGGCCTGTGCCGCGCGGCACAAGCTGGTTAAGCAATTTTTATGCAGAATCGGTGTCAGCGAGGAGGTTGCGGCACAGGATGCGGAAGGAGTGGAACATCATTTAAGTGCCGAGACCTTGGAGTGTCTGCGCCGTTTTTTAGGCGAAAGTCCTTCGCAGGATCAATAGCGGGGACGAAAAAGTTGAATGTTCGGATTGAGTTTGCGCGGGTTGATGTTAAATCGGGTTAGGGTTTTCAGCAAGGGGGCGGAATAGGGGTCATTCTCGTAGGCCTTGAGCCAGACATACGATGCCTGTTCGTATTCTTTTTTTCTCCACAGAACCTCGCCAAGATGCGCGGCGATTTCGGCGTCCGGGTTTTGGCGATATGCCCAATCCAGCAGTTCGTGTGCCCGATCCAAATTGTTTGCTCGGTATTCCAGCCAACCGAGACTGTCCGTGTAAGCGGCACTGTCCGGATCTGTAATGAGCGCGGCTTCTATGAGTTCCCGAGCCTGTTTTAGGCGTATGTTTGTATCCGTCAGAGCATAGCCGTAGCCGTTTAATATGTGCGGATCCTGGTTGTCCAGCTCCGTTAGCAACTCAAATACTTTGATCATGGACGCGGTGTCTTTCAATTCGTAATACATATAGGCTTTGGCAAGAAGAATGCTTTTTTCAAGCGGGAGCAATGATTCGGCGGTGGTCATCGTTTTTTCTGCTTCGGCTTTTGCCCCTTCGGTTGCCAGGCGGTTAACATAACGACCTACTATGGCCAGATATGCATTTCTGTCTCTTCTATAGATTTCTTCCAAAATCCCTTCGCTTTTGTAAAATTCTTTGGTTTGTACGATCACCTGTAAAAGCAGCCAGTTGCCGGTCTCCGTGTAGTCGGAGTCTTCTTTGATGCCGGACACGAAGCTTTCGACAAGAGCATAATTCCCGCTGTTTGCGGCCAGCAGCGCGAGGCGCATGTAGCCCAGATCATTCTTACGCGCAACTTTTTTGTAGTATGCCAAGCCGGCATTGCGCAGTTTGGGGAGTCCCCTGTCTTGAGCGACAGTGGTAAGAAGGTATACCGTGGCATCGTCGTTTTTGGATTTCAACAGTTGTGTGAGGAGTTCGTCCGCCACATTCCGTCGTTGGGTATTAAGCAAATAAAGAGCGTAGTAAATCTTTAAAAGGACATTGTTGTTGTCTTTTTTTATTTCTTCTTCGTAAAAAGAGTCACCGGCGGGCTGTTGTGTCAGGTAGTAGATACGGGCCTTGAGAGAGGTAGCCGCCGTGCGGACATTCGCTTGCACTGTTTTTTCCGGCAGCATACGATTTAACACGCGCAAAGAATCGGTCAACCGTTGGTTATAAAACAAAAATTCTGCCAGCTTGTATTCGGTGATATGGCGCCCTTCTCTTAGATTGCCGGCGGCGAAAGGATAACTTTGCAAGTATTTGTCGTAGGTTGAAATGAGTGTGCGCATTTGTTGCTCGCTTTGCGGTGTCAAGAAAGAGCCGATGAGGCGAAAATCCGCGGGCAGACCGCGATCCAGTCTGCTTGCCATGAAGTCAAATGCTTTGGGGTATTTGGATTGGATGATGAGTTCGCGAATATAATTGTTCTGTGCCGGCGAAGAACTTGGTTCCAGGGTGATCCACAGAAGTGCGGCCGCGAGTGCGTCCGCAGAGTTGTGCATGTACTTTGCCATTTCAAAAGCACGCTGTGCCATGTTCGGGTCTTTATAGGTGTCGGCATATTCAATCATTTCTTTCAGAACCTCTTCATCATTGGGATGACGATAAAAGGAAATTTCCAATTCCAGGAGTTTGGCAAGGTCTCCCGCGGGCGACTGCTCTTCGGGAATTCTCGGTTCTTGGTATGATTTCTCTTTTTCTTTCGGGCGGGCAAGCGCCGACTTGGTTTTTTCAATTCCCAGATCTGTGCCGTAGGTCTGAGATTTTGAAGATTTGGTCGCGGGACCTGTTTCAAACCCTTCTATGCTCACTTTTGGTTTGTCGGGTGCCGAGGCACAGCCGATCAAAGTGACCAAAATCACTGTCTGCCACAAACAGGCAAGAGGACTTATTCTGCCGGGTGTTCCCGCCGGAGTGATGGTCGGCTTGCCCGGCTCCGGGCTTCCGCCTATTTTGGAAGGTTGTCGGATTTTTCCGAAGAAGAGAGCGAAGAAGTTAATCGTTTGACGGCGGCACTGAGCACACAGACGAGGGTCCCTAAAAAAAAACCCGCGAGAAGAAAAATGACCAACAGAATTCCGAGCGTTGTCGGATGAAACCGGTAAAACAAGAGATTAAGTTCAACATTTGCCGAGTTAGACAAACCAAACAGCAAGCCAAGGATACAAAAGGTGAGATAAACGAGGACCTTGAAGAGGAGAAGAATTTTTTTCAAAAAATACTAAGATGCTTTAATAATTGGAATTGGAATTGGAAGATTAATGAGGAAATTAAAAATAAGGGATTCACTCATTTTTTAGGTTGGTTTATCCTGTTTTTGTTCTTCTTTGCTTGCGTCTTTTTTTTCATTCTTTTCCGCTTCTTCTACTTCTCCTTTTTCTTCCCCTTTTTCTTCCTCCGCCGCTTTCACTTCTCCTTCTACTGCCCCCGCCCCTGCTTGCGGTTGTTTTGCTTCGGGTTCTGTTTTCGATTCTGATTCTGGCTCCGTTTTCACTTCCTCTTTTATTTCCGTTTCCGCTTTCGGATCTTCGGAACTTGGGGCGGGTTCGGCTTGCTTGGCGGGGGCTTGCTCTTTTGCTTGGCCGCCGATGCTCAACAGATCTCCAAGTTTTGCCATAAAGCTGCCTTTCTTTTGTCGATAAGCCACTAGTGCTTCTTTTTCTTCTTTAATAGTGACTTGACGCATAGAAAGGGTGATGTGTTTTTTCTTTGGGTCGTAATACAGAATCTGAAGTTTCAATTCCTGTTCCGGATTGATGAGTTGGTCGGGGGAGTCCGCTTTGTTGCCGCCGAGTTCTTTCATTGGGATGATGCCGGTGATATTCTCGGTTAAGGCGACCACCACACTTTTCTTGCCGATTTTTGTCACCTTGCCGGTTACCTGCGACTTGACCGGGTGCACAGCCATATATTCGGCGAAATGGTTTGGTTGGGTTCTGCGCAGATTAAGTATCACTTTGCCACTGTCCGTATCAATAAAAGTGATGATGCTTTTAATTTCTTGGCCTGTTTTGTAGTTTTTGATGGCTTCGTTGGGATGGAGATCCCAGTCCAGGTTTCTTGGATGGATGAATCCGTCCACATTTTTGGCAAGACGCACGAATATACCGAAGGGTTGAATGGCTGTGATAGTCCCTTCCACGACATCTCCGACAGCGTGTTTCTCGGCATAATCTTTCCAGGGGTTTTCCAAACAAGCGCGGTGACTGAGCGATAGTTTTCGCTGCTCCGGTTCCATACCGAGAATTTTGACCATAATGGTATCGCCCGGGGAGCCGTATTGTTTGGCAACCACGGGTTTGGGTTCCCAGGAGAGTTCGGACACATGCACCAAGCCGACTAAGCCGGGGGTTATTTCTACCAGAAGGCCGTGTTCGTTGACATGGCGAATAATCCCTTCCATGGATTGCCCTATCTCGTAATTTTCGGTGATCTTATCCCAAGGTCCGTCTGACATTTCACGCAAACTCAGCAGCAAACTTCGGCGCTCCGGGTTGTATGTGAGAACCTTGAATTCGTATTCTTTGCCTTCTTCAATATAGTCGTGCGGGTCCTCAACAGTTTCCCAGGCGATATCCAATTTGCGAAGAAACGCATTGCCTTTTTCCAGAGAAATGAATGCGCCGTTGTTCACAATTTGTTTGACCTGCCCTCGGACCTGGCCGATGCGCACCAGGGAATCAAAATAAGCGTGTCTTTCTTCTTCAAATTTTTGTCTGCCGATGGCACGATGAGAAACGATTAAGTTGTTTCGTTCTTTGTCTATTTTGATGATTTTGAAATCGGTTGATATGTTTTCCAGCAGCTTTGGATCCGTATTGTGTTCAATTTCAATCAGCGAACCCGGCAAGAATGCTTTGATGCCTTCAATGTCTACGGAGAACCCGCCCGGAATTTTATTTTTAATAATTCCTTGGATGGTTTCATTCCTTTTAAATTTTTCTTCAAGTTCTTTCCAGGAACGAAAAAACTTTGCTTTTTCATAGGATACCATCGTGCGGCCAAAACCGTTTTCCACGCTTTCCAGCAACAGTTCAATTTCGTCGCCAACGGATATTTCCATCTCACCGAATTTATTTTTAAACTGGTCGGCAGGCAGCACGCCTTCCGTTTTTAACCCGGTGTCCACTGTTACCCAGTTTTTTTCTATGTCCATCACCGTGCCTTTAATAAAACTGCCGGGTTTTGTATTCAGCAGTTTCAAATCGTCACGTATGAGATCCGTAAAACTATTTTTCATTATTATCGTTCGTTATCATAAGTTTATTTTTTGTTATCAATTTGATGACTTCTCAAAATTATACATTAATACCAATAAAAAATAAAACATTCAACCCGAATATGGAACAATCTTACGGTTTATGTTTATATATTGTGCCGAGTTTGGACCTTGCCAGGTCCGCGATCTGCCGGGCGGTTTGTTCCGCGGTGGTGTTTGTTGTATCCACTTCAATTGCATCTTTGGCTTTTTTTAAAGGAGAAGAGGCGCGTGTAATATCGCCCAGGTCGCGACTGTGCATTGCACTGAGGACGCTTTCTATTGTGGCATCTTTGTGTCCCATGGATAGGAGTTGTGCCAGGCGTCTTTCGGCGCGCACATTCAAATCCGCCGTCAAGAAAATCTTAAGAAAAGCGTTCGGGAAAATGGAGGTCCCCATGTCGCGTCCTTCGGCAACGAGGCCGGGTGGTTGGAGAAAGTGGCGTTGTCTTTCCACAAGGGCCTTTCGCACCTGTGGGAACGCACTGATTTTTCCCGCAAGTTTGCCGATTTCATCCGACATCAGCGTATTTGTGATATCCGTCCCTTTTGACAGAACACGCAAGGAGAGTTCGCCGTTTTTCTTTTTCATTGTACGAAATTCCGGATTAATGGCGGGAATTAGGGATTCAATTTTTTCAATCGCCGCTATTTTTTGTGCTACTTTTTGTGTTACTTTTTGGTCGGCGGCAACATATGCCAAATGACGATAAATCAGACCGCTTGGAAGGATGTGCCACCCCAAGATTTCCGCGGTCAGCAAGGACACACTGCCTTTGCCGGCGGCACCCGGGCCGTCTATGGCGAGGACTTGTGTTGTTGCCATTTTAGCGATCATCTGCCGCAGGCATCTCGTCCGATGCGGGTAATCGGGTAATGCGCAGGCCGATGCTTTCGGCGCATTTTTTGAAATTAGGAAAGGATGTGGCGATGGAAGCACAGTTGCGAACTCGGACGGTGTCCGCGGCGACACAGCCGGCGACAGAAAACGACATTGCAATGCGATGGTCGCCGTGTGAATCCACTTCGCCGCCGTGAAAAGGGGCATCGGGGTTGCCGCGAATAATCGCTCCGTCGGCAGTTTCTTTTGCCCGGACACCGAGGCGGTTTAGTCCCGCGATCATCACCGCCAACCGATTGCTTTCTTTGACGCGCAATTCTTGGGCGTCTTCGATCGTTGTTTCTCCTTCGGCACAGGCGGCGGCAATCATCACAATCGGAAGTTCGTCTATGGCGGCCGGCACCAACTCTTTGTTGATGCGGATGCCTTTTAACCGGGCTGTTTGGACTTCCAAATCGGTCACAGGTTCGCTGCCGTAATGGCGCGCTGCCGGGGTTTTGATGTTGCCGCCCATGGCTCGGAGGATGTCAATGATGCCGGTGCGCCCGGGATTGATGCCGACATTTTGCAGGATCAAACGGCTGTTTGGGCAAACAGTGGCGGCGACCAGGAAGAAAGCGGCGGATGAGATGTCCGCGGGAATCTTGACGGTGGCGGCGTTGATCCTGCCGCCGCCTTTCAAACGAATCAGCCCCCGTTGCTTGGTTTCAACCGGATAACCGAAGGTTTTCATTGCCCTTTCGGTGTGATCGCGCGTGGCAACGGCTTCTTTGATCACAGTTTCGCCTTTGGCGCGAATTGCCGCCAACATGATTGCCGATTTGACTTGGGCACTGGGAACGGGAACTTCGTATGTGATGCCGGTTAGCCTATTATGGCCGGCAATGAATAAGGGAAAAAACTCGCCGTTGCGGGCGAACAGTCTGCCACCCATTTGACGCAGCGGTTCAATGACCCGTCGCATGGGTCTTTGACTGAGCGAGGCATCTCCGTTCAGATAAGAAACAAACGGCTGCCCGCAGAGCAAACCGCTCATGAGGCGGGCAGCCGTACCGGAATTTTCGCAATCCAAAACGGAACGGGGTTTTTTTAAGCCGCCGGATATGCCGACACCCTTAATTTCAACCTTGTCCCGGTCGCGTGTGATATTTACGCCCATAGAACGGAACATATTTAAAGTGGCGAGCGTGTCTTTGCCGGTGAGGAGTCCGGATATTTGCGTAACCCCTTTTGCCAAACTGCCGAGTATCAGAGCGCGGTGGCTGACAGACTTGTCGCCGTCCACTGTGAGTTCGCCGTCGAGATCGGAAGCCGGGTCGGACCGGTAGTCAAACTCTTCCGCTGCGGTGTTTGCGACGGGACTGATGGCATCGTGTGTCAGACGATATCTGCCGTGTCGTGCTTTTGTGAGTCCGCTTAGCATTGCCGAAGTGTCGTTGTTTTGCAGGCTTGCGCGCATATTGGCAAGGCTGAGTTGAAACTCGCTCAGGGCCGCCAAAAGAGCCGGTCTGTTTAACTCAAAGATATTCGCCCAGATCCGCGCGTCACTGGCGGCGATGCGCGTAAAATCTCGCAGACCGCCCGCGGAATAGTTGGGCAGATCGTTTGGCAGGGGGGCGCGCAGCAGGGTGTTCATCAGTGCGTATGAAAGAAAATGTGGCAGATGACTGGTGTAGGCAAAGATTTTATCGTGATACGGAATGTCCGTGTAAAAAACCTCTTTGCCGAGAGTTTGCCAGAGTTTGCCAATGGTTTCAATGTCTGTTTCGTCGTTCCCCGCCAAAGGAGTGAGCACGGTTTTGCAGTCGTCAAACAGGTTTGCCCGGGCCGCACCGATGGTGTTGTTTTCGCTGCCGGCAATCGGATGGGTCGGGATTAACCGACACTTGTCTTTTCCCCATAAAGAGGAGACCAACGGCAGCAGGTAGTTTTTGGCACTGCCTAACTCCATCACCAACGCGTTCGGTGTTTTTGCGCGCAGCTGCGGGAGCATCTCTGTGATAGCGGACAGGGGGATGGTCAAAACAATCAGGTCTTTTGTGTTCTCATCGGTTCGGTATTGGCAGAGTGCCTCTTCGGTATCCTTGACGCATTTGTCCAGAATGTTATTCTTCAGTGCGTGATCCGCCGCCTCGGGTGAGATATCGTAGCCGATGAACTCTTTGCCTATTTTTTTTGCGCGCGCTGCCAGGCAAAAGGAGCCGCCGATGAGCCCGACGCCAATGACAATGATTCTGTCAAACATTTAGACGGAGTCGGGGTAGGAGCCGAGTATCTTGAAAAAGCTGCTCTGTTTTTTTAAGGCTGCGAGGGCGCGTTGGACCGGCGGTTCGGTGATATGTCCCAGGCAGTCTATGAAGAAGTTATATTGCCAGTCGCCGACGCGCGTCGGGTGTGATTCCAACAGAGAGAGATCAATATTCTCTTTGTGAAAACAGCCCAGCAGGTTGTAGAGACTACCGGGGCGATTTTTGGCGGCAACCACCAGGGATGTTTTGTCCGCGCCGCTGGGTTCCGTGTCCCGGTTGCCGATGACAAAAAATCGGGTGGTGTTGTCGGGTTGATCTTCTATGTTTTTTGCCAGTATGTTTAGTCCGTATAAGTCGGCATTTAATTCTCCGGCAATGGCGGTTGCGCCGGGTGTTTTTAAGGTTTCTTGGGCGCCTCGGGCATTGCTGTTTTCTATGCGAATTTCTCTGTCGGGGAGGTGCTCGTTGATCCATAGCCGGCATTGGGCGACGGATTGTTGGTGGGTGATGATGGTTTTCACATCGGCAAGCGATTTGATCCAAGGATGCCCCAACAGGAAGTGGTGAATTGGGATCCGAACCTCGCCGGTGATGCGCAGCGAGGAGTTGACCAGCACATCCATTGTGTTGGATACCATTCCTTCGGTGGAATTTTCAATCGGGACAACGCCGTAATCGGCTCCGCCGGCTTCCACCTCGCGGAAGACCTCGGCAATAGAGTGCACCGGCAGGTGGTCGGCGCCGTGACCGAAGAAGTGCAGGGCCGCTTGTTGAGTATAGGTGCCGGCAGGGCCCAGGTATGCCACACGCATGAGTGCTTCGGCGTTTAAGCAAAGAGAAATGATTTCGCGAAAGATTTTGAGAGTTTGAACTTCGGGTAGCAGGTCATTTTTTTGTAAGGCGCTTTTTACCCTTCGCAGAATGGATGCCTGTCTTTGCGGTTGCAGGTAGGCGGTGTTGCTGCCGCCGGCCTGGTGCTTCCGGCGTTTAAGGTCGCCTATTTCCTTTGCCAGTTGCGTTCGTTGCCGCAGCAAGTCCAGAATGTTGTCGTCTATACTGTCTATGGATTTGCGCTTTTGTTCCAAATCTTTTTTCATTTGAACTTTCATTTTACCCTATTTGATCTTTTGGTAATTCGGGGGGCATGAATAACAGATGAATAACAGATGAATACGGCATGTGAAGATTGTGAAGATGCCGACCGAACCGGGAGAATCGGCGCGAGGATATAATATGAAGAAATGATTATCCGAGACAGTTCAATAGAAACCCCCGCTCGTAACTCACGCAGGGAGCCGCGCGGTTCCGGTGAACAGGTGAACAAGCGATGACCGGACTTTCCGGTGCCACACATTCGCAGGCAATGCATTGGCTGGGCGAGGAATTAAAACGCCGGGGGATTGGCGAATATCAAGTAAGCGAGCCAATTGCCGAAGCGGATCAGCGCGAGTATTATCGCGCGGTTTATGCCGATGGTAGCAAGATGCTGATGCATATTCTGGCAGAACCGGCACGGAGAGTCGCAGAGGTACTTCGCACGACCGATTTTTTTGCCGCCGGCGGTATTCGTGTGCCGCAAATTGATGCTCACAGCGCGTCTTTGGGATTGATGTTGCTGGAAGACTTTGGCGATACCTCGCTTTGGAGTCTGTTTCATTCCGCCGATCAAAACAACAGGCATCGCCGCTTGTTTTATTACAAACAGGCGGTCGGGACAATCGGACGCATTCAAAAGTTGGAGCAGTCCGGGTTGTCGCTTATGAATGAGGAGCATCTTGTCGCGGAGATGCGAATTTTTACCGACTGGCTGCCGTGCCGATGGTTGGGCGAGCCTGGCGAGTTAGACAAGTTGGACGAGTTAGGTAAATTAGGCAAGTTAGGCAAATTAGACAAGTTGGGCAAATTAGGCGAGTTAGGCAAGTTAAGTGACACGGATAAAAAAAGACTGGATGCCTTTTACCGGTCTCTGGCAGGCTCTGTTTTGGCAGCCCCCCGGGTTTGTGTGCATCGCGATTTTCATTCCCGCAATCTTTTTTTCACCGATACGGACGGCTTGGGCCGGGACCTGGACCGGGACTCGGACCTGGGCTCGGGATTGGGGTCGGGCTTAAGAAGGCAACCGGGGGTTTTGGATTATCAGGGGGTGATGGTCGGTCATTTTTGTTATGATCTGGTGTCTTTGCTAAACGATGTTTATACGCATCTCACACCCGCGGAAACCGCCGAACTGTTGGATACTTTTTGTACGGAAGTTGCCGTCGGTCTTAACTCGAGCAAGGACGATATTGTTCGTCAATTTAATGCGGTAACTCTGCAGCGATTCATCAAGGTGTGCGGGCAGTTTGTGCGCCTTGCCCTGAGAGATCAAAAGGAGCAGTATATCAGTTTTTTGCCGGCAGTTGCCGCCAGAATTGACGAGGCACTTGCGGGTCCCTTGCCGGATCCCTTGCAAGATAAGAGCGCGCAGGCATTTTTTACCGACCTGTGGAAAGAAAGAATACTTCCGGCATTGCATGCAAAGTGCTCCGCTGGTGCCGGTGCCAATACCGATGCCGAGCGGTAAAGACAAGACAACGCGGGAACGTTTTCGTGTTTTCGCGTTTCCGTGC
Source organism: Gammaproteobacteria bacterium (assembly GCA_965209035.1). Lineage (GTDB taxonomy): Bacteria > Pseudomonadota > Gammaproteobacteria > CBDBNL01 > JAAOII01 > CBDBPY01. The sequence continues at coordinate 1,998,963 of OZ242372.1, forward strand.
ATAATCTCATAAAGGTTTCGGACTTTGAATTACGGACTCGCCCCCTTCCCTATAATTGAAGGCGTGTATTGTTCGGAGGATTGCGCCCGTAGCTCAACCGGATAGAGCAACGGCCTTCTAAGCCGTAGGTTGCAGGTTCGATTCCTGCCGGGCGTGTTTGCATTTCGCGGTGGGCGTAGCTCAGTCGGTAGAGCGTAGGATTGTGGCTCCTAAGGTCGTGGGTTCGATACCCATCGTCCACCCCATTTTTGCCGTATGTTGGCATAATGTGTATGCGAAATGCGCGGGCTTTGTTTTTTGTGCCGGCTTAGTGATGGCTTAACGGCTACTTTGTAGTTACCTTTAATAGATACTTTATCGCCACCTTTCTTTAATGACGCTTTACGGCTACCTTAAAAGCCCCAAACCGGGAGGGGAAGGATGATGTAATCGTCCATGCGTTATAATTTTAGTGATTATGAAAAACTGTTTCAATTATTTAACAATTATTTAACTACGCTAACTATGCTAACTGCGAGAGGGTGGCTTGCCCTTATTTTTTTGTTGTTGATGCCGATTTCACCTCTTTGGGCGGGAACCGGCGAACCGGTTGCAAAAGACCTCGTCGCTTCTGTTGTAATCTTGCCATCGGCTGCCGCCGCTCGGGCGGAAGCTGCTCAGGCGGAAAAAGTGGTGCACCAAGACCGGGAAGAGCATTCGGAAGAAGAACTGGAAGATGTTATGAAGCGGATGGGTAAAACGGTGAAAGCGTTGCGTAAATTATCGCGCGAATCATCCGCGGCCGAGGAAGTCCGAGCTCTTGCGACGAGGTTGCGACAGTATATTGAGATGGCATCCCGCAAGCCGCCGGAGGATCCGACCGATGCTTCTTATTTTCAAGAAGGCATGGTAGAACTCATAGCCGCCGCCGACCGTCTGGCGGATGCGAGCGAGAACGGCGGAAATGTTGAAGTGGAAGCGGCTGTTAGGGATCTGCTGTCCGTTCGCAAGAAGTATCACAAATTACTGGGAGTGTAGTTTGTTTGGGGGATCATGGATCATGAATGAAAGTTAAAGCCATCATAATCAATGCATAGTATTCATCATCAAGTTGGAATACGGACGGACTCTGCGGCTGTGGTCTATGATGCCCTGACCAGTCTGCAAGGAATTGCCGGTTGGTGGACCCGCCATACGGACGGCGAGCCGGACAAGACGGGCAGAGAATTGGGTTTGACATTTGGGGGTGTGCGGATGCAACTTGCAGTGGAGGAGTTGGTGCCGGGGACGAGAGTGGCATGGCGATGTGTGCGGGCAAACGCACAGTGGGAGCAAACATTAATTTCGTTTGATTTGTCGCATGATCGGGGGACGAGCCAGGTTATTGTGGATTTTACTCACACAGGTTGGAAAGAGGCGACGCCCTTGGCCGCTCTGTGTTCTACCAAGTGGGCGATTTTTTTACTGAGCCTGAAACAACTGGTGGAAGAGGGCAAGGGTTCTCCCTATCCGGATGATATGCATATCAATTATTTTGAGTGATTTCCGGGCTTCGTGCTTCGGGCTTCAAAAATGAGGAAAGAGAAAGAGAAAGAGGAGTGAGGGATGCAGAATGCAATAGAATACTCGCGTTCGTTTAAGCATATCCGAAAACACCCCAATCAAAGCAAGCATCCCAAAGTAAGTATCAAGCCCTAAAAACGGGGCGGGTAAGCGATCAATCAATCATATGCTTTGCCCCTAATCCTAATCGCTGTTTGGGTTTAGGGGAGCTCGGCTGTTATTAAAGTTTAAAGTTTTAAAAGTGGCGGAAGATCCTGCGAGTGTTCGTCAATTCAAAAGCAGGCTCAATAATTGAGGGATCAACAGATTGGCCGTTTGGACGATGACCGAGCGGATGCCCCTGTTCTTGTTTCCAAATGACAGACAGAATCCGGTTCGGATCCTTAAGATTCGGATTCCATCGCCTTTTTATAGTCGGCAATTATCTTGTCCGCCATCTTATTTGTTAGTTTGCCTGTGGTTGCTTTGGAACTCGGTGGCAATTTATAACTTTTCTCTTGCTCCACATGGGGTCTTATGCGTTCTATTATTTCCTTTATTTTTTCTTCAAGGAGACCATTTTCTTTCAAGTCGGATTCTATTTTTTCCAATTCGCCCGCGTCCATTCCGCCACCAAAGACAGTGCTTTCAAGGGCGGTTGCTTTCCCCCGAACCGCATTGATTCTTGTTTCCAAGGTGTCTCCGCTTATATACATAGTATCGCCTTCCTTGGAAAATGCCCCCTGCAAATCAGCATTCTTTAAATGCCCTCTTGGCAACCAGGCATTTGATAGGTCCGCTCCTTGCAAATTGGCATTCTCTAAATCCGCTCCTTGCAACCTGGCATCTGATAAGTTTACTCCTTGCAACCGTGCATCTTGTAAGTTTGCTCCTTGCAACCGTGCATCTTGTAAGTTTGCTCCTTGCAACTGGGTATTATGTAAGTTTGCTCCTTGTAACCGGGCATCCCATAATTCTGCTCCTTGCAACTTGGCACCCCGTAAGTTTGTTCCTTGCAACTCGGCACCCCATAATTCTGCTCCTTGTAACTCGGCACCCCATAAGTGTGCTTTTTGCAATTGTGCTTTTGATAAGTCTGTTCCTTGCAATCGGGCATTTGATAAGTTTGCTTCTTGCAATCGGGCATTGGACAAGTTTGCTTCTTGCAATCGGGCATTGGACAAGTTTGCTTCTTGCAATCGGGCATTGGACAAGTTTGCTTTTTGCAATTGGGCATGTTGCAGATCGGCATGTTGTAGATTGGCTGCCGACATCATTGCATTACCGAAGTTTGTCCAATGCAATTTCGCGCCGTGCAGGTCAATTTTTGTCAGATCCGCACCGAACAAATAAGCATTGGATAGATCCAAAAGAGGGATCTCCGGATCCGGGCGACCGAACTTCTTGTTAATGCGGCCGAGAACATTCAACAGAGACTGCACCTCGTTGGAAGGAGTATCCTCGTATGTTTCTCTGTATTCTTTTTGTTGAGTGGTTTCTCTCAGATGGGCGCAAAGAATATCGGCAATGTTCTGCAGCCGATCCGGTTCCAGACTGAGCAGACTATAGAGACCATAGATGCCTCCCAGGCGGGCGGACACAGACTGCCCGTTGCCGAGATGGGTAATGGCTTTATTAAAAATCACTTCCCGGTTGGATTGAAAGTGTGCCTGAACTCGCATATGAGCGACAATTAAACCGCAAACGCCGACCAGACCGAACAAGCCAAACCCCAGCATGCGCAGGGTTTGTGCCTTGATGCTCGGTCCGTCGGCGATGTAAGTTGATCCGAAACGGCAGTCCCAAAAGTCTCCCCAAACATCGAAAATTCTTAAAACCAAAATAACCAACAAGACAAATGCGAATAGCCCCAAGATGCTTAACAGAGGGTGAGGCAGAATGTTCGTCTTAAAGAACTTGCTAAGTTTGCTCACAGGTCCTCGCACCAGTCTCCTCAAGCTCTTGCCATAGGTATTCACTTTCGGCGGAAGCATTCCCAATTTGTTTTTCATTTTTCTTATCTTTATCATCTTCATCATCTGTGTATTCAATCGCCGGGCAAGGATCCCCGAGGGACTCGCCCAAACGGACAACTCTTGTTATGGGTATTTATTATAGAGTGCCGGCAAGTCATCCGAGAATATCCAAATTTAAAGAGCCGCCGAAATATGGTAAATTATGACTATGGATTATTTAATTCACCACCCATATCATTAACCAACAAAAAATCATTCATCATGAAAATATTTAAAGAACAAACTTTCAGTAGCAACTGCATTGCATGCATTGCCGCGGTCGGACAAACGGCACGCAGCGGCACGATGTTATTCATTCCATTATTGACAATCGCCCTGTCGGTTGCCCTACTCGCCGCCTGTGGCGGAGGCGGCGGTTCCGGCGGCGGAGCGAACACGGACACAGATGGAGACGGAATTCTAAATTCAGCGGATAACTGTCCCTCGGTTGCCAATCCGGACCAAAACAACACGGATTTTGCGACGGATGCGACAACGGGAGACGCTCTGGGCGATGCCTGTGATCCGGATGATGACAATGACGGTTTTCCGGATGTAGCAAATGCGACTAACCCGGCCGCGGATAACTGCCCCTTGGTTTACAATCCGAAACAAACCAACACAGATGGAGCGGACGATGGCGGCGATGCCTGTGATCCGGACGTTGACGATGACACACACCTGAATATGGTAGATGTGGACGACAATAATAATGGCCTCATAGAAATTCACACTTTGGATGACTTGGAGCGGCTGCGCGATGATCTGGATGGCGATGGGATAGATGATAAAAGGATTGCCGAGGTTGCCGCCGAGGGAAATACGGGCTGTCCCGATAACGACGGCTGTAATGGCTACGAATTGAGCCGCTCGCTGAATTTTAGCGATGCGGCATCCTACGCGAACAGCAGTAAGATGGCTGCCTGGACGAGCGACAATGGCTGGCAGCCGATCGGATTCTGTAGAGAAACGAATCCGGGTCAGAATACTTGTGTGGCTTATACGGCCTACACGGCGAAGTTCGACGGTCAGGGTTATGCTCTTGCCGACCTGTTCATTGCCGGGCGTGATAGCGTCTCCGGCACGGGATTATTTGGCGCGTTCATCGGTGGCACTCTCCAAAATCTGCATCTCATCAATGCGAATTTCAACGAGGTTGGAAGTGATGTCGGTCTGTTGGTGGGTTACAGTCGGGATGCCCGTCTTGAGAATTTGTCGGTGGTCGGCGGGACGGTGCTCAATGCGACGGGTTCCCGGATAGGCGGTTTGGTCGGCGATATAGAGGCTTCGGTGATTCGTAATGCGTCCGTGTCGGGTGTGACTCTGCGTACGGCAGAGGAGAGCAATCACATGGGTGGTTTGGCCGGCTTTGGTGAAAGGAATGCGGTGCATTATTCCTATGCATCCGGTATATCTATTTTCCCCGGTACTTCTACGGGTGGTTCTGTCGGTGGTTTATTCGGCGCCGGCGAGAGTTCCAATATTAGTCATTCCTATGTGATGGATGCGGATCTGATGGGAACTACTACTGTCGGTGGCCTGCTTGGTAACGGACCGGATGCCCGTATTAGTCATTCCTATGTGATGAATAGCACTATTGATGGTCTTAGTGCTACGGGTGGTTTGATTGGACTCGTACTTGGTTCAGCTGAGATTCGTTATTCCTATGTGGTTGGTGGCAATCTTCCCCGTAATGCAAGACAAGGTGGTTTGATTGGAGAAGCATATAATGCTGAGGCTCGTTATTCCTATGTAGCCGATATTCAAATTTCCACGGGCATTAAATCTGGTACCGGCGGCTTGTTCGGGCAAGGAAACGATTTAACCGCCATTGCCTCCTATTTTGACAATGAGACGACCGGGCAATCGTCCGGTGCGGGTACCGGCACAGGCCGGGTAGGCATCGGCATGGGCGAGACGAGCCGGACAACCAAGATGCTGCAAAACCCCGACTTCATGGGGGACTATGCCGACTGGGGCAACTTCTGGTGTCATCCGGGGACCGCCGAGATCCGTATGGATACCGATGACGACGGTCCCGGTGCTCCTTTCATCCGTGCTTGGGATCTCGGCACGGCACAGCAATACCCCGCACTCACCTGCACACCCGGCGGTGTGGCAAGGCAGCGGCAAAGACAATAACACAATTTAGGATATTATTTTAATCAACAAAAAATCATTTATTATGAACACATTTAAATTAAATACTTTTAGTAGCAACTGCATTGCATGCATTGCCGCGGTCGGGCAACCGGCACGCAGCGGCACAATGTTATCAATGTTATTCATTCCATTATTGACAATCGCCCTGTCGTTCGTCCTACTCACCGCCTGTGGTGGCGGCGGTGGTTCTGGCGGGGGAGCAAACATGGACTCGGACGGAGACGGAATTCTAAATTCAGCGGATAACTGTCCCTCGGTTGCCAATCCGGACCAAAACAACACGGATTTTGCGGCGGATGCGACAACCGGAGACACTCTGGGCGATGCCTGTGATCCGGATGATGACAATGACGGTTTTCCGGATGTAGCAAATGCGACTAACCCGGCCGCGGATAACTGCCCCTTGGTTTACAATCCGAAACAAACCAACACAGATGGAGCGGACGATGGCGGCGATGCCTGTGATCCGGACGCTGACGATGACACACACTTGAATACGGTAGATGTGGACGACAATAATAATGGCCTCATAGAAATTCACACTTTGGATGACTTGGAGCGGCTACGTGTTGATCTGGATGGCGATGGGGAGGCGGATCAAACGATTGCCGGGATTACCGCTATGGGTTCTGTGGGTTGCCCGAGTTCCGGCTGTTCGGCGGGCTACGAATTAACCCGCTCGTTAAATTTCAGCGATGCGGCATCCTACGCGAACCGCAGCAAGATGGCTGCCTGGACGAGCGGCAACGGCTGGCAGCCCATCGGATTTTGTAGAGAAACGAATCCGAGTCAGTCTACTTGTATGGCTTATACGGCCTACACGGCGAAGTTCGACGGTCAGGGTTACGCTCTTGCCGATCTGTTCATTGCCGGGCGTGACAGCACCTTTGGCACGGGATTATTTGGCGCGTTCATCGGTGGTCGTCTCCAAAACCTGCATCTCTTGAATGCGAATTTCAACGAGGTTAGAAGCGATGTTGGTCTGTTGGTGGGTTACAGCCAGGATGCCCACTTTGAGAATGTGTCGGTGGTCGGCGGGACGGTGCTCAATGCGACGGGTGCCCGGATAGGCGGTCTGGTCGGTGATATAGCGGATTCGGTGATTCGTAATGCGTCCGTGTCGGGTGTGACTCTGCGTTCGGCAAGGGAGAGCAATCACATGGGTGGTTTGGCCGGCTTTGGTGAAAGGAATGCGGTGCATTATTCCTATGCATCCGGTCTTTCTATTTTTTCCGGTATTACGGCGGGTGGTTCTGTCGGTGGTCTGTTCGGTGCCGGCGGGGGTTCCAATATTAGTCATTCCTATGTGATGGATGCGGATCTGATGGGAACTACTTCTGTCGGTGGTCTGCTTGGTAGCGGACCGGATGCCCGTATTAGTCATTCCTATGTGATGGATAGCACTATTGACGGCACTAGTTCTACCGGTGGTTTGATTGGATTTGCAAGCGGTCTGGGTGCTGATATTCGTTATTCCTATGTGGTTGGTGGCAATATTCCTCGTAATGCAAGACAAGGTGGTTTGATTGGAGAAGCATATAATGCTGAGGTTCGTTATTCCTATGTAGCCGATATTCAAATTTCCACGGGCACTAAAATTGGTGCCGGTGGCTTGTTCGGCCAAGGAAACGATTTAACCGCCATTGCCTCCTATTTTGACAATGAGACGACCGGGCAGTCGTCCGGTGCGGGTGCCGGCACGGGCCGAGTAGGCATCGGCATGGGCGAGACAAGCCGGACGACCGAGATGCTGCAAAACCCCAACTTCACGGGGGACTATGCCGACTGGGGCAACTTCTGGTGTCATCCGGGGACAGACGAGATCCGTATGGATACCACTGACGATGGTCCCGGTGCTCCGTTCATCCGTGTCTGGGATCTCGGAACGGCCGAGCAATACCCCGCGCTCACCTGCACACCCGGCGGTGTGGCAAGGCAGCGGCGATAACGCAATAACGCCAATTAACGCAGAACGAACGTCTACTTTTAACTATTTTTATTCACAAAAACAAAAACAAATGATTATGAAAATATTTGCAATACAAACTCTTAGATGCAACTGCATCGCCGCGGCCGGGCAAACGGCGCGCGGCGGGACAAAGTTATTCATTCCATTATTGACAATCGCCCTGTCGCTCGTTATGCGTGCCGGCAACTCCCCCCATAAGTTCAGTTCTACATAGAAAAAGCCCAAAAATGAGTGGGATCATACACAGGGACACAATGTTGGTTTATTAACCACAATTTATGGTAAATTGTTACTGAGTTCGTTGCTATGATGCAATTATTCATTTTGGATTCATTTTGGATGCGGTTATGGCAAGGATTAAAATAAAATAATACTTTTAATTAATAACAAACATAATAAAAAATAATGATAAAGACATTTAATAAATTGTTGTTGGCATTTGCGGTTGGCTTTTTGTTTGCCGCACAGTCCGCTGTTGCCGACATTAAAATTGGTGTGGCAGGTCCTCACTCGGGTGCTTATGCCGCTTTTGGCGAGCAACTTTGGAGAGGAGCGACTCAAGCCATTGAAGACATTAATGCCCAAGGCGGCATCAACGGTGAAAAGTTGGTTGCTGTCAAGGGTGACGATGCTTGCGAACCCAAGCAAGCGGTCAATGTTGCCAACCGATTGATAGAAAAAGATAAGGTCGCGGCGGTTGTCGGACACTTCTGCTCTTCCAATACGATTCCCGCATCGGCAATCTATAACGAAGCCGATGTGCTTTCTATCACACCGGCATCCACGAATCCGCAAGTTACGGATCGCGGACTGAGCGGTGTTTTTCGCGTTTGCGGTCGGGACGATCAGCAAGGCGAAGTGGCGGGCAATTATATTGCGAGTACTTTGAAAGCAAGGAAAGTTGTGATTATTCATGACAAGGATACTTACGGTCAAGGACTTGCGGATGCAACACGGGATACTTTGAAGAAAAAGCAAAAAGTTAAGGTGGTGCTGTATGAAGGACTTACCCGCGGTGAAAAAGATTTCAACGCGTTGGTTACCAAAATCCGCTCTTTGAATCCGGATGTTGTTTACTTCGGCGGCTTGCACTCCGAAGCCGGGCCCTTGTTGCGTCAGTTGCGCGAACAGGGATCGGATGCCTGGTTCATTTCCGGTGACGGTATCGTGTCCGCAGACTTTGTCAAGACCGCGGGCGGCCCGCAATTCTTGACCAAAACTCTGATGACTTTTGGCGCGGATCCGCGTGATGCGGACAGCAATCCGACCGGGGCTGCTTTGGTTGGGAAGTTTCGTAAGAAAGGATACGAGCCGGAAGGCTATACGCTGTATTCCTACACTGCGGTTCAGGTTGTTGCAGCCGCTATGAAAGCGGTCGGCGTTAAGGCCGGCGGTGCCAAACAGGGTGCTTGGTTGCAGAAAAATGCCGTTCCCAGCGTGATGGGAGAGAAGGCGTTTGACAGCAAGGGTGACCTGAAAGTCTCTGACTATGTGATGTATCAGTGGAAAACGGACGGGACCTATTCGCAACTCTAAGTCTTAAACAACTTTGAAAACGCGGTCGGCGAGGGAGCGGTTTTTTATCCGCTCCTTTGTTTCCCCGTTTTGTTTAACCGCCCTTTCAAAAAGGGCGGTTTTTTATTAATGATGAATTAAATGCCGCAATGCCGTTTGATCGGTATTTTGGGGTAAAATAAAAGAAACGAAAAAAAATGATGCGAACAAAACACTTACTTTCAATTCTGGTGACCTTCTTTGTCATGTTCTTTGCGTTCTTTGCCGCCGGATTATGGGCGGATGTTAGAACAGAGGAGGTTGCATATCACGGTACCGCCAAAGATACCAAAGCCACCGAAGACACCAAAACCACTAAAGGCTACCTGGCATCGCCCGATGGCAAGGGACCTTTTCCGGCTGTGATCCTCATTCATGAATGGTGGGGGCTAAACGATAATATTCGCGCCGAAGCACGCCGATATGCGGAGGAGGGGTATGTTGCCCTGGCGGTGGATCTGTATGGCGGTGAGTCCGCCAAAAAGCCGGAGGATGCGCGCGCCCTTGCCGGTGCCGTGCAAAAAGACATGGACGCGGCGTTTGCCAATTTGCGTTCGGCTATTTCCTACTTGAAGGGAAATGCCGGTGTTGATAAGGACCGCATTGCTTCCGTCGGCTGGTGCTTTGGCGGCGGTTGGTCATATCAAATGGCAAAGAATAACCTGGGCACCAAGGCGTCTGTCATTTATTATGGCAGGTTTAACCCGGCCGATGATCTCGCACAGATGCGCGCAAAAATCATGGGGCATTTTGGCGAGAAGGACCGTGCGATTCGCGCGGATGATGTCCGTCAGTTCGGGGCAAAATTAAAGACGCTGTCCGGCGAGCATGAGGTGTTCATTTATCCGAATGCGGGACACGGGTTTGCCAATCCGGGGAATCCGGCACATGATCCGGCGGCAACCGGGCAGGCGAACCGTCGCACGCTGGAGTTCTTGCGGAAATATCTTTAAGGTATCCCGGCAGAAGAAAGAACGAAGTGCGCGGAATGAATGCCCCCGAAGTCCTCGAACATGAATTTGTGAGTGCTATTTTTATAAAAATTTGAGTATGGATCATTTGGATTTTGAGTCTCCCATAGTGGAGTTGCGGCAGAAGATAGACAGTCTTCGGCGGGCCGGTGATGAGAATGGTCTCAACCTTACCGCGGAGATTATCAAGTTGGAGGAACGGCTTGAAAATACGACGCGGCGGATTTTCAATAACCTGAGCGATTGGCAGATTACGCAAACGGCGCGGCACCCGGCCAGACCTTACTTTATGGACTATGTGAGTAACATCTTTGACGACGCCACGGAGCTGCATGGCGATCGCCATTACGGAGATGACAAGGCGTTGGTGGGTTTTCTGGCAACCCTGGACGGCAAACCCGTGATGGTGCTGGGACACCAAAAAGGGCGCGAAGTTGCCGAAAAGGTGAAGCGTAATTTTGGCATGCCCAGACCGGAAGGCTATCGCAAGGCGTTGCGCCTGATGCGGTTGGCGGAAAAGTTTAGTTTACCGATCCTTACTTTTATTGATACGCCGGGGGCATATCCCGGCATCGGCGCGGAGGAGCGCGGCCAAAGTGAGGCGATAGCGCGCAATCTGGAAGTGATGTCCCGTTTGAAAGTGCCGGTGATCAGTTTGGTGATCGGCGAAGGCGGTTCCGGCGGTGCACTGGCGATCGGTGTGTGCGATTATCTGATGATGTTGCAGTATTCCGTTTATTCGGTCATTTCGCCGGAGGGTTGTGCTTCCATACTTTGGCGGGATGCCAAGTATGCGGATCAGGCGGCCAAGGCCATGTCTGTTACCGCCGCGAAATTGCATAAATTGAAGATGATTGATGAGGTGATTGAGGAGCCATTTGGCGGCGCACACCGCGATCCGACACAAGTTTTTCGTAAGGTGAAGGCCGCGTTGATTGGCAAACTGACGCAACTCGGATCCGAGGACACCAAGGATCTGCTCACCGCACGCTACAACAGGTTGATGGGTTACGGGCGGAGTTAGTTGCCGGTTGTTTAAACATTTCATAAACATCAAATTTTTTAGCCTTTTAATCCTTTAATCCTTTAATCTTCCCCCGCTTCTCGTCTATGGCATTGCCGCGGCCTGCGGTTATTTTTATACTTGGGCCTACCGCGATCGGTAAGAGCCGTGTTGCCCAGTCCGTTGCCAAGTCCGTCGGCGGTGAAATTGTCAATGCGGATTCGGTGCAGATTTATCGCGGCCTGGACAAAGGGACGGCCAAGCCCGCACCGGAAGTTCGCCGCGAGATCCCGCACCATTTGATTGATATAACGGATGCCGCGGAAAATTATTCGGCGGCTCTTTATGCCAATAGGGCAAAATCTGTGATCGCGGATATTTTGCGTCGCAAGAAAATCGCCGTGGTTACCGGCGGAACAATGTTTTATGCCCGGGCGTTGCTTGAAGGGCTGGCCGACTTGCCGCCGGCACAACCAAAAATACGGGAGAAGTATCTTAAATTAGCGGAGGAACTTGGTTGGCCCCGGCTGCATGAACGCCTGTCGCAATTGGATGAGCATTCCGCCCAAAGGATTCCGGCCGGCGACAAGCAGAGGATTCTGCGGGCTCTGGAGGTGATTGATTGCACCGGCCAAAGTTTTTCAACCTTGCTGAAAGACAAGCACAGGCACGGCGGGCTAAAGAAAATTCTTGGCGAGAGAGGGATCCCCTTGCGGGTTTACGGTATTTTGCCCGGCGAGCGGAGTGTTTTGCATGAACGGATCGCTCGTCGGTTTGCCGGATTTCTGGATAGTGGCTTGGTGGAAGAAGTGCAAACCTTACAAAAGAGAGGCGATCTGAGTTTGCAAAACAGTTCCGTTCGCTCGGTCGGATACAGACAAGTATGGCAGCACTTGGAAGAGAAAGGGGAAAGGGAAAGGGAAAGGAAAGGGGAAGGGAAAGCGGAGTTTGATTACGAGGAGATGATTGCAAAAGCGGTTGCCGCGACCCGTCAGTTGGCAAAACGGCAGCTCACCTGGCTTAGAAATTGGGAAGAGATTACGCGGTTGGATGCTTCGGTTGCCGAAGCGACTATCACGGAAGATGTGCTTTTGCGATTGGATGCGGCAAAACCGGCAAAATATTAGTTGAGCCGGTTTGATACCTTTATACCGGATTAGTTAATTTTTCTTGACTTTGGAGGGTCGGTTTTCAGATCGTTCGATGTTAAATCTTTGGGAGATTTTTTTTGGCGAAAAAGAGCTTCAAAATTGACCTGGGCAAGCATGATCGGCGGCATGCTCGCTTTTACCATGAGGTTATCAATGGCTTCCCGGGCATAGGGAAAAAGAGCGGTGGGGAAGGTGACATTCCGCACAAAATCTTTTTCCTCGGCAGTTAGGTTTTGCATTTGAAATATACCCGCCTGAACGATTTCCGCGCCGAAAACAGTTTTGTTCTCTATTTTGGCGTTGATCGTTATTTGCAATCGGCTTTCTTCCAGGTCGTTCTTTAGTGGTTGAAATTGATGACTGATATTCAGATCCAGTTTTGGTTTCCAAGTCATACCAAATATTTCCGGTGCACGCGGTGATTCAAAAGAAATATCTTTGATGTAAATTCTTTGCAGATGTACGGTTTTGCCACCCGCGCTTTTTCTGCCGGCGGTGAACTCTTTTTCGGTTTTTGTCATTCCAATTTGGGGCTTCTTTGACTATCCCAGATCTTTGCCTGTTTCTATTTTACCAAAGGTAAATTGGCTTGCTCCCATTCCAACAGGCCGCCGCCGAGTCGCTCCGCTTCGTAACCCTGTTTTTTTATGAGTATTTGTGCGGCGGCGGAGTTTCTGCCGTTGCCGCATACAAGAACAGTCGGACGCTTTTTATGTTTTTTCAGCATGTCCGGCAGATCGCGAATGCGTTCGTAGGGCCAGTTGAGGGAGCTTGTGATGTGTCCAATGCGATATTCTTTTTCGGGGCGCAGATCCACAACCAAAGCCGCATCCGTATTCATTTTTTTGATGAGGTCGGCCGTGGTGATGGCTTTCCCCGAACGACGTAACTCGTAAAATCCCCAAAGTGTGAGCATCGCAATAAAGGCGCCGACATTCAGCGGGTGATTCAAGATAAACTCAATAACTCTTTCCATGCTTTTATTATAATCCGCGAAGGGCGGCAGCGGGATACTTTTTGCATAGATCCTCCCGCTCTGTACTATTTTATATTTTTTTGTTTGAGTGCTTGGGCGTTTGTATGATCCCACCCATTTCTGGACTTTTGTTGTTTTTGCAAAAACTGGATTGGCGAGAGTTGTTTGAGAGCATAATGGGGACGTTCCAGATTATACCAAGCCAACCACTCGATGAGTTTGGCGTTGAATGCCGGCATATCCTTAACCAAGAGATGCCGCATATGACAACCGAACTCTTCCCAGAGAGTGCGATTAAACCGTTCGCAGTGTGCATTCATTTGCGGTTTCCTTGGATAGGTATACCAGTGGGTGCTGCCGTTTGCGGTCACGACCCGGTGAAAGTCTTTGGCGAACTCACTGCCATTATCGGTGAGGACTTTTTCGATCCGAGTGCCGAGTATGTTTTGCATGGCGGTAAAGAGCCGGGCGGAACTGGCCGAAGCAGCGGAGGTGTCGACACTGACCAGTGAGAAGCGGGAAAATAGGTCAATGCCGACATGCCAATAAAAGCGCCGGCCATCGACGATGCGGACGAGCGTATCAAAGGCAACACATTCACCTCTCCGGCCCGCAACAAAGCGGGTGTCCTTGCGCTCGCGCGGAGCACCATGCCGCGGGCGTTTCGGCACGGACCGCGATGGTTTGCACCGCATCTTATCCGGGTCATCGGCAATGATGCGAGAGATCGTTGATTGGCTGGGCAGCGGCAGCCCGCGCTGCTGACACCATTCGGGTAACAAGCAGACCAGTTTACCGGCACCGATGTTCGGACGCTGTTGTCGCCAAGATCGGATCTTGGTAATCAGTGCCGGTGGCCAGGTGTTGGACCGCTTGGGCTGATACCCATAGTTGTTCGCCAGTTCATCGACCCCGCCTTCACGGAAACGCCGCTGCCACTCGTAGAATGTAGCACGACTGATCCTGGTATGATCCAACGCGGCCGCGACACCATGTTTGCGCGCGAACGCCAAGGTGTCCAGTTTTATTTTGGTGGTTTTAGACATGTTTAAATATTGATTTGCTAAAACCACCATTTTATTGAAACCGCGCACGCGATAACCAATGTAGCGTAAACGTGTCCCTCTCATTTCCAATGTGCAGTCCGGCTGCCCTCACAAACCGTACCGTCTCGCCAGCGGATACACCTAGACAGTTTTATCAACAACAAGCCTCCGCTGTCTGCGGCGGTGAGAGCAAAACAGCTATCCGTCCTTCTTGCCCGTTTCATTCATCTAGCTCCACATACCGAAGACCCGTTGCCGGATCTATTTTCGACCCGTCCGACAGAACCTCCGGCCGCTTGATCTGAGGACGCACAATGCCGAACTCAGAGTCCAGAACCTTTATGAGATCATGCAGCGTTTGGGTGTTTGGGCGTTTGATTCTGGCTTCCGCCGAGTGTCTTTATTACCGGGGTTGCCGGGGTTGTGGGAGTTGCCGGGGTGCGATGCTCTATACGGAATTTTCGCGATGGCGAGTTATGGTAGAATATGACAAATGAACGAGACAAATTCTCAACAAGAGACGCAAGAGGCACAAAAGGCACAAAAGGCACAAAAGATTGTGCGGCAAATTAAGCAACAGATTGCCGATAACCCGATTCTTTTATATATGAAGGGGACACCGCAATTTCCCCAGTGCGGTTTTTCCGCCCGGGCGATTCAAATATTGTCGGAGTGCGGTCAAAAATTTTCTTACTTGAATATTTTGGAGCATCCGAATATTCGTTCGGCATTGCCGGTTTATGCCAAATGGCCGACCTTCCCGCAGCTGTATGTTGACGGTGAATTGATCGGCGGCAGTGATATCATTGCCGAGATGCATAGCAAGGGCGAACTCAGACCCTTGTTGGAAAAAGTGAGTGCGAAGAAACAAACCTCTGCCGATTCGCAGCATAAAAAAGAATCACCGGGTGCATGAACCGGGGGAACCGGGGACTCAGGTGACCCGGGGTAGCCTTAATAGCCCTGGCTCGGCCCCGCACACAATGCAAGATTTACCGGATAACAACGGCCACTTTGGCGAATTCGGCGGTCGTTATGTGGCGGAAACCTTGATGCCGTTGATTCGTCAAACGGAGTCTTCTTATCACCATTTTCGCAAGGATCCGCAGTTTTGCAAGGAACTCGCTTATTATTTGAAGCATTATGTCGGGCGTCCTTCGCCGCTCTTTTTTGCCGCAAACATCACCCGAGCCTGGCAAGGCGGTAAGGTTTATTTTAAACGCGAAGATCTCAATCATACCGGGGCCCACAAGATCAACAATTGCCTGGGACAGGTATTGTTGGCAAAGCGGATGGGGTGCAAGCGGATCATCGCGGAGACAGGCGCCGGGCAGCACGGAGTGGCGACGGCTACCGTCTGTGCGCTGCTGAACCTTCCTTGTATTGTTTATATGGGCGCGACGGATATTAAGCGTCAGATGCCCAATGTGCACCGAATGGAATTATTGGGTGCGGAGGTGCGGCAGGTGAACGAAGGTTCTTCTTCTTTGAAGGATGCGATGAATGCGGCCCTGCGCGATTGGACGGCAAATGTTATGGACACTTTTTATGTGATTGGCTCGGTTGCGGGGCCGCATCCTTACCCGTGCATGGTACGTGATTTTCAAACGATTATCGGCGAAGAACTTAAGGAGCAGATTTTGGAGGCGGAAGGACGACTGCCCGATCTCATCGTCGCGTGTGTGGGGGGTGGCTCAAATGCGATTGGTATTTTTTACCCGTTTCTCCGGGAGGAGAAGGTGCGGCTGGTGGGTGTGGAGGCGGCCGGCTTGGGATTGGCGAGCGGAGCACATGCCGCTGCAATTAGCGGGGGCGAAGCGGGAGTGCTGCACGGAAGTAAGAGTTACTACTTGCAAGACGAAGACGGTCAGATACTGGAGGCACACTCTATTTCGGCGGGGCTGGATTATCCGGGCATAGGACCGGAACACGCCCATCTGCATAGGACCGGCCGGGTGGAATATTTAAGCGCGACGGATGCGGAGGCCTTGCACTATTTTCGTTTTTGTACCCGAGAAGAAGGGATAATTCCCGCCTTGGAGCCGGCCCATGCGTTGGCACGGGCGGCCGAATTGATCGGCGAACTTGCGGAGGATCAAATTGCGGTGGTTAACATGTGCGGTCGCGGCGATAAGGATATGGGGATTCTCGCCGCGGAGACTTCAAAGGAGAGACATCCAAAATAGGATCCTCTGTTAGAGGATCCTCCCAAAAAGCCACCGGATGCCCGGGGAATCTAAAAAGTAAAGCCGACATAAAAACTAAAAAAGTCACTTTTGTAGCGATTATTGTGACTGTAAAAAACACCGATCGCCGGAACATTTACTTTCAGTAGGCGCACATAACTTGCAATCCCAACCGCCGCGTAGGTTAGTTCCGATGTCGGAATATGCGGTGTTTCCCACAAATGACCCGCGTCAACAAAAGGGCCTGCCGTCCAATAACCGTATCTGCCCGAGGTGATGGGCATTTGATAATCCAATCCCAGGGTTGCGTATGCTTTTCCCCAGGCACCGTCCGAGGGGATGCCGCGCGAACCGATATCGTTGCCTACTCTTAGATGGTCGTCTATGTTGACATGACTGCGCGCCCCGGCACCCGCGCTGACTTGCAGAAAATGTTTTTTGTAAGTGGGGTGGGTGCTTGTTAACTCAAACAAAAGAGCACTTTCCAACGGATCCGAGTCGTCCCGCCATGCTTGTTGATGCCAAGTCAGGAGAAGCTGTGAGCCGGCCTCATAATAGTATTTGAACTCCGTATCTTCCCATTCAAGGGCAAGGTTAAAGTTTTGCGAGTTAACCGCGGGTGTTGATTCAATTTTGGTGCCGTTGGAGAATTCTCCGTCCGAAAACCTCAGAGAGGCCGGAGCATAGCCATAGGACAAGGAAAGTTGATCATTAATATGATGTTTGAGTCGCAGCCAGAAGAAACGAAAGATTTCCCGGGTGCGAAAAATCCACCTCTCTTTATCGTAGTTGTATATCCTGGCATCTCTGTTCCATAAAATAAAATCCAAATCAAACTTCCCGGCTGCATCGATGTACGGAATTCTAAAGAAAGTCGCATAGGTATTTAAGTTACTGTCTAGTCCGCGATTGTAGAGCACGCCGATTTCATTGCCAACGCCGCCGAGATTGGTTTCGTATAACAACAAGCCGATCTTGTTGTCCGCCGCTTCTTCGCTTTGCACATAACTGGGAAGAATAAGAAATGTCCATTTTTCTTTGACTACAATTGTGATCTTTTGCTCGTCATAGCGTGTAACCAGCAGATCTTCCAGAAAATCTGCCTTATGAAGCAAGCATTGGCGCAGTTGTCGGATGGCCTCGGCAGTGCGAAATGTCGGGTCGGGGTCCTTGTTTATTTCTTTTTGATCCCGACTTGCTATGCACCCTGTGGCAAGTTTTTGCAGATAACGCTCCTTGGTTCTTTTGTTGCCGGTAATTTCTATTTCGGCTGCCTTCAAGGGCAGTATCCATACAAGCAAGCAAATAGGCAGTGCAAAACATCGCAGGACCTTGCCAAACAAGCCGCACATATGGTGTTAGGAGAACGCCGGAAGTTGCTTCTTGACTTGTTGTTTTGACAAGGTGGACGCGGCCGGAATACCGTTTTTTTGGTATACGGGATATCGTTCGCCCCAGATCAGAGGAGCATAGTAAGCATATGCCTCCGCGGTCATGTTATAGCCGTCCGCGGTCAGGTAGTTGTCCGGCAGTGTTTTCTTGTAATTCGCAATGCGATCAAGTGAAACATGCCCTGTTTCCCAACGAAAGGGGGAGTCGCTCCGGCGTTCTATGGTTACCATCACTGATTTTTTTCCTTCCAAGGCAAGTTGGACGGCCCGAGTGCCTACCCGTTGAGCCATCTCATAATCGGTGTTGCTGACCAGATGGCCGGCGGCACGCTGCATGTAGCAGGGAATTGCCAGTTGATACTTGTATCCGAGAACGGTTTTAATATTTTGTGCCAAAACGATGCCGACTCCGCCGAGTTGTTGATGACCAAAATCATCCGAGACAGTCTGACTTGCGTGCAGATAATCTCCGTTTGGGTCTCGCAAACCTTCGGATGTGACGATGACGCAGTAACCGATTTTCTTGACCCAAGCATCCACTTTGTTTAGGAATTCCGACATTTGCAGCGGTCGTTCCGGCACCAGAGTGATGTGTGGCGGGTCTTCTGCCTGTTTTTTTATTAAGACACCGCTGCCTGCCAACCAGCCGCTGTCTCTGCCCATGGTTTCCATGATAAACACTTTGGTGGATGTTCCGCAAATGGAGACCACGTCGGCACTACTCTCACGCAGAGATACAGCCAGATACTTTGCCGCCGAGCCGAAGCCCGGCGATGTGTCCGTGTGGATCAGATCGTTGTCGATGGTTTTTGGAATACCGATACAACAGACTTCCATTCCCCGTTGTTCGCAATAACGGGCAATTTTGTCGGAAGTGTCTTGGGAGTCGTTTCCCCCGTTGTAGAAGAAGTAGCCGATATTGTGCGCTTTAAATACTTCATACATACGACGATATTCTTTGTCGTTTTTGGCGGCGTCTTGTAACTTGTATCGGCAGGTGCCAAAAAACGCACCCGGGACATTTGCGACAGAACGCAGATCCTCTTCCGGTTCCGGAGTGACATCGTAGAGTGCTTCGTTTAAGACGCCGGTAATTCCGCCGGCAGCGGCATAAGTGTTTTTTATATGTTCGGGGTGTTTGCGCGCCTCACCCAACAGGGCGGCGGCGGTCACATTGATGACCGCGGTGGCGCCGCCGGATTGGGCGTACAAAATGTTTGCGGGAAGGGATTTTTTCATAGTTTGATCACGGCTTTATCATTTCAGGTTTTCGCAGGTTTACGGTCTTGTTTTTGAACTTTTACGAATTTTTATCAGAATGCCTCTCGCAGCCATCTGCATATGTGAAAGTTCAGAAGCGTTTCATTAAGAGTGTAAAAATGAAAATCACGCACGCCTTCTTCCGTTAGTCGGGTGATCTGATGGCTGAGAATGTTCATTGCCAGAAGTTTGCGGTCCAATGTATCGTCCGTAATCTCTTCATACATTCTTAACAGGAAATCCGGGATACTCACGCGACACTTTTGGGCGAACGTGCAAACTTTGGAAAAGTTAAGTATCGGTAAGATGCCGGGAATGACCGGCTTGGTGATGCCGGCCGCGGTAACCTTGTCACGAAATCTTAGAAAGATTTCGGGGTCCAAAAAAAACTGGGTGATTGCCCGATGGGCGCCGGCATTTAGCTTTTCTTTGAGGTATTGGATATCTTGCCGGGATGATGATGCTTCCGGATGGGTTTCCGGATAGGCGGCCACACTGATATCAAAACCGTCGCTTTCCGCCAGCATTTCGACCAGCGCGACAGCCTGCGTTAATCCGCCTTTCTTTGAAGGCTGATTTGAGGGCATGGCGGTCGATGCCTTGGGGGGGTCGCCGCGCAACGCAACCACTTGACAGAGATGCTGTTTTTTGTAGTTTGTGATTTCCGCGCGCATCGCTGCGGGGGTTTTATTCAAACAGGTCATATGCGCCGCCGGCTTGCCGCCGAGTTCGCGCACCTTAATGCAGGTTTCTTCGGTAAGACGTGCGGTGTTTCCAAAAGCACCGCAGGTGACGCTGATGAAGGTAGGCTTGAGTTTGCAAAAAACCTCCACGGCATGCCAATGCTGTTTTAGTTTCTGCGGATCATGGGGCGGGAAAATTTCCAAACTGTAATTGATGCCATTCCCGTGCCCATTCTCATTTCCATTTCCATTTCCATTTCCATTTCGATGCCTATTTCTGTCGGGTTCAGACATGTTGTTTGCGCATTGTTTTTGCCGCCGCAACCATATTTTTCAACGCGGGTGTGCATTCTTTCCAGTGGCGGGTTTTCAGACCGCAATCCGGATTAACCCACAGGCGTCGCGGGTCAATTCTTTTTGCCGCCAATCTTAGCAGTTCCTCCATAGATGCTTCGTTCGGGATTAAAGGCGAATGGATGTCGTAAACACCGGGACCTATATCGTTGGGATACTTAAATGTATCAAACACATTTAAGAGTTCCATTTTGGAACGAGAGCATTCAATGGAAATCACATCCGCATCCAACTTGGCTATGGAATCAATGATGTCATTGAACTCGCTGTAACACATGTGGGAGTGAATTTGTGTTTCGTCTTTGGCAACCGAAGAGGCAAGACGGAACGAGGCAACCGCCCAGTCCAAATATTCCGGCCAGTCGCTTTTACGCAAAGGCAGTCCTTCGCGCAATGCGGGCTCGTCTATTTGAATGATGCACAGACCATTTTTTTCCAGATCCGCAACCTCATCGCGTAATGCCAATCCCAGTTGGGATGCGGTCTGTTTTCTCGGGACATCGTCGCGCACAAAAGACCAGCACAGAATGGTGACAGGGCCTGTGAGCATTGCTTTCATCGGTCGGTCGGTCAGGCTTTGCGCATAAACCGACCAGTCCACGGTCATCTGTTTGGGGCGCGAGATATCGCCGTAAATGATCGGCGGCTTGACGCATCTTGAGCCGTAACTTTGCACCCAGCCATTGGCCGTGATTGCCGTGCCGTCCAACAACTCACCAAAATACTCAACCATGTCGTTGCGTTCCGGTTCGCCGTGGACCAAAACATCCAATTGCATTTCCAGTTGTTTGTCCACAACACTTTTGATTTCGGCACGCATGGCTTCCCGATAATTTTCGCGGTCCAGCCGGCCGCGTTTAAATTCACCGCGGAGGCGGCGGATCTCCGCGGTTTGCGGGAAGGATCCGATGGTGGTGGTCGGAAAGTTGGGCAGATTGAGAACCTTGCGTTGCAGTTCGCTGCGTTCGGTAAATGCCGAATTCCTTTGCATCATCGCCGGGGTGATCCGTTGCATCCTCTCGGCAACATCCTGTTTGTGAATTCGGCCGGAACTCCGACGAGAGGCAATTGCCCGGTCCGCCGATTCGGTTGCCTTTTGGACATCCGGGTCTTTTGGGTCCGACATTCCTTTGCCAAGGCCCTTACCAAGGACAGACACTTCCTTGCATTTTTGAACGGCAAAAGCGAACCAATCGCAGATCTCCGGATCCGCAAAGGTGTTGCTTTCACTTTCCAGGTCCACCGGGCAGTGCATGAGTGAGCAGGAGGAGCCGACCCACAGGTTGTTGCGCTTGCCGGCATGCTCGCGGAGTTGGGTGAGCATATTACTTAAATTGGCACGCCAGATATTTCTGCCGTCTATTGCCCCGACCGATAACACCTGTTCGTCCGGCTGTGTGTCGGCGAGAAGTTTCCATTCTTCGCCGCAAATCGCATCCAGATGTATTCCGGCTACGGGAAGTTGTTTCAAAAGATCAAGGTTGTCGCGCAGTTCGCCGAAATATACGGTGAGTAGCAAGGACGGGGATTCGTTTGAATCCAACGTCGCGTATACTTGCCGAAATGCCTCCTTCCAATCGTTATTGAGATCTAACGCCAGAATCGGCTCGTCTATTTGGACCCACTCAACTCCGAGTTGTTTAATTTTTGCGAGGAGTTCGCCGTAAAAAACCGTTAACTTGCTTAACAGAGTTAACTTGTCAAACGCGTCGCCGTTTTGGTCGTTACATTTGGCAAGCCATAAGTAAGTCAGCGGGCCTGTCAGAACCGCCTTTACTTTGTGACCTTCTTTTCGGGCTTCCGATATTTCATTGAGCAGAGGAGCATAAGAAAGAGAGAACTCCTGGTCTTTGTTCAGTTCCGGCACTATGTAATGATAGTTGGTGTTAAACCATTTGGTCATCTCGCAGGCGTGTGCGTCCTTGCCGCTTGGGGCACGGCCGCGTGCCATGCGAAACATCGTATCCAATCCCGGTGTCTCGTCGTTTGCAAATCTTGCCGGGATGACCCCCGCCATGAGCGAAAGATTAAGCATATGATCATACCAGGCGAAGTCGCCGACGGTCACATAATCCAGGCCTGACTTGGCTTGGATATTCCAATTGGTTTTACGAATTTCCGCTCCCTGTGTGTGCAGTTGATCCGCATTGATTTTACCGCTCCAATAGGCTTCCAAAGATTTTTTATATTCTCTGTTCGGGCCCAGACGCGGAAAACCGAGTATGTGTGTTTTAAGCATTATTAGTAGTTTGTCTTTTTGTGTTTTTGATAATAATAAAACTGTAATGCGGCTTATTTAAGCTTTAAGCCGCGCGTGCTCTTTTTTGCCGCAAATAACGAATCCCGCGATAAGTTTCCAAAAGAAGCAGCGGTGTGAAGTGCACCGCAGCGGGGCCTATGCCTTCGCCGTCTTTCAGTAATAACCAGTGCAAGGCGGTTGCGATTGCGGACACATACACCAGACGGTGCAGATTCTTCCAAGGGACACCGCCTAACTTTCTGACAGCCCAATCGGCGCTGGTGACCGCCAGGGGAGTAAAAATGACAAAGGCGACCCAGCCGGCAATGATACGCGGTTGGCTGATTTCTTCGGCGATGCCTGCAATTTGGTGTTCTAATATATAGGCGGTCACATGCGTGAGTGCCAGACAGAAGGCACCAACACCGAAATAACGCCGGTGCCGTGCCATCCATTGCACGATACGACTTTTGGGAAAAACGAGTCTCAGCGGCGATACCAGCATGGCGAGAATCATCAGACGAATGGCACTCTCGCCGCTTGTATGCATCAATTCTTTGAATTCTCGCGCCGAAAACGGGTAATTAAAAAGTTGCAGAACGGGAGACAAAGCCAGCAGGGCAATGAGAATCCATAAAAAATACTTGCCGGAGACATATTTACCGAATACCGGGGGAAAAAAGTTGCTCATCATTTTTTATTATTATAATCGGAAAGATTGAGTTTGCACTTGCTTAAACCCAAAATGCAGCCGTAAACAGAAACGACAGAGCCTTATAAGATAACACCAAAAGTGTATCATCCCACCCGGCCGGCACTTTTGGCATCATCCCGGCAAGGTTTTGAAATCGGAGTGTGGTGCATCCTCAGATCAAAGAGCCGCCGAAATAGGGTGTGAATTCAACCCTCCGGTGCAACACGGGTTACTAAATTATAATCCACTCCGGTCTCTGCTGAAAAGACCTCGGCGGGTGTTCTAAATCCGAGTCGCTTGCGCGGTCGTTGATTAAGTCGGTGAATGACCCAAGGCAGTTTCTGTCGGCTCTGTTCATTCAGTGGTGCCGCGCTCCCGGCTGTGATAGGGACGCGCGCAGTAAGTATTGCAGCCTAACTGCTCGGCGACTTGCCGATGCCCGCAGAACTCTTTCCCGTTGTCAAAGGTGAGGGTATGCGTCCGCGCGCGTAACGAGTAAAATAAATTCACGATCGCGGCACCGATGGTTTCCTTGGTGCGGTCTTTGAGATAGGCACTCAAAGTGATGCCGGTTTTGCGCTCAACCGGAGTGGGTAAGGAGCCGCTCCGGTTGCTACCATGCATGGTGTCCGCTTCCCGGTGCCCGGTGTTCTTTCGGCTTTCTACCTCGGCCGGTCTTTCCTCCAATGCCAACCCGCCCGTGGATCTGCCCGCGGCCGGCGTTGGTGCCACCCCGACAACGTTTCCGCTTACCTTGAGGACGTAGGTGCCGATACCAGGCGCCGCCATGGCGTTTATCCGACCAGAGCCATTGATAAATGGTCTCAGCCGAGACACAATCGGTCCCTTGGCGCCGCAACGTTTGGCTGATCTGCTCCGGACGCCACTCCTGAGCGAGTCGCCGGGTGATCGACCGGAGCCCCTTTTTTTAGTTACTTGAATTTACAGTTAGAGTAAAGCAATCCGGGCGGTAAACCCGCCGCCCCGACACTTCGGTGTCATCTAATCTAATAATCTAACAAATCTGCCTAACTAACTCATCCGCCCACCCGCCCGGTGCTTCGGCAACCGAACGATCGAACAAAGCACTGTTACAATCACCGACATCATCCGCCCGTCCATCTGCCCGTCCGGGCAAGATCACCGGTTTGTGCTGAATGCGTCGGACCCTAATTCGTGCGGGCAATATCAAACTGTCAAACTGTCCGGCATCCCCGCTATGCACTCCGGCAACTCCCACAGATCCCACAGATGCGCTTCGGGCAGCAACACGCAAAAACATAAGAGCCGAAAACCGAGTGGGATGGGATAATTGCCTGTGCAAAGAGATAAATTGTTATAAAATGACTTACTATGGACTACCGGAAAAATGAAATAACAAACTTGTTGGGTTGGAATGATGCATAGAAATAGGAACGGGAACGCAAAAACTCTTTACGATAAGTTGTGGGATATGCACTGTGTTACCAAGCGAGAAGACGGATATATCCTTCTGTATATCGATCGTCATTTCGTTCACGAAGTCACCTCGCCTCAGGCTTTTGAAGGACTGAAGTTGGCGGGTCGCCGACCCTGGCGTATCAATTCCATCTTGGCTACAGCCGACCATGCCGTACCGACAGACAAGCGAGAACTTGGTATGAAAGGAGTGACGGATGCAACTTCCAAGATTCAAATAGAAACCCTGAATGACCACTGTGATTTTTACAAAATACGCAATCTGGGTCTTCTGTCGCCGGAGCAAGGAATCGTCCATACTATCGGACCGGAATTGGGGGCGACCTTGCCGGGAATGACGATTGTGTGCGGTGATTCACACACTTCCACACACGGCGCACTTGGCACTCTGGCGATGGGGATAGGCACTTCCGAAGTGGAACATGTGCTGGCAACTCAGTGTTTGGCAACGCGCAAGATGAAGAACATGCGTATTAGGATTGACGGGCAGTTACCCGCAGGCTCTTATGCAAAAGATGTGATTTTGGCAATTATCGGCAAGATCGGCACAGCGGGCGGAACCGGCTATGCGATTGAATATGCGGGCGATACGATCCGCCATTTGTCCGTGGAAAGTCGGATGACGATCTGCAACATGTCCATAGAAGCGGGAGCCAGAGTTGGGTTGGTTGCGGTGGACGACAAAACTCTGGATTATGTCCGGGGACGCAAGTACGCACCGGCAGGCGAAAACTGGCGCAAGGCGACGGACTTTTGGAACAGACTGCACAGCGACGAGAACGCGGTGTTTGACAGAGAGGAGGAGCTGCGTGCCGAAGAGATTAAGCCGCAGATTACCTGGGGGACCTCGCCGGAAATGGTTGTTTCCATAGAAGACAAGATTCCCGGCAAGGAAGAAACCGAAAGCGAGGATCAGGTCCGAGCATTGGAAAGGGCATTGGAATATATGAATCTAAAGCCGGGCACCAAGATGCAAGACATTAAACCGGACAAAATTTTCATCGGCTCTTGCACCAATTCTCGTATTGAGGATCTGCGTGTTGCCGCGCAGATCTTGAAAGGCAAAAAGGTTGCGGGCAGCATCAAACAGGCCCTGGTTGTCCCGAGTTCGGGTATGGTAAAAAAACAGGCGGAAGCGGAAGGGTTGGACAGAATATTTACCGAAGCCGGTATGGAATGGCGCAGCCCCGGTTGTTCAATGTGTTTGGGAATGAATCCGGATCAACTGGGCGGCGGCGAAAGATGCGCTTCCACTTCCAACCGAAACTTTGAAGGAAGGCAGGGAGCGGGCGGACGCACTCATCTTGTCAGTCCGGCCATGGCGGCACTTGCCGCTATTCGGGGACGCTTTGATGATATTCGGGAAGTCTTGTAAACCGGAACGCTAGTTCTTTTTAAATTTTTTCCTGTGCTACTTAGCATCATTCTGCCAACCTATCGGGAGGCGGGAAATCTTTCGCCTATGTGTCGGCAGATCTCCGCTGAGATGCAAAAAGGCGGCTTGGGGTTAAAGGATTATGAGATTCTCGTAATGGACGATTGCTCCGACGATGGCTCGGCACAGGAATGCGATGAACTGCAAAAAGACGGGATCCCGCTTCGGTTCGTTGAACGCAAGCAGCAACAGCGCGGGCTTTCGCCTGCCGTGCTTGACGGACTAAAAATCTGCCGGGGTGAATACTGCTGTGTGATGGACGCGGATATGTCGCATCCTGCGGATGCGATCTTGCCGATGCTGCAAAAAATGCGGGCCGGCGAAGCGGACTTTTGTCTTGGCTCGCGTTATACCAAAGGCGGTCGCATTGACGAAAACTGGACACGGCGGCGTCTTTTAATGTCCCGCTTTGCCACTTTTCTTTCACTGCCACTGATTAGGGTTGCTGATCCAATGAGCGGTTTCTTCATACTGGCAAAGGCTTCCATGCCTTCCAATCACGAATTGTCGCCGCTCGGGTACAAAATTGCTTTGGAGTTGCTTGTCAAGGGGAACTATCGCAAGGTTTACGAGCATCCGATTTACTTCCGTAATCGTCTCTATGGAGAAAGCAAGATGGGCGTGCGCGAACAGTTTTTATATTTACAGCATCTTCGCCGACTTTACAAAGCCAGGTATCCCGTTATGTCGGAATTTGTGCATTTTGGTTTGGTGGGTGGCAGTGGCTTTGTTGTGGATGTTGCCCTTTATTACATATTTCAGTTCTTTTTTAACATCAATCATATTGCCGCCCGCGCCCTTTCGTTTTGGGGGGCGTCCACTTGGAATTGGTACTGGAATCGCACGATCACATTTTCCGATTATTTCAAATCCATGCCTTTGACACAATGGATCAGCTTTGTGGCAGTCAGTCTGTTCGGTTTTTTAATTAATTGGGGGTCCTATGTGCTGCTGACCGGTAATATTCACTTTTTTGAGATCAACAAACTTGTGGCGTTAATGCTGGGTGTGATAGCCGGTCTCGGTTTTAACTTCATGTTTTCGCGCATTTTTATTTTTAGGCATTTGGAAGACTAAGGCAACATTAAAATGAAAACGACAACTAACGATCCTGTGCAACACCCAAAAGATTCAAAAGGACCCGAGGAGATGAACACAACACCTCCGGCGATGGATAAGAAGTTTAACGCCAGGGAAATAGAAAAGAAATGGTACTCCTTTTGGGAATCTTCCGGTTTTTTTCAGCCGACGGGAGAGGGCGAAGCCTACTGCATTGCCATACCTCCGCCCAATGTCACCGGCACTTTGCATATGGGGCATGCTTTTCTTAATACGCTCATAGATACGCTCATCCGCTATCAGCGGATGCGGGGCAAGCGCGTGTTGTGGCAAATGGGGACGGATCATGCCGGCATAGCCACGCAGATGGTGGTGGAGCGGAAACTTGCCGCCCGCGGCAAAGAAAGACGGAAAATTGGAAGGGAAGCTTTCGTAAAAGCCGTATGGGATTGGAAAGCGGAGTCCGCGGGGATTATTTCGCATCAATTAAGGCGGTTGGGGGCTTCGGTGGATTGGGAGACAGAGCGGTTTACTATGGACGAAGGATTTTCGCGCGCGGTCACCGAGGCATTCGTTCGGTTGTCCGAGCGGGGATATGTTTATCGTGCCAAGCGTTTGGTTAATTGGGATCCGAAGTTACTTACGGCCGTGTCGGATCTGGAAGTGCAGGCCGCAGAGGAGGACGCTATTCTTTATTATGTCCGTTATCCCTTTGCCGGCGAAGGCGAAGAGGGAGGTATGGTGATTGCCACAACCCGACCGGAAACGATACTGGCGGACGGAGCAGTTGCGGTGCATCCGGACGACCCGAGGTTTAAAAAATATGTCGGTAAAAAAGTGCATGTCCCTATGACGGAGCGCGTGATTCCGGTGATTGCCGACGACTATGTTAAGTCCGAATTCGGTTCGGGGACGGTGAAGATAACGCCCGCCCATGATTTCAATGACTACGAAGTAGGGCAACGCCACGAGATGGAAGTGATCAATCTGTTTACTCCGCATGCCGTGATGAATGAAAATGCGCCGCCCGCTTATCGCGGCATGGACCGAGAAACAGCACGTGTGGCTATTGTCCGGGATCTTGAGAAAGCAGACTTCCTTGTTAAGAAAGAAGATCACAAACACAGTCCGCCGCGCGGCGACAGAAGCGGTGTGATTTTGGAGCCTTATTTAACCGATCAGTGGTTTGTGCGTATGGATGAGTTTGCCAAAAAAGCAATGCAATCGGTGCGCGCCGGGCAAACATCTTTTGTCCCGAAACAATGGGAAAAGACCTATTTTAATTGGTTGACAAACATTCAAGACTGGTGTGTCAGTCGCCAACTCTGGTGGGGGCATCGCATTCCCGCCTGGTATGATGAAAAGGGCGGTGTTTATGTTGGCAGAACGGAAGTTGAGGTGCGCGAGAAACACAACATCACATCGGGGATTTCTCTGCACAGAGACGAAGATGTGCTGGATACCTGGTTTTCGTCCGCACTCTGGACCTTTGCGACAATGGGCTGGCCGGATGAGAGTGGGCGGCAAAAGGTATTCAACCCGACAAGCGTGCTGGTGACCGGGTTTGATATCATCTTCTTTTGGGTGGCGCGTATGATGATGATAACCCTTGCCCTAAAAGACGAAATTCCCTTTAAGGAGGTTTATATTCACGGTCTGGTGCGCGATGCCGAGGGGAAAAAGATGTCAAAATCCAAGGGTAATATTCTGGACCCGTTGGATGTGATAGACGGAATTACACTGACGGACTTGATTAAGAAGCGGACTTCCGATTTAATGCAGCCCCGCCTGGCAACTGCGATTGAAAAAAGCACGCGGCGCGACTTCCCGGATGGAATAGAAACACACGGAACGGATGCTTTACGCTTTACATTTTGCTCTTTGGCATCCAACGGCAGGGACCTGAACTTTGATGTTTCTCGCTGTATTGGCTATCGTAATTTTTGTAACAAACTTTGGAATGCGGCTCGTTATGTTTTGGCACAGTTTCGACCGGATACGGATTGGATGTCCGATGCGGACTATGCCAAACAAACGCTTCATTATGCGGATAAATGGATTACCACCGGCTGCGACAATGCGGTTCGGAAAGTTTTGCGCGGCCTTGAAAACTACCGATTTGATCATGCGTCCGATGCCTTGTATCATTTTGTCTGGCACGAATATTGTGACTGGTATGTTGAATTGAGCAAGCCGCTGCTTGCTTCTCCGAGTGAAGCGGAACGCAAAATATTACTAAATACGATGCTGCGTGTTCTTGAAAAAACTCTTTGTCTGGCACATCCGTTCATTCCGTTTGTTACCGAAGAAATTTGGCAGCATTTGCGGCCGCTGATGCGGTTGCCCGAAGAAAGTATTATGCGACGTCCCTATCCGCGGCCGCTTTCCGCTGAGGTTGCCGCGGAGCATATGCGCACGGAATCTCTGATGGAATGGCTGCGTCTCCTCGTGACAGAAGGACGCTCGATGCGTGATCAGGCCGGACTATCTCCCAAAGTGTGTACCAAGTTTATCCTGATAACAAAAGACGAACGGGAGACGGCATGGCTGACGGAAAGCATGCCGCTGATACGTGGCCTGCTTAATTGCGAGGAGGTTACACTTGGTGCTGCCGGTGCTGCCGGAGTGGCCGGGCGTTCCCGCATTGTGGGGCAGGGGAGTCTTGTGCTTCCTTTTGCGAATCGCTCGGAGTGTGAGGCGGAGATCCGAAGGCTGAACACGGAGTTGGAACGCTTGGAAAAAATGCGGAATCTTCTGGATGCCAAGCTGAAAAACGACGACTTTCGGACCAAGGCACCGAAGGCGGTTGTGGAAGAGACCAAACGGCGGGCGGAATCCGCACAAGCGTCCTTGGACACAATTCGACAAAATATCCGGGAACTGGCATGAGTTGGGATGGACGCCGGACGGACGCCCGGCGTCTTTTAAGTCACCGCAAAGAGCCTGCAAACACCAATGCAGGGGTTATAATAAAAAGGATGTTAATCATTCTTTCGCCGGCCAAGAAGTTGAACTTTAACAGAGAAATTCCCGTCTCGGAACGCACTCTGCCGCAGTTTGCGGACAGGGCGCGCGAGCTGTTGGATGTCCTGCGTGATTATGATGCTGCCTCTTTATCGCGTCTGATGCAACTTAGCGAAAAGTTATCTGTGCTTAACACGAAACGCTACCACAATTTCACATTTCCGCTGACAGCGGAGAATTCACGACCGGCCGTTTATTGTTTTGACGGAGATGTTTATCTGGGGTTGAATATAGATTCTTTGACTGTGCCGGAAGTTTTTGAGTTGCAAAAGAAGTTACGCATTATTTCGGGTTTGTTCGGGTTACTCAGACCATTGGATCTGATACAGCCTTATCGTTTGGAAATGGGGACAAAACTCCCCACTTCGCGCGGCGATACTCTTTATCAGTTCTGGGGCAATACATTGGCCGATAGTATTTACGCCGAACTCAGCGCGGATGTGCATGAAGACAGAGACAGATTCTTGGTTAATCTGGCATCCGACGAATACGCCACCGCGGTTCGCATCCCCGACTTGCGAAAGCGCGGGCTGCGTGTCATTCAGCCGATGTTCCGGGACTACAAAAACGGGACCTACAAAACAATTTCTTTTTTTGCGAAGAAAGCCCGAGGGATGATGGTGCATTACCTCATTCGCAACAATATTACCAAAGAAGAGGACATTTTGGGATTTGATGTCGGCGGCTATGTTTATAGCCGGAAGCATTCCCAACCGGATTCCCCCGTTTTTCTGCGAAAACTGTCCGCTGCGGCATAGGGCTATTTTTGCGATCTTCTTTACGCTTTCTTTGCATTAATCTTACCTTTGCGCGGATTACTATTTTTCTGCGGCTATATTGTCATTTTGCTGTGTTGGTCATTGGTCACAACTCTGACTTCTCCTTTTGTGCCATTAAAAAAACGCGGGATTCTCTGTCGGTACGCCTATCGGGCATTTGAAAGTTGGTTGAGGCTGGCGGTTGGAATTCGGGTCCTATATGATTATGCGGAACCTATTCCCGAGAACGAAAACTATATCATCGTGGCAAATCATCAAACGGCCTGGGATGCTTTTGCGATGAACACTCTGTGTTTGCCGTCTGTTACGGTTCTCAAATACGAGTTGATGCAAATTCCGTTGATCGGTTGGGGACTAAGGACAATTGATCCGATTGTTATCAGACGCAAAAACCTTGTCCAGTCCATGCGACAAATTTATGAAAAAGGAAGTCAGAAGTTACGGGAAGGATTTCATCTTGTTATTTTCCCGCAAGGAACAAGAGTGTCGCCGCCGGCTGTCGGCGAGCTAAGTGCCGCGCCGGTGCGTTTGGCACTCTTGACAAACAAACCGTTATTGCCGGTTGTGCACAACAGCGGAGAATTGCTCTCGCCCGGGGGAGTATTTAAACGCGGCGGCGAATTGCGCATCCGCATCGGACCGCCGATCCGCCCGCAAGATTTTGGCGGTTCTGCCGGCAAACAGGCAATTCGGTTGAAACTGGCAAAGCAAATGAGCGAGATGCTGCGTCTGACGCACGATATGGAAACCGAGGAGATTAAAGTACCGAATTCCGCCAACAGAGAAGCGGTTAAATGAGTTTTTGTCGTTTGGTGGGCTGTAACCATGTTACCGCGCCTTTGGCGGTGCGCGAGCATGTTGCTTTTGGCAAGGATGACCTGGGTTCCGGTCTGGATTCCCTTATGGGACTTAAAGGAGTGAGCGAAGCCATCATTTTTTCTACTTGCAACAGAACCGAAGTTTACTATTGCGGCGGCATCGCCGAAGAGCGGGTGATCCAATGGCTAAGCGACTTCCACCATATAGATCCGGAGTGGTTAAAAGCCTGTCTTTACAGGTATGAAAACTCGGATACACTCAGGCATCTTGCTCGGGTGGCGAGCGGTCTTGATTCCATTGCTTTGGGTGAAACACAGGTTCTGGGACAACTTAAGGATGCCTACCAACTGGCAAAGATGCGCGGGGCTGTGTCGGATGAATTGGACAAGGTGATGCAGTTTATTTTTGGTTTGGCAAAAAAATTACGCAGATCTACCCGTATTGGCAAGGAACCGATCAGCATTGCTTCGGCGGCGGTGAACCTGGCAAACGAAGCTTTCGAAGACTTTCGCTATCGCATACCCCTTGTTGTGGGTGCCGGGCAAAATGCCCGCTTGATTACGGACTATCTGGTTAAGAGAGGTATTAAGCAAATGTATTTTGCCAATCGCACCTACCGCAAAGCCGAAGAATTGGCGGAAGCATCCGGTGTCAAGGCGAAAGTGGTTTCTTTGATGGATCTGGAAAAGGTGATTCCGGACGCGGATATGATCTTTACTTCTACGGCGAGTCCGACCATTCTGATAGGCAAAGGGATGATTGAGAAAGCCCTGAGGCTGCATGATCATAAACGAATGTTCATCGCGGATATTTCCGTTCCGCGCGATCTGGAAAATTCCATAGCCGAGTTGTCGCGAGTGAACCTTTATACTCTGGATGATTTGCAACGAATTCTTGCGGAGAATATGGGCAAGAGAAAAAAGGAAATGGTGCCGGCACAAAAGATGATTGACAAGGCGGTGGATGGCTATTTGGAAGAACACAGCCCGCACAAGGAAATTTTGGAATCTTATCGCCGAAGGGTGGATACTTGTAAGGAGGCGGAGTTGAAGCACGCTTTGAACGGAACACAGGATCCGGATGCCCGGCGTGCGATAACGCTGCTGGCCGACAGATTGGCTGCGAAACTTACGCACGAACCGACCAAGATGATTCGTTCCGCTCGCCGCAACAAAGACTATCGACAATTACACTACTTGGCGAGCGGGTTACTCGGAAACGAGCCCTCCAAAAAATAGAGAGGACTACTAAATGCATAAACGGCAGCGGGAAGTTTTGGAAAGCATGCGGCAGCGTGTTGAAACCTTGACGGAAGAGATGGCAAGCGACGAGGTGATTGGAGATCACACCAAAAGAATGAAACTTGCCAAAGAACTCAACAAACTGAAAGCACCGGTCCTTTTGTATGAGGAGTTTATCAAGTTTGAAGAAGAACAACGGCAAACTCACCTTGTCCGGCAGGATAAGAACGAGACCGAAGAGATGCGAGAATTGGCGACCGCCGAATATCAGCATCTTACGGCGGATTTGGCAAACAAGGAAGAGCAACTCATGCATCTCCTTCTCGGCAGAGAGAGCGGAGATGGCCGGGATGTTTATATTGAAGTGCGTGCCGGGGCGGGCGGGGCCGAAGCGGCAATTTTTGTCGGCGATCTAATCAGAATGTATAGCCGTTACGCGGAGCGGCAAGATTGGAAAATAGAAGCGGTTAATTTGAGTTTCAACGAGCAGGGGGGCTACCGAAATGCGATTCTTGCTTGCAAAGGTGATGATGTGTACGGTCGATTGAAGTTTGAGTCCGGCACCCATCGGGTGCAAAGAGTGCCGAAGACGGAAACTCAGGGGCGGCTGCATACTTCCACTTGCACTGTTGCGGTGATCCCGGAAGCAACGGCGGCAGACGAGATTGAGATTAACAAAGCGGATTTGCGTATAGATACTTACCGGGCGAGCGGTGCCGGCGGGCAGCATATCAATAAAACGGACTCGGCGGTGCGCATTACCCATATTCCGACCGGAGTGGTGGCGGAATGTCAGGAAGAGCGTTCGCAACACCGCAACAAGGAAAAAGCCATGCACCTTTTGGAAGCGCGGCTGTTATTAATGCATCAAGAACAGACCAGACGAGAGGAAGAGCAGCTGCGCCGAAGTTTGGTTGGCACTGCCGATCGGGCCGAAAAGATTAGAACTTACAACTTTCCTCAAAATCGTGTTACGGACCATCGCATTGGGTTGACGCTTTATCGCCTTGCCGAGATGATGGAAGGGGATATGGCTTTTCTATTGGAACCGCTCGGCAAGGAAGAGCGATTGCGGCTAAGCGACAAGGTACTTGTTGAACCAAATCCCGCGGAATGAAAGACAAGTACATTCATTCGTAGTTCTATCGGGACAAAGAATTTAATGTTTTTATTTTGGCGATGGCATCAACTTCCCAATGCAAACCCGTTTGGGTCCTTACTGTAAAATAGGACATTATGCTTGGATATTCTTTTCGTGCTCTAAAAGAAGTATTTCGTCTAAAAATTAAAGGTGTTATTCAGATTGGTGCCCATACGGGTCAGGAGATCCTGGCATTAAATGGGGAGGGGGTTAAAAATTTGTTATTGATTGAGCCGTTGAAGAAACCATTCGCGAAGTTGAATGCTTATACGATTTTACATAAGAGAAAGTTTAATAGTTTGTTATTGGAAAGAGAGCTTTGGGCAACAAAATGGGTAAGGTGATGATGCATGTGGCTGTAAATGAGGGCATGAGTTCTTCTATCTTAAAACCTCAAAAACACTTAGAAGTGTATCCGCACATTGAGTTTGATGAAAAAGAACAAGTGGAGATGACAACATTGGACAATTTGATGGCAAAGAAAGAATTGTCCGCCCTGCATTATAATTTTTTGCTTATAGATGTCCGGGGTTATGAATTGGAGGTTTTGAAGGGTGGGAGAAAAACCCCGGATGGCGTAGATTATATCCTCTCGGAAATTAATGGCATAGAAATGTATAAGAGGTGTGCTCTTGTGGAAGAACTGGATGATTATTTGGACCAATTTGGTTTTTGCAGGGTGGTAACTGTCTGGCAAAACAAAAGAGACAAAACTTGGGGTGATGCTTTTTACATTAAGAAACCCACTTTGTTTCAGCAACATATATCCGCCAATATTTATTGGATGTTATTACACAGGTATCATCTGCCGATTAGAAAATTTCAGAAAAGTTGTGAGTCTTTTTACAAGAACACTATTCTCCGGCGAAATCACCGCCAAGGGTAGGAAAGAAACTCCCATAATGGAAGAATTAAAACTTATACTTATATTATCAAGAAAGAAACGAGGTATTATTCTTATTGGTGATGTACGACTTTTGGGGAAAGATCAATGCCATCCGCCATTGGAATGTGATCAAATTTGTGTTATCTGCAAGAACAGCGAGTGTAGAAAATAAACACGATATCTTAAGAATTATCTTGAATGATTAAGCGGATGCTCTTTGGAAAACTCAAAGAGGCAATCGGTCCCAGTGTGTGGCATGTCAGTAAAACGGATTCTGCGGTGTGCGTTATCCATATTCCGACCGGAGTGGTGGTCGAATGAAAGACAAGTACATTCATTCGGTTGGAAGTATTTTGCCGCGCTTGCGTGTGCCGGCTGCAAAAACTTCACCAAAAGAAGCGAGAGAACTGTCGGATAAAGAATGGAAGAGTTCTCGTAGCAGACTAAACGCCAAAACCGGCGGCAGGTCCCGTGCCGGTCGGCCCCGTACCGGTCGAGATGAGCAAAGCGATCAATTCATTTCTCTTTTTGAAAACATTCGTCGGCTACAAAAATTGCAAGATGCTATGGCGGCTGTTTTGAGGGCGGAGCTGCGCGACGACTGTCAACTTGCAAAATACGAAAACGGGGAAATGGTAGTTTTTTGTGCGAATGCCAATGTGGCATCGTACTTGCGTTATCACGGACAAGAGTATATTGGCGAACTCAGAAGGCTGCCGGAGTTTTATTCTCTGCAATCTTTGCGGGTCCGGTTGCAAGTCAAGTGAGAAGTGGTAAACTTGTTAAGATGTCATTTGGTGCAATAGATTATATTTGCGACAGGTTCCGGCCGTCGCCATCCCCGATTTTGGTAATGTCCATTTTGGTCCGGGATGAAGCGGACATCATTGCGGATAATATCTTGTTTCACAGCAAGCAAGGTGTGGATGCGTTTGTTGTGGGAGACAATGCTTCTACGGACGGAACGCGCGAAAAGGTTGAAAAACTTGCAAAGGAACTGCCCGTTCATATTGTGGATTTCCCCGAGGGTCAGTACCGACAAACAACTTGGCGGACTCATATGGCGCGAATTGCTTATCGGAAGTTTAAAGCGACTCGGGTCATTAGTAATGATGCGGATGAATTTTGGTATACCGAATCCGGGAATCTTAAACAAGAACTACCGCGTAGCAAGGCAATTATGCGCGTAGAACGATTCAATATGTTGTTCCTAAAAAAAAAAGATTATTATCAAAGTCCCTGGCGCGTCATCTCCCCCGTTCACTACAGAAGCAAATATCAAAAAAAGAATATTCGGATGTCAATTTCTTTGGCGAAACTGGCGCCGAAGGTTATTGTTGATCCGCGCGGTCTGTTGTTTGTGCGAGGCGGTAATCATCGGGCATTTCATTTGTTTTATTGGGGTATTCCGTCAACCTCACAGGATATTTTGATTTACCACTTTCCTATGCGCGGTTATCGGGAGTTTTTACGCAGCGTCCGACACAGAGCCGAAGTGATGCAAAATGATCCCTCCACACACATTGGCCCGCACGATCTGCGTTGGATTAACCGTCTAAAAGAGGGCAAGCTTGCACAAGAATACGAAGATCTTATCTTTAGCCCGGATGAAATGAATATCTTACAAAAACTTGGTTTTGTTGTTAAGGACTTTCGATTAATAGAGCGATTCAAACAACTGGGATTAATCAAGGAATTGGCAAATCAATGATGCCGTTGGCAATACTTTCAATGCACCTGCCGGAAAAGGTTGGAATTTGATATGCTTCGTTTAAAACCGGAAGAAATTGGAGTGCCGTCGACCGAGATCGATATTGGTCCCGGGATGTGTATTAGTGTATACGGAAATTGAAGGATGCCGGGAGGAATACGATTACGCTATATGGCTCGAATATTTTTTAAGTCTTGCGATGAGAAGCAACCGTCGGATCTGTTGATGATTCTGTTCGGCTATCAGTATCGTAAACATTTTCATTATTACATTCAACTTAAAAAAAATTTAAGTTCCAATGTGAAACTTGCAAACTTAAAATTTACTTCAAGAAGCAATTTATCCTTGTTGCTATTCAAACTGTTATGGAGTGATTGTGATTGGAGTTATTGTTATTCCGATCAGTTTCGTTTGCTAATCATGAGAGAACTTAAAACAAGGGAAAATAAGATTGCGCGTAAGTATTCGTTTGTATATCGCAAGTTGTTTCTTTTTTTTAAATACGCACATGCGATGATACTTTGGAAGTGCTATTACACATACTTAAAAAATCATCCGAGCTTTTTAATCGGCGTATGGAGCGGTGCCAAGTTTCGTTCACAATTGCTGGCTTTTGCGGCGACATCTCTTAACCGGAAAAGGGTTTACTTTGAGAATGGGTTATTGCCGGATACCATGACGATGGATGATCTGGGTGTTAATAATAATAACAGCCTGCCGCGGACAGCAGACTTTTATTTGAATTATTGGTCGGCAGCAAAAAAAAATAGGATGACAACAAAACCGCTCAATCGTCTTACTCCACTAAAGAATACTCCCGCCGCGTCTGTGATTAGTCCCGCTTCTTTGCCGGAGCATTACATTTTTGTTCCGTTTCAAATTGATACGGATGCTCAAATCATAAACCATTCCGATTGGATATCCCGTATGCGCGATTTGTTTTTCCTCTTATCGGATATCCGTCCCTTGTTAATCGATGAGAGGCTATGTTTTGTCATTAAAGAACATCCGCTCAGTAAAGAAAACTACACGAAACTACACAAAACTGCTGCTGCGGATCGCCATTTCAGTTACCCGATATTTGCAAGCGGCTATTCTGTTCAAACATTAATTGAGCATGCCCGCGGAGTATTGACCATTAATTCTACCGTAGGTATGGAGGCCTTACTCTTGCGCCAAAAAGTCATTACGCTTGGGAATGCCTGCTACAACATACCGGGGCTGGTGCGACATGCGGACGACAGAGATTCCTTAATACGGCACATCAATACTTTGGATGCATGGGAACCGAATGCGGACTTGCGAAAGGCATTCCTGTCTTATGTTTATCATTATTATTGTATCCCGAGAACAAGAGATAATCCGACCGGGGAACATTGGGTGGCAATTAACGAAAGATTAAAGAAGATGCTTGCTTCTCAACCTTGGTTACCGGGGATACAAATAGGACAATAAAAGACGGGTTGTTTTTATGAGTGGCAAGATCAAACTTTTTCTTACGGACATGGACGGCGTCATGACAGACGGCTTGATTTACTATGGCACGGACGGCAACTTTTCCAAAGGGTTTCATGTACACGACGGCGTCGGTATGTTGCAGTTGAATACTTTGGGTATTAAGACCGGGATTATTACCTCCGAATCTTCTCCGATCGTGGCGGCCCGAGCCAAGCGTTTGAAGGTGGACTTTTTGCGTATGGGAGAAGAGAAGGGCTACAAGTTACCGGCCGCCAAAGAGATTTGCCGTCAAATAGACATCGGCTTGGAAGAAGTCGCCTATATTGGAGACGATGTTAACTGTTCGGATCTGTTGGAAGAAGTGGGCTATCCCGCTTGTCCGCCCAATTCGCACTATTCGGTCAAAGCAATCACCGGAATTTATCAAACACAAAAGCCGGGCGGATCAGGCGCCCTGCGCGAGTGGATTGATTATTTGTTGAAGCAGAATCTTTTTCAAGGAAGTTCGTAGCACTTGTGAAGCCAAATCAATTGAAGGTGTTTGCGTCCGTCCGGAAATTCTACGATAAAACAGAAAAACCGATTAAGTAAAGAAATGACAAAAATTGCGGTTACGGGTGCAGCCGGTTTCATAGGATTTCATCTTTGCCGGTCGTTGCTTTCTCAGGGGCATAGTGTCTGTGGCTTTGATCGACTCAATCCTTATTACGACCCGGCTCTGAAACTGGCAAGATTGGACATACTGCGGCAACACAGCAACTTTTCGTTTTGTAAGACGGATTTTACGGAGATGACAAAAACTCGGGAGGCCATATCCGCCAGCCAAGCGGAGGTGGTTTATCATCTTGCCGCCCAGGCCGGTGTCCGTTATTCCTTGTTGGAACCTCAGAGTTATGTGAACAACAATCTGGCGGTGTTTCTGCACATCCTCGAAGCCTGCCGTCATTGCTCCGTTAAGCACCTGCTCTATGCCTCTTCAAGCTCGGTTTACGGGCTGAATCACTCGGTTCCTTTTAGAGAAACCGACTTGACCGACAGCCCGGCTTCCTTATATGCCGCTACGAAAAAGTCCAACGAATTGATGGCACACGCCTATGCGCATCTGTACGGGTTGCCTGTAACAGGATTGCGTTTTTTTACCGTATATGGCCCTTGGGGCAGGCCGGATATGGCATACTACAAGTTTGCAAAGTTTCTACAGGCCGGAGAGCCGCTGCCGCTGTTCAACCAAGGAAAAATGGAACGTGATTTTACTTATGTGGACGATGTGGTGACAGCCATGACGGCACTAATGGACAAGACATCGCCGGAACAGCCCCCCGCCCGTGTTTTTAACTTGGGTAGCGGCAACCCGATGTCTCTGCGGGTGTTTGTTGAAACACTTGCCGAATGCATGAATTGCCCGATTGTGGAAAATCCATTACCAATGCAGCCGGGAGATGTGCGCCGCACCTATGCGGATACGACCGCCCTGCGGTCTGTGATAGATTGGCAACCGCGTGTTTCTTTGCAAGAGGGGCTCAAAAAGTTTGTTGCATGGTTTTTAAAAGAAGGAAAAAAGTATCACCTGGAAACGGATAAGAAAACCCCAAACACGGATTAAAATATAAAAGAAAATGAAATACAGACATCTTGGAAAAACGGATATTCGGGTTAGTGAAATCTGTCTCGGCACCATGACATGGGGCGAGCAGAATAGCGAAACCGATGCCTGCGAGCAATTGGATTACGCATTGGAGCGGGGCGTTAATTTTATAGACACGGCGGAAATCTATTCTGTGCCAACCCGAAAGGCAACATACGGCAAGACGGAAACCTATATCGGTAACTGGCTGAGTCGTCGCCAAAAACGCGATGATTTGATTTTGGCAACCAAGGTGGCGGGACGCAGCCCCATTAATTATGCGCGCGCAAAATCCGCCACCACTTGTTTGTCTCGCGAACAGATTATGACCGCTTGTGAGGGGAGTTTGAAACGCTTGCAAACTGATTATATCGATCTGTATCAGTTACATTGGCCGGAACGCAGCAGCAATTTTTTTGGCAAACTCAACTACGAACACAAAGAAGAGACGGGCTTGGTCCCTATGGAAGAGACATTGGAGGCACTGGATCGACTGGTTAAGAGCGGAAAAGTGAGGCATGTCGGTATCTCAAACGAAACGCCCTGGGGGGCAATGCGGTTTCTGCAGATGGCGGAAGCGAATAATTGGCCGCGTATGGTTAGCATCCAGAATCCTTACAGTCTCCTTAATCGGGTATATGAGGTGGGACTTGCCGAGGTATCTGTGCGCGAATCTTGCGGGTTGCTTGCTTATTCGCCACTTGCGTTCGGGGTCTTATCCGGGAAATACTTAAACGGCGAATCTCCGCCCGGTGCCCGTTTGACATTATGGGGCGACCAGTTTCCGCGCTATCAAACCGCCCCGGCAAAAGAAGCCACCCGGGAATATGTTGACTTGGCAAGACGGTATGAAACAGATGCGGCGCAAATGGCACTTGCCTATCTTCTCACCAAGCCGTTTGTTACTTCCGTTATCATAGGCGCCACTTCCATGCAACAACTAAAAAGCAATATCGCCGCGTCGGATTTAAGTTTGAATGACAGTATCCGGGCGGGTATAGAAGATATTTCTGTCCGATATTCTAACCCCAGTCCCTGAGGCACCGTCTGTCTCTTTTTCCATACATACCCCATACATAGATGCGGGATAAAAGCATTCCGTTGGATCAAACTCTGACAGATTATCTGTGTCGTGTCGGCGGGATAGATACTGCCGAATTGACAAAATTGCGCGCCGCGGCCGCCGAACATCCGAGCGGTGAAATGCAGACTACC
The DNA here is from genome assembly GCA_965209035.1 of Gammaproteobacteria bacterium. Lineage (GTDB taxonomy): Bacteria > Pseudomonadota > Gammaproteobacteria > CBDBNL01 > JAAOII01 > CBDBPY01. Next base: position 2,039,989 of record OZ242372.1, read on the forward strand.
GCACAACAGGGGCAGTTGCTTTACTTCTTGATGAAATTGATCAACGCAAAGAAGGTTTTGGAGTTGGGAGTTTTTCTTGGTTACGGCACTCTGTCGATCGCACTGGCATTGCCCAAAGACGGCAAGGTGATGGCCTGTGATAACGACGAAAATGCCCATGCCAATGCGTATCCTTACTGGCAGCGTGCCGGGGTTGCGGAAAAGATAGACTTTCGTCCTGTGTCGGCATCCGGTCTTCTCAGACACCTGGCGGACGCGGGTGTCCGCGATCTGGATGCCGTTTTCATAGATGCCGACAAGGGGGGATATGCCAATTATTACGAGATGTCTTTGCCGTTGCTGCGTCCGGGCGGCCTGCTGATTTTGGATAACATGCTCTGGCGCGGTCTGGTTGCCGAGCCGTCGCCAACCGAAGAACCCCAGCGAAGTTTGGATGCCTTGAATCGCCATATCCATCGGGATGCCAGAGTGGATATGTGTTTGTTACCCTTGGCGGATGGTATGATGCTCGTTCGGAAAAAATAGATTAAATTGCCCGCTGACATAAACACCTTTTTTCTTCCAAACTACGGGGATCGCTCTGTCTCCTTTGTTAGCGGCAGCGGCTGCTATCTGACAGACGAAGCCGGCAAAGAATATTTGGATTTTAGCGGCGGTATTGCGGTCAATCATCTGGGACACTGTCATCCCGCTCTTGTTGAGGCATTGCGTCTGCAAGCTGGCCGTCTGTGGCATGTCAGTAATTGGTGGCTCAACGAACCGGTTTGCCGACTGGCGCAGGCTCTAACCGAAAAAACATTTGCCGCAGGCGTATTTCTTTGCAATTCCGGACTGGAAGCCAACGAGGCCGCTTTGAAGTTGGCACGCAAGTACGGAAAAGAAGCGGGCGGTGCGGGCAAACATAAAATTGTGTGTTTTGAAGGGGGGTTTCACGGCCGTTCTTTGTTCACCGCGGCTGTCAGTTCCAAGCCGTCGCACAGAGAACCGTTTGCGCCGCTGCCTGCTGGAATTGTCCGTTGCCCCTACAACGATATTGCATCCTTGCGCGCGGCCATGAATGAGGAAATCTGTGCCGTGATTTTGGAGCCGGTGCAAGGCGAACGAGGGGTGTATCCTGCGGATGTTCCGTTTATGCGTGCGGTGAGGGAACTCTGCACGCAACATCATTCCTTGTTGATCTTAGATGAGGTGCAGTCCGGCATGGGCAGGACCGGCGAACTATTCGCTTATATGCATTACGGCATAACACCGGATTTAATGACTTGCGCCAAGGCACTTGGCGGCGGCTTTCCCATAGGGGCACTTCTGGTCGGCGACAAGTATACGGATGTTCTCTCCGCGGGCAGTCACGGCAGCACCTTTGGCGGTAATCCTCTTGCGGCTGCCGTGGCTTACGAGGCTCTGCGTCTGACGGACAATCCTTCCTTAATGAAAGACATTAAGGAAAAAAGTATTTTTTTGAAAAAAACCTTGTCGGACATTAACCAAAAAGGCGATGTATTTGACGATGTTCGCGCAGCCGGGCTTTTATTGGGTGCTTCCTTAAAGAAAGCCTATCCCGGCAAACTCGTGATGGAAAAATGCCGAGAGGCGGGGCTGCTGGTGCTGTTGGCGGGAGACGGTGATGTATTGCGGCTGGCACCGCCTTTGCTAATCGGCTCCGCGGATCTTCAAAAGGGTGCCGATATTTTGAAGTCCGTTTTTGCCTCCTCGGCAAGAGCGGCAAAATAATAAGAGGCGGCCCAAAGCAACCCGAGGCAGCTTCAAGCAACCCGGGGCAACCGCAAGACGCAGCATAAAAACAGAAAACATCACAGAAAATATAGATGAGTTACTTGCTATTGGGGGCGATATTGCTTCTTTCTCTTGCCCCTCAATTTTGGGCAAAACGGATGATGAAAAAACATTCGGAGAATCTGTCGGACATCCCCGGCACAGGCGGACAATTAGTGCGTCACCTCAAAAAAAAGTTTCGTCTTAAGGAAGTCGGGTTGGAAGAAACAACCCAGGGCGATCACTTTAATCCGCAGACCAACACCATTTATCTCACCAAACAAAATATGGAAGGCAGGTCCTTAACCGCCGTGGCGGTTGCAACGCATGAGTTTAGCCATGCCTTGCAGCATGCGGAAGGTTCCGCTCTGTTGCAACTAAGGACAACTATGGCAAATTTTATTATTTTTTTGTATAAATGTTTTGATGTTCTTCTCTTGTTGGGTCTTGCCTTTGCTTTTTTTAATCCGTTGGTGACAAGAATTATTTTTTTACTTTGGTTTCTCAGTCGTCTGCTTGGTATAGCCGTTCACCTGGTAACCTTGCCTGTTGAGTTGGATGCCAGTTTTCGCAAGGCACTTCCGATTCTTAAAGAATACCTTGCCGCCGACAAGCTGAGCATCGTCCGAAGCATTCTAACCGCTTGTGCCTACACCTATCTTGCCGCATCAGTTGCCGCCTTTTGGGCGATCATTTATATTCTGGGCCGACGACGCTTCTTGCCGTAATTCGGTGAGCCGCCGATTATCATCCGGATCCGGGTTTTCGGGATTCAAGAGTTGGAAGATCATTTCTCTTGTTCTTTTCGGAACTCTGTTGCTGGGCAGCCGAGCTGCCCAGACCAAAGAGGTCATGACAGACTATTTGGAGTCCACAAATTATCTGGATTACGAGCATCCGCTAGTCCAAAAAACACTTGCTGCGGTGATTAAAGAAGCCGAGACGCCGGAAGAAAAGATCGAGAGTATTTTTTATTTTGTGCGTGATGACATTGCGTTTGGCTGGACTCCGCGTATCTACGAGATGAAGGCATCCGATGTCTTGACCGCGGGTGTGGGCTTTGCCAATACCAAAGGAACCCTTTTTGTCGCCTTACTGCGTGCGGCCGGCATTCCGGCCCGGCAGCGTTTTTATCGCATTCGCGATCATGTCATCAGAGGGTTCATCTCTCGCCCCAATCATCAGTTGGATTATTCCTATACCGAGGTGTTTCTCAACGACAAGTGGATCAAGACAGATGCTTACACCGTGGATATGCCGTTATACCTGCGCTCAATTCAAAAGCTTAAAGACAAGAAAAAAGACTACGGCTACGGTGTGTTGCTTGACGGTTCCGTGACATGGGACCCGCACGAGCACCGCTTTATTCAGTTTTACGGTCACCAAAGTCGGTTGGTTTTGGAGCATCACGGAGTATTCAAAGATGTAGAAGACTTTTATGCCAAGTTACACGGTAATGACAGAATTCCCAAGTACGCGCCCAAAGTCATTATCCGCCAGTACATTGCTCGGGTGCAAAACAGGGTGCGCCGAGTGCGGCAAGATAACCCACAGGTGAGGTAGCCTGTCGGGATATTTCTTCTTAAATTCGCACCTCATTAAAGGGTTCTTTTCTATCCGCCGAGAACATAAATACCAAGTGAAGCTAGGCCGCCGATTGTCGACACCAGGATGGTACTGATAATTATGGTCATCAGATTTGTCAATAATCGGTTTGTTGCTTGAGTAGATTTCATAAATGTATTCATCTGCTCGCGCAAGGCTCCGATAGATGTGTCAATATGCGTGTACAGAGCGTCAAACTTATTGTTGAGAATAGCGATATCCTTTTTAATCGTAGTGACATCCTCTTTGAGTACACTGACATCGCTTTTGAGTGTGGTGACATCCTCTTTGAGCACACTGACATCGCTTTTGAGTATGGCGACATCCTTTTTGAGCACACTGACATCGCTTTTGAGTGTGGCGACATCCTCTTTGAGCACACTGACATCGCTTTTGAGTGTGGTGACATCCTCTTTGAGCATACTGACATCTTTCTTAAGAATGGTAACATCTTTCTTAAGAATGGTAACATCGTTCTTAAGAATAGTTGTATCATTTATTTGAGCATCGACAGATTGCTTCAAAGACTGATAATACCTATGATCTTTTGCCGTTTTGGCGGCAACACGCCGGGCATGTTCATCGGCTATGCCTGCATTTCGCAAGGATTCATACATATCTTTGTGCATCGTGCTACTTAACATGTTTGTGTTTTTCATAAGTTTATCCGCTTAATTTACTATTGCAAAACAACATCAATATGAATTATTATAACCCGAGTCCGGAAACTTTTTGTTTTGATACTTTGAAAAAAGAAGCATCTCAATAAAAAACCGGGTAAGTAAGATGTGAAACAACATGCCCATTTTTTTGCCTTTCCTATAATATCTTTTATTGGAGAGGTGGCTGAGCGGTTGAAAGCGGCTTCCTGCTAAGAAGTTATAGGGTCATTAAAGCTCTATCGAGGGTTCGAATCCCTCCCTCTCCGTTGTGTTATTAATATGACGATGAAGCAAAAGCGATATATGTTCTGCGGCGCCCGTAGCTCAGTTGGATAGAGTGCTTGGCTACGAACCAAGAGGTCGGGAGTTCGAATCTCTCCGGGCGCGCCATTTGAGGCGACAGACATTAGACATTGGCGGAATAAACCGGATAACAGATGTCACTTTTTGTTCTCAGGTTAAGAATCAAATCTTCCACTCGGAATTTCGATTTTGTGAATACGCATGCTTTGTAAGTTAATAATCGGCAAAAACCCGGATAAAAACACGAATACAAACACACCAAAAACAGATGTACCGAAAATAAAAAAACAGCGTGAGACAAGATCATAAAAAACAAACCGCCCGGACGAATCGCCTTCTCCTCTTTTTGGAATACGAGAATGCCGTCTCTTCTCCGCCTGCCGAATTCAAGGCTTTGACGGCAACATTAGGTTACAAAAATATTCCTTCCGTCAGTTTCCGTGTCAGACAACCGCATGCGGGATACTTTCTCGGCGAAGGGCAGCTGCGACAATTGAAAACTTTTGTTACCGAGCATCGAATTAAGCAAGTGATTGTCAATATGGACTTAAGCGGCGGAAATCATCGGAACCTAACAAATGAATTGAATGTCGAACTGCTGGATCGCACGGGTGTCATCTTGAAAATATTTTCACAACATGCGCGTTCCTATCAAAGCAAGTTACAGGTGGAACTGGCACAATTACACTATCAAAGCACGCATCTCGTGCGCGGCTGGACGCACTTGGAACGCCAACGGGGGGCAATCGGGCAAAGAGGGGGTCCCGGCGAGAAACAATTGGAAACGGACCGCAGACTGTTGCGCCGGCGAATAGGCACACTGAACACCAAACTGAAAAAAATCCGCAAGCAACGCCAACTGGGACAAAGAACGCGTAAAAAAAGCACGCGCCCGCTGATGGCACTGGTGGGTTATACCAATGCCGGTAAGAGCAGTTTGTTTAACCAAATGACCCGGGCGGATGCGGTTGCTTCGCCAAAATTGTTTGCAACATTGGATCCGCTCATTCGCAAGATGCGCGCCGATATGGGTAACTTTTTGGTGACAGACACTGTGGGTTTTATAGACAACCTTTCGCCGATGTTGCTTGAATCATTTGCGGCAACTCTTGAAGAAATTGCTCATGCGGATGTTATTTTACATGTGGCGGACGTCACAGACCCGGACATCCGAGAAAAAGAAAAGACAGTTACCGAGATGTTGCATTATCTGAACGCGGATTCTATCCCCTGTCTCAAGGTGTATAACAAAATAGACGCTTCGACAGAGCCTACGGATACCCGGGTGCTTTACGATTTTTATGGGACGCCCGTTAGTGCGCGTATTTCGGCTTCCACGGGAACGGGAGTGAGGACCCTTGCCACTCTGGCACAGGATCTCCTAATACAACACGACACACACCAAGAGACAATTTTGCAAAATGCACGAAAAAATCATCCGAGAGAGGGCGTTTCTTTGCGCGAAGAATGGTTATAATAAAACAAGTATGTTTTCTGCGAGAGGTCCTGTGTGTGTCGGAATTAAGATGAATGATGAATCGATTCTTTAAAAAATCTGTAAAGATTCTTTCCTTCCTTCATTTATTCCCTCGAAAAATCTTTTTTTAAGAATTTGTTGCCTTAAAATAACTATCAAAATATGACATTAATCCAAATGAACGAGCAGGATCCCTGGAGCAACCCGAGATCACGCAAAGGTGCTTCAAAGTCTAACGATGAGGCGAAGCGCAAGGAGCAAGACAAAGAGAATCTCCCGGATTGGGCGCGTCCTTCCGATAAGAAACCGAGCGGGGGCTCCCGTCCTTCCCCTCCCAAAGGCTTAATAGAAGAACTTTTTAATTTATTCAAAAAGCAAATAGGCGATGATACCGGCGGTAATAGTAATGGTAATGGTAATAAAGGCGGCAAGCAAAAAGGTTTTGGTTTCCGCAGTATTATCACGGGGGTCGGACTTGCCATAGCATTGATCTGGGGAGGTATGGGTTTTTATGCGGTGGACGAGCAAGAGCGAGGCGTTGTTTTGCGATTCGGCAAGTATGTTACTACATTGGGCCCCGGTCTGAGATGGCAACCCTACTTGATTGACAAGGTGATTGTCATTAATGTGACCCGAGTTCGCAGTTTCACGGCGCGCGGGATCATGCTCACCAAGAACGAAAATATCGTAGACCTGACCGTAGAAGTGCAGTACGATATTGAGGATGCGCGCAGCTTTGCCTTGAGGGTGCGGGATCCGGAAATGAGCATTCGCCAAGGAACCGACAGTGCCATGCGGCATGTGGTGGGTGGCACCAATTTGGATCAAGTCATTACGGAAGGGCGGGCAAAGGTGGCCGCCGATGTGCGAGAGCGTGTTCAGAATTATATCAGCGATTACGGCACAGGCATACATGTGGTCGGTGTGAATATTCAAAAAGCGGATCCGCCGCAAGAAGTCAAGCCGGCATTTGAAGACGCCATTAGTGCGCGCGAAGACGAAATTCGGTTTCGTAATCAAGCCGAAGCCTATGCCAAAGCAATTATCCCGCGTGCCAGAGGCGAAGCCCAGCGTGTTTTGGAAGACGGACGGGCATACAAGGAGCGGACGATTGCCCGTGCTCAGGGGGATGCCCAAAGATTTAACTTGGTATATCAGGCCTACGCCAAAGGTCCCGCTATCATGCGTCGCCGCCTGTATCTGGAAGCCATGGAAGAAATTCTTGCCAATACCGATAAAATATTAATTGATGTTAGCGGGAGTAATAATTTACTGTATTTGCCTTTGGATAAGTTCTTGCAAAGACCGAGCGCGACGGAGGGTTCTGCCGGTCGGGGTAATGACAATTCTCTTCCTCAAACCGGCAGTTTGAGCGAAAGCCAGTTATCTCGTGTCGTGGAGAGTGTTCTTAAACAAATAGACAGCGGGCGTATTCAACGCAACGGACGATGAAGAAGTTAACCGGGTTGCCTTTTTTAGTTTTTGGCATGATTGTGTTTTACCTGGCTTCCCAGAGCATTTATGTTGTGGACGAGCGGCAAAAGGCGGTGCTGCTGCGATTTGGCGAACTGATTAAAGCCGATACACAGCCGGGCATTCACTTTAAACTTCCTATCGTATTTACCATTAAGCGGTTTGATTCTCGGGTGCAGACTCTGGATAGCCCCGAATCGGAATATCTCACCTCGGAGAAAAAGCAACTCTTGGTAGATTCTTATGCGAAGTGGAAGATTGACGATGTCGCAAAATTTTATCGTGCCACCAATGGCGACGAATTAAAAGTCCGCAGACTGTTGTTCGCCCGTGTGGACAACGGTCTCCGCAATGAGTTTGGCAACCGCACTGTCAACGAAGTGGTGTCCGGCCAACGTGATCAACTGATGACAAGAATTAGTTCCAGGCTGGATGGTATTGCCCGAGAAGAACTTGGCATAGAAATTGTGGATATTCGGGTGATGAAAATTAACCTGCCCGATAATGTCAGCAATAGTGTTTACGCACGCATGACAACCGAACGCGAACGAATCGCGCAAGAATTGCGGTCGCGCGGTCGCGAGGTTGCCGAAGGAATGCGGGCCGAGGCCGACAAAGAGCGTGTCATCATATTGGCAAATGCTTACCGGGAATCCGAAACCCTGCGCGGTGAGGGCGACAATCAGGCGGCGGATATTTACGCCGGTGCTATTTCCAAGTCCCCCAATTTTTATGATTTTTATCGTTCTTTGTTTGCCTATCGCGAAGTTTTTGGCAGAACATCCAACAATTTTCTTATTTTAGAACCCGATAGTGAGTTTCTAAACTATTTTAAATCCATAGACCGTCCCAACTAAAAAGACACAACTAAAAGCTAAAAGAGACAGCGAAGACAGGTAAAACAGGTATGAAAAAGATTTCCGACTTGGAATTCAAGGAAGTCGGTAAAAAGGATAAGATCTTAGCGGGGAAACAACTGGAATCTTTTGTTCAACAAATGGAGCATTGGGAGGTAACAGGTCTTGGCGGCAGTGAATCTCTTTATAAGATGTATCGGGTAAATAACTTTGTCAGTGCCCAGAAATTGGCACAGATGTTCGGCGATCTTGCGGAGAAGTATAACCATCATCCGATCATCAGTTATACTTGGGGGAAGTTGGAAGTTTACTGGTATACGCATTCTCTCAAGGGAATCCATCAAAATGATATTTTTATGGCACAAAAAACCGAAGACATTGCCTGTTCTTCCAAGTTACTCAAAGATTAACCCGTGCCGATTTACGAATACGAATGCCGGCACTGTGGCAATCATTTGGATCAACTGCAAAAGATCAATGATGCGCCGCTTACACAGTGTCCGTCTTGTCATAAGGAGGGTTTGCGCCGCCTGATGTCTCGCACCTCTTTTCAACTTAAAGGAAGTGGCTGGTATGTAACCGACTTTAAGGACAAGCCGAACGAACCGAAGCCGGCACAATCGGCGGAACAGAAGACCGCCCTCAAGGATCCCAAGGATCTCAAGAAGGCGGAAGGAAAAAAAGCATCCTCGGCTCCCCCCGCCGAGTAACGAGCCGAGTAACAAAAGGAGAGAATGAGTCTTCTGCGCAATTGTTTGTGCGGTAAAGTCACCGCGGGCCATCTCACCAAGAAGATCAAACTTTGCGGATGGGTGCATGCCAGACGGGATCACGGCGGCATCATTTTTATTGATCTGCGCGATCATAGCGGGTTGGTGCAACTGGTATTTGACCCGCAAAATAACTCCTTGTTTTCTTTTGCGGAAACTCTCAGAGACGAGTTTGTGATCTCTGCGGAGGGAATTGTCAGAGAGCGTCCCGAAGGAACCGTCAATTCCCGCATTGCCACAGGTACTCTTGAAGTGCTGTGTGAAAGCGGGGAGTTGCTAAACCGGGCGAGCATCCTGCCGTTTACCCCCGAAGAACATGCGCGCGCCAACGAGGACACACGCCTGCAGTATCGCGCCTTGGATTTGCGGTCCCAACAGATGCAAGATAACCTGCGATTCCGGGCATCTGTTACCTCGTCTGTGCGGCGGTTTTTGGAACAGAGAGATTTTTTGGAGTTGGAGACTCCTATCCTGACACGCTCCACGCCGGAGGGTGCCCGAGATTATTTGGTCCCGAGTCGGGTACGACACGGCAGTTTTTTTGCCCTGCCGCAGTCGCCGCAACTGTTTAAGCAAATTCTTATGATCGGCGGTATGGACAAGTATTACCAACTTGCCCGTTGTTTTCGCGACGAGGATCCGCGTTCGGATCGTCAAGCCGAGTTTACACAAATAGACTTGGAAATGGCCTATGTGACAGAAGAGGATGTGATGCGGCTTGCCGAAGAGATGGTGCGTCATTTGTTTAAGGAACTATTGCAGACGGAATTGCCCGAGTTTCCTCGTCTGACTTACGCAGAAGCGGTTGCTCTTTACGGCACCGACCGACCGGACCTGCGTATTCCGCTTCGGTTCACAGACATTGACAAGGAATGTGTGGCGACGGAGTTTCGTGTGTTTCAAGATGCGGCCAAGGATTCCGATGCCCGGGTTGCGATGTTATCCGTCCCGAACGGAGCGCAATTCAGTCGCAAGGATCTGGATGATCTGACAGAGTATGTCGGCAAGCGAGGCGCGAAAGGCCTGGCGTATATTCGTGTTACAGATCCCGCAGCCGGGCGCGAAGGACTTCAATCTCCTATCATTAAGTTTTTTTCCGATGAGTTTCTCGCCAAGATATTACAGTTGGCGAATGCCGAAGCCGGGCATATCCTTTTCTTTTCGGCCGACAAAAAGAAAGTTGTCAATGAATCCTTTGGCGTCTTGCGGACGCATATTGGCAAAAAAATTAATCTGTTATCCAAAGAATGGAAGCCCTTATGGGTCACGGATTTTCCTATGTTCGAGTTGGATGCGGACGGACAGCCGCAGCCCCTGCATCATCCGTTTACCGCATTGCATGATTATGATGTTTTTAAAGAACCGCAAACAGACCCGGATGCGCGCGCCGAACTGCTTCGAAGTCTAAAATCCCGTGCCTACGATATGGTTATTAACGGTGTTGAGGTCGGCGGCGGCTCGGTTCGCATTCATAAGAGCGAACATCAGACAAAGATTTTTGAACTGATGGGGCTTTCCAAAGAGGACGCAACACAGCGGTTTGGTTTTTTTCTCAAGGCGTTGGAGTTGGGTGCGCCGCCGCATGCCGGCATGGCATTCGGACTGGATAGACTGGTGATGTTACTCAAAAACCTGTCAAACATTCGCGATGTGATTTGTTTCCCTAAAACACAATCCGCTTATTGCCCCATGACCGAAGCACCCGCCGAAGTGGAAGCGAAGCAACTGCGGGAACTGGGTATTCAACTGCGCCGGGATCCGCCGGTCAAATAATCCGGTTATGGCGGGACACAGTAAATGGGCGAATGTCAAGCATCGCAAGGCAAGACAGGATGCCAAGCGCGGTAAGTTTTTTACCAAAGCATTGCGCGAGATTACCGTGGCGGTCAAACAAGGCGGCGCTGGCGAGGATAACCCCCGTCTTCGCCAAGCCAAAGAAAAAGCGCTGACACTCAATGTGCCCGGCAAAACAATTGAAAGAGCGATTGCAAGAGCACTGGGGGGCGAAGGGGGCGAGAATTACAGCGAAGTAGTTTACGAAGGATATGGCCCCGGCGGCGTAGCCATTTACATAGAAACTCTCACGGATAACAAAAATCGCACAGTGGCAGAAATCCGACATATTTTGGGCAGGTTTGGCGGTAACCTTGGTCGGGAAGGGTGTGTCGCACACCTTTTTAAGCGCGAAGGACTCATAGAGTTAGCCGGGGTTGCGGACGAAGGCCAACTTCTTGAGGATGCGACCAATGCCGGGGCGGAAGATATGCAATCCGGCGAAAACGGCATTTTTTACCTGCAAACCGCCGCCGATAATCTGGTGGCCGTCAAAGAAGCACTGAGAGACAAGAAGTATGAGATTTCTTATGCGGATATCACCATGTCACCGTTGGATGTTTGCCTGCTCTCGACTGACAAGCACGAAAAGTTGCAAAGTCTCTTGGAATATCTGGAAGACCTGGACGATGTCCGTTCTGTTTACAGTAATGCTCAAGAAGCCGCCGTATCTGATTCTGGGGCTTGATCCCGGTCTGGAAAATACCGGTTTTGGCTTACTTTGTATCAAAGATAAACATCCCCGGTATGAAGCCAGCGGGACGATTAGTTGCAAAAGAACACATTCTATGTCGCGACGGCTTGCGGAGTATTGGCAGGCCCTGGGCGAGTTACTGGAAAAGTATCAGCCGGATTGCTGTGCCATAGAAGATGTTTTCGTCGGTCCCAATCCGAAATCGGCATTAAGGTTGGGTATGGCACGGGGAGTCCTCTTGGCGGGTCTGGGGGCCCGGGAGATGGCGGTGTTCACTTATTCGCCCAAAAAAGTTAAGCAAAACATTGCCGGCAACGGCAACGCCACCAAACAGGTTTTGGCAACCATGACTTATCGTCATCTGGGAATTAACGGAAATCTGAGCCATCATGCAACCGATGCCCTGGCAATTGCGTTGTGTCATTTTTATGAGGATCAATTTACCGCAAAAGTGAAATCTTCCGCATCTTTCGGGGTCGGAAGACATTTATGATTGATCATATCGTTTGGTAAAACAGTAAGGGGACTTATTTAATCCGCATGTTATGAAAAACAAGCAAGCGAATTCTCGCTTTAAGATCCGTTATTGCTGTTTTCCGAGTAATAGAAAGAAAGAGTTGTTACTATCGGACAAAGTTAATACCGGCATAACACAATATATGCCGAAATATCCTGTGACTCGTGTGATGCAGCTAATGGCTGCCAGTCCCTACGAGTTTATTTATGATGAACGGCAACCGGATGTTATTTTTCTGCCCCATTATACTTATTCTAAAAATGTCCTTAAATCCCGCCGATTGTGGGGAAGATATCCGGTACTCATAGGGTTTCTTGGAGAAAATGCCAAGTTTGATTTGCGTTATATGGATCGATTATTTTCAGGTTATGCTTCTGCAGATCCCAAAAGAGTTACAGTAAGTGAGATGCTATTGCTGTTGAATCTGCGCCCTCGATTTCCCGACACAAACTATTCAAAACATGTGCTTGCGTTGAAAGCAAACGCACTTAATAACATTACCCGATATTCTGCCGCTCCCAAGAGCAGATTCTGTAACTTTTTTTATTCCAACGATTCCTCTCCTGAAACAATTATCAGACGACTATTTTGTAAAAGTCTGATGAGATACAAGCATATAGATTGTGCCGGTCGTTCGTTGAATAATATCCCCGCATCCGCGCGCGAACAAGTAGTTTCTCGATATAAGACGAACTGGAGAAAAGGCAAGTGGAAGCACATCAAAGACTATAAGTTTACCATTGCCTTTGAGAATCAAGCATCCGCCGGCTATGTTACGGAAAAGATACTTGATCCTTTGCTTTGTGGCAGTATTCCAATTTACTGGGGAGCACCCGATATTGCGGATTACTATAACCCGGATGCTTTCATCAATTGTCATGATTACAATACTTTTGATGAAGTAATAGAAAGAGTGATAGAAGTAGATAACAATCCAATTCTGTATCAAAAATATCGCAATGCCCCGCCGATGTTACCGGGCAGTCATTATGATGATATGTCGAATAAGGTGCGGATGGCTTGGGAAGATATTGTGTCGGAGATTTTGTCCCGGCGCGATGACAAGCAAACAGTAATCGGTAAACAAGTTTTTTCTATCGCGATATTTTGGCAAGAGTTGATGCAAAAAAATGTGGAAAATTTTTCGCAAAATTTGTCGTTTACCAAAAAATTGACCAAAAGTTATCTCTCTAACTTGAGGAGACATTTATGATTGTGCTATAATCTAAAAGTAAGCGTTATTATTAATTCTTACTTTTTATCTTATTAAATTAAATTAAATATCAAAAAATGAATAACTTAATTTTACTTTTTGCGCGTTTTCTTTTGGCGCATATGTTTCTACTCAGCGGTATCCAAAAAATTGGGGGCTATGCCGGCACTGCCGGTTATATGGTCAGCCAAGGAGTTCCGGCCTTTTTGCTGACTCCGGTAATTGTTTTGGAAGTGATCGGTGCTCTTTGTATCATTGCGGGTTTTGGGACTCGCATTGCCACTTATGCATTGGCAGCTTTCTGCATTGTTGCGGCTATAATTTTTCACGGCGATTTTTCCGTTCAAGGGCAGACCGTGCAATTCATGAAAAACTTTACGATCGCCGGTGGCTTGTTAGTCCTGGGTGTATTTGGTCCCGGCAATTGGAAAGTTGGCGGAAAATTTTCGTGGAAACGATAAATTGATTCGGTATTTTTACGAAGATTATAAACAGTTGCCGTAAATCATTCACTGATTACAAACCGGATTCCTGTGACATAAAAGGGTTCTCATTGTTCCCAATCGGTATTCTGGTTGGGCATGATATGATACGCGGGATTCTTTTAGCCGCTCCGGAGTCCGGTGACTCGGTATTTTCAGTGAACCCTCTGAAAATATTAATGATAAGATTGCGTGAAAACATCCTCATCATGCTCTCAAACAACTCTCACCGATTCGGTTCTTGCAAAAACAACAAAAGTCCGGAAATGGGTGGGATCATACAATAATCTCGAACGTCCTCATTATGCTCTCAAACAACTCTCACCGATTCGGTTCTTGCAAAAACAACAAAAGCCCGGAAATGGGTGGGATCATACACAAATAAATTGGAATTTACGATTGTGCTATAATACGCAAGTAGAATTCATTTTTATTGATTCTGATTTATTAAATTAAGATATTTACCAAAAGACAAATGAACAATTTTATCTTATTTCTGGCGCGCCTTCTTTTGGCGCACATTTTTTTACTCGGTGGCATCCAAAAAGTGGGTGGCTATGCCGGCACAGCCGCTTATATGGTGAGCAAGGGAGTTCCGGCATTTTTGCTGATTCCGGTCATTGCTCTGGAAATCATCGGTGCCCTTTGCATTATTACGGGTTTTGGCACACGGATTGCTTCTTATTTATTGGCAATTTTTTGCGTTTTGGCTGCTATCCTATTTCACAGTGATTTTTCGGTTCAGTTAGAAACAGTGCTATTCATGAAAAACCTCACTATTGCCGGCGGCTTACTGGTTCTCGGTGTATTTGGTCCGGGCGGTTGGCGACCGGGTGCCCGCCCGTCCAAAAAACTTTTTTCGTAAATGCGGGGTATAGCGCAGCTTGGTAGCGCGCCTGCTTCGGGAGCAGGAGGTCGTGAGTTCAAATCTCGCTACCCCGAGATATTTTCTTGTTCGCAATCGGTATTTCCCGAAATCGGTTGATGGAGGAAGCATTGCATATTGCCTTGGTGGGTATGGGATATGTATTCTTTTTCCTCGCCTTATTGATATTAATCTTATCCGCAACATCTTATGTCTTAAGGCGTTTTTTTGTTGCCGATGCGTCTTTGGTTGTTCCAAAATACGGGAAGATCGATGCCGAGGCTGCAACCCAACTCGTTAAGGGGGGCATTAACAGGGAGAATGACAAAACGGATACTTTGCCGATCTCGGATACTACCCGGTTGAGCGTAGCGGTGGCCGCTCTGGAACATCATATCAAGACTCAAGGTCCGGCTCAATAAAACCATAAAGAAAAAAATGCTTCTCCGGTTTGCATTTGTTAGAATGAATGGTTCTCATACTCCGGAATTTCAAATTGCCCAATTAATATATTATTAAAACATCCAAAAGATGAATAAAGAAATCCAACCGACTACCGCAGCAACGCCAAAGGCGGCAGTTCAACCTGTGCCGCGCGGCCGCAAAATTACTTTGACCGAACTGGTATTACGAGATGGCCATCAATCCCTCCTCGCCACTCGTATGCGTTTGGATGATATGTTGCCCATAGCGGAGCAAATGGATAAAGTAGGCTACTGGTCTGTTGAGTCCTGGGGGGGAGCCACTTTTGATTCTTGCATTCGTTTTCTGGGAGAAGATCCTTGGCTGCGTATCCGCGAACTCAGTCGTGCCATGCCCAATACTCCTCAGCAAATGCTACTCAGAGGTCAGAATATCTTGGGTTATCGTCATTATGCCGATGATGTGGTGCATCGGTTTGTTGAACTGGCGCATAAAAGCGGTGTCAAGGTATTTCGAATTTTTGATGCTCTAAACGACATACGCAATCTGCGAACCGCCATTCGTGCGGTGATTGATTGCGGCGGTCATGCCCAAGGCACGCTTTCTTACACGGTCAGCCCGGTCCATACCCCGGACGGCTGGACGGATTTGGCAAAACGCTTGGAGGATGCGGGCGTGCATTCACTTGCCATTAAGGATATGTCCGGTCTTCTCACACCCTATGCGGCTTACAGACTGGTCAAGAAGATCAAAGACAAGACAAACTTGCGTGTGCATATTCACTGTCATGCTACGACGGGCATGTCAACCGCTACCGCCTTGAAGTCAATTGAAGCCGGCGCCGATACCATAGACACTTCCATTTCTTCCATGAGCATGACTTACGGGCATTCCGCCACCGAATCTCTGGTCAATATTCTCAATGATTCTTCCTATGATACCGGATTGGATATGGAACTTCTCCAAAAGATTGCCGACCATTTCCGTTCGGTGCGTCCCAAGTATGCCAAGTTTGAAGGTTCTCTTAAGGGGATAGATGCGCGTATTCTTAAAGCACAGGTGCCGGGCGGTATGCTCAGTAATCTTGAAAATCAACTCAGAGAACAAAATGCTGAGGATAAAATGGACGAACTCTTGGAAGAGATTCCCGAGGTGCGCAAGGACCTGGGTTATATTCCGTTGGTTACCCCCACCTCGCAGATTGTCGGCACACAGTCCGTCTTAAATGTTCTCGGCGGCGAACGATATAAAAATATTTCCAAAGAGACCCTGGCTCTGGTGAAGGGCGAATACGGCAAAACACCAAGCCGTATTAATAGCGAACTATGGAAAAAAGTTTGGAAAGGCGAAGCCCCGAAAGATCGTGCCAAGTATGATCCGAGTGCCAGACCGCCCGAGTTATCGGAAATTACGAAGCAGTTAAGAAAAGAGGCGGAAGAAAATAAGTTCTCTTTGTCGGCGGATGAAAACGAAGATATTCTTACCTATGCGCTTTTTCCGCAAGTCGGGCTACGATTTTTTATGAATCGAGATAACCCGGCCGCCTTTGAGCCAAAACCCGGCGCCGAAACCCAAACCCAAATAAAAGAAGAAGCCCAACAGCCCTCCTCGGATGCGCCGGACACCAAGCAAGAGACATCCAAACCCGCGAAACCTTCGTTAAAAGATAAAAAGACGGATGCCGACAGGCAAGACACAGGCACCTACAGCGTCACAGTGGATGGCAAAGAATTTCTGGTGCGGGTGCGGCCGTCCGACACAACTCCCGCCGAATCTTCCGTGTCCGAGCCGTCCCCCCTCCCCGCGGATTCGCAAACGAAAACTGATGCGGCAAAAAACGAAACGGCAAAGGCAAATGACGCGGGCACAACCGACTCCATTAAACTGCAGACCGCGCCGCTTGCCGGAAACATCTTTCGTATTCTTGTAGTGCCGGATGAGACTGTCACAGAAGGACAGCCGTTGTTTGTTTTGGAGGCGATGAAAATGGAAACGGAGGTTTGTGCGATTTTGGGCGGACGGGTGAAAGAGATTTATGTTCGCCAGGGCGACAAGGTCTCGGTTGGTGACAAGTTATTGAGTTTGGTATAACCGCGAAATCGGTTGCCTCCGATGAGTGATCTTTATACTCTTTGGCTCGGAACAGGCTTGGTTGGCATGCATTGGAAACAGGCAGTCATGCTGGTCGTTTGCCTTGTTCTACTTTACATGGCAATCAAAAAGAAGTTTGAGCCTCTCTTGCTCTTGCCGATTGGCTTTGGCGGACTTCTCGCCAATGCGCCTTTGGCGGGTCTTACCGAAGCAAACGGCATTCTCACAGTTCTATATGACTTCGGCATAGGTACAAGTTTATTTCCTCTGTTGATCTTTATGGGAGTGGGGGCCCTGACCGACTTTTCTCCTATGCTTGCCAACCCGAGAACTCTGATGCTGGGGGCGGCCGCCCAGTTTGGTATTTTTTCGACTTTGATAGGGGCCGTGGCACTAAGTGACCTGGGATTTTTTGATTTCACGCTCAGAGAGGCGGCCGCCATTGGCATTATCGGCGGAGCGGACGGACCGACGGCCATTTACCTTTCCAACAAACTTGCGCCCGAATTGCTGGGTGCTATTGCGGTAGCCGCTTACTCGTATATGGCATTGGTGCCAATCATTCAGCCGCCGATCATGAAACTCCTCACCACAAAGAAAGAGCGTTTGATCGTGATGAAGCAACTGCGGCATGTTTCCAAGACCGAGCGCATTGTTTTCCCGCTTGTCCTCTGTATTCTGGTGATGTTGTTTTTACCCGCGGCCACTCCTCTGCTCGGCATGTTCTGCTTGGGGAACTTAATTCGCGAGAGCGGGGTAGTGGATCGTTTGAATGATACGCTTCAAAATTCTCTGATCAACTCGGTTACTATTTTTCTGGGTCTCTCGGTCGGCTCAAAGCTCAAGGCCGCGGAGTTTCTGGACAGCAAAACAATTGCCATTCTTTTGTTGGGCATGGCCGCTTTTGCTCTCGGCACAGCCGCCGGGGTCCTCATGGGGAAACTTCTCAACAAGATAAGCAAGATTCCTATCAATCCCTTGATCGGGGCAGCCGGTGTCTCCGCGGTGCCGATGGCGGCCCGTGTCGCCAATAAGGTCGGGCATGCCGAGAATCCGCACAACTTTCTTTTGATGCACGCGATGGGACCGAATGTCGCCGGTGTCATAGGCTCGGCCATAGCAGCCGGGGTCATCATCCAGTTTTTGGGGTGAGTTCCCTGCAAAGAACGCCCGGTATAAAAAAACTCCCGCCGCACCTGGCGGAAAAGATCGCCGCCGGCGAGGTGATTGAACGACCGGCATCGGTCATCAAAGAATTAACGGAAAACAGTTTGGATGCCGGTGCCACGGAAGTCAGCATCAGTGTTACCCAAGGCGGTCTGGACTTGATAGAAGTATCGGATAACGGCGCGGGAATTTTACCGGAAGAATTGCATTTGGCGGTTGAAAATCATGCTACCGCAAAAATTGACAGCGAAGCGGACCTGGAAAATATCGGCAGTTACGGTTTTCGCGGCGAAGCCCTGGCAAGTATTGGGGCGGTTTCCGAGTTAACTTTAATTTCATGCCCGCACCTGGGCGAAGCACACAGTATTTGCGTGCGCGACGGAGTGGCACAGCCGATGACCCCGGCGGCCCTGCCCGAAGGGACTATGGTGCGGGTGCGGGGACTGTTTTCCCGGATGCCTGCCCGTCGCAAGTTCATGCGAACCTTTGTCACCGAATATGGCTACATTGAGCGAATGTTTGTCAAGTTGGCACTGACATCGCCGCGGGTTGCCTTTACACTCAAGCGAGATGACAAAATCATTTACAAGCTGCCCGCCTGTTCAAAGGACTCTGTCCGCGAACTCGGCACATCCGGTCGTTTGGCGGAACTTCTCGGCAAGGATTTTGTTGCCAATAGCCTCGGCATCTTCTCATCGGCAACGGACAGTTACAACTTGGAAGGCTATGTGATGAAGCCCGCCCACTGCAAGGAGAAGGCAAAACATCGACTACTCTTTGTCAATGGCAGATCGGTGCAGGATCGGGTGATGATGCACGCCATTCGGCACGGCTATCGGGAGATGCTACACGGCGGCAGGCAGCCCGAGTATGTTCTTTTTCTGCAAGTTCCTCCCGCCGAATTGGATGTCAATGTGCATCCCGCCAAGACAGAGGTGCGATTTGCACATAGTCACCGGGTGCACAATACTGTCAGTTCCGCCGTTCGCCGGGTCTTGCGTCGCCCCGCCACCGAATGGGCGAACAATGCTGCGGATATGGGAGGTGCCGCCGTAGCTGCTCGGTTCAAGAGAGCCAATGAGAGTAGAACCGGTGAGAGTGGCGCACCCGGGAACTCCTATGCCGGGCATCCCAACTCTGCCCATGCCGAGCGTTGGCAAAGTAAATTCCTCCCGGGTGTGCGGCATACCGGAACCGGCAAGCCGGCAACAAAAGCCGACAGTTTTGCCGATTTTTTTGATATAGCCGAACATCATACCAAACAAGAGACTAATAATAACGCCGAAGATGTTCCCGAACAAACTGCTGAGGATAGTATCCAAGAACTGCCACCACACGACACTCACGATACTGCCCCGAGTTTTCAACTGTCCTCTTTTTCTCTCGGGCAAGCGGTTGCTCAGATGCACGGTGTCTATATTTTGGCAATCAACAAAACGGGTCTGGTCGTTTTGGATGTGCATGCCGCCCACGAACGCATCGTGTTTGAAGAACTCAAGCATCAATATTTCAAAAGCAAGCCCGAACTGCAACAACTTCTTTTTCCGGTGCATGTGGAATTGTCGCCTGCGGATACCCTGTTTGTGGAAGAAAACCTAACCAATTTTAACAATTGGGGCTTTGAGTTGCGTCTGTTGGGTCCCAAAGAAGTTGCCGTTCATACGCTTCCCGCCTTGTTAAGAACCGACGGAATGAATGACCTAATTCAAGAATTATGCGGCGTCTTGCGTGAAATTGGGACGGGCGAAACGGACGAAAGCGGCGAAGGAATCAAACTTGCATCTTGGCAAGAACCGCACATCGAAAGCGAAAGCGAAAAGGTTCTCGCCACCATAGCATGTTACGGTTCGGTGCGTGCCAACCAAAAACTCACTATGGACGAGATGAACGAACTCCTTAGAAAACTGGAAAAAACAGCCGGCGGTCATTCTTGTAATCACGGCAGACCGACGCATGTGCTGCTGAGCATGGAAGAGTTGGATAAGATGCTACTGCGCGGCAGATGATGATTGCGAGCGAGAATGTCTGCTTCTGTGAGTGAGACAGCCAAACTCGTTGACTAACTTCTTTGGTATCATCGCGAACATCCTCGGCATGCCTACAAATAACTCTCGTCAATTCAATTCTTGCAAAAACAACAAAAGTCCGGGAATGGGCGGGATTTGCATAGTCTCATAAAGGTTCTGGACTCTGAGTTTGGTATTGTGCGTCCTCAGATCAAGCAGCCGGAGGTTCTGTCGGACGGGTCGAAAATAGATCCGGCAACGGGTCTTCGGTATGTGGAGCTAGATGAATGAAACGGGCAAGAAGGACGGATAGCTGTTTTGCTCTCACCGCCGCAGACAGCGGAGGCTTGTTGTTGATAAAACTGTCTAGGTGTATCCGCTGGCGAGACGGTACGGTTTGTGAGGGCAGCCGGACTGCACATTGGAAATGAGAGGAACACGTTTACGCTACATTGGTTATCGCGTGCGCGGTTTCAATAAAATGGTGGTTTTAGCAAACAAATATTCAAACATGTCTAAAACCACCAAAATCAAACTGGACACCTTAGCGTTCGCGCGCAAACATGGTGTCGCGGCGGCGCTGGATCATGCCGGGATCAGTCGTGCTACATTCTACGAGTGGCAGCGGCGTTTCCGTGAAGGCGGGGTCGATGAACTGGCGAACAACTATGGGTATCAGCCCAAGCGGTCCAACACCTGGCCACCGGCACTGATTGACAAGATCCGGTCTTGGCGACAAGAGCGACCGAATATCGGTCCCAATAAACTGGTCTGCTTGTTACCCGAATGGTGCCAGCAGCAGGGGCTGCCGGCACCCAGCCGGTCAACCATTGCCCGCATCATCGCTGATGCACCGGGTAAGATGCGGCACCAGTCATCGCTGACCGAGCAGAAGAACCCGCGGCAAGGTGCTCCTCGCGAGCGCAAGGACATCTGCTTTGTTGCGGGCCGGAGAGGTGAATGTGTTGCCTTTGATACGCTCGTCCGCATCGTCGATGGCCGGCGCTTTTATTGGCATGTCGGCATTGATCTATTTTCCCGCATCGCGCTAGTCCATGTCGATACCTCGGCTGCTTCGGCCAGTTCCGCCCGGCTCTTTACCGCCATGCAAAACATACTCGGCACTCGGATCGAAAAAGTCCTCACCGATAATGGCAGTGAGTTCGCCAAAGACTTTCACCGGATCGTGACCGCAAACGGCAGCACCCACTGGTATACTTATCCAAGGAAACCGCAAATGAATGCACACTGCGAACGGTTTAATCGCACTCTCTGGGAAGAGTTCGGTTGTCATATGCGGCATCTCTTGGTTAAGGATATGCCGGCATTCAACGCCAAACTCATCGAGTGGTTGGCTTGGTATAATCTTGAACGTCCCCATTATGCTCTCAAACAACTCTCGCCGATCCAATTTTTGCAAAAACAACAAAAGTCCAGAAATGGGTGGGACCATACAGGATTATACAGGTTTGTCTGTAAAGCCCGTAAAATAGATTAAAACGATTACGCAGACAACCGAGCGGGGTTGGGCAATCAATCCTAAATTAAGTGTTATACTTATAAAAATGAAAGCCCTTATTCCCCGTTCGGTTGTCTTTTTTTGTGATGTCGCACCCGGGTTACCCGGAACAAACAAAAAGCATAATCCACAACCCACAACACGGCTTTATTTGGCCCGCCCGTAAAGCCCGTAAAATAGATTAATGTGATTATGCAGATAACCGGACGGGGTTGGGTAAATAGCCTCCAAAAAATATATTTGCCCTCTTTGCCCCGTTCGGTTGTCTTTTTTTGTGATGCCGAACACCCGGAACACAAAGAGATGCGGCTCCCCGGCTCCAAGAATTAAAAATTAAAAATATTCAAAAATGACTGTGCGTATGTCGATGCTTGTAAATAGCAAAGTGTCTGCCGACCTTGTCGCCAAAGAGGTTTTTGTAGGCGTCGTTATTGTTGATTTCTTGCGGGGTGCCGCTGCAGCAAAGATGTTGATTCAGACACAGCACTCTGTCGGTGGATGCCATGACCAGATGCAGATCATGAGATACCAAAATGAGGGCACAGCGATGCTCTTTGGTATAGTTGCGGAGCAGTTCGTAAAAATGAATGCGGGCATTAATGTCCAGGCTGCGATCCGGTTCATCCAAAATCAAGAGTTTCGGGCTGTTGAGCAGGGCTCTTGCCAGCAAAACCAGTTGTGTTTGCCCGCCGGAAAGATCCTGTAGGGAAGTTTTTAACAGAGAGTCCAAGTTCAGTTGTTCGGCTACCCGGGAAAAGACAGAGGCGTTGTAATAGGGGCTCATGTGTAAAAAATTTTTAACGCGCATCGGGAGGAGATTATTAAATGATACCGATTGCGGAATATAGCCGAGACGGAGTCCTTTGGGTTTGATGACCCGGCCGCTTGTCGGTGTGATGAGACCTACCAGGACCCGGATGAGTGTGGTTTTGCCGCCGCCGTTCGGTCCGATGATGCTGAGTATTTCGGTTTCGCCTGTTTCAAAGGAAATGTCGTCCAGGATCATTTTGTCTTTGTCAAAAAAAGAGAGCCGGTGGCAACCAAAAAATGTGGCAGAGTCGCCGCCTGTTGCCTTAATATTTTTCGCGCCGCGATTTTTTACGCCGTTATTTTTTGCCATAAGGTATCATATCACACACACAGATGATAGGGCAGCGCGTATGAAGAATAGGCGGCATATTCAATAACGCTTAAAGAAACCCGTGAACTCCTTTAATAACTCCTTTATCCATCTGCGCGTGCATAGCACCTATTCCATTCGGGACGGTCTGGCAAGACCGGAAGAATTAACGGAGTCGGCAAAGAATTTGGGTTATGAGGGCATCGCCTTGACAGATCGCGCCAACCTGTTCGGGGCTGTCAAGTTTTGTAACAGTGCCAGGGCAAAGGCGATGAAGCCGGTTTTGGGGATGACCTTGCAAATCAGTGATGCGAACTTATCGGAGCAAATGAGTGCCGTCTATGAGATTGTCGTCCTGGCAAAAAATAAGAAGGGCTATGCAAATCTGATGCAACTTTCCACCTATGCGCAGACAAAAAGTGCGGATGCCGGCAGAAGGGGTACAGTCCCCTATGCCTTTTTTAGCGAGCATTGCCAAGACCTGATCGTTCTCGGTGGCTGGCTGGGCGGCGATGTGGGGCTTGCGGTTGCGGCCGGCGACCATACCGCTGCCAAAGAACGCCTGCGGAACTGGCAGAATTTGTGCGGCGATAACTACTATATGGAGCTGCAACGCTTGGGCGAAGAGCATACGGCGGAACTTGCCGATATGCTGAAGTTGGCGAAGGAGTGTTCTTGTCCGCCTGTCGCAACCAACGATGTGATGTTCTTAAGGCCGGAAGATGACGAAACCCATCGGCTGCGCATTCATATTAATCTTTCCGAGCCGGTTGATCGGGAGAATACTTCCAACCCTTATAACAGAAACCAGTATCTGCGCAGCCGCGCGGAAATGGAGCAGCTGTTTGCCGAGGTTCCGGCGGCATTGGAAAATGCGGGGCACATTTTTTGCAAATGTTCTTTTATCTTAAAAAAGAAAGACAATATTCCCCGCTATTCCGATAAGGGTTCGGCCGATCGAGACCTTGCCGAACTGGCAAACACAGGTATGGAAAAATACCTGGGCAATGATTGGAAAGATGTGCGGGGCGGGATCTATGGGCAACGATTGCAATCGGAACTTGAGATTATCGCAAAGATGCGTTACAGCGATTACTTTCTCATTGTCAGTGATTTTGTGCGTTGGGCAAAAGGGCGGGATATTCCGGTGGGTCCCGGACGCGGCTCGGGTGCCGGCTCTTTGGTTGCCTATGCAACAGAGATTACGGGTTTGGATCCTCTGCAATACGATCTCTTGTTTGAAAGATTTCTGAACGAAGGGCGCGGTTCTATGCCCGACTTTGACATAGATGTTTGTATGGAAAGACGCGAAGAGGTGATTGCCTACATTCGTCAAAGATACGGCGATACTTCCGTGGCGCAGATTATTTCCTTCGGGACTCTGGGTGCCAGGGCGGCCATACGGGATCTGGTGCGGATCCTTAAGAAGCCCTATGGACTGGGAGACAAAATCGTGGATATGATTGTCGGCGGGCCGCATATCAAGTTGGCGGAGGTTCGCAAGGATGCGCGTCTTTCCAATTACCTTGCGGCGGATGCGGAAGCGGATCTGGTGTATCAAAATGCAATGTCTTTGGAAGGGCAGGTGCGCCATACGGGTTTGCACGCGGCCGGTGTGGTGATTACGACCGGCCCCGTGGCGGATTCTTGTCCTCTTTATTGCGACGAGGACGGCAAACTACTGACGCAGTTTGACAAGGATGATCTGGAAAGCATCGGCTTGGTGAAGTTTGATGTTTTGGGGCTGCGCACTCTGACTTTAATTGATCACACCATTAAAGCAATTGCCGCCGATGGCAAAAATGAACGGCCTGTCCTGCGTTCCGATAAGACGGATGACCCCAAGGTTTTTGCGATGATCTGTCGCGGCGCGACGCGCGGTGTTTTTCAGTTGGAATCTTCCGGTATGCGTAATCTGGCGGAGCGTATGCGACCGAGTTTGTTTGAAGACATTGTCTCGTTGATCGCTTTGTTTCGTCCGGGCCCGATGGACTTGATAGACGAGTTCATTGAAAACAAGGCAAAAACGGAAAAAGGGGAGGAGGTTGCTTATTTATCAGATTCTGTGAAAGATGTCCTGAAAGACACATACGGAATTACCTTGTATCAGGAGCAGGTGATGCAGATTGCCCAAATAGTGGCGGGCTTTAGTTTGACCGAGGCGGATGTGCTGCGATATGTGATGAGTAAGAAGGTGAAAGAGATCATGCCCAAACTGAAAGAAAGGTTCATTAAGGGGGCACTAAAAAATAATTACAAGGCGAAGGAAACGGAAGAAATTTTTTGGAAGATAGATAAGTTTTCCGGTTACGGATTCAATCGCTCGCATGCGGTTGGTTACGGCGTGCTTGCCTATTGGACGGCATATCTGAAATGCCATTATCCGGCTCAATTTATGGCAGCCGCTCTTTCTTTGGAGGAGAATGATCTGCGCCGAACCTCCGTTTATGTGGATGAGGTCAGGCGTCTTAAATTAGAGATCGTCCCGCCGGATATTAACCTTTGTAGTGCGCACTTTATTGCCAAGGAGGGCAAGATTTTTTACGGTCTGTCTTCTATTAAGGGGTTGGGGCGATACCATGCCCTGGAAATTGTGAAGGAACGCGCAAATGGCCCCTATAAGGATTTGTTTGATCTGAGTAGTCGGGTGTCGCAGATTTCCGGGGCGACAATTAACAAAAGAGTATTGGAAAACTTGATCCGAGTGGGGGCATTCAATCGTTTGGATGCCAATCAAGAAAGATTGATGCGACAACTAAGCAGGGCAATTCAACTGGGCAAAAAGCAAAAAGAAGAAGCCGAGAAGGGGCTGACGGATATGTTTGCCGAAACTCTGGATGCGAAGTCTTTGGAAAACACGGAGGAACAAGCATGTCGCGCTTGGAGTGAAAAGCGTGCCATGCGGGAAGAACAAAAAGCCTTGGGGTTTGATTTGCGCTATGATCCGTTTAAGGTGTATGCGGCCGAATTGAGACGCTATGTTAAGCAAGAGATACGCAAACTAACGCTCAACGAACGGGTTACAATATGCGGCCTGATTTATCACCGAAGATATATTATGAAAAACGAAAGACCGATGATACAGATTTCTTTGCGGGATAACAGCGGGGAAATCT
This sequence comes from Gammaproteobacteria bacterium, assembly GCA_965209035.1. Classification (GTDB taxonomy): domain Bacteria; phylum Pseudomonadota; class Gammaproteobacteria; order CBDBNL01; family JAAOII01; genus CBDBPY01. Next base: position 2,065,955 of record OZ242372.1, read on the forward strand.
CGATCATGCTGATGTCAAACATTTATGCCAAGATCGATGATCGGGTTCTCAAAGAAGGCAATTTGATTGCTCTAAAAGGAAAACTGTCCGGCTTTCGTAATTCGGAGAGAACCGGGTTTGATGTGGAGACTGTGTTCAGTCTGGCGGATTTACGGACGACAAATTGCGATTGCATTCTCTTACACACGGAGGCACAATATGCAAATAGTTCTTCGGTTAAGAAGTTACAGAACTTGGCAACCAAGCACGCCGGCAATACAGGGTTGCCGTTGTTTTTACAAATTCGGGACGGTGAAAAAGACTATCGCCTTCGCCTGTTCAAACAATATCATGTGCATCCGGAGGAATCCTTTTTTACCGAGTTGGAAGCGGAGTTCCCGTTTTTTGATTATGAGTTCCCGCTCAAGTAGTGCAGCGGGAGGTTTTACTCCTTGGCGGGTTTATTTTTGGCCGGGTTGTATTTGTCTATTTCCTTAATAACCCAATTGTTTTCTTTAAAAAATTTGTTGCGGACATACAGGCGCGCCAGAAAACGCAGATTGGTTAAGGAACCGATTTCTTCTATCATTGACGCAAGATCTTCTTTCTCGGAGATGTTTGCTTCCACAAAAGAAAAAATTTCTTCTTGAATCTTGTAAAGATCCCCCGTATGCTTTTTGGATAGGTTGAGCGCATGCAATTGCTGACTCCATTCTTCCCAACGGCCGTCAACATATTTTTTAATGCCACTTTCCTCCAATGTTTCCCGACCAAGAGCTGTCATATCGAGAGGAGAATGCTCCGCGGCAATTAGTACTTGCATGGCAACACCTTTCTTATTCAAAAGCATCAACTTCAAAGTTTTGACAACAACATCCAATTCAGTTCTGACTCCCGCAATATCCCCTTTTAGTTCAGTTCTGACTCCCGCAATACCCCCTTTTAGTTCAGTTCTGACTCCCGTAATCTCCTCTTTTACTTCTTCTATATTAACTTCTATTTTTTGATTTGTTTTTGCCACAGCCAGGTATAACGAAGCTATGGCATATTCGCAGACCAGGCCAAGGATCATCACAAAGAAGCCGAGCAGAAAAAGAATAAACCAACTGCCCTCCGGTATCAACTTGTATGCAAGGGCGGCATCGTAAAGGGTAAGAGTAGAAAATGCCGTAAATACTAGCAACCCAATTGCACATAGGATGTATGTCCAAACGCTAACCTTTACTTCCGGCAGACGTCCGGTATTGTATTTCCCCGCCGATTTTTCTGCGACTGTGTTACAGTCCATATCCTCCTTATTCATCTATCTTCACATACCTTAAGCCGCTTGTCGGATCTCTTTTTACCCCGTCCGGCCGGACCTCCGGCCCTTTGATCTGAGGGCGCACCATCCCAAACTCAGAGTCCGGCACCTTGCTGAGGTTATGCCCCTTATAGATACAAGAGTTTTTAAAATATAAAAACTGCTTTCTAAAGTCAAGATGGGCTGCTTCACTCCTTGGCGGGTTTATTTTTGGCCGGGTTGTATTTGTCTATTTCCTTAATAACCCAATTGTTTTCTTTAAAAAATTTGTTGCGGGCATACAGGCGCGCCAGAAAGCGCAGATTGGTTAAGGAACCGATTTCTTCTATCATTGACGCAAGATCTTCTTGCTCGGAGATGTTTGCTTCCACAAAAGAAAAAATTTCTTCTTGAATCTTATAAAGATCCCCCGTATGCTTTTTGGATAGGTTGAGCGCATGCAATTTCTTATTCCATTCTTCCCAACGGCCGTCAACATATTTTTTAATGCCACTTTCCTCCAATGTTTCCCGACCAAGAGCTGTCATATCGAGAGGAGAATGCTCCGCGGCAATTAGTACTTGCATGGCAACACCTTTCTTATTCAAAAGCATCAACTTCAAAGTTTTGACAACAACATCCAATTCAGTTCTGACTCCCGTAATCTCCTCTCTGACTCCCGCAATATCCCCTTTTAATTCAGTTCTGACTCCCGCAATATCCCCTTTTAGCCCAGTTCTGACTCCTGCAATATCCCCTTTTAGTTCAGTTCTGACTCCTGCAATATCCCCTTTTAGTTCAGTTCTGACTCCCGTAATCTCCTCTTTTACTTCCTCTATATTAACTTCTATTTTTTGATTTGTTTTTGCCACAGCCAGGTATAACGAAGCTATGGCATATTCGCAGACCAGGCCAAGGATCATCACAAAGAAGCCGAGCAGAAAAAGAATAAACCAACTGCCCTCCGGTATCAACTTGTATGCGAGGGCGGCGTCGTAAAGGGTAAGAGTAGAAAATGCCGTAAATACAAGCAGCCCAATTGCACATAGGATGTATGTCCAAACACTAACCTTTACTTCCGGCAGACGTCCGGTATTGTATTTCCCCGCCGATTTTTCTGCGACTGTGTTACAGTCCATATCCTCCTTATTCATCTATCTTCACATACCTTAAGCCGCTTGTCGGATCTCTTTTTACCCCGTCCGGCCGGACCTCCGGCCCTTTGATCTGAGGGCGCACCATCCCAAACTCAGAGTCCGGCACCTTGCTGAGGTTATGCCCCTTATAGATACAAGAGTTTTTAAAATATAAAAACTGCTTTCTAAAGTCAAGATGGGCTGCTTCACTCCTTGGCGGGTTTATTTTTGGCCGGGTTGTATTTGTCTATTTCCTTAATAACCCAATTGTTTTCTTTAAAAAATTTGTTGCGGGCATACAGGCGCGCCAGAAAACGCAGATTGGTTAAGGAACCGATTTCTTCTATCATTGACGCAAGATCTTCTTTCTCGGAGATGTTTGCTTCCACAAAAGAAAAAATTTCTTCTTGAATCTTGTAAAGATCCCCCGTATGCTTTTTGGATAGGTTGAGCGCATGCAATTTCTTATTCCATTCTTCCCAACGGCCGTCAACATATTTTTTAATGCCACTTTCCTCCAATGTTTCCCGACCAAGAGCTGTCATATCGAGAGGAGAATGCTCCGCGGCAATTAGTACTTGCATGGCAGCACCTTTCTTATTCAAAAGCATCAACTTCAAAGTTTTGACAACAACATCCAATTCAGTTCTGACTCCCGTAATCTCCTCTCTGACTCCCGCAATATCCCCTTTTAGTTCAGTTCTGACTCCCGCAATATCCCCTTTTAATTCAGTTCTGACTCCCGCAATATCCCCTTTTAGTTCAGTTCTGACTCCCGTAATCTCCTCTTTTACTTCCTCTATATTAACTTCTATTTTTTGATTTGTTTTTGCCACAGCCAGGTATAACGAAGCTATGGCATATTCGCAGACCAGGCCAAGGATCATCACAAAGAAGCCGAGCAGAAAAAGAATAAACCAACTGCCTTCCGGTATCAACTTGTATGCAAGGGCGGCATCGTAAAGGGTAAGAGTAGAAAATGCCGTAAATACAAGCAGCCCAATTGCACATAGGATGTATGTCCAAACGCTAACCTTTACTTCCGGCAGACGTCCGGTATTGTATTTCCCCGCCGATTTTTCTGCGACTGTGTTACAGTCCATATCCTCCTTTGTCATTTTTCTAAATTTCATAAAATAACTCATAGCCTGTAAGAATTATAACATCTCTTGCCGTATTTTTTATGCAATTGCCATATTTTTATGTGCCAATACAAAAAGTGATACCGGGGAAGTAGTAACCACAAAGAAAATTCTAAAAAACGCTTCCCAGAGTGAACTGGAAGTCGTCCGTTATGTCGCCTTCCTTGGGATTGATGGGGCGGGCAAAGACAAAAGTCAAAGGCACGAATTGAATTTGCCAGCGCAAAGAAAAACCATAAGATTGCCGCAGTTGGTTGTAGGCAATCGGAATTTCACAATGAGGCACCTCGTAAATACAGCGGGTGTTGAATACATTGCCGGCATCCCAAAATAAACTGGTGCGCAATCCTGTGGCGTCGCTGGTCAGTCGCGGGATCGGGAAGATCAATTCCATATTCACAATGGTTCTGAGATTACCGCCCTGGCTTCTAAGTGAGGGGGATCCGCCCGAAAGCGTCGCTCTGGGACCGAGTGAGTTGACGCCATAGCCGCGCACAGTGCCGATGCCACCGGCATAATAGTGTTCGTAAAAGGGAATCGCTTCCCGTGTATTTAGATTATCCAGGTAGGAAACTCGGGTTCCCAAAAAGAAGATTAATTCTTTGATTTCCCGGTGCAGTCTCAAAAAAGTTTGTTGCCGCATGCTTGCCTGATAGTATGGCGAGCGCTCGCGCTCTTTTTCTTGTTCGGTGGGTACTTTGAGATTTAAACGCAAGGAGACACTGTTACCGGATGTCGGCTTAAACCCGCTGTCCAGATTGTTGTAAGAATATCCGGTTGAAATGCCAACATCATTGTATCTTGTGCCATAGGTATCCGTATAGTTGACCACTTCTTGGGACGGACCGCTGCCCAACCCGACATTAATAGCATCAAAATCAAAGCCATAACTCACCCGCTCATATTCGGATACGGGGTATCCGAAGTCAACACCTAGGGCGGAGCTTTGAATTCCATAACTGCCAAGACTTGCTTGGTTAAAGTCCAGGTTGCGCAATCTGAGAAAATAAGAGGCACTAACGCCGTTAGGGGTGACGAACGGCTGTGTGTAAGAAACGGAGAAAAGTTGACGGACATTACTGTAACTTATCGAAGTGGTCAGGCTGTTGCCGCTGCCAAATAGGTTGCGATCCGAAAAATCCAAAGTCAGTGAAACCCCGGTGAGGTCGTTATATACCAGGCCGCCGGAAATGCTGCCGGAAGGGGCTTCGGTCACCGTGAAGATTAAATCCACCCGGTCGGATCTTCCCGGCACGGCACGGGTCGTCACTTCGGCATTCTGTAAGTAGGGCAGTCTTCTCAATCGGGACAAAGACAAGGAAATTAACTCCGAAGAATAGTGGGCACCCTCCAACTGCGGCAAGACGCGACGCAAACGGGTATGCTTGCTCTTCTTGTTGCCGACAAAGCGAATATGACGGACATAGGTTTTTTCACCCGGGCGCACATACAGGGTGATGTTGATTTTACCGTTAACTTCGTCAAATTGGTAGGACGGGTTGACTCGGGCAAGTCCGTAGCCTTCGTTGCCAAGGGTGCGAGTTATGGCGCGGGTGCTCTCCGTAATCTTGCGCTGGCTAAAAATTTCGTCCGTCCGAAAGGCCAGTTGGGAGACTAATTGTTCTTCCGGTAGGATCAGATTACCGGCAATACGAACATTGCCGATTTTGTATCTTTTTCCTTCCATGATATAAATGCCAATATTAATGAATTTTTTATTGTTGTCAATACTGACCACTGTATCTTCTATGCGGACCCGCGCGAATCCGGCATCCAGATAGTGGTTGCGCATGGTCTCCAGATCTGCCAGCAGGGACTGACGCGAATACTGGGTTTTTCGCGAATTTCCGTTCCAGTTTGTTCGTTGTTTGAGCAAGAGAAGATCAAGCAGTTGTCGTTCCCGAAAAAATTGATTGCCGAGGATGTTAATTTGAGATATTTGTGTCGGCTTGCCCTCGTCAATGTTGATTAAAATTTCAATTCGGTTACCGTCCAATTCGCTGACTTCGCTTTCAATGCTTGCTCCGTATCTGCCTTGTTCGGCGTAAAGTGCCTTGAGTTCTTGTAGGATGAGTTCAAAGCGTCCGTAGGGAAAAATGCGTCCCACCTCTACGCCATTTTGTTTCATTGCGTCTTCCAAGTTTTCCGTTTTTATGAGTTTGTTCCCTTTAATCTCAAGAGCGGATACGGCGGGATGCTCTTCCACCCGAATGATCAGCGTGTTGTTGCTGCGCAGTATTTTGACATCCTGAAAATAGCCGGTCGCATAGATGTTTTTAATCGCATCTGCGACGGACTGTGCGCCGGCCAGCCGACCGCTGCGCAAGTCGGTGACACTCAGCACTCGGGCCAGGGTGACTCTTTGCAGTCCTTCTACCTTGAGTTCGGCGGGGACAAACAGTTCTTCGGCATGCGCCAAAAATGAAAAAGATCCGCAGAGAATGAAGGGAACAAAAAGGCGAACAATAAATATCTGACGGATGTGTCTCATAGAAATCGGGTGATATCATTGAAAGTCACCAATATGAACAGGGAAATAAAAAATGCCAAACCGATGCGAAAATAATAGGATTGAAATTTCTTTGAAAGAGCTTTGCCGCGCACCAATTCAATAACACAAAGAACCAGTTGGCCGCCGTCCAGCATGGGCAGGGGCAAAAGATTAAAGATGAACAGACTGAGGCTGATAAAGCCAAGGATAGACAAAAAGTTAATCAGTCCCGCGGCCGCCGAGTCGCTGGTGTACTTGACGATGCTGACCGGGCCGGAAAGACTTTTTACACTTAAGGAACCGATGAGAAGTTCGTAAAAACTGCGCCAGATTAACCGGACCATTTGCCCGGTTTGTACGGATGCCTTTTGCAGTGCCGGGATCAAACCCGCACGACTGACCACGAAATAAGATTCCAGTTGTGCCGCACTTGGCGGGGTAACGCGCAGACCGACAAAACCGCCCGGCATGCCGTTTTCATTTTCCGCTGTTGTCGGCGTGATGTGAATTGTAATTTGTTTTCCGCCCCGTTCAATGCTTAGCGAGGTTTCCAATTCGGCCCGTGTTTTGATATATTCGCTGAATTGCCCCCAGGAATTGATGTCGCGCCCGCCGGCCGCAATAATTTTGTCTCCGGCGAGGATGCCGGCCCGTTCGGCCGGGGTGTCGGGAAGAACCTCCCGGATATGTGCTTCTAATTGCGGTCGCTTCCCCCGCATGCCGAAGACAGTTTCCGGATCCGAGTTTTCCATGTCCGCCAAACGAACAGTATCCAGTTGCAATAAGACCGTGTTTTCGCGCCCGTGTTCTCTCAAAACCCGAAGAGGCACATCCGTGCTTCCGATATCGGCCATTAGATGTGTGATCACTTCTTGCCAGGTTTCCGTTTTTGGCGCCGGACATGCGTGACCCGATCGTTCGCTTGCAGACTGCCGCCGGCTGCCGGCGTGTTCGGATAGACTTCGCCGATGACCGGCTTGAGCCCCGGCAGTCCGATCATTAAAATGAGAGCATAGATCAAATAAGCCAACAGGGCGTTTGTTAGGGGACCGGCTATTAAGATAGCCATGCGAATTAATGGCGAAGATTCCTCGTATAGTCGTCCTTTTTTATTTTGGGTGGGCGTTGTTGTTACCGCTCCCATTTTCTCTTCTGTTTCTCCTTCCGTTGCAGATGTTTCAAACTGGACATAGCCGCCCAACAAGAGTGCACTGAAAACAAATTCTGTTTCGCTTTTTGCCTTAAAACGCAATAGCGTCGGTCCGAAACCCAAACTAAAACGCTTGACGCGTATCTTAAACAAAACGGCGGTCAGGTAGTGACCGAGTTCGTGCATCACAATCAGAAAACTCAAACCGAGAAGGGCAAACAACAGATTGATTAGCATTTTTTCAAGAACTCCTCGGCGTAACTTTTACTTTGTCGGGTTAATGCCAGAATCTCGTCGGCGCAATTCGGCAGAGTGTGACCGACAAATCGGTCCATCACTTTTTCTATGATTCCGGCCATGCGATCAAAAGAAATTCTTTTGGCAAGAAAAGCGGAAACGGCCGCTTCGTTGGCGGCATTCATCGCGGCCGGCTGGGCGCCTCTTTCCCGGGCGGCACGGCGGGCAAGTTCCAAAGCGGGAAACTCGTTTGCCGCAACCTCGCGAAAAGTTAACTCGGTTAAACGCAGCGGCTTGGAATTTTCGTATTCCAAATAATGCGGATAAGAAAGTGCCTGGTGAATCACCGGCTTCATATCCGGCGGACTGAGCTGAGCGATGGCGGATCCATCCGCGAACTCTGTCAGGCAATGTACGATGCTTTGCGGGTGAATGATGACCCGAATATCCTCTTGCGGCAAACAAAATAAAATACTTGCCTCGATCACCTCCAGTCCTTTGTTCATCATGCTTGCCGAATCCACGGATATTTTGGCACCCATATTCCATATCGGATGAGCGAGAGCTTGTTCGGGGGTCACTTTTTTTAATTCTTCGGTACTATAGTTCAAAAAGGGGCCGCCGGATGCGGTTAAGGTGATGTTCCTCAGCCCAAACTCGTTCCTTGGATCTTCGCCAATGTTATAGGAGGGGGGTAAACAACGCAAAACGGCATTATGTTCGCTATCCAAAGGGATGATCTGCGTATTCTGTTTGCGTGCGATTTTCATCAGAAGATCCCCCGCACTGACCAGTGATTCTTTGTTTGCCAGTAACAGACGCTTGCCGGATTGCAGTGCCGGGAAACAGGCTCGCAGTCCCTCGCCGCCGCTCAGGGCATTGATGACCCAGTCGGTGTTCTCGTCTTCGGCAAGTGTTTCAAGCCCGGCAGGGCCGCAAAAAATTTGAGGGGTGTGCTCACCGCCGAGAAGTTGTTTTAGTTCATTCACTGCGGCGGGGCTGCCGACCGAAACTTTTTGCGGCTGCCAGAAGGCACACTGGGCCGCCAGTTTTTTCATCTGTGAACCGGCCGCCAGCGAGGACACCCGAAATTTGTTTTGGTGTGCTTTTTGTTCTCTTAATACTTGCAAGGTATTTTCGCCCACCGAACCGGTGGACCCGAGAATCGCCAAAGAAATGCTCATTGAACGAAAATAAAAAAGGTATAGAATAGAGGAATACCAAACAACATATTATCCATTCTGTCAAACATACCTCCGTGCCCCGGCAACAGATTGCCGCTGTCCTTGACACCGCTCGCTCGTTTTAGCACGCTTTGATAGAGATCGCCAAATTGTGTTACAAGGGCTATGGGGCAGATCGCCAATATAAACTCTGTTCCCCTGCTTTGGGGCGGCAAGGAATGCGGAGCCAAGACAAGAAACAGCGCATAGACGATGTAGCAAAATGCAACACCGCCGAGCAGGCCGGCAACGGTTTTGTTTGGACTAACTTGGGGACACAAGAGTTTTCCGCCAAATGCTTTTCCGCAAACATACCCGCCGACATCAATCGAACATAACATTAAAAAAAGGAGCAGGGCTAAGTTGGCGGACAGAGATTGAATAAATAGCGCACTGATGTAAAAGAACAAAGGTAAGACAAAGAAAATACCCGCGGAGATGAGACGCGACGGAGCATTGGCATTAACAGAGACAGAATCTGTCTTTTGCATTTCGTAGCGCAGAACTTCCAAAATGGGTAAAAAAAGACAACCCAATATAAGAGATGCCCAAACAACGGGGTAATCGGCAACGATGTTCGCAGGCAGCCAAAATAGTCCGAATAACAAAACAAGAATTAGAAAAACCGGAGTGAGTTCCCCGCCGGGAAACCGGATTCTTAACAGAGATTGCCATTCCAAAGCCACCAAAACCAGAACAAAGATCAAGAAAAAAGAAAGAAGGAGACCTTTGCCGTATAGGATGATTAGAGAGACCGGGAGCAGTAAGGCAATACCGGTCAAAAGACGCAGGAACAGTTTCATTGGAACAGTTTTGTTGCTTTTCTTATTCTTAATGCTTTGAAACACCAAATCTTCGATCTCGGCGAGCAAAAGAGCGAAGGGCATAACGAAAGTGTCGGACATTAAAATCAGGCCAAAGTTTTTCGGAAAAAAAGAATTCCGTATAAGCCATCTGCCATAAAAAGAAGTTACTAATGCGTTTTTCATCTCCCGTGCGAATACAAAGATCTATGGCGGGTTGTTCCGCAAGGCACAGATGTGCCGCCATTTCTTTTTCGGAAACCTGTTGCGGCAAGAGTTTTCCGTTTTGAACTTCAAGGGCAATTTTTTTACAGGCGCGCACGATGTCCCAGCGACCGCCGTAATTCAAGGCAATATTTAAAGTCAAAGTTTGATTATTGCCGGTCAGTCGCTCGGCGTCTTCGATCTTGTTGATCAGACTTTTTGGAAATCCGGAGCGGTTGCCAATAAATAGCAGACGGACGGATTGTTTGTGCAAAGCGGAAGTTTCTTTGTCAAGAACCTCTTCAAACAGAGAGAGAAGTTGTCTGATTTCCCGGGACGGTCTGCTCCAGTTTTCGCTGCTCAGGGCAAACAGAGACAAGGACTTTGTTCCCTGACGACAGGACTCCTTGACGACGTTGTGAATGGTTTTTATACCGGCCCTATGACCGTAAATGGGGGTTTTTGATTGTTGTTTCGCCCATCTTCTGTTGCCATCCATGATAATGGCAATGTGCTTGGGTTTGCTTGTGACAAAGGATGCCATTGGAAGCCTAAACTAAGAAAAAGACAGGGAAGGGTAATGTGTTCCGGGTTGACGAGCAAACATCTCATCGCATCGGTTCGACGGAAGGCGATTAGAAAGAAGCGAGGTCTTCTTCTTTTTGATGCAGCAAGTGATCCGCCCGCTTAATGTATTCTTCGGTGATCTTGTCCGCTTCATTGCCCATACGTTTCTCATCGTCTTGGCTGGGCTCCAGTTTTTTGATTTTATGCAGCGTATCGCGTCGGACATTACGAATGGCAATACGGGCCTGTTCGGCTTCGTTGCGTGCCTGTTTTTGGTAATCTTTGCGTGTTTCTTCCGTCAGCGGAGGAAGAGCGATTAACACCTCGCCTTTGTCATTGACATTTGGATTTAACCCCAAGGAAGATGCCAACAGGGCTTTTTGCACGGTCTCGGTTTGATTCTTATCCCACGGCGAGATACTCAAAGTGCGGGCGTCCAAAATTCGGATACTTGCCATTTGATTCAAGGGAGTTGGGTTGCCGTGATAATCGGCTTTGATATCTTCCACCAACGAACTGTGGGCTCTGCCGGTGCGCAACTTGTTAAAATGTTGATTAAGGACAAGAATGGCGTTATCCATACGCTTCTTCATGTCCGTTTCCAATTGTTTGTCCATAATTTCTTTTGTCAAAAATATTTAATCTAAAGTTTGAATTTTTTAATCTCGAATAAGTGTTCCCAAACTTTCACTGCGAACAACTTCTTTGAGCGCGCCTTCTTTCATGATACTGAAAACACGAATCGGCAGGGTATTGTCACGGGCAAGAGCAACTGCGGTAATGTCCATCACTTCCAGTTCCCGGCTAAGCACTTCCGCATAGGCAAGGAGCTCGTATTTTTTGGCATCGGCATTCTTTTGCGGATCGCGGTTGTAGATGCCGTCCACCTTGGTCCCTTTTAGTAGAATATCCGCTTCTATTTCTATGGCACGCAAGCAGGCGGCGGTATCCGTTGTGAAGAAAGGATTGCCTGTACCACCGCAATATATGACAACCTCACCGTCTCGCAGATACCGAATGGTGTTAAGCGGGTTGTGTCTTTCCAGAATGCCTGTGACCGATATGGCGGATACCAGACGACAGCGCACAGATTTCTTTTGCAAGGCATCCCGCAAAGCAATGCCATTGATAATGGTTGCCAACATTCCCATCTGGTCGCCCGCCATTTTATTTACCCCGTGTTCTTGCAGTTGCCTTCCCCGAACCAGATTACCGCCGCCGACCACTATGCCGATTTCTATTTTTTCTTCGGCCAGTTCGGCCAGTTGTTGCGCGATGCTTTCCATCTGCTGTGATTGAAAACCCAGTTTACCGGTTCCCGCAAGAAATTCACCGCTAATCTTTAGAAGAATTCTCTTGTAAAGCACTCTAAAAACCGACTCGGATTTCGTTTTGTCCAATCTCACAACGGACAAAGGCGACCTTTTGGACACCGGCATTTTTGAGAAGATCACCAATCTTTTGTTTCGGGTCCTTGATGGATGCCTGCTCGCTCAGAGACAATTCCTTGGCATACTTTTTTAATCTTCCTTCAATCATTTTGCTTTTAATTTCGGGCGACTTGTCTTCATCCTCTGTTTGCTTTATGTAGATTTCTTTTTCTTTGTTCAGGATTTCCGGGGAAACATCTTCCGGTCGCACAGCCTGCGGACTCATGGCGGCAACCTGCATTGCCAGATCGTAACACAATTGCAAATCGGGTTTATCCAATGCAACAATTGCTGCGATACGACGATTTGTATGCAGATAGGATGCCACACAGCCGCCTTTTTCCGCACTCAGCCGAATAAAAGGCGCCAAAACAATGTTTTCTCCCATTTTTTGCCGCGTATCGGCAAATAACTTTTCCGTTTCGTTGTCCTTTTCAAACAGCTCGTCCGGTTCGGAAGATTGCTGTTGGTGTGATTTGACTGCCAATGTTTCCGCAAGGCTGATCATATCCGCATTTCTGGCAACAAAGTCTGTTTCGCAGTTAATTCGGGCAATGGTCGCCGTGTTCGCTTCCGCTTCCGTATGCACAGCCAAGAGTCCCTGTAAAGCGTCCCTGTCCGCTTTCTTTAGTGCCTTAACCTTACCGGTAATACGTAACTGCTCTATTGCCTTTTCCGAATCCCCGCCGGTTTCAATCAGTGCTTTTTTACAGTCAAGAATACCCGCTCCCGTTATTTCGCGCAGTTTTTTAATGGTCGCCGCGCTGATGTCGCCCGAAGGAAGCGTCTGAATCGGCGGAAGCGGCTTTTTATCGGCTATATGATTGCCGTCTTGTGTTACGGCCTCCCGGTGTTCCTTATTGGAAGGCGATGCGGTGTCATTTGGGGTCGCAGATGCGGTGTTATCCCTGTTAGTTTGCGTCTCGGCTTCTGCCGTTTCCGTCCTTTGCTCCTTGGCGGGTCCTGTTCTTCTTTTAATAAGGGTGGTGTTAATATGTTTTTCGGGTTCCGGCTGCGGCGCATTGTCCGAGTCGTCTGCTTCTTCATTCGTTTCTTCGAACTGCCGGCCGATTCGCCGGCCCGAATGCTCTTGCTCGGATGACTTTTGCCAATCCGGTTTCGTTTGCCCCGGGCCTATGCCTTCCTCTTCCGCCACCTTAGTTCCTTGCTTAAAAGAGTCCGTAATAGCGGTCAAGTATAGTTCAATCGCTTTCACCGAATCATCGTTACCGGGAATGGCATAATCGGCTTGGGAAGGATCACTGTTCGTGTCCACCACCGCAATCACAGGTATGCCGAGTTTAATGGCCTCGGCGGCGGCAATATGTTCATGCTTAATGTCAATGATGAACAGGGCATCCGGTAATCCGCCCATATCGCGAATACCGCCGATATTGCGTTCCAGTTTTAACATTTCCCGCCGACTCATCATTGCTTCTTTTTTGGTGAATTGATCCAAAGAGCCGTCCGTGCTTTTCTTTTCCAAGTCCTTCAACTTTTCTATGGACGCGCTCACAGTTTTGTAGTTTGTTAGCATCCCGCCCATCCAGCGATGATTGACATAACATTGTCCGATAGATTGGGCATGCCGGCGAATGAGTTCGCGAGCGGTTTTCTTTGTCCCGACAAACAAAATTTTATTTTTTCTGCGGGCAATGTCATACACTGTTTCACTTGCCTGTCTGAGCCGAACAAGTGTCTTACTTAGATCAATGACATGAATGTTGTTATAGGTGCCATAGATATATTTCCGCATTTTGGGATTCCAGTACCGAGCCCGATGCCCGAAATGTGCTCCCACTTTTAGCAGTTCGTTGATTGTAACTTCCATAATTTTCTTATTTCAAGGGTTGTAACAAATTCTCTTTTCTACAAACCGACGCTATGCGCACCCTGATCTGTAATGTAAAAAAAGAATGATAATATAATTAATTTTCCTGTAAATTATAACACACGGCGTTTGTAAAGAACAACTTGTGAGGCAAAAATTCTTATTACGCGGACGGAAAAAGAATTCGTTTTGGAGAAAGGTTGCCCGGATAATAAACCGATGTCCGTCGATGTCCGTATTCTTTGGAATTTTGTGGGTTGCGACGACTTCTGCGGGATGATTCAATACGGACAAAACTTGTCTTTTTTAATCTAAAAAATTCTATCGGCGACCCGGTTCTTGCAAAAATACCAAAAGTCCGAAAATAGGTGGGATTATACACGCTCATCCGCATCATCGGTGGCCGCCGCATTCCATCGGGTCGTGACAGCAAACGGCAGCACCCACTGGCATACCCATACTATTTTATTTTTGGGGAAACCACAAATGAATGCACACTGTGAACGATTCAATCGCACTCCTTAAAAATATCTCGGGGGAAGAGTTCGGTTGTCATATGCGACATCTCCTATTTAAAGGATATGCCGGCATTCAATGCCAAGTTCATCGCATGGCTGGCTTGGTATCATCGCGAACATCCCCATTATGCTCTCAAACAACTCTCGCCGATCCGGTTTTTACAAAAATAAAAAAGTCCGAAAATAGGTAGGATTATATGCATGCAAACTTGTAAATCGGTGTTATAATGCTAACCTTATAAAAAAATTGTATAAACCAGTAACTCTTAAATAAAAAATGATCAATAAACTTAACCTTTTATCAGTTCGGTCGGCGAAAGGAACAGCCGGCCAACTGTCCCGCCCGGCATTCGCACGGGGTCTTAATAATGTTCCGAATACTTCAAAAGCTTTTTCAAAAGCTTTGATGTTGTTTGTTGGGCGAATTGCGTTGCCCTTAACGGCAGTTTCCAATGCTTTCCGGCGGATGAAACGGTCATCTCGTTTGGCTCGTTTAGGTCGTTTAGTGTGCACCGTTCTGCTGGCAGGCACATTCGGCTTGGTCCTTGCCGGTTGTGGCGGAGGCGGCGGTTCCGGCGGCGGAGGCGGTGATCCTCGTGCTGTTGCCAAGATTGGAGTCAAGGCAGGTGAGGAGCATATTCTCGTGAGTTGGAACAACCCGGATCAGGCGAATATCACCGGGTTCAATATTACTTGGGTCAATGTTGGTAATGATGCCGATGTGAACGATAAGGGAATGAGGATCCTTACTGATGCTGATTTGCTGCAGCCCGGGAGTCGGGTGATGTACAACATTACGGGTCTAACCAATGGCAAACGCTATGAGATCAGGATTGCGGTGCTTTATGCGGATGGCACATCCTCGACCTTGGTTTCCGTTCAAGGCACGGCCGGGATGGATCCGGGTGACGGCGGTGATCCCAATTTTCCGGCTGTTTCCAATGTCCAAGTCATGGTCAGTGGAAATAATATTACCGTGAGTTGGACCAATCCGAGTCAGGATGGTCAGGAGGCTATCATCGGGTTCAATATTAATTGGATTAATGTGGATGATAATGCCGATGCGAACGATAGAGGAATGGAACCATTTAATCCTCCCATGGCAAATGTTACAGCCGGTGCTTCGGTTACATATAAGATTCCGAATCTAAACTATGACAACACCTACAAGATCACAGTTTCGGTGCGTTATGCGGGTCGTCAAGATCCCGTCCCTTCGACTGCGGTTGAAGGCAAAACCGGAATCAATCCGGATATTGATGGTGATGGATTGTTGAATACGGATGATAATTGTCCGCTAGATAGGAATCCGGGGCAGGATGATAATGACACAGATGGGTCAGGCGATGCCTGTGATGATGACGATGACAATGATGGCACAAAAGACGCAGAGGATGCGTTTCGCACAGATGCATGTGCCAGTACCGACACGGATAAGGATGGCATGCCGGATCGTTTGGTTGCCGGTTGTCAAAGTCCAACAGGCTTGACCGAAGACTCGGACGATGACAATGATGCTGTCCCGGATGAGACGGATGTGGATGACAATAATAATAGTCTCATAGAAATTCGCAATTTGGATCAGTTAGCCCTACTGCGCGGCGATCTGAATGGCGATGGGGATGATGATGATGAGAATGACGGGATTACCGCGGTGGGCACTGTGGGTTGTCCGAGTTCCGGCTGTGCCGGTTACGAACTGACCCGCTCGCTCAATTTTAGCGATGCGGATTCCTATAACGGAAGCAGTGTTAATATGGACGACTGGACGGATCGCGATGGCAGCGGCTGGGTGCCGATTGGCTCCTGTGTTGCCGTTGATGATTGCACCCCTTATACGGGAATCTTTGATGGCAGGGATTATGCTCTTGCCGATCTGTTCATTGCTGCGGAGGCTACCGACAATGGAGTGGGCTTATTTAGTGCGTTCAATGGTAGTCTTCAAAATCTGCATCTCCGGGATGTGAGTGTCAGTGGCGGTGCCAGTGATGTGGGTCTGCTGGTAGGCCATGGAAGGAATGCCCGTTATGTAAATCTGTTGGTTACTGGTGGCAGTGTGGTGAGTCCGGGATCCGACGTGGGCGGACTGGTTGGAGATGCGGATAGTGCGGAGATTCGCTATGCCGGTATATCCGATGTAGATGTTTCCGCGGGGGGAAATACTGTAGGCGGACTGGCTGGATCTGGGGAGATGATGGATATTCGCTATGCTTATGCATCCGACGGAAATATTTCCGGAGGCGCTCGTGTTGGCGAACTGGTTGGAGATGCTGATAATGCTGATATTCGCTATGTTTATGCGTCCGGCGGAAGTGTTGCAGGCAGCAGTGGTATTGGCGGACTGATTGGAGATATATCGAGCACTCAAATTCATGTTTCTTATTCCGCCACCGGATCTGTTTCAGGAGCTGGAATTGCTAGTGGCTTGTTCGGTATTTCCGATTCAGAAACCTTCGTCAATGTTTCCTATTGGGATACTCAGACCACCGGGCATTTAACCAATGACGGTAATTTTGGTGTGGGCTATACCACAACAGAATTGCAATCACCGACCGATTTTACTACCGCCGGCGCGGATGGTTCGGACAATATCTATGCCGACTGGGACGGCATCTGGTGTCATCCGGACACGGGTGAAGTGATGGAAGTGGATGATCAACCGGCCGGATTCTTAAGTGTTTGGGATCTTGGTAACGAGATGCAATACCCGGCTCTGAACTGCATGCCGGGCGGCCTCTCGGCACAGGGAAGATAAGCAGATAAGCAAGTAAGCGAGAAGGCAAAGCGGACAAGCAAAAGCAAGAAGCAGACCGAAATCTCGTTTGGCTGCTTCGGCGAGCCAAACAGATCGTTTTGGCGGCGATGCAGTGTCTATGCAGCAGCTGTGAAACGAAGATGAAGCGTCTGTGAAGCGTCTATGCATCTTCTGTGAAACGAAGACGAGTGTGCGGCCAAGAGTGCATCTTTAACAAGCGCCGATTTTTCTACAAGTTAAACCCCGCAATCGGGCGCGGCTGGGACGGATACGGTGGGACGGCAAGGCAAGTCCGCCGGCTGTGTTTCTGATGCCGGTGAGATCGCGAATGAGCATCCTATCCTTTTCATCTCTTTTTCTTTTTTTACGGATGCCCGTATCCGCTTATTCTTGTTATAATGTATCTATTAAATGTATCTATCTAAAAGATTTGTTCTATGAGTTGGCTAAATAAGATTGTTTCCGGGGTTTCCGGCACGGAGTCCCGTAAAAAGGAAGTTCCGCAGGGTCTTTGGCAGAGGTGCACCTCGTGCAGTGCGGTTCTTTACAAACCCGAATTGGAAAAGAATCTGAATGTTTGCGGTAAGTGTGATTTTCATATGCCGTTGCCCGCCGGTAAGCGATTGGACTTTTTCCTGGATAAGGGCGAAAGAATCAAACTGGGCGAAAAAATTCTGCCTGCGGATCCGTTGCGCTTTAAGGATAGCAAGCGATATAAAGACCGTTTGACACAGGCACGCACGGACAGCGGCGAAGATGAGGCCCTGTTGGTGATGGAGGGCACATTGGAAACGCGTCCCGTGGTTGCCGCCGCATTTGAGTTTAAATTCATGGGAGGGTCTATGGGTTCGGCGGTGGGACAACGATTTGTGGCGGGAGTCGAAGTCTGTTTGAAAAAACGAATCCCCTATATTTGCTTTTCCGCCAGCGGCGGGGCGCGCATGCAAGAAGGATTAATTTCGCTGTTTCAAATGTCCAAAACCAGTGCCGCTCTCGCCAGACTTGCCGAGGAGAAGATTCCTTATGTTTCCGTGATGACCCATCCGACCTATGGCGGTGTCAGTGCCAGTTTGGCCCTGCTGGGTGATATTAATATAGCCGAACCGCGCTTGACTTATCAGCAGCTCATCGGGAGGCGGTAGGTGAGCAGATGAGAAAGAAAGTGGCTGCAGCCGCCTCGCTAGCATGGTGTTTATCAGGATTGGAGTTTGAGGCAACACGATGAAGAAGACCCATTCAAAAGAAGATCCTCGGTGCAAGATCAAGTTGCAAGAGTTTGAGGAATTTTTCAGGCATCTGGCGAGTGCCAAGAAGTCCAAGACGTTAAAGGGTCAAGCGGGTTATGATCCTACCAAGAAAGAATTGGCACAGAGGTTTCAATATGATCCTAAAACAAAAAAAATTAATTTAATCGAAGAATGATCCGTACTTTCTTATTTTTTATGGGTAATCAAGTATATAATTCCCCTTTTTTAATCTAAAAAATTCTATCGGCGACCCGGTTCTTGCAAAAATACCAAAAGTCCGAAAATGGGTGGGATTATACACGCTCATCCGCATCATCGGTGGCCGCCGCATTCCATCGGGTCGTGACAGCAAACGGCAGCACCCACTGGCATACCCATACTATTTTATTTTTGGGGAAACCACAAATGAATGCACACTGTGAACGATTCAATCGCACTCCTTAAAAATATCTCGGGGGAAGAGTTCGGTTGTCATATGCGACATCTCCTATTTAAAGGATATGCCGGCATTCAACGCCAAGTTCATCGCATGGCTGGCTTGGTATCATCGCGAACATCCCCATTATGCTCTCAAACAACTCTCGCCGATCCGGTTTTTACAAAAATAAAAAAGTCCGAAAATAGGTAGGATTATATGCATGCAAACTTGTAAATCGGTGTTATAATGCTAACCTTATAAAAAAATTGTATAAACCAGTAACTCTTAAATAAAAAATGATCAATAAACTTAACCTTTTATCAGTTCGGTCGGCGAAAGGAACAGCCGGCCAACTGTCCCGCCCGGCATGTGCACAGGGCATTCATCATTCTGTCCCAAATGTTTATCCTTTAATAAGGCTATTTACCGGGCGGATTATATCGCCGCTAACTGCGGTCTTTTTTAATGCTAATGCCGGCCTGCGGATGAAACGGCCGTCTCGCCCGTCTCGCCCGTCTCGTTTATCTCGTTTAATATGCACCGTTCTGCTGACAGGACTATTCGGTTTGGTCCTGGCAGGTTGTGCTGGCGGTGGTGGCGGCAGTGGCGGCGGCAACTCTATTTCTTCCAACATCTCGGTTGTCTCGAACATTCAAACCCTGGTCGGCGAGGATCATATTCTCGTGGGTTGGACCAATCCGGCTGAGGAGAATATTACGGGGTTTAATATTGTTTGGTTCAATGTTGCCAATGTGAGTGATGGCGACATGGCGGAACTTAATGCTACCGGCGCGGATGTTTTGCAAGGTGCCCGTGTGATATACAACATTACGGGTTTAACCAATCAAATCACCTATAACATCACGATTGCGGTACTTTATGAGAACGGCGATGTCGGGCTGTCATCTTCTGTGGGTAGCAGGGCCGGAGCGGATGCGGGTGTGGGTACGGATATTGATCTTGATGGTACTAATAATGACGACGATGCGTTTCCGACGAATGCCTGTGCGAGCACCGATACGGATAATGATGGTGATCCGGATAGTGTGGTTGCCGGTTGTCAAACAGACTTGACGGCGGACCCGGACGATGACAATGACGGTGTGAATGATCTTGCCGACGACGGAATGAGTCCGTTAGATGCATGTCCGCGCGGCGATACAGGCTGGACTTCCGATACAACGACGGACCATGACAACGACGGCTGTCGCGATGACAGCAACGAGGATTTGGACGATGACAATGACGGTGTGAATGATCTTGTGGATCTTTGCCGGCGGGGGGAAACGAGCTGGAAATCCAATAGGATGACGGATAATGACGGTGACGGTTGTCGTGATGCCGATGAGGATCCGGATGATGACAATGACGGCACAGAGGACACGGCGGATGTGGATGACAATAATAATAGCCTGATAGAGATTTACACTTTGGATGACTTGGTGCGGCTACGCGATGATCTGGATGGCAATGGGGTGGATGATGGCAATAACGGCACCATTACCGCTGTGGGTTCTGTGGGTTGCCCGGTCCCAGATGGCTGTGCCGGTTACGAACTGACCCGCTCGTTGAATTTTAGCGATGCGGATTCCTATAACGGAAGCAGTGTTAATATGGACGACTGGACGGATCCTGCCGGCAGTGGCTGGGTGCCGATTGGCGAATGTTCTGATACGAATACTTGCAACGCCCGTTATACGGCAACCTTTGACGGCGGCGGTTATCATATTGCCGATCTGTTCATCTCTGCGGCTGATGATGCGATTGGAGTGGGGTTATTTGCCTCTTTACAAGATGGTAGCATTCAAAATTTGCGTCTCTTGAATGCGAATGTTAGCGGTGGTGCCGCTAATGTGGGTCTGCTCGCGGGCTTTAGCGGCTCGGCTCGTTATGAAAATCTGTCGGTGATTGGGGGAACGGTAACGAGTCCGCTGCGGAATCGAGTGGGCGGGATGATCGGTTACGCGGAGAGCGTGAGCGCGAGCGGGTCGCACGTTGAGATTCGTAATTCCTATGTATCCGATATTGTTGTTTCCGGTAATGCTCAAGTCGGCGGTCTGATTGGTCAAGTCGGCGATATGGCTGGTCAAGTGGACGAGGCTACGATTCGTACTGTGTCTGTGTTCAATGTCACTGTTACCGGTCGGGGGGCGGGGGTCGGCGGTCTGATTGGTCAGGCGGACGAGGCTACGATTCGTGCTGTATCCGTGTTCAATGTCAATGTCAATGTCACTGTTACCGGTGCCGTTCGGGGGGTCGGTGGCCTGGTCGGAGTGGTGGATGCTGCTATGATTCGTGCTGTGTCCGTATTCGGTGGCACTGTTACCGGTAATAATAATGTCGGCGGCATGATCGGTGACAGACCGGATGGTGGAAGCATTCCTGGCGGCACTCCAAATTTGGAGCCTGTTGAGATTCATCATTCCTATGTGTCCGGCGTAGATGTTTCCGGTGATAATCAAGTCGGCGGTTTGATTGGCAGAGGAGATATTAGTACTATTAATCATTCCTATGTGGTCGGCGGCACTGTTGACGGTAGTAATAAGATCGGTGGTCTGGTTGGCGCTGGCGGGCCCGATATTCGTTATTCCTATGCGGCTACTCCTGTCTCGGGCAGCGGGAATGTCGGCGGGTTACTTGGTTCCAATGAGACACTTAGCACTTTCACACCAACGGTTATCGCCTCCTATTGGGATAATGAAATCACGGGACAGCCAACCAGTGTGGGCGGTGGAATGGGCCTGACCACCAACGCTCTGCAAAGCCCGACTACTTTCACAGGCATCTATGCCGATTGGGATAATTTTTGGTGTGATCCGAGGACGGGCGAAGTGAGAGAGGATTCTACTACTGACGGTCTGGGTGCCCCCTTTGTCCCTGTCTGGGATCTGGGCGAGACAGGCCAATACCCCGTTCTGAACTGTCTTTCTGTCAGCGTAGAAGATCAACAGCAACAGCAGCGGCAGTAGACTGTCAGCAGCGGGTAAGTAGAAACGGAATAAAAAAGCAGACCAGGTCTCGTTTGGCTGCTTCGGCGAGCCAAACAGATCGCTTTGGCAGCGATGCAGCGGCTATGAAGATGCCGTGAAGCAGCAATGCAGTGTCTGTGAATCTTCTGTGAAACGGCGATGCGTGCGCGGCCAAGAGTGCATCTTTAACAAGTGCCGATTTTTCTACAACTTAAACTAAACCCCGCAATCGGGCGGGGCTGGGAAGGTAGGACAGTGGGACGGCAAGGCAAGCCGGCCGGCTGTGTTTCTGATGCCGGTGAGCTCGCGAATGGGCATCCTATCCT
The DNA here is from genome assembly GCA_965209035.1 of Gammaproteobacteria bacterium. Taxonomy (GTDB): domain Bacteria; phylum Pseudomonadota; class Gammaproteobacteria; order CBDBNL01; family JAAOII01; genus CBDBPY01. Next base: position 2,087,663 of record OZ242372.1, read on the forward strand.
TTTCATCTCTTTTCTTTTTTTACGGATGCCCCTATTCCGTTTGTTCTTGTTATAATGAATTTATTGAAAGATTTGTTCGATGAGTTGGCTAAATAAGATTGTTTCCGGGGTTTCCGGCACGGAGTCCCGTAAAAAGGAAGTCCCGCAGGGTCTTTGGCAGAGGTGCACCTCGTGCAGTGCGGTTCTTTACAAGCCCGAATTGGAAAAGAATCTGAATGTTTGCGGTAAGTGTGATTTTCATATGCCGTTGCCCGCCGGGAAGCGATTGGACTTTTTCCTGGACAAGGGCGAAAGAATCAAACTGGGCGAAAAAATTCTGCCTGCGGATCCGTTGCGCTTTAAGGATAGCAAGCGATATAAAGATCGCTTGACACAGGCACGTACGGATAGCGGCGAAGATGAGGCCCTGTTGGTGATGGAGGGCACATTGGAAACGCGTCCCGTGGTTGCCGCCGCATTTGAGTTTAAATTCATGGGAGGGTCTATGGGTTCGGCGGTGGGACAACGATTTGTGGCGGGAGTGGAAGTTTGTTTGAAAAAACGAATCCCCTATATTTGCTTTTCCGCCAGCGGCGGGGCGCGCATGCAAGAAGGATTAATTTCGCTGTTTCAAATGTCCAAAACCAGTGCCGCTCTCGCCAGACTTGCCGAGGAGAAGATTCCTTATGTTTCCGTGATGACCCATCCGACCTATGGCGGTGTCAGTGCCAGTTTGGCCCTGCTGGGTGATATTAATATAGCCGAACCGCGCTCGGACATAGGTTTTGCCGGTAAGCGCGTGATCAAACAAACGGTCAAGCAGACACTGCCCGAGGGCTTTCAAACCAGTGAATTCCTGTTAGAACACGGCGCCTTGGATTTAATCGTGCAGCGGGATGAACTGCGAACAAAAATTGCCTCGCTTCTCAATATTCTTTATCCTCTCGCCAAAGCAGACTGAGGTTCCGAACCGGTTACCGGTTTTGCCGTACATAGCAAAGATGCCCGGCTTCTTAAATGGCTTCTTGCAAGGGCTTCTTAAATAATTTCTTAAGCGGCTTCTTAAATGATATCTTAAATAGATATGCCACCAATGACCCCGGAAGCACCGGAAGCATACATTAAAGAACAGATAGCAAAGCAGGGGCTGTCTGCGGAAGATGTGTTGCTCGGGTTGGACCGGATATCGGCTGTCCTCGGACGCACGGAGATTCGCCCGCCGCCGTTTATTTTTACGATTGCGGGGACCAACGGGAAGGGAAGTTGTGCCAATCTTATTTATCAGGCACTATTGGTTGCGGGTTATCCGGCGGCATTTTTTTCTTCGCCGCATTTGTTGCGGTTTAACGAACGGGCGCAAATCAACGGCGAGGAAGCACATAACGAAGAATGGTTGGCTTCTCTGGAAAGAGTGCACCGTGCCAAACAAAAAGTCAAACTAACCTACTTTGAATATTGCACTTTGGCCGCTTTGGATATCTTTTCTCGCAGGTCCGCGTTTCCTTGGGTTTTGGAGGTGGGTTTGGGCGGCCGTTTGGATGCGGTGAATGTTCTTGATACAAACTGCGCGGTGATTACTTCCATCGACATAGACCATACGGACAGGCTGGGTAAGGACCGTGTGTCTATCGGGCACGAAAAAATGGGTATTGCGAGGAGAGGTGTGCCGTTGATATGCGGCGAGCCGTCTCCGCCGGCTGAAGTCATTAATGCCGCAGAGCAAGCGGGTGCGAAATTGTTGTGTGTTAATCGCGATTACGGCGTTCGGGGCAAGGGCCTAACCGAGTGTTGTTTTGCGGAAGAGCCGATCGTCGAATACTATGCTTCTCGCCGCTTTGTCCGGGGTAACACCGATGACCCGCAAACCGATGCACTAAAAAGAGAGCCGGCGGTGTTGTGTGCCACAAACGAAGATCAGTTGGCGGTGAACCTGGCAACCGCTTGGCAGGCGTTGAATGTTTTTGACGACAAATGGGATGCGGATCTTGTCGCCGCGACCTGGCATAAAGCCCGATTAATCGGCAGGTGGCAAAAGATCCGTTTCGGTCAACATCTTTTGATTTTGGATACGGGGCATAACCCGCAAGCGGCGCGCATCCTGGTGCATAGGCTGCAAGAAAAGATCTTTCCATATGCCCGGGCGGAAATTATCTTTGCGATGCGCGCGGACAAAGACTGGCAAGAGTTTTTAAAAATCACCTCGCCTCATATTAAAGAATGGCATCTTTTCCCGCTGTTTATGCAAACCGACGAGGGTGCGCCCAAAGAAATCTCCGTTGCCAAAACTTCTTTGGAGAGAGCATTGAATCGTTTGCACGCCCGCACCCATTGGTACGATCATGCCAAGCAATTGCTACAATCGCTTCGTCTCAGAAGTGAGCCGACTGTGTTTTGGGTTTGCGGTTCTTTTCACACATTGGGCGAAGTGATGCAACAATTACGGGAGGACACCCCGGCCGTCAAAGCGGTGTCTTGACGGACTTGATGGATACCGGTTTTGAATTTTGCTGTTTTGCTGTTTTGTGGTGGCGAAACTTTCCATCGCTTACCCGCTTTCTTTTTATTTTGATCAAGAATTAAATACGAAACAGCAGAATTCACAATGCGCTGCCTTCCGCAGGATGCGTCTGCTATCCGGTTTAAGCCGGTGCCGAGCGAATAATCAGTGCGGGTAGATTTTGGGAATATATCCGGACTGGCTGGCTTGGGATCATCTTGAGCGTCCCCATTATGCTCACAAACAACTATCGTCGATCCGGTTTTTGCAAAAACAAAAAAATCCGGGAATGGGTGGGATCATGCAAAAACCGACATTCTTTAGTGTATAATATATATGTGTTTGGAAATATTGTTTATTTTTCGTATGATGGCGACCGATGATTGCGACCGGATGCCGCATTACGATTCTTACGCAAGGGATGTTCGTGTCTCTGTTTTTTATTTCCTTAAGAACATTTTTCACATTATTAAAACTACAAATATATAGGAGAAAATAATATGTATCATATACACCTCATCATTAGTAACCTGATTAATAATTCCATTAATCGGGTTCATTCAATTGGAAGTTCGGTTGCAAATGCGATTGCAAATACAATTGCAAATACAATTAGAATCTCAACTGTGATTAAAGGAAACATTAAAGGAAGCTGCGGGAAAGAAGCATCGTCTTTTGCCCGATGGCGAATAACACAGGTCCTGCCGGGTTCTTTAAATCTGCGCGCCTTTGGATTTGTGTCTGTTCTCTGCTTGGCATCGTTTCTCACGGCATGTGCGGTTTCCTCCGATAGTGGATCCGCTGCCCCCGCTCCCGACCCAAAGGATCCTCGCTCCGTATTTTCGCACGCGAGTTACAACCTGGTCGGTTGGGGGGAGACTACGACATCGGCTAATCAGGTCTTAGGAAAGGTGGTTCTGGAACCGAATGAGGTTCTCGCACTCTTGCCGGAAGGAGTGAGTTCGTATAATACTTCTTTTCAACTGGAAGGCAGTGAACTTGCCAATGAGTTTTTTGGGGTGAACGACGCGGGCGAGATCCGTTTCAAAGATGGAAATAGTTATGGTCGCGAATTCCAATTGCACTATGTGGTTAATGTGTTAGAGGTTTCCGAGTTTGAAGTGGTGGCAAGGATCTCCTATACGAATGCCGCCGGTGAATCGGTTAATGTGGAACATCGTGTTACTATCAAGATTGCGGCTGTTGCAATCGATCCACAAATTACCAACTTTGTCCGGTTTGATGGCAAGGCTGACGAAACTGTACAAAATCAAACTAAAACATACGGGCTGAGTGGCACAATTCCTGAAAACAGTGATCCCGGGACACCTGTAAGCGGTACGGGTAATTTACTGACAGGTCTGGGAATTAGCACGGTGATTCCGGATGATGCGGAAGAGCAGGGATACCCTAGCGGATTCACGCCAACAATTTACTATCAACTGGCATCCGCTCCCGGCGATACCTCTTGCATGGGCCGCTATTATGTGGACAATCAGAATAATCGCGCTCGGGTGCGTTCGGATATCGGCGATGCCTTGAATTACGAGGCGGAAGGACGCAACAACGCATGTGCTTTGCAAGCCTCCTTGAACGGAGTGGATTATGAGAATGTAACGACCGGGGCCCTGTCAGCCGAAGATTTGGAAAATGTGGAGGAGCTTGTTGGTGCTGTGAGTTTCGGTGTTGATGCGTCTTGCACGAACAATGTTACGGCGGCAAAAGACTTGGAAACCTGTAGTGTATGATCCCACCCATTTCTGGACTTTTTTTGTTTTTGCAAAAACTGGATTGGCGAGAGTTGTTTGAGAGCATAATGGGGACGTTCCAGATTATACCAAGCCAACCACTCGATGAGTTTGGCGTTGAATGCTGGCATATCCTTAACCAAGAGATGCCGCATATGACAACCGAACTCTTCCCAGAGAGTGCGATTAAACCGTTCGCAGTGTGCATTCATTTGCGGTTTCCTTGGATAGGTATACCAGTGGGTGCTGCCGTTTGCGGTCACGACCCGGTGAAAGTCTTTGGCGAACTCACTGCCATTATCGGTGAGGACTTTTTCGATCCGAGTGCCGAGTATGTTTTGCATGGCGGTAAAGAGCTGGGCGGAACTGGCCGAAGCAGCCGAGGTGTCGACACTGACCAGTGAGAAGCGGGAAAATAGATCAATGCCGACATGCCAATAAAAGCGCCGGCCATCGACGATGCGGACGAGCGTATCAAAGGCAACACATTCACCTCTCCGGCCCGCAACAAAGCGGATGTCCTTGCGCTCGCGCGGAGCACCTTGCCGCAGGCGTTTCGGCACGGACCGCGATGGTTTGCACCGCATCTTATCCGGGTCATCGGCAATGATGCGAGAGAGCGTTGATTGGCTGGGCAGCGGCAGCCCGCGCTGCTGACACCATTCGGGTAACAAGCAGACCAGTTTACCGGCACCGATGTTCGGACGCTCTTGTCGCCAAGATCGGATCTTGGTAATCAGTGCCGGTGGCCAGGTGTTGGACCGCTTGGGCTGATACCCATAGTTGTTCGCCAGTTCATCGACCCCGCCTTCACGGAAACGCCGCTGCCACTCGTAGAATGTAGCACGACTGATCCTGGCATGATCCAACGCGGCCGCGACACCATGTTTGCGCGCGAACGCTAAGGTGTCCAGTTTGATTTTGGTGGTTTTAGACATGTTTGAATATTTGTTTGCTAAAACCACCATTTTATTGAAACCGCGCACGCGATAACCAATGTAGTGTAAACGTGTTCCTCTCATTTCAAATCACCTCCGCGGTGCAGCCGCTCTCGCACACCGTACCGTCTTGCCAGCGGATACACCTAGACAGTTTTATCAACAACAAGCCTCCGCTGTCTGCGGCGGTGAGAGCAAAACAGCTATCCATCTTTCTTGCCCGTTTCATTCATCTAGCTCCACATACCGGAGACCCGTTGCCGGATCTATTTTCGACCCGTCCGACAGAACATCCGGCTGCTTGATCTGAGGACGCACAATACCAAACTCAGAGTCCAGAACCTTTATGAGATCATGCATGTAGTTATTATGCCGCTGTCAATATTGATTTAACCGATGTTAACGAAGCTCCCGTATTGACATTGACGGACAATAATAATGACGAAGTGAATAATGGCGCAACGCCCGAAGGGGATGTGGGAACTGCGATTGCTCTTGCCGGGGAAGTGATTTCCGCGGAAGGCCCCGCCGATGCTGATGCGGATGACGCGGAGTTGGCGACAGTGAACTATACGGATGTGGATGCTGCGGATAATCCGGCGGTATTGGGCTTGGACATGCCCAAGATTTCGGTCAGCCCGCTGTTGCCCGATGCGGATGCGGCGAACAATCTGTTTTACTTGGAGCCGGGTTCCGGTGCCGGTGAGGCGACATTAATGCTTAACAGTAGCGTATTATCGGCAGTAGATTTTGAGATACTCAATAAAAGCGGTTACAGTGGCTATAGAGTGACTTTGGAGGCTGCGGACAATCGTTCGGCTGACCTGACGGCCGAGGCTTCTTTTATGCTTGAAGTGACGGATGTGATTTATAAGCCGGTGCTGTTTAAGTACCGGAGTGCTCGTGTTAACACGACGAGCGGCATCCAGAATCTCTTGCCGGGCTTCGCCCAGTTCATTGACAATGGAGGTCCGATTCTTGGCACAGTCGATGCGATAGATCCCGAGAGCAACAGCAGTGATGGGATAGTGTACGAATACAACCCACCGCCTCCGGCGGGAGAGGGTCCGTTCAGTTTGAACCCGGTTATTTTGGAAACGCTCACTGCGGCTAGTGTCAATGTGTCCGCAGTTCGGGAATCAATCATTCCACAAATTGCGCCGAACTTTGACTTGAATGCCAATGGCCGTCTCAGTATGCGCGGTTTGGGACTTCGCCCACTTTTGGATTATGCTTTGCAACCGGGAACTTTGCCTCCCGGAGTGAGTTTGCCTTCTGATCTTCTCTTTGATTTCACGATTAACCTGGCCGCTTACAATGAAGCGGCTGTGGTGCGGGATCCGACAAATGGGGCAACCTTGGCAATTAATACAAAAGTATCTTACGATAACACCCTAGGTTTTGGCGGTGAGCCGGCAGTTCGCTTCCCGAGCGGTCTGTATGCGGGTGCGGTTTCCGAGGGGGTGCCCGGCCGAGGCGAGCCCGGTCCGGGTGTTTCGGTGTTGGATGCTCGCGAACTTGCTTCGGGAACACAAACAGAGTTGCAGTTAGGTGCTTCGGGCGAGGATGCGACTCCGTTTTACGCGCTCATGCAGCCGGCGGACTTGACGGACTTAATCGAGAGCGATAGTATTGATGTGCCGGGACTTGACGAATTATTTGGTGGCAATAATCCGAGTATTGATTTGTCCGGGACGGATAACTTTGCCATCAGCAGTTCAACCGGTCAGTTGTACCTGGCAGATACAGTGACTGAAGGGTTGAATTTCGGTCTTCGTCCTTTTTACACCTTGTTAGTGCGGACAGCCGCGAGTGCGGATCCTGCCCTTCTGCCACTCAGCGACTATGCGGTCGTTCTGGTGACGGTACTGGATACCAATGCGGCGCCCGAAATCATCGACTTGGAGGCTGTGCATGCCGATGTCACGGTCAATGCGAGTGCTCTGTCGGTGTCGGCGAATCTTCTCGAATCTGTACCGCCCGGAACAGTGTTGGCACGATTCACTTTGATAGACGACAATCCGTTTGATCCTTCTCCGGGCTTATTGAATGTTGCGGGTGAGCCGAACTTTAGAGTGCAGTCCACAAATGCGGCCCCAGTGCGGGACGACACAACCGGGATCTTCAGTGCCCCCTATGAAGTGGTGTTGGCACAACCGTTGGATTATGAAAATGCAAGTGCTCGCGTGTTGTCGGAAGAGTATAACTTGACCGATGCCGGTAGTTATCGGTTCGATCTGCAGCGTTATATGTTGGATCCGAACGACGGATTGGTGCGATTAGGAACGGACACAGAAGTGGTGATGTTGGAAATCAATGCCGAAATCCAAAATGTGAATGAGCCGATTGAGTTGAGGGTGACCGCTACATCGGATACGCCGGCACTGTCCGTCGAATCTCTGTCGAAAGTCTCCGTTGCCGAGTCCGCGGCGGCAGAAACTGTCGTAGCCTATGTGCATCTCATTGATCCGGAAGGTGAGGTGAATGCAACCAATGTCCCGACTCACGACTTGATGTTGCCCGATGCGTTGCAAGGGGCATTAAGATTAAGATTAGTCTTTGAGGATTCCGGTCCCTATTACCAATTGGAAGTTGCGGACGCGGCGATTCTGGAAAATGCCGGCGATGGCCGCACCTTTGGACTCACTGTGACAGTGACTGAAAATGCGACCGGCTTGGTGCCGGATCCGGTTTCGGTTTCCTTTGATTTGCAGATTACCAATGAAAATCAGGCTATTTTGGGTCTTGCAAGCATTGGTGTCACCTTGGACGACGCATCCGTCAGCGAACAACAAGGATTGGATGCCGCCGGCAATTCGGATGCTCGGATTGTGGTTGACGGCTTGTTTAATTTGACAGACATTCATCCGGATTATGACGAGACCTTTCCGGGAACGAGCATTCGCCTTGTGGATTTGAGTGCCGCAGTTCGGAGCATAGGTTATGCAACTGATGTTGCCGATGCTTTGGGAGAGGAAGGAAACTTTTCGTTGTTTGAATTGTCGGTGGCAGATGATGATGCCGGCACTGTGAGTTTGTTGCTCAAAGAAGGCAAGTTGATAGACCCCGCTTTGATTGGAAACTCTTTGACCTTGAACTTGGAAGCGTTTGATCCCAATGGCGAATCGGCGGCGGGTATTGCGTCGGCGGATGTCGGCAGACTGACGGTGACAGTTGATCCGACAGACCCGGATGAGATCATTTTTGGAGATGCTCGCAATACCGATCCTCGCACACCGGCAGTCTATACTTTTGAATATACGCAGAGCAATTATGCGGAGGTGGTTGCCGGTGTAACCTCTTGCGATGGCAGAGACGCGGTCGCTGCGAATCTGACTGAGCGCATTGCCATTGACGGCAATTGCTATTCGACAATTCAGATAGAAACAGCGGACGGCGAACGCCGATATGTGGTTGAACGTGACACTACAAACCAGCGTTACTACACAGGGGATGGTCCGAATGCGGTATTGAGTGCGGTTGAGACCCCCGGCAGTTTTGGCGTGATCTTCACGGATGCCATTATGAATGTATCCAATCTGGGTGTGTATCAAGTGAATGCCGACGGAGTTTTGGAAGAGGCGGCGGATGCCTTTGGCAAGTACTTTACACTGGTAGCGAACAACAGCTATTCGGTGAATTCTGACGGCAGTGCCGCCCGTCCGGCCCTGGTGATTTCGCAGAATGTTCTTGCGGAATTGAATAGTTCGGGATTACCGAGTGGCGAGGAATATCTGTCCCTGGACACCTTGGATTTGAATATGGAAAACCAAATGCGGACTTTGAGTTACTTTGTGGTTGCCGGCGCGGAAGGCACCGACGGCAACAACGCCAGTCGCCGTGCGATTGCCCAAGTTAACTTTGAGGTGACGGTGGCGGGTCTGAATGAACCGGCTTTCTTGTCGGAATTGACGATTGGCGGTGTGTCGTTTTCAAATGATAGTGTAACAACAATCAGTGCAAATCAATTTGAGGACGCGATTAATGCGCTAGCGAATATTTTAAGTTTTACGGTGGTGAACCCGGATGGCAACGGCACGAACAATGACGGTGAGAGCAAGCAAATTGTGGAAGTCCGGTTGGAAGTAACGCCTGCTCCCGGTGTTGCAGGCAGTCAGCTCTCTGTATCCAGTGGGGAAGCCCGTGGTACCCAATTAATTCGTTTGGGAGTTCAATCGAATGATGATATTACCCAAGAGATAGCAGCGGGTGTCAGAGAAGAGGCTTTCTCTTCGCAGCCGTTTAGTTTGGCACGTAATGTGTGGGGTGAGGCGGTGATCAAAGCAACCATTAGCGAATACTTGGAGGAAAATGGAATTCGGGGTCAACAAATCAACATAGGAGCGGAACCGGAATTGTATAAAATTCGAGTGACGGAGCCGGTGAATAGTCCGCTGAGAGTGGACGCTGTGGAGTTGTTGGCGGGCGATGGGGCGCAAGGCTCGCCGGTGTTGGAAAATGAGGATAGTTTGACGGGCGGTGCGCTAACCTTTCGATTTAATGTGAGTGATGCGGATTTTACATTGCCGCGCAATCAAGTGTTGTCTGCTCCGGTCATCGGTATTGAGGGCACGAGTGTGGTTTTTGCCGGCGATAGTCCGGTGACGGCGATTACGGAAGCGGGGACGAACGGCCGGGCGACGGTGACCTACTCGGGCTTGGGGCACAACCCACACTCGTATGGCACGACAGGCTTCTCGATCACTTTAACCGAGGGGGAACCACGCGGATTTTCGAACATACTTGCTGCTGTTTCCATAACAATGAGTTCTCAATCCTTTGAAGTCACCCCGGAAAATGATGACCTCATTTCTTGTGCGGCTGATTCGCCGGATAGAGCCTTTTGTGAAGGTCGGGATAATACGCCCGCCACCTTTGTGCTGGCAACTGCTTTCGGTAATTCCGATGGAACCGCATTTGAAGCGGATCCCGGTGAAACCACCGCAAGCAGTACGACTGATCTGGTCATTTACCTGCAAGACGATGATTTGACATTTTCGGGAAGTGGCAGTGATGCCGGCTTGCCGAATGTGACTAACTTGGCTTCCCTGGCTTTTACTTCCGCCGAGTTGACTGCGCCGGAAAATTTGATCTCTGTCGGAATGCCGATAATTGTCGCAGAGGGAGACGAAGACGATGGCGGGATTAAGGTCACAGTGCCGGTGACAGTGACATTGACATCGGAGCAATATGAGACGATCAACCTCTTGGACGGTGGTGCCGGTGTTTCGTTTGCTCTTGCGTTTGAGGACGGCGGTGATAATAGTGTCACGCGTACGGCTGAAGCAAGGATTAGTTTTGCGGTGAATACGACGGCCCTTGAAGTGACGCCGCTGACGGACTTGTCGGATGTTGTGACGGTATCGGAACATACGGCGAAGGATGCTTTACTGGCGGATTTCAATCTGACGGATAACGATATTCGGCGTAGCAATGGCGACACTTTGACTTACACGGTCACGGCGGCGCGAAGGGGTGTGGCCGCCGAGCGTGCTATTTTGGCCTGGTATGAAGAGACAGCAGGGTCTGTTTTGAGACAGGTGAGTTCGGAAACGCCGGCCGGTTTGGATTCGGATACGATAGTGCGTTCGCTGCGTTTTGCCACAAGTTTGAATGATACGGATGTCGGTGAGTACACGGTGACCTGGACGATTGCGGATGGCAAGAACCCCGTCAGCGGAGCGGTTCAACAAGGAACTTTTGAACTTAACATTACGGATGTTTATGAGGGGCCTGTTCTCTCCGTGAGTGCCCCCAATCGGCCGACAGGTGCCGGGGGTGTAACCGGAGAAGTAATGAACAGTTTGGCAGACCTGCTGGGAGCCGGCAGTGATTTTTCGGTGCAATGGGATCAATGGAATTTGCCGGCAGGTGCGGATGATTATAGTCTGAGACTGGATTATCGTTTGGAGGTGACCAACGATGTAACTGGTTTGAATAAACAAGATCCGTTGTATTTCACCTATCCGGCTGATCTCAGCGGAGAGGTCCCGGGCGAGCTGCTCCGGCGCACCGATTCGGCACTCACAGCGGCGATGGTGGGTGGTATTCGTAGTTTCCTAACGAGTGAGCTAATGGATGCGGATGCGGATGCCGATGGTAGTGTGGCAGTGGGTTTGGCTGATCTTCAATTACATGCCAGCGATTATAACGAGGGGACGGTGCATACTCTGGCTGTGCGGCCTATGGTCATCACATCCGATGCAAGAGCGGGAGGCACAGAAGCCGTCGCCGTGAGCCTGGCGACCGTCACCTATACGGATGACTTTGATCCTGCGACTGTCAGCGAAATCACGATCAAGGGAGATGGAGGTGAAGGTGTGAACGGGACTTCTACTGAGACCAATGATCCGAGTAAGGTTGAAAATACCTTGTCTTTTCGCCTGCGAACGCCGGATATCTGGACGCGGGAAGAGATCACCGTTGGTAGATATATTGAAAGGATCAATGCAACCGGTGTCGCCGGCACGGGAGGTGTTGAGGGTTTGACTGCGTTTGCAACTTCCGAACTTCTCGGCGTGTATGTGGAAGCAGGCGCCGGTAACTTGTCGGAAACTACGAGCACGACTGATGAGACCGAACCAGATCCGAGTGTTTCCAAGCCCATCATCTTTAATGTGTGGGTTGGCGACAGGCAGGTCAACACAGACTATGAAATTGATATTGTCCGCAAACTGACAGAGGACGGTTCGGATACGGATGTGGCAAGCATTTCGGTGTCGGCGGCGAATATTGAACGCACAGATGATGAACCTGTGCTGGTATCTGTTGAGGTAGAGCGTGTGAACTCACAATCATCGGCGTTCACAGTGCGTTACCTTGTGGAAGATCCTGATCTTCTGGAACATTCGGGCCATAATTTGACGGCACAATTCATCGCTGCATCGGCTATTCAATTGTTTGAAGCGGGAACGGACACTGAGGGATGTACGATTTCGGTGAATAATGAAGTATTAGAGCGGGCCCCGGAAATTCCGGCAACCGAGATCCAACAAACCTTTAGCATTACTTTGAATGCGGCGACTTGCGATAACCCATTGCCGGACGGAGGCTATGATGTGGTGACCGACGGTAGAATACAGTTTGCTTTGGAGAACTCTGAGGCTGATCTTGCTGTCAGTGACACCGGCACGATTGAAAATTTTGGCGATATACGTGAGACATTAAACTATGATGTGGATCAGCCCGGTATGTTCACGACACCGGGCGACCAACAAGATCTGATGTTTGACGAAGGAGCGAGCGGCAATATTTTGAGCAGTTTGCCCGATGGGAATAGGTTCTGGACGATTACGGATTCCGACTTTGCAAATGACGGCACGGATAGTAATTATGAGTATACATTGGAGGTGACGCGCACATCGGGCGGACCCGCGGTAGACCCTCTCTTTGAGTGGGTGCGGGTCACTCCCGCAGGCGATCCGGGTGATGCGATTGCGTCGGGAATAGCGGTTGCAGAATCGGCGGCGAGTGGCAGCACGGCGATCAATCGGACCATCGCCTTTGCCCGGACGCCGGATGATGCGGATGTCGGCACCTATCGAGTGGTCGCGACCATCATGGATACGGGATCCCTGGGATCCGATGGCATGGCGACGAACACCTACACTGTGGAGATTCGCAATGTTTACGAGGCTCCCGTGGTTGTGGCGCAAGGTGCGAGCATTGAACGCACTGTGATTGTGACCGGCGATGATGTGACGACCGCGCTCAATGGTGCAACCATTGAGTGGGAAGATTGGAATCTGCCGACAGCAAGCGAGAAAAATGCGCGCACCCTCACCGCCAATATTACAGTCACTGTGACGCCGTTAGTTGGCAACTCGGCTCGTAATCTTTTGACGGAAACACACCCGGACGATGCCACTTTTGCGGATGTTCGGCGGGAATTGCTGAGCGGAGCGGGGGTGACCGCAACCGGCGGTGGCGGCGGTAGCACTTCCGGTGGTGTTGTGAATGCATATGCGGATTATGAGGTTTTATTGACAAGAAGTGGCAATCAAACCACTTTGCCGGTAGATCTGCTGCTGCATGCAAGCGATTACAATGAGAATACAAGACATGTGGTGACATTGGAAGTGGTGCCTCAAGTTGGCGGTGTTGAGCAAGACGGGGTAACAGAGGGCTTCCCGACGCATACGATCACCTACCCGGAAAACTTTGATCCGGTCACCGCCGAGAATTCCGGCTTTTTGGTGCCGGACACCCTGATCGAAAGTGAGCGTGTTCGAGGTTCGACTACTATGGCTCACAACACTCTGACTTTTTGGATGGTGACGCCGGATATCTATACGAATGAGAGTTTGAGTCTCAGCGATGAGGATGCCTTAGAGAGATATGTTCAAGACATTGGAGTCGTGCCTTTTTATCTCCATCCAGAGTGGCGTGACCCGGACTTCGAACTTGCGGATAACGCACCGTCTAATGCCGACTTGCAAGGAGCGGAGGCCAGTTTCCCCCAAAGTTTTGATGTTTCCGGTGTGGCGAATCTGACAGTCAGGTTCGATCTGTTCATCGGTGATATTGCCGTGGGTGAAGATTCTTTGGGAGTGGAATATTCCGTATGCTCCGATGCAACCTGCGGTTCACCAACCCTTGTTCCAGGTGCACTGCCGGGTCCGATACAAAGGAGAGAGGATGATGCTTTTATTTCTCGTCAATTAAATATTTTCACACAGGACACCTCTGGCAGCAATGCGTTTAATATTGGTTCTGGCTTTGTAGATTATGATATTCTTGAAACCTTTGATGTCAGTGCCGGGAGCATCCCGAGTGACATTCATTGGGATGTCACCTCCGGCAGTTTGAGCAATGTTAATTTTCTGGATGCGTCGGATGTTTCGGTGGTGGTGTGCACTGTGCCGGGAAGTTTTGCACTTGATTCCTTGACCGGTCCGGACACTCCGATATTTGGCAGAATACCGTTTCCAGACGATGCTCATATTTTTGCGGGCTTATTCGGTAGCGTTTCACTCCCCGATGCGGGTGCCGGCATTATCTGTGACGACGGCAGTGTTCTTCCAAGCGGGGACTATCACTTGAATGGAACGCTCACGGTGGAAACTCAGTTGATTAATATAACAAGCGGGGCACTGATTGGAGATGGGTTCGCGGATTCTGCGACAGCAGATGTGAGGTCAGCGAGGTTTACATACACCCGGCCTTACGATCTGGTGGCAAACAACTGTGTTCCGGAAGATCCCTCTTCTATTCCCGTCGAGTTCAGGGATTATCAATATATTTGTACCGAGACGAACTTGACCGAGGTGCGTGATAACCGAGATGGTGATGGAAACATAGTTGGTAATTATGTGTTGACCGATAACATCACATTGACCGAAGACTGGATGCCTATCGGCGATGCCGATGCGCCGTTCACCGGTAACTTCCACGGCAACAACTTTGAGATTTCCAATCTGTCGGTCGCGGCTGAAGGTGCATATGAATATGCGGGCTTGTTTGGCTATATTAGGGGTAGTGAGAGTGATCCTGTGGAAATCAGTAATCTGAGCATTGTGGCACATCGTATTGTTGCCGATAATTTGGGAAGCGCTTATGCGGGTGTTCTTGCGGGTAGGAGTGAGAACAGCGACATTCGTGATGTGTATGTCAACCTTTCGGATGCGGAAGGGATGTCGGATCAGTTGTTGTTGAGTGCCGAAGCGTCCGGGGCTGATGGTAATACTCCCGATGCGTTTGCCGGCGGTCTGATTGGTCATAGTATGGACAGCAGGATTACTCGCTCTTATGCTTATGTTGCCGGCAACCTGACGGTGTCTTCTCGGGAGGGGACTGATACTATCGGGGATATCCAAGTTACGGCAGGCGGTTTGGTTGGCAAGCTAATCGAGGGTTCTATTAACCATTCTTATGCGGTTGCGACAGGCGATATTGTGGTCAAGTTGCATAGAACCTCCGCTGCTAATGATGATAAAATTTTCGGGTTTGCCGGCGGATTGATAGGACGAACTGACGGGGGGCTGGTAAATACTTCTTATGCAATTGTAGGCGGTGAGGTTGTTACCGAGGCTGTGTCAACAACAGACACTGCTATAAGACTAAGACATACCCTGGCAGCCGGTGGCTTGATTGGAAGACATAGCAACGGTGCCGAAGTTGCGAATTCTTATACGATAGTTGAGGGCGGTGTTTATGTCAGAGCAGGTCGGATAACCGCTTCAAGGGGTGATGCGGGTGCTCTAGTGGGACATCTTACCGGCAGCGAATCAGAAATTTTGGATAGTTATGCGGTTGCAACTGGTGTTGCCAGTGAACATGGACACAACGCCGCGGCTGGTGGTGTTGTTGGGTTTTTACCCCCATCCCCAGGTTTTGTCTTTGCCGACGTCGTAACCAATTCCTATTACAATTCTAACTCTGTAATTACTGTGTTGGCGGGTAATGATTCTGATCTATCGACCGATAATGTGCGCATTGTGTCTGAGTTACGAGGAGGAAAAACCGGTACTACTTATGTAGGTTGGAGTGAGGATATTTGGAACTTCGGGACTGCTGCAGAATTGCCGATCTTGGTTGGTCTGCCGCCTTGTCCTAATAGGAGTCCTACGTTGAACTGTCGCTTGACTACTCGTTAGAAATATGTCGTTCCCTGTTTCTCGCGAACAATAACAATCAATCGTTTGTTGTTCTCGGGGAAACGGGGGGTAGGTGGGTGGCATCATAAGTTAAATAGGCGAGTTCAAAGGAATAAACTTAAAAAAACTTGAAAAAACTTGAAAGAAACTTTCTGATTTTGACCCGGTTCGGTTCCTAGCCTGCGGACAAATAAAAGAACATCGTTTATTGTTAAATTCGTCACAAAGGCATTCGTTATTAAAGATACGCTCTTTTTGTCGGATGAAACCAAGTATGCAACGCATATTCGCCATGCCATATAGAAGAGAAGTATAATAAGTTTATGAGACATCCAATAAGCCGGCGTTTGCGGGAAAGATAAAAAGAGCATTGAGGTTATTGTTATCATGCACCCTTTGAACTGGCTGCTTCTGTTTTTCTTGGCGTGTCTTTGGGCGGTGTCTTTCCCGGCGTTTTCGGTGGCATTGACCGAGTTGAGCCCTATTTCAACGGTCTTCTGGCGTTTGTTCCCCGCCGGCATCGCGATGATGGTATTGGCGCTTATTATGGGGCACCGTTTTCCGCTGCGTTTCAAGTTCTGGTTTCCGTTTATTATTCTCGGCATATTCTTTAATCTTGCCCCCTTCCTCTTGATTGCAACGGGGCAAAAATACATAGAAGCGGGCTTGGCATCCATTCTCAATGCGACCACGCCAATCTTTACCGGTGCTTTGGCGCATTTTGTGTTTGCCAGCGAGAGATTAAACCTCTTGAAAGTTTTCGGTCTTCTCCTTGGTCTTTTCGGAATCAGTATTTTGTTTGGCATAGATGCTTTGACGAATTTTGATCCGCGCAATTTCGGGCAACTTCTTATCCTCTTGGCAGGCTGCTGCTATGCATTTTCCGGTGTCTTTGCAAAAAAATTCGTCATGAATTATTCCGTTATCAAAACCACGGCGGCGATGTTATTTTGTTCCGGTATGTTGTCGTTTTTTGTTTCTCTTTTTATCGCAGGCCCGCCACAACTTGCCCGCACAGCCGAGGTTTGGGGCGCTCTTATGTTCATGTCTTTCGGCGGAACCGCGGCGGCCTATGTTCTGTATTACCTTCTTATGCGAAAAATGGGGGCAACCGGTGTTTCTTTGGTAACTTTCATTGTTCCGCCCATCGCAATATTTGTCAGTTGGGTGTTGCTGCGTGAGACGCTTGGTCTGAACGCCTATGCGGGTATGGCTGTTATTTTTCTTTCTTTGGTTTGTATGGATGCGCGGGTTCAGAAATTTTACTCCCGACTGAGAGAGGGCGCGGGTGTTCGGAGTGCGTCCTAGTATGTCCTAAGTATGTCCTAGTGCGTCCTACGAGAACAGTCACACAAAATGAATAAAGGCAAAGACAAGAGATGAACAACTGCTTAATTGAAGTGGTTCGGGATGGCTTTTTGGCAATAGTAGCGGACGAAATTGGGCTTGTTTCCGTTTCTCTCGGTGAGGAACGAGAGAAACTTGCAAACGACATACAACAACGGTTCGGTGTTTCGGCGGACGAGACCGGCCGAGCGTCTGCATCCTCTTTCCCCGCTTTATCCGTCGGGATGAGAACATTAAGAGGCTATTTAAACGGTAACAACGACGATTTGAGTGATCTCAAACTGCATATTACAGGGACGGATTTTCAACAAAGAGTCTGGCGGCAGCTTGCCGGTATTCCGCGCGGAATGACCTTGAGTTACGAAGAACTTGCCGCCGCATTAAACAGCCACCCGCGTGCCGTCGGCGGTGCTTGCGCGGCCAACGATCTTGCCGTGGTGATTCCTTGTCATCGCATACTGCCAAAACCAAAAGGCGGTGGCGGTGGTATGGGGAATCCCGACTTGGGGCATTACAGATGGGGGACGAAATGGAAACGCAGGCTGTTGCGTCTGGAACATTCTATTATATAAGAAGGCGAAGCCTGTTGAGTAAGTTCTCCCCAAAGATGCCGCAGCCAACCATACTAACAGACCCAACGGGGCCAACAGACCCAACAGACCCAACAAAGCCAACAGGGCCAACAAAGATGCCTTCAACAGTTCTTGCCGATGTGATGACCCAACTGGAAAATTACGGAACGGCGCAGAACAGAAAAATTTATGTGCGACACGGCGCATCCCCCGACAATGTCTTTGGTGTGAGTTTTGCCAACTTGAACATCCTTCTTAAAAAGATCCGGCGCGACCATTCTTTGGCAACCCAACTTTGGGCGACCGGCAATTACGATGCGCGCAATCTGGCAACCAAGATTGCCGATCCGTCAAAAATGAATATTACGGTGGCTAATCGTTGGGTGAGTTCCGCGGACAATTATCTGCATTCCTCCCTTTTGGGTGGGATGCTTGCACGCTCGCCTGTGGCAAAGCAATTGATGCAAAAGTGGTGTGCCTCCCGGAAAGAATTTACCAAGCAAAGCGGTTATGCGTTACTGAGTGCCTGCTTGCGAGACAATGCCGATGCGATTTCGGCGGGAACCGGTCGGGACTATTTGCGTTTAATAGAAACGGAAATTCATCGCAGTCCCAACTGGGCGCGGTATTCTATGAATTGGTCTTTGATAGCGATTGGAACCTACATAGATGCTCTTGCGGATGAGGCGGTGGAAACGGCCGGGCGGATTGGCAAGGTGGAAGTAGATCATGGAGAAACATCATGTAAAACACGGGCTGCGGCCGCTTATATTGTCAAGGCGCGTGATCATCCGAAACGCAAACGCGCCCGCCGTTGATGTTAATTCGCTCGGATAGATTCGTAATCCTGTGAAGCAACAGCCTGAATCCGCGAAGGAACGGGAACAAGACAAAAAGAGGTGTAAATGGTGTCTCGGACACCCTCTTTATGTTGCCTATCATGACGAGGAGTGGGGTGTGCCGGTGTTTGACGACAGAAAACTCTTTGAGATGCTGCTCTTGGAGGGATGTCAGGCGGGGTTAAGTTGGCTCACCATACTGAAAAGACGAGAGAATTATCGCGAGTCTTACGATGGGTTTGATTTTAACAAAATAGCCGAGTATAACGACAAAAGATGTGAGGAGTTGCGGCAGGATGCCGGCATCATTCGCAACAGGCTCAAGATAAAAGCATCGGTCCTCAATGCCCGGGCATTTATCCGACTGCGGGAAGAGAAGGGGAGTTTTGCGAATTACCTTTGGGACTTTACGGACGGCAAACAGATCGTGAGTTCGGTTGCCACAATGCAGGATGTTCCCGCCACAACCCCGTTGAGTGATCGCATTTCCAAAGACTTAAAAAAACGCGGCTTTGGTTTTGTCGGTAGTACGATTGTTTATGCGTTCTTACAAGCTGTTGGGGTGACGGACGATCATTTAAACGATTGTTGGCGAAAGAGGGGAGGGGGATGAACAGTTTAAGTTTCTATGTTTCCATGTTTCCATTGCATCCCTTTGACGGATGTCTTGGAAACATCAAAACCCAAATATTCCTTAAATCGTTTTCAAACCGTTTTCAAACCGTTTTCTTGTTTTCGGCGGGTTTGGTCATCTCGGCTTCGGCGTAAAACTTGATACCGCGTTTTATTCTGCTGCGGCCCTTGGCAAGTCTCCATTTGTTGGTATCGCGCAGACTGAACACGCAACCGCAATATTCTTGCTGATAAAACTGTTCTTCCTTGGCGATCAGGATCATGCGTTCCGCGCCGCCTTTTTTACGCCAGTTATGCGTCCAATAGTGCATATCGGGGTAGCGCACCGCGGCACGCTCACCGCAGGCATTGATTTGGTCCAGGTTTTTCCATCTTGAGATCCCAAGCGAACTTGTGATGACACTAAAGTTATTTTCATAGGCAAATAATGCGGTGCGTTCAAAACGCATATCAAAACACAGAGTGCAGCGATGTCCGCGCTCCGGTTCATTCTCGTAACCGCGGATCCGCTCAAACCAGTTATCCGTATCATAGTCGGCATCTTCAAAGGGGATGCCCAGTTTTTTACAATATCTGATATTTTCCGCTTTACGGATATCGTATTCTGTTCTCGGGTGGATATTCGGATTGTAGAAAAAAACAGTCAGATGTAAGCCGGAAGCGATGATGGCTTCCATGATCTCGCCCGCACAGGGAGCACAGCAAGAATGCATCAGAACTCGCTCACTTTTGTTTGGAGTGGTTAGAGTTTCCCGGGAAACAGCGGCAGTGGTCATGACGGCAATAGTCCGAGTTTGGCAAGAAGATCTTTCAAGTTTTTCTGTTGATAGTTGCGACGCAGCCGGTGACAGTAAACAATGGTGGCAAGGTCTTCCAATGCCTTGTTAAAATCTTCGTTCACGATCAGGTAGTCAAACCGATCATAGTGCCGCATTTCCGAGACGGCTTCTTTAAGGCGGTGGTCAATCACTGCGGAAGAATCGGCGGCACGCGTTTCCAATCTTGCTCGCAGGGTGTTCATGTCCGGCGGCAGAATAAAAATCATAACCGCCTTGGGGTACTGTTTTTGTATTTGAACCGCACCTTGCCAATCAATTTCCAGCAGGACATCTCGCCCGTCGTTTAACATCCTTTCTATTTCCCGCCGCGGCGTTCCGTAATAATTGCCGAAGACCTCCGCGTGTTCTATGAATTCTCCTTGCTCGCGCATCTTTGTAAACTCTTCAACCGAGGCGAAATAATAATTTTTTGTATGTGTTTCGTTTTCTCTTTTGGGACGCGTGGTATAGGATACGGACAAGCACAGCTCGTCAAGTTTTTGCAAAAGTGCTTTTACCAGGCTGGTTTTTCCCGCTCCGGAAGGAGCCGATACAACGAACAGATTATTACAATTCATAAGTTCAAGGACGACCCAAGGATCATGCGGGCGAGTATGCCGGCAACCTTTTCGCGCCACAAACAGGTTCGTCGCGGTCGGTGATGGGAATGCCGCGCAAGGAATGATTAAGAGCCTCGATAATCTTGATGTCGGCAAACTCGCCTATGGCGTGCCGGTCTGCGGTTGCCTTAAAGTGGGTGAGTCTGTTGTTGTCCGTGCGTCCTTGCAAGAGGCTCGGATCTTTTTTTGAATAATCGTTGATTAAGATGCGTTGCACTGTGCCGACCATGTTTTGGCTAATTGAGGCGGTTTGTTCGTTCAAGAGTTGTTGTAATCTTTGTAAACGTTCGTTCTTTTCGGCATGCGAGGTTTCGTCCGCGTAATAGGACGCAGGTGTTCCCGGTCTCGGACTGTAAAGAAAACTAAACGATTTGTCAAAATGCAGTTCTCGGACCAATTGCATGGTTCTTTCAAAATCTTCGGCGGTTTCGCCGGGAAAGCCAACAATGAAATCTGAAGAAAGAGCGAGTTCCGGGCGGGCCGCGCGCAACCGGTATATTTTTTCTTTGTATTCCAAGACAGTGTAATCGCGTTTCATCCTTGCCAAGATCCTATCCGAACCGCTCTGGACGGGAAGGTGTAAATGACTGACCAGTTGCGGCAGATGTTTGTAAGCATCCGTCAGTGTGCGAGTGACTTCCACCGGGTGGGATGTGGTGTATCTAATGCGTTCAATGCCGTCTGTTTCCGCCACCCGAAACAACAAAGCGGCAAAATCGGTCTTTTCGTGCAAATACGCGTTGACATTTTGGCCGAGCAGAGTGATTTCTTTGACGCCCTGTTGTGCCAGCACCGCAATTTCACGCAAAATATCATCCCGGGGGCGGTTTACTTCTTCGCCGCGCGTATAGGGGACCACACAAAACGAACAGTATTTGCTACAGCCTTCCATAATAGAAACGAAGGCTTCGGTCCCTTCGGTGCGCGGCGGCGGAAGATGATCAAACTTTTCAATTGCCGGAAAACTGATGTCCATAACGGATATGTTCTTTTTGGATACAACTTGGCGAATCAGTGCGGGCAACCGATGAATGGTTTGCGGGCCAAAAATCACATCCACATAGGGAGCGCGCTTGAGAATCATGTCGCCTTCCAACGAAGCCACACAACCGCCTACGCCGAGCAAGATGTCTTTGTTTTTAGTCTTTAGTTTTTTCCATTGACCGAGGCGTGAGAAGACCTTTTCGTGCGCCTTTTCCCGCACGGAGCAGGTATTCATTAGAAGTAAACGGGCATCCTCCGGTCTGTCGGTGCGTGACATATTAAAGTGCGAACACAGAATATCCGCTATTTTTTGCGAGTCATACACATTCATCTGGCAGCCGTGGCTTTCAATGAAAAACTTTTTATTTTTCATTTTTATCGGACAGAATTGCCGGGATGACTTGCATTGCTTGCCTTACTTGCATATGTTTGGTGGAAACTTACTTCTTCTTAAATGGTGTTAACAAAATTATAGTATAAGAGGAATCAGACGCCGAAGCATTAAGAAGAAAGAGCGGAGCAAACCGTAGCCAAAAAGGAGCGGCCGCCGGCCGGCTTGTAGCCGCGGCGGATGTTGTCTTTGGCAATGGCAACGACCGATCTGCAGTATTTTGCAAGAATGCCATAGGCGCGCAGGATGGGAGTGTTTGGATGATACAGATGTCCCGGTTCGCCCATAACACCGTTGAGTTCTATGATCTTCAAATTCCGAGCCTGCTTGAGATCTGCGTCGCCGGGAGCAATCAGATCGTATCTGCCGACATAAAAGTCGGGCAGTGCTTTGCTAATATTGTCTATGTGTTCTTCCAATTGCGGGGTAATGAGATCCGGGGCGGAGCGAAACACAGTCCCGCGTGAGTGGGCGCCTATGGTAACAAGTTGGATCTGTTGATTTTTTAGAGGAACGGAATGCAGTTGATCCGCATGGAAGGCAAAGTGTATTTTTGCCATGATGAATGCGCGCGGATGTTGCAAAATCAATCTTTCCAGAGTATTGATTCCGTCCCCGTTCAAGACAATTTTTTCCTTACGTATGAGAGAGTCAATTTGCCCCTTTTTCCGGCCGGGCAACCGAATATAATGGATGCCGTACTCGGGACCCGAGATGTATTCTTGGACCAGGTGATCCTGTTCCGGGCGGGGACCTGCCAGGAAATTTTGCAATTCCGATGCATTGTGAATAATATGCACATCTTTACCTCTCTCGCCGCTTTCCGGCTTAATGACCAGAGGATAGGCGTTGAATTTTTTTTGAAAAACGGTGATTCGATGATGCCATTTTGAATATTCATTCCGGGGCAAATGTATACAGCCCGCAACATCCTTGCCGAACTTGGGATGTTTGGCGAGAGGAGATAAGATTTTTGTTTTTGGAGTATGAAAGGGGTTTTGCATCCCGGGATTTACCGGGGTGAGAAGATCAAGACGTCTGCAAGGAATGCAAAGGTAAAGGTAATACATGACAATCGGCAAGTAAAACAAGGGTGTTGGCCAGAATTCGTATCGGGTTAAGCGAATAAAAAATGCCAAACATAAACGCCTTCGTTTGTAATTGGTGGCAAGCCACAGGAAACCGCATGCAACCAAAACACAGGCAATCAAAATGATAACTGACAGAATCCAAAATTTGGTCATTGCTTTTTACCCGGATGTTTGAGAGAACTTTATTTTGCTGCTTTCGCTTTTGCGGTGCTTGGGGGAAGAACCGATGCGAGCGATCGATTGTTCAAAATAACCAAATGATCATAACGAAGTCAGAACAGACGCTTGCGATCACCAAAAAACATTTGATAGTGTCTGTCGGACATTTGCGCGGTGTCGTGCAAAATTAAGAATTCAATGCCTCTGAAATCTTTGTGAAAACACGGATCACTGCACACCAAGCATTTAAATCTCAGATAAAGACCAAATATGGCGGGAAGAGAAACCGTGTTGATGTCCACAGGTCTGTCCTCATAGATACATTTGGAATCCGGCAACACCGGAACATGAATGGAATCGTGGTAAACATCCATTGCTTGGAACAACTTAATGTAATCATCGGCGTCTTGCATATTGGAAGACGGGATAGTCGAGCAGCCGAAAAAGTATCTGAGTTTGTTGTGATAAAGCACATTGGCCAATCCTTTCCACAGGATACCGAATACGCGCGAATTCCTGTATTTCGCCCCAATACAGGCGCGACTGACACTGAGGCCTTGTTTTTGAATATCTAACGGCAGCTTACTGAAGTCATAACGGTTTGAGCCGCAGAATCCCCCGTTTTCGGTTGCCATTTCGTATGTTTGCATGCGGTAGGTGGCAATAATCTGTTGTTCTTTTTTTGTCTTGATCAGGAGATGGGAAGAATAAGCATCATACCGGTCAATATCGGTTTGAGCTTCCGCCGCTTTGGGGTTTCCAATTTGCATTTCCACATTGTAAATTTGATATCTTAGCCTGTAAAGTTGGTCATAATCGGCATCCGTTTCTGCAACCAAAACCACATATTCATCCGTTTCAGCGATCGGATCATTGAAAGACAAACTGGGATGCAGCATTTTTTACTTCCGGTCTTTTATTGTTCTATTGTTCTATTGTTTTATTTTTCGCTCCAAAAGAAGCACATGAACAGCATATCATTTGTTTATATTTTATGTTCTAAATCACCGAGTATGCGGAAAAAAGAACAAACGCACCCATTTTGTAGTGAAAACGCGTTTGAATTTTGAAAATAAACCACAAGAGAAACCGGCGGTCATCAAGATACAATTCCGGCGAGCCTATGATTATTGACAAACATTGATCGGCTATTGTCTAATATCCGGTTGCCTTCTTAATTACGAATATGCTTGTCGCCTCTTTTTTTTAAGAGTTCGTTCTTTTGGGGCCGGGCTGTGCGGAAGTTTACAAAATGAAATAAAAGAGAAGGGGGATATTAAAAAGACACATTAAGTTTGCAATCATCACAAAGGAAGCGGTCTTTTCCGGTTCTTGCTTAAATCGTTCGGCGAATATGAAATTGGAGATGGCGGGAGGCAGAACGGCCGAAAATAGTAGCACTTGTTTTGCCAAAGAGGACAAAGAGATGCCGGCAAGTTCCAAGAAAAGAAAGCAAGAGAGAAGGGCGAGTACACCGCTTAAAGGACAAAGAATGCCAACAAAGATCCCTTCTTTGAGATATTTAAAGATCTTACCGCTTGGATCATACAATCGAGTTCCCAGTGTAAAAACGGTCAGAGGGAGGGCGACATTTGCAAGCATTTCAACGGTGATCAGAAAAGAAGAATGTGCCTGTATGCCGGATTGTCGATATGCAAGAGCGGCCAGAATGGCGATGACAAAAGGTTGTTTCAATAAAAACAAATAACCCCGCCTGCCGAGAATGTAATAAATTAATGTGACATGCAGGCAACTTTCTATGGCAAAAAAAATGATCATAAATTGAAATCCTTTTTCTTCAAATGCGATCAGGGCGATCGGTAAGCCGACATAACCGGCATTATTAAACATCATGGACGGCAAAAAGGTTTTGGTGCGGTATTTGAAAAGAAAGACAACAGGTGCGGCAAAAACGGCGGAACCCAGAACAATCCCGATACTCAGCAGGGCAACCAGTCCGTAATGGTCTGTTTTAGGGAAATCGTATGTGGCAAGAGTATAAAAAAGAAGAGCGGGCATGAAAAAGTCAGTGGCAAGTTCGCTCAGAGATTTCAAGTTCCGATTTACATACCGGGCATAAACATAACCGCTGCCCGCAATACTGCACAAAGGGAAGAGAATATGGAAAATTTGAATTAAAAATTGCATCGCTTGGTTTCTAAAAGGGAGCTTTTAAAATAACGAATCACTAAAAACCGGCTTTTAGACTTTTGGTCTTTTGGGCTGATTAGAGAGAGATATTTAAATAATAGTAATTACAAAGATAATTAAAGATGATTAAGGACAAGCACCGCAGAAACTGCGAGAGAAGAATAATAAAAACCGGTTAAAAATAATGAATTGGAAAATATTTTTGTGTCCCCGTCGTATCCGTTATTATTACCCCGAATTGAATTTACTTGGTTCGCCAGGTGGTGCCTTGGTCGCCGTCCTCAATCAGAATTCCCATCTTGCTTAATTTTTCGCGAATGGCATCCGCTTCCGCCCAATTTTTGGCAAGGCGCGCTTTTTCGCGTTGGGCAATCAAGGATTCCACTTCTTCGGTGATTTCCGAGTTTCTCGCTACTTTTCCGCGCAAGAAGTCCGCGGGGTTTTCACAAAGCAATCCCAGTATTCTGCCGCATCTTAGCAAAGATTGCGCGGCGGCAACCCCTTGTTTTTGTTGTGCTTTTTTTTGGGATTCGGTGGCCAATGCAAAGAGTGCCGCCAGAGCGCGCGGCGTATTAAAGTCATCGTCCATCGCACAGAAGAAGTCCCGCTCCGCGGTCGGTTGTGTTGCCGGCTGTTGCTGTGTCAAGACCTCGGACGAGAAACCTTTGAGTGCAATATAAAGGCGGTTGAGAGATGTCACCGCTTGCCGCATCGCTTTGTGATTCCAATCCAGCGGGCTACGATAGTGTCCCAGGATTAAAAAATAACGCAATACCTCCGGGTGATATTCGTCAAGCAGCTCGGAAATGGTGACAAAGTTGTTGAGTGATTTCGACATTTTCTGTCCGTCCACAGTTAAAGGAGCACAGTGAACCCAGTAGCGCGCCAAAGGTTTTCCTGTTAAAGCAGCCGACTGGGCAATTTCATTTTCGTGATGAGGAAAGATGAGGTCACTGCCACCGCCGTGAATGTCCGGTGTGTCTCCCAATTCCTTTCTTACCATGGCCGAGCATTCTATGTGCCACCCCGGACGGCCGTCCCCCCAGGGCGAGGGCCAGGCCGGTTCACCCGGTTTGGATGCCTTCCAGAGAACAAAATCGGCGGGGTCTTCTTTTGTTGCATCCACTTCCACCCGAACACCTTGCAGAAGTTCGTCCGTCTTTTTGCGGCTCAGACAGCCGTATTCCTTAAACTCACGCACCCGAAAACAGACATCCCCGCCACCGGTTTGGTAGGCGTAATTCTTTTGTATGAGACCGCTCACGAAGGCGATGATTTCGTCGATGTGTTCGGTCGCCCGCGGCTCGCTATCCGGTGACAACAGGCGCAAACGGGCATAGTCCGCGTGCATCTTTTTGATATATTTTTCGCTGATTTGCCGGGCGGATGCTTTTTCTGCCAACGCCCGTCGGATAATCTTGTCGTCTATGTCCGTGATGTTGCGGACATAAAACACCTTGTAGTGTTTGAAGCGCAGATAGCGGACAATCAGATCAAAGTTGACGGCCGTGCGGGCATGTCCGAGATGACAGACATCATAACTGGTGACACCGCAAACATACATGCGCACTTTGGGCGGATCCTGCGGGATAAACTCTTCCAAGGCACCGCTTTGGGTATTGTAAATACGGAGAACACTCATTATTTATTTTGCTTATTGTGTTGCAGTTTGAATGCCCGAATACAGTTTTGCATGAGACTGGCGACGGTCATAGGGCCCACGCCGCCGGGCACCGGTGTGATTGCTCCGGCAATCTCGCGAACGGCCGGGTAATCCGCATCGCCGCAAATTGCGGCCGGATTGCGAGGGTCTCTATTAATGCCGACATCTATGATAGTGGCACCGGGTTTGATCCATGCGGCGGTGACCAGCCCGGGCACGCCGACCGCACTGATCAGAATGTCGGCACGAGATGCCAGGGCGGCGGGTTCCTTGCTGTGCGAATGCAACAAGGTCACCGAGCAGTTTTCGGCCAAGAGAATGTGTGCCATGGGTTTGCCAACCAAGAGCGAGCGACCGATGATCACCGCATGCAAGCCGCTTAAATTGGAATGAACTTGCTTCAAGAGGAACAAACACCCTTTGGGGGTGCAGGGGATGAAGTTTTTTGGTGTGCCCGAATAAAGTGCGCAAATATTTTTTGGATGAAACCCGTCCACATCTTTATCCGCATTGACAGAGGAGAACACGGTTTCTTTACAAATATGCGGCGGCATCGGCAGCTGCACAAGAATTCCGTTTGTCCGCGGATCTTTGTTTAACTTGGCAATATTTTCCATCAACTCGGCTTGGGTAATGTTGGCGGGGAATTCTCGCAGTTCGGAACGCATGCCAATCTTTTGGCAAGTTCGTATTTTATTGCGCACATAAATGCGGCTTGCGGCATCATCGCCGATCAGAACCGCGGCCAGGCCGGGAACCATGCCGTCTGTTTTTTTGAGTTGCGCGACAGTATTCCGGCATTCTTCCAGAATGGTTGCCGCTATCTGTTTGCCGTTAATGACCCGGGCTGTCATTGATTAAGCATACTTACCGGCCTTACCGACCTTGCCGGCGGCAATGGGAAATCAAAGAGAATCAACAAAAGCATTCTTCTTTATGCGTTAGTCAACCAAACCAGGTTGAAAATTTTTTGCCACGGTTTACCATAGCCGCTGTCGCGGCGATAAGAAGGAAACAGGTTTGCCTGTTCGTAGGTGCACCAATCCGGAATCTTGCCGACAAGGATATTCTGTGCGACCAATCTTGCCGAAGCGATGGCGTAAAGGTTCGCATACCAGCGTGCCGGAACAGACGATGCTTTTAGATGATGGCGATCTTCTTTTTTCATTTTGCGGTACACATCCTCGCCGACCTCAAAGTGCTTTTGAGAAATAGCGGCTCCAAAAGCCGCATGAATCCGA
Source organism: Gammaproteobacteria bacterium (assembly GCA_965209035.1). GTDB lineage: Bacteria > Pseudomonadota > Gammaproteobacteria > CBDBNL01 > JAAOII01 > CBDBPY01. The sequence goes on from OZ242372.1 coordinate 2,115,929, forward strand.
TTGGGACTGTCCTCAGGCTGTCCAAACACTCTCTGTGCCAAGTTATCCAAAATCCCGGCAACCAGGCCGCGCCAGCCCGCATGAATGACCGCCACCTTTTTGGCTGCGGCATCGCAGAGAAACACGGGCAAACAATCGGCTGTCCGTACCGCACAGGCAACAAACGGCACCTTGGTATGGCAGCCGTCTGCATGTGGGACATGTGGGGCATGTGGGGTCGCACAGTGGGGTGCCGCGATAATGCGTGTGCCGTGTTCTTGTTGCAAACACTGAACATATTTGACGCCGAATAAACAAGGCGAAGGCGGGCAAAACCTTTGAGGCAAAATACACGCGCGCAGTCTTTGTCGCATCTGCGGACTGGGTGCGTGCCAATCGGGGTGCAGAACACCTCCGGCCGGAGTTAGCATGGAAAACCGGGACAAATGCTTATGAAGAAACTTGATGCTGTCTCAGAAACGCCAAAAGATTGCTCATATCCTTTGGCAGTTCGACGGTTACCCGGATCGTTTTTTTTGTTTGAGGATGCGGGAAACTCAAAGAACAGGCATGCAGCATTTGGCGGTCAATCTTGTTGAGTGTGTTTTGTAATAACCGGTTATCCGCGCCGCCAAAACAAGGACGGCGTCCGTAAAGCGGGTCGCCGCAAATTCTAAATCCTATGGCGGAAAGATGACAGCGAATTTGATGTGTTCGGCCGGTTTCCAAGGAGACATGCAGCAGAGTATGGCGGGCAAAACGCTCTTTGACCCGATAATGTGTGATTGCGGTTCGGGCACTCGCGGGCGCGTTTTCGACGGGATAGGCGTGCATCTTTTTTCTGTGATGTTTGTCCCGCCCGATCGGCATGTTAACAGAGCCGCCGCTGATGACCCGGCCTTCCGCCAAGGCAAGATATTCCCGGGCAATCAGATGTTTTGTCAGGTTCCTTTGCAGTTTTAGATGTGTCCGATGATCTTTGGCAACCATCAGCAGCCCGCCTGTCCCCTTGTCCAATCGGTGAACTAAGCCGGCTCTGGGCAAGAATTTCTGTTCCTCGCGATAAGCGAGCAGCCCATTGAGCAGTGTCCGGTTGGGGTTGCCGGCACCCGGATGGGTTACCAGTTCGGGCGGTTTGTTGACAATCAAAAGAATATCGTCTTCATACCGAACATCCAACTGCATACTTTCCGGCAGATCTTCGGGTGTCTTTTCGGGGAGTGATGCCCTGATTTGAATTTCCTCTCCCTTTTTTACTTTTGTGGCGGGCTTCGGCAACCCGGTTCTGTCTTTTAAGTTAACTTGCCCTTGGCAGATCCAATCGCCGATACGGCCGCGCGACAGATCCGGAAACAGGCGGTGGAGAAATACATCCAAACGCATCTCGTTGCTCTGATAAACGCTCAGGCTCACTTCAAAAACAGGTGCCAGTTGTTGGGTTTTCTTGTTTGAAACCTGTGCCGGCGGGATACGGTAATCCGGGGGAAAGGTCGCCGTGGGCTCTCTTGCTATGCTTTCGGCTTTTATTGTTGATGCGTTCATTCGCGGCGATGTTTATTAATGTCATCATGCCAGGCGTCCTCTTCGGCATGCATATATCTTTGTGTGGTGGTGATACTGGCATGGCGGGCGGTTGCTTTGAGGTGGCGGATGTCCACGCCCTTATCCGCTTGATGTGTGATGGAAGTGTGCCGCATCCAATGGGTGGAGGCGTTGCGTAATTTTTCCGCCTTGCTTGGCGAAAGGCTTTGTACCGCATCCGCCGCATCCGCCATGGTCTTTTTGACGATCAGGTAAATGGATTTTGAAGTGATGCCGCGCATTCCTTTAAGATCCGCTATTAAAGGTGTTTCGTCTTTGGGACCGGGCAGAGAAGAGAGACCCAGAAAACCCCTATAGCGTTTTAGTGCCGTCAGCATGTCTTCCGGGACGGGAATTCTTGCCGTCTTATTGCCTTTGCCGGTGACCTGCCACCACCATTTGCCGCGTTCCTCTTGAAAACTGTTCATCTTATGCATTGCAACTTCATTCAAGCGAGGGGCAAGCAAGTAGAGAATACTGAACAAAAAAAGCCTGCGCTCATACTCGGCAATTTCTTGTTCTGTTTTGTGCGGCAGATTGTTGATGAATTCCCACAAGAACTTCCAAAGATCCTGCTCCAAATACCGTTGGATTTTACCGGTCTTATTAATCTGCTGGCGCAGATCGCGCTTGAATAACAATTGCAACGGGTTGTATTGCAAGTAGCCCATTTGTGTCATGAAACCAAAGGCGGTACTTAAGATGGTCAGCGACTGATTTTGACTGGCCGGACTCAGGGGCCCCACAAAAGGCTTCCATGAAGCCTTGTCTCGCGGGACCGCAGGTCCGCACCATTCGCCCGCAGGTTGCGGGTCTTTGATGAACAATTTGTATTCTTCCATATCTTCCAAAGTCAAGTCGGACAAAGCCATGCCGCGATTGACAGACCATAAGTAAAGACGCTCTATTTCTTTGCGATAATTTTGTTGTGTGTGCGGCGAAGCGGAGAATCTTTCCAGCCAGACATTCACGGCATCGTAATCCTTGGCGGCGGTTGTCCGTCCCGGCTGTGGTTGGCGGTTTTTGCCGACGGAGCCGTCCGTTTCTTCGTCCAAGTAACGGGGCAGGGCGTCCAAAGGTACAATTAAGAAATCTCCGCTCATAAAAAAACCGGACTCATTTTGGCAAAAAATTGCGATACCTTGCGGACGATTGCATCAAGGATCATTATAAAGATACGCGCCGACATACGAAAGCAAAATGTGTTCCGGGATCCGTGTTATTGAATAGAGACGCGTTTGGCAAAATACAGAAAGGTTAAAGTAACACACATACCCAATATTTGCAGTGTGCCGAGGCTTTCGGCAAACAGCCACCAGCCCATCACGGCGGCAATAATAGGCTGGATCAAAAGCGTCAGGGAAACCAGACTGGGTGGCAGATACCCCAATGAGTAAGAAATTAATCCTTGACCGACACCCTGGCATAGGAGGCTCAAAGTAAGAAGAACCGTCAGAGCGAACAGAGTCGGTATTCGCAGGTCTTCGCCCATCAAAAAGACAGAGGGAATTAAGAATAAGGATGTGAATATTCCGGTCCACATCATCACTTCGGCCGCGGTGAATTTGAGCCGCAGGCGATTGATGAGTAGTTGATAGCAAGCATAGCAGAATGCGGCTACAAGGGCAAGAAGATTGCCAAACAAATGCGCCGAGGCATTTTCTTGGGTGCCGAAAAGCAGAGCAACTCCGGTAAAACCGCCAATCGCACAAACGATAAAGAGTTTCCGCACTTTTAAGCCGAACAGCAGCCAGCCGAGCGGTATGATAAAAATTGCCGCCAGATTGGCGAACAGAGTGGAGTAAGCGACGGATGTGTAAAAAAGGGAAATATTCCAGGTGGTCAGGTTGACGGCAAAAACCGCTCCCAAAGCGACGAACAGCAGATAATCGCGAGAATCCTTTGGTGCGGTGATTGCGGATTGACGCGGTGATCTTTCCGCCATCATCAATAAAAGAAAAAAGGGGATGACAAAAAAGACCCGGTAAAAACCGGTTGCTACCGGACCTGTCTCGCTAAATCGGACCAGAACGGGTGAAAAGCCGGTTAGAACGGCACCGATGACGGCGGCAATGTAACCAAAGCGGATACCAAAGGATGACGGCATAAATTGGATAAAAGAGTTCTCTTATTTTATACTCAGTAGAACCCGGTTTACGTTTTTGATATGACAATAAAAGAGGGCCGTTAAGAGTATGATTAATGATGAACATAAAATAGGAAAAACAATAACTATGATCGAGAATCACCCACAGGTATCAGCGAGCACCAAAAAAAGAGAACAGGTTGGTGCCGGCAAGCGGCGCAAGTTTCGTCTGTTGCGGTATTTCTCTCTTTTTCTTGTATGCATTATTCTGTTACCCTTGTTACTGATTGGAGGGACCCTGGCATATTTTTTACAACAACAACCGAACGAACTGACCCAAAAACCGCCGCACAATGTTACGCAACAGGTGGCGGTGCGTGTACGTAAATCTTACTTGACTGTGCCGGTTCGGATTCGGACCGATCCTTTGGCGGATAAGTTGCGTCAGGAACTGCCGGACGAATTGGAGATAAAGGAAAGAATTACTGTCAAGCATTTGGGGAATCTGTATATAGATTGTGATCTATACAACAGGGGTTTTGATCTGACCGCCGACAATGATTTTTTGATGACGGAATTGTCCGTCCGGTTTAACTGTAAACTTGTCCCGGCGCGACTGCGTCAGTTATCTACCCGAGTTAAGGGGCAGTTGCGTTTATTCGTGCAAGGGCGAGCCATTCTTAACGAGGATTGGAAAGTGGAAACCATCGTAAAGACTAGTTTTAAGTGGGATAAAAAACCGACGGTTAATATTCTGAATCGTCCTGTGCGGATTGCCGATAAAATCACCAAGCCCTTGACAAAAGAATTATTGCAAATTGCGAAGACTTCCATGGAAGAGTTCTTGGAAGAGCAATTTAATTTGCGCGACGAATTGGCGGCATTTTGGGATGAGATTCAAAAACCCGTTCGGGTTGTGCCGGATCCTGCGGTTTGGTTATGGGCGGCGCCGAGAAAGATTTACTTTCCGCCCTGGCGCACCGATAATAATACTTTTTTTATGCAGCCCGCACTGGAGACAGAGATTGTTGTTCGTTTGGGCGGCAGGCCGATATTGCGACATCGGCAGCTACCCAATTTAAATACGGACCCGGCACCGTCCGATTTTTTTCATTTCAGTGTGCCGCTTATTTTGGATTATGAGGAGTTGGAGAAAACGGCGATGCGCTATTTGCGGGATGACAAAATTGTTCTTCCCGAAAACCCGCTTTATAGCCATATTACAGTCAATAATGTATCCGTGTATCCGTCAGCCGACAGACTGGTACTCGGAGTTAATATTAACCTCAAAGGGACCCTGCCATTTTTGGATACCCGGGGAGATGTTTATGCATTCGCCAACATCACATATGACCCGGTTTCAACCAATTTGACGATTAGTCGGGTTGATTATGCGCGTTCGTTGGATCACCCCATGTGGTCTTATGTTACCTGGTTAATTCACAAACCCTTGCAAGATTCTTTAACGGCCGGGACACGTATGCAATTGCGTTCCCAATTGGATGAGGCGATTGCCTCGGTCAATGCGGTGCTAAACAAAGAGTTGGATGAAAATCTTTACATCCGCGGCCGCCTGACGGATATTAACTTTAGTGATGTTTATCTGCGACAAACGGGCATGCTCATATCGGTTTATGTTTCCGGTCATGCCGCTTTGGATTACGGCGGCAATTTTTAAGTTTTCACCTGTGCTGCTTGTCCTACTTATCCCATGCGGGCGAGATAAACTTCGTTAAGTTTGGGTCATCCGGAATAGTGTACTCGCCAATTCCATCCGTCTCCGGCATAACGGATGTTTCCGGTGCCCCCGTAGCCGCACACCAGGAAACTTCCAAACTAGGGGAATTGAGTGTTTCTGAATTCGGCACCTCGGCAAACAGGGACGAGAAGTCGTGCCGGGGCAAGACCTTTTCCGCAACAAAACGGGCACGATCGCGTACCGTGGGTGCGGCGAAGCGATTCTTCTCGCCCCATTGCACCATAAAGTGCACCATAAAGTTTTCACAAGTGGAATTGGTTTGCGGGACGAATTGGGTAAACGCAATATATCGGTCCAGTTCAAAAAACTCTTTCATCATCACTTCTTCAAACAACATCGCCATATCTTCTTCCGCCTTGTATGATCCGTAAAAACTTGAGGCACCGTCATGCTCAAAGTTTGTCATTATTTCTTCGGCAGTCATGCGAGGAACGGAGATGTTACGGTGCGGCGGATAATAGTATTCCTGTGCCGCTTGGCGGAGCGGAAGACTGATGGGATATATTGCGGCCAGTTCTTTGGAAATACGCGCATAATCGGTATTAATGACAAACGCATCGTAAAAAGTGCTTAAGGGGTCCGGCAGGTTTTCTGTTTCGGGCGGGACAAAATCATTGGCATGCGCCAACTCATGTGCCATCATGATGGCGAAGGGGGGAAGCGTTTGCTCCAAAGTCCGATTATGCGGATACAACATATTGTGATAGAAAAACGGATCGCTGCCGTTGGCATCCAGATATCGCCACTTTACCGTAAAGGGAGTACTCTCCGGATCCGAGATGCGCGGATCTTGCGGTATGTTTAGAGAATCCCGTTCTTCCAAAGTTTTCCAAAGAAATGAGGGTGGAATATAAATGGCTCCGTTCAACGAACGATAGTAGGGGTGCGGGATACTGTCTGTGACGGCAATGGCTGTCAGGGGGCCGAATAACGGTATATAAGCATCCGGCAGAGCATTCACCAGTTCGCGCATCCGTTCCAACATCCATGGCTGGCTTGTGCGAACCCGTTGCATAATACGCTCGCGCGTCAGGTTGGAATAAGAATGTCGCAAAATGGGAAGTTCTTCCAGCAAACAGATGTCTTCAAACAGGCAGTATGACAGTAAATCCGTTTCCGCATCGCCGGTTAAAAAGCCTGTTAAAAATCGCTGTTGGTTAAAAATAGAGAGTCCGCCGGTCTCTTGATTGGGAGCAAAAGTAAGAGACGCCTTTTTCTCCGCACCCGGTTTTTCTGTGCAAGAAGTCAAAAAAAGAGCACCGCACACCAGGGTGACTGTGAACAAAAGTTTATTCATAGATTATGGCTCATACTTACAAACAACATTAAATATTTTAAGGGATACTAATACTAAAGCATATTATAAGTATAATTTCACCCAGTTTCGGACTTTTGTATGATCCTGTATGATCCCACCCGGTTTGACATTTTTGATGTTTGCATAAACAGTGCCGAACCTTGCTGAGATTATGCATCATAATAATATTGATTTGATTATTTTAGCAACGACATCCAATTCCTTCCTCATGCGAATCCGGTTTCTTATAGAATGTACATTAATGTTATTGTATTCTGTCTCTTTTCTAAGAAACCTCTTTCGCTTAAAAATGAAAGGTGCTATTCAAATCGGTGCTCATACGGGCGGTGAGATACAACAATTAAATCATGCGGGAGTTAAAGATCTTTTATTGATTGAGCCATTGAATAAAACATTCAAAAAATTGCATGCCCACGCATTTTTACACGAACAAAAGTTTAATAGTTTATTATTGGAAAAGGTGGCACTGGGTAATAAAACGGGCAAGGTGACTATGCATGTGGAAACTGCAAATCAAGGTATGAGTTCTTCTGTTCTGGAACCCCAAAAACACTTGGAGATGCATCCGCATATTGAATTTAATAAAAAAGAAGAAGTGGAAATGATGACATTGGACAATTTGATTGCCAAGAAAAAATTGCCCGCTGATCGCTATAACACATTGTTGATAGATGTCCAGGGTTATGAATTGAATGTCTTGAAAGGTGCGACAAAAACACTAAATGGCGTAGATTATATTGTCTCAGAAATTAATGGCACAGAAATGTATAAAGGGGGAGCACTCGTGGAAGAATTGGATGATTATCTTGCCTTATTTGGTTTTCGCCGAGTGGCAACTGTTTGGGTAAACAGAAGAAAAAAAACTTGGGGCGATGCTTTATATATTAAGAATCCTACTTTTTTGCAGCAATCTATATCCGGCAGTATTTTTTGGATGCTATCAAGAGAGAAGTATTGGCGACTGGAAAAATTTAAGAAAAAATGTCGAAAATGGTATACTTTTTATCGGTCTGTTTCAAAAAAGAGCAGAAGAAAAAGAAAAAAAGAACAAAAAATTATTCAACAATGGGAGCAGCAATCCTGTCCTCTGCCACCGCCATCCATATACAAATATTCTGTTTTACGAGAATATGCCCGCAATGCCAAGATTAACATCTTAGTGGAAACCGGAACATATAAGGGAGGGGCTGTTACTCATCTGCTGCATGATTTTGCAAGCATTTACACCATAGAATTGGATGATGACTTATATCGCCGCGCCCACATTTACTTTGCCGATATGAACAATGTCTTTTGTTTTCATGGCGACAGTAGTATAGAACTGGAAAAAATAACCGCCGGTATCCATCAAGAAGCGATATTTTGGTTAGACGGACATTATTCCGGTGGAATCACTGCGAAGGGTAAGAAAGAAACCCCCATATTAGAAGAACTAAAATTTATATTGTCAAGAAAGAAACGAGACATTATTCTTATTGATGATGTGCGACTTTTCGGACATGAGCAAGACTATCCGACATTGGAAAAACTCCTAAAATTTGTGTTATCAGCAAGAAAAGCACATATAGAAAATAAACACGATATCTTAAGAATCATCTTAGATAATTAAAGTGTATATTTTCAGCATAGTATAAAAAATGAATATGAAAGCAAACAGATATCTTTGCTATGTTTTTCGTCCTCCTCGCTATAAAAAAAGTATCTCCGAACTTTTCAAAGGAAACCCAAGACATCTCATCGAGAATTTTCGTTTAAGAAAATTATATTTTCTCGGTTTTAGATATCCCGAGAGATACTCATCTTTTATTATTTTATTAATGAGGACTTTCTTAAAATTATTAATGAAGGTTTTCTCAAACGCTTCAAAACTCAATGAGCAATAAAAAGGAGATGTCTTTTATTAATATGCTTTGGAGGGAACATGCTTGTAGGCAAATAAAATTTCCCCCCGGGGGCATTTTTTGATGACACGATTACTGTGAAAGTGGTTCATATCCGGGGCGGACTTGGTAATCAATTGTTTCAGTACGCGTTTGCTTGTTATGTGCGACAAAGAATATCCAAACGAGTGAGGCTATATTGGACGGAGTCTCCCGCCTGTCCGCGAAACCTTTGGATGAATAATCTTCCCATCACCCTGCAATTTTTGTCCGGTGCCCAGAAAAGATTTTTTTATAGAAAAAGTGTCGGGAAAAGTAAATGGTATTATCCGCTCCTTCGCCGTCAAGAATACGAAGAGGTAATAGAAGATCCGTCATTGCCTCTGGAACAGCAAGTTTATCTTAACGGGAAAAACATTTTTTATAAAGGTTATTGGCAAAGTGCGGGCATAGTAAATAGTGTGCGTGATGTTTTGCTAAGAGAATTGCAACCGTTTCCCAAACTCAGTGCGGAAAGCCAAAAACTTGCCGCTAAGATTAGTGCTTGCGGTGTGACGACGGCTGTTCATTTGCGAACCGCTTGGAAAGATGGCATGGATATTACCGATAGTAAAAAAAAAATATACTTCCAACATTCCCAAACTTCTTTGTCACGCAATTATTATGTCAATGCCATTAATCATATCAAAGATTTCTGTGGTTCAAGCACATTTTTTGTATTTGCGGATGATCCGGCTGCGGCAAAGTCGGTACTATCCGGCATAGACTTTCCGGGTGATGTGTTCTATTTGTCACATCATCAGCGTTCGGATTGGGAAGATCTGTTTCTCATGCAATTATGCCAAAACTTTATCCTTTCTAACTCCAGTTTTTCTTGGTGGGGGCATTGGTTTTCATATGCACTAAATCCTTATCGGAAATCTTTGGTGATCATGCCGGAAAATTGGATGGGATATGGCACGGACAGAAGTCGCAGTTTGCGATTGCAGACACATGATCAAGTACTATTAATATCCGATAGTTAATTAAATAAAAATGCAAGTTCCCCAAAGTCAGTGTTGTTATGGCGACCTATAATCGTTTTGATATTGTCTCAAAAGTTTCCGAAGTCAAGATAGAAATATTCTATTTTGTGAGAAGATGCCCGTAATGCCGAGATTAACCTCTTTGATGAAAACCGGGATATACCCGGGAAAAGCGCGTATAGAAAATAAAAATGATATCTTAAGAATCAGCCTATAACGATTAAAATGTATATTTTCAGATTAATATAAAAAACGAATATGAAAGCAAACAGATATCTTTGCTATGTTTCTCGTCCTCCTCGCTATAAAAAAAGTATCGCCGAACTTTTCAAGGGCAACCCAAGGCATCTTATTGAAAACTTCCGCTTAAGAAAGTTGTATTTTTTTGGCTTTAGATATCCCGGGAGATACTCATCTTTATTGATGAAATATGTAACTTTTGATGCCGGTATAGATCACCTTACATACAATTTAAAGGGCTTGTTGTTAGAGGCTTTTTATTTAAATGCGACTGCAATGATTTTTCCCATTAGGATATCGCCGGCTCATAACTTTGGTAAAACTATAAACAATTCCGTGGAAGAATACTATAACCTGTCAAAGTCTTATATCACAATAACAAGAGGAAAAAGAAAAAAATTAAGCTACATTAGTCTAAAGAACCTATCACAAATACGAGGGCGTTACCGTGTTCGTGTGTTTGATATAAAAAAGGGGGCAGTCCCAAAAGAAATTAATGAAAACACGATAATTATTCGATATTTGGATCCGGCTTATCTTACTGTGAGAGTCACTCACAGATTACAAAAGGATTATCCGGCCAAAGTTTTATATCGAAAATCCTCGGTATACCGCAAAGCGTCAGTGAACCTAAAATTTTCCGATCAGGTGGTTAGTGACGCTTGGAAAGTGTCTGCCAACCTTGGAAAATATTATTGTCTGATGTGTCGTTTTCCTTGGGATGAATACGGACCTTTTAGCATGTCCAGGTTGAAAAAATATGTCAATGATTACTATTTAAGATACCCTCGTTATCGGCCAATGTGTGATATGATACGGCATTTTTTATCCGCGGAAGATCTTAGGCAACGGTTGTTAGAGATATTTCCGCAAGGCAGTAAGTTATACATAGCCTCCAATCTTTGGCAGCCCTACGAAGAAGAACATTTTCGTCCGTTGGCTTCTTCATTCAAGATTTACTTTAGTTATGATTTTCCTGAAATTGCATCGATGGGTTTGCGAGAAAACCCCGATACATCAAAACTAAAACTTATTGAGAAACTTTTAGTAAAAGATAGTATTGATCATTTGGCGATAACCTATTTACACATTAAGTTTTTTGACAAAGATTTATTTAATCGTTTTAAACTCAACGCGAACTAAAGAATATAAGTATTTTTGTTTAAATCAGTATCTCAACCCGGGCAGGTAACATGTTTATTATGATGGTTATTGGCAACACGCAAGCATAGTCAATAGTGTGCGGGTTCATAGTGATCATGCTTGAGTATTGGAATACATGGTGCGAACAGAATAATCTGCCCGCAATTGCGGATACATGATAAAGTACTACTAATATCTCATAAATAATCGATCAAATAAAAGATGCAAGAAAACCTTCCCAAGATCAGTGTTGTGATGGCGACTTATAACCGCGCGGATACTGTCCCAAGAGCAATTGAAAGTATTCTCAATCAAACTTTTAAAGATTTTGAATTCATTATTGTCAATGATGGTTCCGCGGACGAGACACAAACTATTTTGGAGTCTTATACTCAAAGAGACCGCCGCGTTAAAATTGTTGTTCAAAAAAACGAAGGACCGGCAAGAGCGCGAAATCACGGGGTGCAACATGCCAAAGGAAAATACATCGCCTTCATGGACGATGACGATTTGTCTTTGCCGGCGAGATTGGACGAACAATATAAGTTATTGGAAGAACACGCCGGAATAATAGATGCCTGTGTTTGTTACTATAAAGCGGTTATTAAAGATAAAAAGAATTCGAGAGGTGATGAGACGGTCAAAAAAGAGAGGAGGCCCAATCCCGAGAAGATGAAATACTCCCAAGGGTCCTTAAAAAAATTGCCGGTTCAATTATTTTCTTTATCGCCTATGACGATGCTCACCAGGTCTGTTTTTGTTAAGAGTGGCGGGTATAGGCCGTTTTTTGAATATGGGGAAGATTTGGATTTCACCTTGCGCTTCCGAGAAAGGTATCGTGCCGGTGTTGTTCGCGAGTGTTTGTATGAGTATACATCGCCTTTTTACAATTTTGCTAATAACATGACGACCTCATCTCGCCGCCCCCCCCTTAGAGGAATAAAATATATTATGGCTGCCTATGTCAGTGCCTGGTATCGTAGCAACCGGGGGACAGATCCGATTAATGAAGCAAGTACTCTTGAAGATGTTATCGGTATGAATACAATTGGTAGTATCCCCGCTGATATTCGGCGTCATATTTTTCTTAAATGCATAAAACTTGAGATGAGAGTTTTTTTCTCCGACCCACATCTTTCGTATGCATCGGTCATTACTCTTATTCGTTTTCTTCAACGCTGGGATAGAAAAAGGGCCTTACAAATTTTGTATAAAAAAAAACTAATGGTTTTTCGCAGCCTTTTGAAAAGAGGAAAAATTTTTGATGCATTCCGCTTATGTGGTTTTGGTTTGATGGAATTATTTTTACCACAGGGTGAAAAAAAACACAGTGATGCGATATGAACAAGGTTTGTTATAAAAAATAGCAGTTAATCTGATTGATGATGACAAAGCAAGCTGCTTCTCCACAAATTAGTGTGGTGATGCCGACTTATAATCGTGCCGATACCGTTTCGCGAGCAATTGACAGCATACTTAATCAAACCTGCAAAGATTTTGAGTTGATTGTTGTTAATGACGGTTCCACGGACGGAACACAAACTATTTTGGAGTCCTATGCTCAAAAAGACCCGCGTATCAAAATTGTTGTTCAAAAAAATGGAGGGTCGGCAAGAGCCCGTAATCATGGGGTGCAACATGCCAAAGGCGAATATATTGCTTTTATGGATGATGATGACATTTCCACTCCCGAGCGTTTGGAAAAACAACTGGCTTGTCTTATGCAAGCACCTTGTTATAAAGCATGTGTTTGTGTGACAACAAAACGAGGGGTGGTCGCACAAAGAGAAAAGAACAGAGTTCAGGGGCCGTGGCCGGTCCAAAAAGATAAGTTAAATTTCCCGCTGTTTATTTTGGACGCAACCATGTTAATAGAAAAAAAAGCATTTGAAACTTGCGGAGGATATAATCCACATTTTGTGGTGAAAGAAGATACGGAGTTTACATTGCAGTTTTTAAAAAAATATTCTGCGATTGCGCTAAAAGATAGTTTTTATATCGTCACGGATAGGGGTGATGGTAAAGATAGCAGATATTCTTTTTTGAGTTGTGTTTATCGAGTATCGGCCTATATTCATATCGATTCTACTTATAAAAGTTCGTATGCAAAAGAGGATGTATTTTCTTGGGGCACGATTTTAACAGAACTACCCAATATGTCATGCCAAAAAAGAAAACAATTATTTAAAAAATGTGTTTCCGGTAGAAAAATTAGGAATAAAATATATGAAGTATCTCCGGAAATATTGCCCGCAAGTTATATTTTTTTCTTATTTTTTCTTCGTCAATTTAGAATTTATAAAGCATTTTGGATGTTTAATAAATTGAAGTTTCTTTGTTTATTGTATTTTTGGAGGCAAAAAGATTTTAGAACATTGTCCTTGATATGGTCCTTACATTATTTTAGTGATTTTCGATGGAGTCCCCCCAATTTTATTAATGGACCGTTCAACGAACCAATTTTTGATAAAAAGAATAAGCGTTAGCTCTCAAATGTGACAACAAAATGTATACTGAAATTGTACCGTATTGTTTCAAACATCTGCCATATCCAAAGAGATGCAAATTTCACTTCAATTACAGAAATGAAAGATTTTTATCAAAGAGTGTCAGAATTATTGAGGGAAGGGCATCTTAACTTGTTTTGACCTTTGAATAATTTAGTCGTCCGGAAAATCAATTTGCGCCCAATCGAAATTTTTGTATTTGGTGTGGAGAATTATTATTGCATTCCCGGAAGACCCGTTGTTTCAAAAAATAAATTGAGAGTTGGATTGCAAGGGCAGATAAAAATAAGGCCTTATTTGAGTGAGAAATATCTGCCGGCAGTGGATAAGTGCTTGCAAAATACCATGGAGCGTGTTCCCGGGTGTACCGCCTATTTAAAGATAAGATTTTCTTACTTTGAAATTTTTTGCCAAAACCTTTGTAAAATGAGGATATTTGGATAGTTTTAATACAAATTAATTGCAGCTCTTCAGTGTTGTTCCATTCTACAAGTAAGCTTGTCGAGAGTTAATAAATGTATATTCTTATTAAGTCTGACACTTTTGACGGTTGCATAGAAAAATCCGGTAAAAGATGAACTTCGGTCACCGCAAACTCCGCAGTGATTATGATATCTTGCTTTTTACCGGTGGTCGCTCCAATAGAATTTATCCTTATTTTCAAAAATTGGCTTCTCATAGTCGCCACAAGATAAGAGTGCTCGCTTTATGGGATTTGCCTTGGTTTTATGTTCCCAATTGGAAAAGTATTCCTTGCGGTGAACTGAGTCATCTCGTTAAACTACGCATGATTGCCACATCCGTAAAACATGGAACTTTTTATGGGAAATGGTTTATTTTGCAGAGACTAAGATTTGCGGAGGGCTGCCTCTTGTGGATTCTCTATGATAATTATCTTAGAAGACATCCTTCCAATCTCATTGGCGTATGGAATGGGGTTGGTTTTCGTTCCAAAATTCTTGTGATGGTGGCGCATCGTCTTAAGAGACGAGTTATTTACTTTGAAAACGGTATCTTGCCAAACAGCACAACCCTGGACGACTCAGGAGTGAATGCCCGTTGCTGTCTGCCCCAAGATGCTAATTTCTATATGAGTAGAAAAACGAGCCGGAGTTTAGTTGCCCAAAATATAACAAATAGGCATGCGGATGTTACGCCAGATCTTCCCAAACGCTATGTGTTTATCCCGTTTCAAGGAGAGGCGGACTTTCAGTTACTTTTGCATTCCAAATGGATCAGGACAATGAAAGAATTTTTGGCAGTGCTCCGACAAACTGTTCCTTTGCTTAAGGATGACAAGATGCAATTTGTAATTAAACGCCACCCGAAAGCCGTTATAACCAAGCATCTTGTCGATTTTTATGATCAACAAAAAAACTTAAAGAATATTTGCTTCCGTAATTCTTGCTCGACAGAAACTTTAATTCGTCAGTCTTTGGCTGTGATAACGATTAATTCTATGGTTGGCATGCAGGCAATTGCTATGGGCAAACCTGTAATTACTTTGGAAGCAGCATGCTATTCTATCCAAGGACTTGCAAGTCATGCCGGTAGCATTAAAGAACTGGCGGATATGTTGAATGCTATGCCTGATCGCAAGGACAACACGCGGCTAAGAGAGAGATTTTTGTCTTATGTGGAGAGTTGTTATTGCATCCCGGAAGCCCCGATTGTTCCAAAAAATAAGTTTTCGTTTGGATTAAAAAAACAAATAAAAATAAAATCTTATCCGAGCGAAAAACATTGGCAAGCGGTTGATGAACGCTTGGGCAAGATGATTAATGGGGCTTCTTGGTTACCGGGTGTTCCGTCTGCTTATTAGATGCTACTTTTTTCCTCTTTGGCATACATCCGCGGCAGGCTGGCTCCCCCGCCTAAAAAACCTTCTTTGGTGATGACAATTCTGGTGCGCAACGAAGCGGATATCATCGCGGATAATATTCTTTTTCATAGTAAGCAAGGCGTAGATGCTTTTATAGTGGGAGATAATGCATCCAATGATGGAACGCGCGAGAAGGTCGCCACATTGGCCAAAAACTTGCCAATTCAAATTGTAGATTTACCTGATGGTCAGTATCGACAAACACTTTGGCGAACACAAATGGCACATCTGGCCTACCGCCGGTTTAATGCTTGGTGGGTAATTAGTAATGATGCGGATGAGTTTTACTTTGCTCGCAGCGGAAATATTAAGCAAGAATTGAATTGGAAACTGCCGGCAATCCGCATTAAGCGTTTTAATATGCTGCGGGGTAAGGACGACGCATCTTATTATCTTAGTCGGTGGCGCGTATCTGAAACAATTCCTTATATCAATGATGTTCAAAAAGGAACCGGCAAAATATCGTTAGTCTTGGTAAAAATAGGTCCTAAGATTATTGTGAATCCGCGCGGGTTAATTGCAGTCCGCGGTGGTAATCACAGAGCGCATCATCTATTTTCTCGTAAAATTCCTCCAGTTGCCGAAAACATACATATATATCACTTTCCACAGCGCAGTTACGAAGAGTTTTTACGCAATGCGGAGCAAAGAGCCAAACTTCTTGCTTCTGATCCGAAGACAAGTATGGGTATGCATAATATTCGCTGGGTAAAATTACTGAAAGAAGGAAGATTAAAAGAGGAATATCAAAATCTTATTTATAGCGATGTCGAAGCCCGCATATTGGAAAGACTCGGTTTTGTAGTTGAGGATAATCGTTTTGCCGAACGCTTTGTATCTCTTGGCCTTAATGCTTCTTAGTCTGTGACTAATCCCGGCCCCGTAGATTTTTTCAATACCAAACGGCCGGCTATTTTAATCTTTACACACGGCCGCTCATTGGAAATTATTTCTTATTTGCGGGCATTAGCTGCGAATAGTCAACTTAATGTGACTGTGGCAAATTTTAACCCACTGACAACGCTTGTATCCCGGCAATTTATAGGCACACTTATACGCACATGGAAAAAAATTCCGAAAGAGGAATTGGTCTGCCTTGTCAAGAAAAGAATTGGGGATCTTGATAGAAGGCGGAATATAAACCACCCAATCTTGCTAAAAAAATATTATTTTCTAACCCAAATATTAAGATCCTTTATTTTGTGGATGTCGTATTTTCATTATTTACGTGTTCATCCTTATGCGATGCTTGGCGTATGGAATGGAACCAAGTTTGAAGATATTATTTTGCGTATGGTAGCAAACTACATCGGCTTGCGAATGGTCTGTTTTGAACACGGGATTTTACCCAATACAACCACTTTGGATGACCGGGGGATTAATGATTCCAATAGTTTGCCGCAAAACCCTCGATATTACCTCAAACACTCCGCCGCATCTGTGCGGCTTCCTACCGGTCTGCAGACTCGCACGGGCGGAAAAAGAGAAATAACTTCTTTCCCCTTGCCTTCGAATTATATTTTTGTCCCTTTTCAAATTAACGGGGACTCACAAATTTTGGACCATTCGCCTTGGATTAAAAACATGCAACACTTCTTTTTTGTACTTCGCTCGGTCATGCGACAAGCTGACGATAAGAATCTGTACTGCATCATTAAACAACATCCGCAATGCTCGCGTAATTATTCCAAACTGCATACTATCGCGAAACAGGAAAAACAGATACTGTTTTCCGATCATTCCACGGAGGAATTAATAAAGAAGGCAAAAGTGGTTGTTACGATTAATTCCACTGTGGGTATGGAGGCTCTTTTGTTTGTCCAAAAGGTCATTACACTCGGTCATACTTACTATAATTTACCCGATTTGGTGAGGCACGCGGATACGCGAAATGAATTATTGATTGCTATCAATAACATCGCCAAATGGAGGCCAAACGAGAGATTACGAAAGGCTTTTTTGGATTACGTGTACAGGTATTATTGTATCCCGGAAGACTGGCATCATCCTTCCGCCAAACACTTTCGGGCAATCGACAGAAGGCTTGAGAAGATGCTTAAGCGGGAAACATGGTTACCCCTATAAGAGAATATGATCGTTTGTTACCCGAATATCCGGTTCGGAAGCTTATATCCGCGGGGGCATTCTCGGAAAGATTTAAAATTTAAGAACAGGGGAGGGAATATGTGGAACGAGGTCCTTGTAAAATTGTTGTAAAATATTTGTGAACCGGTTGGAAAAAACCGGATAGAGAGCACAAGCGAGGACAATAAAAAATAAGAACAAATGATTCACCAAAGAACTCTGCGACAAAGCATTAAAGCAGCCGGCATCGGCTTGCACACGGGGAAGCATATCAATATGGAAATTCATCCCGCACCGGAAGATACGGGAATTGTGTTTCGCCGAACGGACATGGACCCCGTGATAGAAATCAAAGCAAGCGCCCTTAATGTGAACCGAACGGTTCTTTCCACCGAAATCAGTCACTCCGGTGTATCGGTTTGTACCATAGAGCATTTGGTATCCGCCTTTGCGGGAATGAGCATAGATAATGCGTATATTGATGTGGATCAGCAAGAGGTTCCGGTAATGGACGGCAGTGCTTCCAGTTATGTTTTTCTTCTGCAGTCAGCGGGAACTCGCGAACAAAACAAACCCAAAAAGTACATCCGTATTTTGAAACGAACCGTATATCAACAGGATGACAAGATGGGCGAATTTTTACCTTACGAAGGCTATCGGATCCATTGTGCGATTCATTTTTCGCATCCGTATTTCAAGGACAAAGATTACGAGATCAGTTTGGACTTTTCCGGGACTTCTTTTGTTAAGGAGATTAGTCGGGCGCGCACCTTTGGTTTTCTAAAAGACATCCACGAATTACAAAAAAATAATTTGGCTTTGGGTGGCAATATGAACAACGCGGTTGTTTTGGGCGACACCGATATTCTCAATGCGGAGGGACTTCGTCATCCCAAGGAACTTGTGCTTCATAAGGCGTTGGATGCGATAGGGGATCTTTACTTGATAGGATACAACATCATTGGTGAATTTCGCGGTTATAAGTCCGGCCATCACATTAACAATCAATTGATTCGCAAACTCCTTGAAAATCAGGACAATTTCCGTATAGAAGAATTCCAAGACATCCAAGAATTGCCGCCGAATTATCGTCGGTTACAATCGGATTTGGATCATGTCGACAAGCAATCGCATGTCGCGAGTCCCGGTTAAAATTCTTGCAAGGGGGAAAGATCTAAAATGTTGTATTTATATCTAAAGGTCCTGCATATGATTGCGATCGTGATTTGGTTTGCCTCTTTATTTTACTTGCCGCGCCTCTTTGTGTATCATGCCAAGGCCGAAGAGGCGAATGTTCGCGCAACACTGGCGCAAATGGCCAACCGCCTTTATCGGATCATTATGAATACGGGGGTGGCTGCGGTTTTTATCACCGGGTTTGCCGTGTTGTGGACTCACCCGGCAGTTTTTTCGCAAGGCTGGTTTCAGGTCAAGTTTGTGTTGGTGTTAGGTCTCTTGGCATACCATGTTGTTTGCGGCAGAATTGTCCGCGGTCTTTCCGCCGAAAAGAGTACCCGGACAGAGTTGTTTTATCGTTGGTTTAACGAGATCCCGTCCGTGTTTCTTATTCTCATAGTTTTTCTTGCTGTCGTAAAACCCTTCTGATGAGTATCCGAGTGTTGGCACGCAAATGGCGTCCCAAAACATTTGCGGACCTTGTCGGACAAGAACCTGTGGCACGAACTCTTGTTAATGGCTTAAATGCCGGGCGTTTGCATCACGCTTATCTTTTTTCCGGCACACGCGGGGTTGGCAAAACCACCTTGGCGCGCATTTTGGCAAAAAGTTTTTCTTGTGAGGCTCGGAAAACAGCGGAGCCCTGTAACGAATGTCCCGCCTGTTTGGCAATTGACAACGGAAACTACCCGGATTTTACCGAAGTGGACGCCGCCTCCCATACGGGCGTGGAAAATACCCGAGATCTCCTCACGGATACGCAGTTCGCACCGCACACCGGGAAATACAAAATTTACCTCATTGATGAGGTGCATATGCTCTCCAATCACAGTTTTAATGCGTTGCTTAAAACACTTGAAGAACCGCCGCCGCATATTTTATTTTTGTTCGCCACCACAGATCCCCGCAAGTTACCTGGCACTGTCCTGTCCCGATGTTTGAAGTTCCATCTTAAGCCGATTTCCCGGGAAGACATTACCGCCCAACTTGGCAAGATCTTACAAACTGAAAAAGTGAAGTCCGACGCAGCGTCCTTGCGGCATTTGGCAGCTCAGGCACAGGGGAGCATGCGGGATGCTTTGAGTCTGACAGACCAGGCGATTTCTTATTGCCAAGACGGACTGAACGAAAAAGAAGTGACCGAGATGCTCGGAATTGCGGGTATTCCCTCCGCGGAAATTTTGTTGCGGTATCTGGCAAACAATAATCCCAAGGAGTTATTGGCAACTACCGAGCACATAGAAAACACCGGCGGAAACTTTGAAGACCTTGCCAACCGTTTGTTGGAAGCGCTTCAATCAGTGGCAGTTTTTCAGACCGATGCGGTTAAACCAACCGAAGACGAAAAAGAACTGGCGGATCTTGCCGGTGTGATCACGCCCGAAGAACTGCAAGTTTACTATCAGATCCTTTTGTTGACAAAAAAAGAATTGCCCTGGGCTCTTTCGGAGCGACGTGCCCTTGAGATGGGATTCTTACGGATGCTGAGTCTGCAGCCCATCCTAAATGAAAAGACAAAACAAGTTCCCAAAAAAGTTACCTCGGAATCTCGGCAGCATTTGCAACCCGCAGCGAAAGAGAAAGAATCCCCGGAAAACAAAAAAGACGAGGAACCGGCAGCAGTCCAAAAAGACGGCCGGGAAAAGGAGCATTCAAGTCACCCGGCGGAACAGAAGGAAGAAAGTAACCCGGAAGAGTTAAAAGAACCCGTTCCGGCTGGGCGAAAAGAATACAGTTCGGAAGCACTCCCGACAGACCACCCGACGGAACAAAAAGAAGCGGGTGAACCTGCGGAACAGAAAGAAGAGAGTAACCTTCAAGATGACCGGGGAGGGTTAGGAGGGTTAAAAGAATCCGTTCCGGCTGGGCGAAAAGAAGGCGACCCGGAAGCGCATCCGACAGAACACCCCGCGGGGCGGAACGAAGCGGGTGAACCTGCGGAACGGACGGAACCTTCGGCGGGCAGTGCGGACGGCCGCCAAAATAGTTCGGGCAATGCAACCCAATCGGACATGCCTGCGGAAGACGGATTCTTACCGCTTGCGAATACGGATGCGGTAAAAGGTGATTTCACACCGACCCCGACCGATTCAGGTTCCCCCGAGACTTTGGATGCCCCCAAGATTTCCGAGACCGCAGACACGGACAGCAAGGCGCAGGATAAAGCCGCATCCGAGGTGACGGAGGATCCTGCCGCGGAACAAGAGGTGCATCAAATGGAAACAGAAACAGAAACAACAACGACAACTAAAACGGACAACCCGCAGATGTTCTCTTCGCCTGCGGATACGGCTGCGGTAAAAGGTGATTCCATCCCCGCCCCGACCGACTCAAGTTCCCCCGATGCTTCCGAAACTTTGGATGCCACCAAAATTTCCGGAACTGCGGATGCGGACAGCAAGGCACCGGATAAAACCACGACCGAGCTGCCCGCAGAAACAACGGGAATTACCGGAAAAAAAATCAGCGAAGACTACATCAGCCCGCAAGGTTGGGACGGTTTGGTGCGCGATTTGGATTCGGATTTGGTTAAAGGCAGGCTTCAAAACGCCCTTTATCATACCCGACTACTTTCTATGCAACATGGGCTATGGATAATCGGTTGTGGTGCAAACGATCAAAAAGTGATCCTGTCGGGGAAAGAGGATCTTGCGGAAGCAATTTCCCGAAAAATTAAACAAAGCATTCTTTTGGAGACAGAGATTTGCCATGTGGATGAAACACCTTTTTTACTCAAAAGCGAAAGACAAAAACAGTTGGTGCAAGACACCCGGCAAGACCCTCTGGTAAAAACTCTGGTCAAGGATTTCGGCGGAGAGTTGGATGAACAGTCCGTTCGCCCCTTGGAATCTTCGGCGTCCTCAAACGAAGTTTCCAAATAACGGGCGCGGTATTCCTTATAATTTTTGAAAGCGGTTCAATAAAAATAATTACTATTAAAAGATAAATCATGGATATATCATCTTTAATGAAAAAGGCGAACGAACTTCGTAAAAAAATGAACGAAGTTGAGGAAACTCTTGCCAAACAGATTGTGACCTCCGAAACGGGCGGCGGCATGGTTCGGGTTACCGCAAACTGCAAACCGCACATTCTGGAAGTTAAGATTTCAGAGCAGGGGATGCGCGAGGATGCGGAAATCATCAACGAATTAACCACAGCCGCGGTCAATGATGTTCTAAAAAGGGCGCGTAAAACGAGTAAAAAAATAAACGCCGACATCCTCGGACAAGCAGCCGGCGGTATTGATTTGCCTTTTCCTCTTAAATAACAAACCGCCCGGCAAGTCGGACGAGAGGATATATAAGCACTCTCCAATAACCCGATAATCCCATAATCCCATAAATCCCATAATTAAAGAGACACCACAACCGCACAACCACAAAGCGTTAAGCCGTCCGGAACAAGCACAAACCTTACTTTAAAAGAAAAGAAATGACGGATGACCCCAAGAAACCAATAGAAGAACTGATTACCGCTCTGACCGGTTTACCCGGCATAGGGCCTCGTTCCGCACAGCGGTTGGTATTTCACCTCCTTGGTGGCAATCGCGAACTGGGACACAGAATTCGGGACGCCATGACGGATGTTTTGCGCGATGTTCGCGAATGTTCTGTTTGTCGTAACTATGCCACACAGAATATTTGCCCGGTATGTGACGATGCTGAACGGGACAAAGAAATATGTATTGTGGAATCACCCGCGGATTTAAATGCCGTTGAGCAAAGCGGCGGCTACCGCGGCTACTACTTTGTGTTGCACGGCAAGCTATCGCCTATGGAAGGGATGGGACCGGATAACTTGCGGCTGGACAAACTCGGTGAGGCGATTCGCAGGGCAAAATCTCGGGAGGTGATTTTGGCAACCAACCTCACGGTGGAAGGAGAGATCACCGCGCAGTATATAAAAGAATTCTTAACTTCTTTTAATTTGCGTCTGACTCGTATCGCACACGGCGTTCCAACCGGCGGTGAATTGGAGTATGTGGATGCGGGTACTCTGGCAAGGGCTCTTTCCGGGCGCGGCGGTTTTGACGAAAGAAAGACACTCAAAGAGTCCGTTAATGTTAATAGTGCGGCCAAGAAACCCGACGGTGAATTCGCGTCAAACAAAATACCGGACGAGGAACAGTCCGCATCAAATGACCTTTCCGTGCAGGACTCCGCCGTGCAAAAGCATAACCCAAAGTTTGGCCCAAAACTTGGCCCAAGGTTTGAAAATGAGTAATGCGATTAGTTTCATCAAAACACCGGAAGATCTTGCGGGGATGCGTGCCGCCGCTCGGGCAACCGTGCAAACTCTTGATTACATTGCCCCTTATGTTCGTCCGGGAGTGACAACCGAGTCCCTGGACAACCTGTGCCATGCACATATGACCGACCACTTAAATGTTCGCTCCGCCTCACTTGGTTATAAGGGGTTCCCCAAGTCGGTTTGCACTTCCGTGAATAATGAGGTTTGTCACGGCATACCGAGCCCGAAGGTGAAACTAATGAAAGGAGATATTGTTAATGTGGATGTGGCGGTTATCCGCGACGGCTACTATGGTGATTGCAGCCGTACCTTTTGTGTTGGCAAGGCGGAACCTTTTGCCAAAAGATTATCGGAGGTCACCCGCGAATCTCTTTATCGCGGTATTCGGGCAACGCGTGCCGGCGCCCGCTTGGGCGACATAGGCGCCGCCATTCAAGGGTTTGTTGAAAGCAAGGGCTTTTCTGTCGTGCGCGATTATTGCGGTCACGGACTCGGCAAAGAATTTCATTGCGGCCCCCAGGTGCTGCATTACGGTACACCCGGCACGGGGATACAACTGGAGGAGGGGATGTGTTTCACCATTGAGCCGATGATTAATGCGGGCGGCCCCGAGACGCGCACCCTTGCGGACGGCTGGACTGTTGTCACTTGCGATCGCAAACTTTCCGCACAGTGGGAGCATACGGTGCTGGTTACCAAAACCGGCTGCGAAGTGTTGACAGTTGCCCGGGATGAATTGATCTAATATGCATCATCCCGGCAAGATTTTGGACTCTGAGTTTGGCATTGAGCGTCATCTAGATCAAAGAGCCGGTTGTTTACAAAACACGCCGATTTCGAAACCGGGTGGGATGATACAGTTAACAGTTAACATTTAAAGGAAGATCCGGTGAAATATGGTATATTTAAAGGAAGATCCGGTGAAATATGGTATATTATGACTATTCCTTATTTAGGGAACTTTATTAATTCACAATTACAAAAATAAATTATGAACATATTTGATATACAAACTATCAGTAGCAACTGCATTGCATGTATTGCCGCGGCCGGGCAAACGGCACGCGGCGGCACAAAGTTATTCATTCCATTATTGACAATCGCCTTGTCGGTTGTCTTACTCGCCGCCTGTGGCGGCGGTGGAGGCGGCGGTTCCGGCGGCGGGATAGCGGACGCCGATGGGGATGGAATTGCGAATGCGACGGATGCCTGTCCGGCCGGCGATACGGACTGGACTTCCAATCCGTCTACGGACAATGACCGTGACGGTTGCCGCGATGCCGGTGAGGATCTGGACGACAATAATAATCGCCTCATAGAAATCCACACTTTGGATGACTTGGCGCGGCTGCGCGATGATCTAAATGGCGATGGGATAGATGATGGGGATATTGACGCGATTGACGCTGTGGGAGATGTGGGCTGTCCCGACAGTGGTTGTGCCGGCTATGAATTGACTCGCTCGCTGAATTTTAGCGATCCGAAGTCCTATGCCGATGACAGCGGTAACAGCGATAATATGGATGCATGGACAGATCGCAGCGGCAGCGGCTGGCAGTCGATCGGTTCTTGCAGTGCTGCATTTATTTGCACCTCTTATTCGGTTATGTTTGATGGTGGAAATTATACTCTCGCCGATCTGTTTATCAATGCAAGTGATGATAGCAATAGTGTGGGGTTGTTTGCTGCGTTCAATGGCAGTCTTCAAAATCTGCATATGTTGAATGCGGCTGTCCGTGGCGGTGACAATAATGTGGGATCACTGGTAGGCTTTGGCAATCATGCCCGGTATGAGAATCTGTCGGTTACGGCGGTCAGTGTGACGAGTCCGGCAGGTGGCTCAGTGGGCGGACTGATTGGGCGCATGAATCATGCTGAACTTCGTTATGCTTATGCATCCGGCGTCAATGTGTCCGGGCAGTCAAATGTTGGCGGCCTGGTTGGGGCTGTGGTGGGTAGCGTTCGCTATGCGTATGTGTCCGGCGGAAGTGTTACCGGAACTTCTGTAAATGGCTTTTCTGGCGGATTAGCCGGGCCTGTGACGGGGAGCGTCCGCTATGCTTATGTATCCGGTGTAGATGTTTCCTCAGCAGGAGATGTTCTCGGCGGATTGCTTGGGTACGGGCTAAATGCTGATATTCGGTATGCGTATGTGTCCGGCGGAAGTGTTGTCGGGGATCAGCAGGTTGGCGGACTGATTGGACAAATAGAGACCGCCGGTCAAATTCATTTTTCCTATGCCGCCGGTGGGCTTGTTTCAGGTTCCGGTAGTTCTGTTGGCGGACTGATTGGGCAAGCCACTAACACTATCGTCAATGCTTCCTATTGGGATAATGAGACTACTGGGCAGCCTGCCAGTGCCAAGGGTCTCGGCATGGGTCTGCCCACCGCCGAATTGAAAGCCCCCGAAAACCCCGACTTCACGGGGATCTATGATCTCTGGGGCAACTTTTGGTGCGACCCGAATACGGGTGAGGAGAGGGAAAGTGCCACCGAGTTGGATGCTCCTTTTGTTCGTGTCTGGGATCTCGGGACGGCTGATCAATATCCCGCGCTTAGATGTGTCCCCGGCGGTCTGGCAAGGCAGAGACAGAGATAATAACGCAATTAACGAAGAACGAATGCCGGCTTTTCGTTAGAGCAAAGCAATCCGGGCGGGCGGTCAAGTAGAGCCGCCCCGGCATGTTCACCAAGAACTCTCGTCTCTCGTCTTTCACCGACCCGGTTCTTGCAAAAACACCAAAAATTCGGAACCGGGTAGAATAATACATACATATAATAATTGATAATCAATTTCCGTATAATCAAATGACATACAATATAAAAAATTAGAGATTACAAATATGAAGAATCAAAATCCTGTCGCGCCCTGGCTGTTCTTACTGCCGGCTTTTGTGCTGTTTGGCGTTTATGTGATCTACCCGATCTTTCAAAGTATTTTTCTGAGTTTTTATGAATGGGACGGTATCGGTGAAAAAGAGTTTATCGGTTTGGGAAACTACATTGAGTTGTTTTATGATCCGCAGTTTATTGTTTCCATCAAAAACAATGTCCTGTGGTTACTTTTTTTGATGTTGGCGCCGGTCTTTGGTTTAAGTTTGGCGTTGTTTCTCAATCAAAAGACATTTGGTATTCGTCTGATCAAATCACTCTATTTCTTTCCCTTTGTCATCTCTCTGGTGATCGTGGGGGTCATATTCAGTTGGTTCTATGATCCGCACTTGGGTCTGCTCAATAAACTCTTGGGGTTTATGGGTATTAAGGGACCGGCCATTCTGGCGGACGAAAAACTGGTGACCTATGGCATTATTTTTGCCGCTCTCTGGCCGCAAACGGCATATTGCATGATTCTTTATCTGACGGGGCTTACCGCCATCAGCAGCGAACAGGTGGAAGCGGCACGCATTGACGGTGCCAAAGGCTGGTACATGCTTTGGTATGTGATCATCCCGCAGTTACGCCCGGCCACATTCATCGCCATTGTGGTGACAGTGATCGGCGCGTTACGCAGTTTTGATTTGGTGGCGATCATGACAGCCGGCGGTCCTTACAATAGTTCCAGTGTCCTCGCTTATTTCATGTATGAACAGAGTGTATTTTCTTATCGGGTCGGTTACGGGGCGGCGATTGCCACAGTCCTCTTTTTCGTTACTCTCGCTTACATTGCTTATTTTTTGTGGCGGATGATCAGGCAAGAAATTCGCTAATCATTTAATAAAAGAAGAAGTTTCAGATGTTCCCCACCCCGATTGACAAAAGACCGCTCTGGCGCAGACGACAATATCATATCTTGCTTTGGTTGTCCATCGTTTTATGGTTGATCCCGTTGGCTGCGATTATCCTCACTTCCTTCCGCTCCTTGGAAGATATTAATTCCGGCAACTACTGGGGCTGGCCAAGCGAATGGTATTACGAAAATTACATCACAGTGTTTGCGGAGACCCCTATGGCCAAGTACATGATCAACAGTTTGTTTATTTCTCTGGTCGCCACTTTCGCCGCTGTGGCTCTTTCCACTATGTCCGGCTATGCTTTGGCGAAATATAAGTTTCGCTTGAATGTTTGGTTATTCGCCTTGTTTGTCGGCGGTAACTTTGTGCCGTTTCAAATCCTGATGATCCCGGTGCGCGATCTGACCATCGGCACAGGCCTTTATGACACCTACTGGGCACTCATTATTTTTCATGCGGCATTTCAATCCGGTTTCTGCACTTTGTTTATGCGGAACTTCATCATCGAGTTACCCCACGAACTGTTTGAATCCGCCCGCTCCGAAGGCGTTTCGGAATGGAAAATCTTTTGGCATATTGCGATCCCTCTGGTTCGCCCGGCTCTGGCCGCACTCTCGGTTCTTATTTTTACTTTCGTATGGAATGATTTCTTTTGGGGGCTGGTGCTGGTGCAGAGCGATGCGGTGCGCCCGGTAACCGCCGCACTCAGTGCCTTAAAAGGGCAGTGGATATTTTCCTGGCAGTTACTTTCCGCCGGAGCAATCGTTGCCGCCTTGCCGCCGGTGTTACTCTTCTTTTTGATGCAAAAGCAATTTATAGCCGGCTTGACCTTGGGTGCCACAAAAGGCTAAGTCCCCGGCATCCGGCATGACCGCCGTGCGAAAACCATTAAAACTCGGGGTCTGCTATTATCCCGAGCATTGGGATAAAACCCTGTGGAAAGAGGATCTGGCGCGCATGCGGCAGATCGGTATTGAGTATGTTCGCCTTGCCGAGTTTGCCTGGACTTTGATGGAACCGAGTCCGAACCGCTACGATTTTTCTTGGCTGGATGAGGTTTTGGACCTGATCGAAAAGGCGGGTTTGAAAGCAATTCTCTGCACGCCTACAGCCACTCCGCCTGTCTGGCTGACAAAAAAAGAACCCGGAATTCTGCCCTATGACGAAGAGGGACGCAGACGCAATTTTGGTTCGCGTCGCCACTATACTTTTTCCTCGCCGGCATACTTGGACCATTCCCGTGAAATCGCCGGCGAGATGGCAAGGCGTTACGGCAAGCACCCGGTTGTGGCGGCATGGCAAACGGATAACGAACATGGTTGTCATGAAAGCGTCCGCAGTTACGGTCCCGAAGATCTAAGGGCTTTTCGCGGGTTCCTTGCCGCCAAATACGGCGATATTCAAACTCTTAATCGTGCCTGGGGGAATGTGTTTTGGAATCAGACTTACGACAATTTTGAGCAGATACTTCTTCCAAACAGAACAGTCACTCAAGCCAACCCAAGCCATTGGTTGGATTTTTATCGTTTTTCTTCTTCGCAGGTGGTGGCATTCAACACCGCCCAAGTACGGATTCTGCGCGAGCACATCGAAGATGTCCCGATTACCCATAACATGATGGGCTTTTCCAACGAGTTTGATCATTATTCTGTTGGCGAGGACCTGGACATCGCTTCCTGGGACAACTATCCTCTCGGCTATTTGGAAGACATGTATTGGGATGATGAAGATAAGCACCGTTACTCTTGTACGGGGCATCCGGACATTTCGGCATTCTTTCACGATCTCTATCGTTTTGTGGGAAGGGGTAATCTGTGGGTGATGGAACAGCAACCCGGACCGGTGAATTGGGCGGCGCACAACCCGGCGCCTCTTGCCGGCATGGTTCGCTTTTGGACCTGGCAAGCATTTGCCCATGGTGCCGACATGGTGAGTTACTTTCGTTGGCGTCAGGTTCCCTTTGGTTCGGAACAAATGCACACGGCATTGCTACTGCCAAACTCGGAACCGGCTCCCGCCTATGCCGAAGTGGCGCGCATAGCCGAGGAAAAGAAAAGATTACCGAGTTTGCAGCCCAGCCCCGCTAAGGTGGCTTTGCTGTTTGATTATGAGGCAGCCTGGATCACCGAGTTGGAAGCACAGTCCGCCAATTACCGATATTTGGAGCAGGTTCTCAACTGGTATGGCGCTGTTCGCCGCTATGGTCTTAATGCGGATGTGGTATCACCGACGGCTCCTTTGGAGTCCTATGCTCTGGTTCTTGTCCCGTGCCTGCCGGTCATTCCGGCAACACTAACGGATAAGTTGCAAAGGAGTGAGGCGTATTTTTTGTGGGGCCCGCGCTCCGGCGGGAAAACCGAGAACTTTCACATTCCGACTGAGTTGCCACCGGGCAATTTACAGAAGTTGGTGCCTTTGAAAGTGGAAACTGTTTCCACATTACGCGGCCGGTTGACAACTCCCGCTGCCGCAGATGCCATGTACTGTTTGAGCGGCGATGGTGTTTTCGGCCCTTGGACAGGAGGCATCTGGCACGAACGCGTGCGGACCGACTTAAAACCCTTGGCACAAACCGGTGCCGGTGCCGGTATTCTCTATGCAAACCGCAAGCATCATTATCTGTGTTCCTGCTTGGACGCGGCGAGTATCCGCAAACTGATTGGTTACCTGCTAAACAAGGCGGGGGTTCCGGTCACCGAATTGCCGCCGGGAGTGCGTCTTTGCCGGACACAAGAGGCGGATTTTTATTTTAACTTTGGGCGGGATGATTATTCGCTGCCAAAGAACGGCGAGCATCTCTTGGCGGAAACCGGAAAACCGGGGCGGGAAAAAATTGCCGGCGGCGAATATGCGGCTTTAAAAAGAGACTAAAACGAGACTAGAACGAGGCTAGAACTGACCCGGAATTCGGACATCCGTGATTCGTGTCACCCCGACCCCGGACTTTTCGGTTTCTTATCCTTTAATTTTTTATATTTTTTAGATGCCTCTGCGGGTTCTTTTCATTTATTCCAATACCCTTAATTCTCTTAATCCCCTTAATGCCCCCTAATGCGCTCCGCCGCAAGTTCCGGAGTGAGATCGCGTTGGGCTTCGGCAAGCATCTCGAATCCGGCACGATGCTTGCGAACTTCCGCAGACCTCAATAGGGGCGGGTAAAAATGCGCATGCAGCCGACGATGCCCGGTTGCCGGCGGCGTCCCCGATACTTCGCCGTGCCATCCCATCACATACG
Organism: Gammaproteobacteria bacterium; assembly: GCA_965209035.1. Taxonomy (GTDB): domain Bacteria; phylum Pseudomonadota; class Gammaproteobacteria; order CBDBNL01; family JAAOII01; genus CBDBPY01. Next base: position 2,145,810 of record OZ242372.1, read on the forward strand.
GAAAATTCGTATCAAACAACCTGTCGTACTTCGTGCACAAGGTCTTGAGCACCTCGGCAAGAGCGGCACGTTCGGCCGCATCCGTTTGGACTAAGCTGCCAATGTTTCTCTTGGGTAACACCAAAGTTTCAAACGGCCAGTACGCCCAATAAGGAACCACAACCGTCCAATGTGCGTTGGACAACACAAATCGGTTGTCGCCTCTTCGTTTTGCCGCTTCCTCGCTTGCCAGATAATCGCCGAGCAGGTCCGAACCGTGTTTCTTAAAGTACCGATCCTGTTGCAAATGCTCGCGGGCAATCTCACTCGGGATATAATCGCAAGCCCATATCTGTCCGTGCGGATGCGGGTTGGAACAGCCGACCATGTCGCCTCTGTTTTCAAAAATTTGCACATATCGGTACTTTTCTCCCAATTCAGCAACCTGTTCCGCCCAAGTGTTGATGATTGTTTGAATGGCCGGCAAAGACATGCGGGCAAGTGTCAAATCATGCCGCGGACTATAACAAAGTACCTTGCAAACACCCGCAACATCTTCTTGTCTTAGCAATTCGCTTGCACTCTCATTGTTCCCCGTCCTCTCCCGACGATGCGGAACAATTGCCGGAAAATCATTTACAAACAGATAAACGGATTGATATTTCGGATTGACCCGATCACCCGCCCGGCGATTGCCGGGGCAGAGGTAGCATTCGCGGCTGTATTCCGGGATAGCGTTATTTTTTGCGGGCACCTGTTCTCCCAGCCAAGGACGGAGCAACCTATGCGCGGAAACAACCACCCATTCTCCTGTCAGAGGGTTATATCGTCTGTGCGGCAAGCTATCGGCTGCCTTGTTCACAGCAGTTCTCGCGCCCCCGCGGAGAATTCGGCAACGAAGCAGGAAACATCCGTCCCCGTCTTTTTTTTGTACACCCCGGCAATGTAATTGCGGTAGTCTTCCAAGGCATTCTTCTCAACCAGACACAAAGCACAGCCGGAAAAACCCGCCCCGGTCATGCGCGCACCCAACACACCGGGATGTTTCAGGCTGTCATATGCCAAGATGTTTAAAATTTCTCCGCTGACCTCGTAATCTTTGTCCAACGAAATATGGCTTTCGGTTAATATTTTGCCGATCTGCGCGGTATCTCCCGTTACCAAGGCATCCCGGAAGTCACGCACCCGCAAGTTTTCCGAGATGATATGTCGCGCCCGCCGTTTGAGGACACTCTTACTCCATTTTGTTTCCGCCTCACTTTCTTCTATGCATTGCAGAGCATCGTCTAGTTCTTCTTTTGTAATTTCACAAAGATGGTTTAAGCCCGGCCTGTTTGTTTGCAGAATATTCAAAATCGCATCCGCCTGTGCTTTGCGCTCGTTGTACTTGGAATCTTTAAGGCTGCGCGGTTTGCCGCTATCCGGTATTAAGAACACGCAATCTCCGGTGTTCGGATTCACATACTCGCATGCGAGATTCGTACAATTTAAATGTAACACCTTTCCTTCTCGCCCCATCATAATAGTGGCTTGATCCATGATGCCGCATTGTAGACCGTTAAAATCGGACTCCGCCCGTTGGCACAGAAGAGCAATTTCGGCCGGACTCAATAAGGTTTTCAAAGAGTCATTTATTTTTTTGGAGTTTTTTGAGGGGTCTTTGGGTTTTTGGGGGAGGATTAAGGACAGGGTTGCTATGGCGGTGCCAACCAAAAAGGAAGCGGAACTGGACAGTGCCGAACCTATGGGAAGGTCACCGACACACAGGATATCCGCTCCCGGAATCCGAAGTGACAACTTGTGATACTCGCTCAAAATCCCCTTCGGGTAGTTTAGCCAGCCATCCGCTTCGTTGTATTGAATGTTCTTGAGTGAAAACTCTCTTGTTTCGCCAAAGTTGATGGAATGGATGCGCATTTTGTCAGTGTGGTTGGCGCGAATGGCAAAGTAGGTCCCCTGTTTGATCGCTGCGGGCAAAACCATTCCGCCGCAATAATCAATATGATCTCCCATCAAGTTAATGCGTCCCGGAGCAAAGAAAAATCGCAGGTCGCCTGTGTCTCGCACGGAAAAAATGCGGCAAAAGTCTTGTGCCAGTTGTTCTTTTTTTCCGGTCATCCGGTTGTCAATATCGGCGGTTTGTTGTTTCGCAGTTTGCTGTTTCATAGCTGACAAAATGATGATTTATTTTTCATTTATTTTTAAGGAGAGTAAGGTTTTTTGTATTAATATTATGAGTTTTATAATAACACAGAACCGATTTAAATATGGAAGGAATGTGGGAAGTAATGAAACGAAATGTTGAATTGTAAACGGGTAATCGGTAGGCTAAAACTTCTCTTATATGTTTACAAATATCGGGTAACCCTTGTAAAATATCAATTGTGAGTAATGCAGATATACGTCATCACGCCGGAATTGGAATTTGGAGTGGGATGATACGAGTTATGTGCCGTGCTGCCGAAAGCAGAAGTATGGTTCTATTATCGGCAATCGCCCTGTCGGCCGTCCTACTCGCCGCCTGTGGTGGTAACGGCAATGGTAACGGCACTCCGGCGGGGGACGCGGATAGGGATGGGATTGCGGATGCGGTGGATAACTGCCGCTTGGTTGCCAATGCGGGCCAAACCAATACGGACAATGCCACTGATGGTGGCGATGCCTGTGACCCGGACGATGACAATGATGGCTTTCCTGACATAGCAAATGCAACCACAGCCGCGGATAACTGCCGCTTGGTTGCCAATGCGGACCAAATCAATACGGACAATGCTCCTGACGGTGGCGATGCCTGTGACCCGGACGATGACAATGATGGCTTTCCTGACATAGCAAATGCAACCACAGCCGCGGATAACTGCCGCTTGGTTGCCAATGCGGACCAAATCAATACGGACAATGCTCCTGACGGTGGCGATGCCTGTGACCCGGATGATGACAATGACGGCAAAGAGGACACGGATGTAACAGAGACCTGTGCGCGCGGCGATACCGACTGGATATCCAATCGGACGACAGACAATGATGATGACGGCTGTCGCGATGACGGTGAGGATATCGACGATGATAACGACGATGTGCCGGATTTTTCAGACAATTGTTTGTATTTTGAAAATCCGGAGCAAGATGACAAGGATGCGGACGGTGTCGGTGATGCCTGTGATCTGCGGCGATTTAACATTAACACAACAACCTTTTTGCCGGAGGAAGGGTTCATCATCAATGGCAGTAAGGTTGAACTACATCCGTTTGCTGTCTCGCTTGGAGAAACCATTACTCCCGGCGAGGATTTGGGAAGTAGCATCGCCTCGCTGGGCGATGTCAACGGCGATGGGCGGAACGACTTTGCCATAGGCGCGCCCGCTTCCCAACAAGGACTCGGTGTTGCCATCGCGCAAGACAGAGGCGAGGTATCTGTTTTGTTCGGGCGAGATGACGATGCATACGGCACGCCGGATCCTCAAACAGGGGTGCGGGTGATCAACAGCAACAGCCTTGCGCCGGATGCGGGGGTGGTCTTTTTGGGGGTCGCTAATGGTGATCAGCTGGGCGGTCCGGTTGGGCGGTCCATTGCCGGGGTCGGTGATATTAACGGTGACAATGTCAGTGATTTTGTCATGGGTGCTCGGCAAGCCGATACAAATGGAGATAAAGCCGGTGATGCCTATGTCGTTTACGGAAATAGCGATGGAGATTTCGGCGGCACGGACACGGACAGTGCCGGTGGCCGTCACGAGGTGCCCTTGGCAGACCTGAATCAATCGCGGGGGTTCACAATCCATGGCGGTTTCTCATCGAGCACCGGCGACCGGTTTGGGGATGCATCGGCGGGCATTGGCGATATCAACGGCGACGGTGTCCCGGATTTTGCGATCTCCGCACCGACAGGCGCGAATGATCATCTTGTTGATCCGAACGCAGCCCAGCCCAGTACGGGTGAATTGTATGTGATCTACGGGCGTAAGGACGGCAACTATGGCCCCTTGAACGGAAATCGTCGCGATTGGCAAGCGGCCGATTTTAATCGCTCGCACGGGTTTATTGTTCAAGGGGATCTATACAACCAAGCAAGTTTGCCGGTGGGAGAACGCTTGGGAGTATTTGTCTCCGGTCTGGGCGATATCAACGGCGATGGCGTTGCCGATTTTGCCGTAAGTGCCGGCACTGATGATGTGACCAATGATGTTAGACCTACCCGGGTATATGTGATTTACGGACGCAAGGACAACAATTACGGTATCTTGGTGAATAACACGGCAACGGGCAAAGAGGTCCGCGTTTTGCGGACAAGTATATTTCCCGAGTCCGCAGGGTTCGTCATTCATTCAGCCGAAGACGGCAGTGAACTGGGGGAAGCCATCACAGACCTCGGCGACATTAACGGCGACGGTATGGACGACTTTGCCGTATCGGCCGACTTTGCCCGTTACGACACAAGCGCAGTGAATGTCTCGGGCGAAGGCCTGTTGTATGTGATCTATGGCAAGCGCAAACACGGCAGCCGAACGCAACGAAAAGGCGTCAATCGTTCGGTCCTGGAATTGACAAGATTTGAGCCGACAGCCGGTTTTATTGTGCGCGGAGAAGAAGGGGGTGATCTCTTGTCTACCAAAGTCGATGAGAGAGCAGGTGATCGCTTGGGTATCTCGGTTGCCAATCTCGGCGATATTAATGGCGATGGCATAAACGATTTTGCCACGGGCGCGCACCGATACGGGAACAAACAAGGCCGTTTGTATGTGATTTACGGTCGGCGGGATACGCAATATGGTGTGTTGGATACGCGGACCAACCGACGGCTGTTGGATCTGCGACATTTTAATGCGGACCAAGGGTTTTTCATGTCAACTCCGACCAGTTTTGTGTTCTCAGGGCATAGGAGGGAAACAGTAACGGTGCCAAATTTCCTTGGGTATGCGGTTGCGGGTCTCGGCGATATCAACGGCGACGGGGTTCGGGATCTTGCCGTGGGTGCTCCGGAGAATGGCAGCAACAAGGTGTATGTGATTTACGGTCGTCGCGACACAGCCGGCAAACGACTGCGACCGCGGCGATAAAAGACAGATAGCCAAATACTTGAATTTCGTCCGTTTTGCCTTATAGTATTTTAGATATACCATAAAAACAGAAAACAGGGTATTGGATATTATATTAATTAAAGAGCTAAGTTTACATTTATGAGACGCGTTGCATTATTTGTTTTGACGAACCTGGCAGTTATGTTTGTCTTGTTCGCCGTGATCCGCATTCTGGGTGCGGACAATTATTTAACCCAAAACCAAACCGGCATCGGCATTGATTATCGGGCACTTTTAATCTTTTGCGGGATTTTTGGCATGGGCGGGGCTTTTATTTCCCTGTTGTTGTCCAAGGTGATGGCGAAGACCCTGATGAGAGTGCAAATGGTCAAAGATGGCGAGTTGCACAATATGGTGAGGGACCTTGCCAAACAAGCGGGACTGGGCATGCCCGATGTGGGTGTTTTCCCTTCCGTGCAACCGAATGCTTTTGCCACGGGCTGGAATCGCAATCGTGCGCTTGTGGCGGTTAGCCAAGGGATGCTGCAAAAATTTTCCAAGCGCGAACTGCGCGCTGTTTTGGCGCACGAGATCGGGCATATCGCCAACGGCGATATGGTCACTCTGACCCTAATACAGGGTGTGTTGAATGTGTTTGTAATGTTTGCCGCCCGAGTTGTGGGGTTAGTGATTGACCGGGTTGTTTTTCGCCGGGACAGTATCGGCATCGGTTATTTCTTTACGGTGATTGTTTGTGAAATATTCTTTGCCATCCTGGCTTCGGTGATCGTGTTTTGGTTTTCACGGCTGCGCGAATACAAGGCGGATGCCTATGCGGCGCGCCACACCAGCAAGGAGGATATGATCGCCGCTTTGGAACGGTTGCGTGTGATCAGCGGCAAAAGCGAACTGCATGACAGTCTTCTGGCTTTTGGAATTCGCGGCAATTTCTCCCGTTTTGGCGCTCTGTTTGCCAGCCACCCGCCGTTGGAAAAGCGTATCCGAGCCCTGCGGGAATTGTAAATCCCCGACAGGTATTTTTGACCCGTAACCCGGCGGACGGGGTCTCCCGTTACCGATAAAAATTGAACCAACACGAACCGCCCGCGGGTCTGTGCGCATCTTTGCGGGATACAAAAATCATATTAGTGCGTCCTCTTTACGGCGGGAACATCGGCTCGGCTGTCAGAGCGCTTGCCACTATGGGATTTCGCAGGTTGTGTTTGGTGGACCCCAAAAATTATCCTTCCCGGGAATCGCATATGTTTTCCGCGGGGGCAAGAGATTTGTTGGAAAAAACAGAAGTATATGCTACTTTGGATCAGGCGCTTGCGGATTGCGATTTGGCGGTGGGGACCAGCGCGCGCAGCCGCAGATTGTCGCCCGGAACCTATGGCTTGCCGGAAGGAGCAAAGAAGATCGCCGATTATGCGGGCGAAAGCAAGATACGCCTTGCGATTCTGTTCGGCAGCGAAGACCGGGGGCTGGAAAACAGCGTGCTGGACAGATGCCGTATGCACTTGGTCATTGATACGGATTCGGAGTACCAGACACTTAATCTTGCCGCCGCGGTTCAGATTGTTTGTTATGAATTGCGTAGAATTGCCCAGGCAGAGACCGCACTGCCGAGACGATACGGCAATCCGAAGCGGGACCGACCGGCGGCCGATGATGCAAGAATGGAGGGATTTTACAAGCATTTGGAAGAGCATCTGCGCCGGATTCGTTTTTTTAATCCGCAACAACCGGCTACCGTGATGCGCAAAATGCGCTTGATCTTTGGCAGGGCGGAATTGCGTGTCAATGAGGTGGAAATGCTGCGCGGTATGTTTACAAACAGTATGCGTTTTGCGGGAAGAGAGAAACAAGAGCCGGCTGCTGTTGAAGATACGCCGATGCCTGTTCGGAAGTAAGAGAAGAACTGTGTCCCTGCTTGAAGATATAAAAACCTATCGCCGCAATGACCCGGCATCTCGTCACTGGTTTGAAATTGTTACCTGTTATGCCGGTTTGCATGCCTTGTGGCTTCACAGATTAAGTCATTTTTTGTGGAATGCGCGGCTGAGATGGTTGGCGCGCTTCTTGTCACAGGTTTCCCGATTTTTAACGCAAATAGAGATTCATCCGGCGGTCCGAATCGGTAAACGGTTTTTTATAGATCACGGTTGCGGTATTGTGATTGGCGAAACCGCCGAGATCGGAGATGATTGTATCCTTTACCAACAGGTGACGCTTGGTGGCAGTTCGCTGCGCAGAGGCACTAAGCGGCATCCCACCCTGGAAGATGGCGTGATGGTTGGGGCAGGGGCGAAGGTGCTGGGGCCTGTAACTTTGGGTGCCGGTTCTATGATTGGGGCAAATGCGGTGATCTTAAAAGATGTGCCGCCGGATTGCACCGCGGTGGGTGTGCCGGGCAGAATTGTCCGCAAAAAGGGAAAACGCGTGCGGAGGAAGCCGGGCTAATTCTGCGAGGATGTGCGGGCAGATTCGCATCTTCCCGGTTCTCTTTTTACCTGCGATAGGCAATCACCAAATCCATTAAGTTGGTCCCCGTAGGGCCGGTTTCCAGGATAGCATCGATTTTTTCCAATAATGCGGCACTGTTGGCATCTCGGATCGTTTTGGCGTAATCCAAACCCATTTTTTTAATGTTATCCATGGTTTTGTTAGTCACAATCGCACCCGCATAGTTGGTATTGCCATCGGTTCCGTCGGTTCCGAGCGACGAGAAGACGGCCATGGAACTGTCCGCCAGTTCCTTTGCCATGAGAAGTGCCAGATGTTGATTTCGGCCGCCGCGTCCTTCTATCGGCGGCAGTTTGACGGTGGGTTCGCCCCCCCAAATATGCAGAAACCCGGGTGTTTCTTTTATTTCTTTGGCAATATGTTGGGCTGTTTTTTCGACGCTTTGGTTTAAGAAAAAGTCGTGACAGCGAACCGAGTAGTTTTTTTCGGCCGCGGCCGCTGCGGCAAACAGGCATCCCGTGTAGTTGTCGGCAAGGATTTTTTCTTGCAGGTCGGGATGCGGAATGGTACTGTCTGTCAGCATCCCGGATCCTATGATGGCCGTATCGTTTCCTTCCACATCCGACAAGTATAATGCCAACACTTTTTTGTTGTTCAAGAGACGGGCAAGACCGCCGCCTTTAATTTTTGAATACTTTTTGCGCTGCCTATTGAGGGCTGCGACGGATTTCCCGCTTCCAATCAGTTGTCTATTAATAAGACGAATGGTCTCGTAATCGTATCCTTCCGCGGGAACTTCCGCCAGGCTGGAAGAACCGCCCGAAATCAGACACAGGATGGAATCTTCTTCGGTGTGATTACAAAATTTCAGTATTTCCAACCCCGCTTGTATGGAATATTCGTCCGGAATGGGGTGGCCGGCTTCCAGCACTCGCATATTGGAATGCTGATGCCGGAACTTGGCGGGAACATGGCCGTGTTTGGTAATGACCAAGCATTTTTCCGGTTTGTTGTGAAGGATAGCCCCCGCTGTCATAGCACAAGAAGCCTTGCCTATGGCAAGAACGGAGTAGGGCTGTTGCATTGGATTGAGAGACAAATAGGATAGCGTCAATTCTTTGCCGTTGCTCTTAAACAAGCAATGACGCCATATGTCCTTGATGTCCTCAAGGAGTTCCGGCAGTGTTATTTTTTTACGCATTTATTTCTCGTGATTAATTCTTTATTCCCGTTGCTATTAGTTGTTATTATGGGTTATTTTAAGCCTCTATTTTTGTAGATTGTCTTATAATTATTGAATATGGTGTCTGTTTGCCCTGTTTTATGGCATAAAATAACGCTATTATTATTGAGTTTAAACTGAAATTAAATAACGAACATAAGCAATCTATTAATTAATTAATGAAAACAAGTTTTTTGCCAACAGAAAAGGCGCAGTGGTATCTGGCGGATGCAACCGACAGATCACCGGGGCGTTTGGCAACGGAAGTGGCTATTCGCCTGAGAGGCAAGCACAGACCCGACTATGCGCCGGGCGTAGACCTGGGAGACAGCGTCATCGTAATCAACGCGGCAAAGGTAAAGATTACCGGAAATAAAAAAGAAGGTAAGATTTACTATCGCCATTCGGGATATCCGGGAGCCCTGAAAGAAGAAAAATTGGGCGAAGTTTTGCAAAAGAAACCGGAAAATGTGATTTTACGCGCAGTGAAAGGAATGTTGCCAAAAGGCCCTTTGGGGAGGCAGATGATGCGGCGTTTGAGAGTGTATGCCAACGCCGAGCATCCGCATTCCGGACAATCGCCGATCGACTTAAAGATTTAACAAATTGGGCATATAAACGATGAACGACAAGGATTCAGAAAGCATGGGCATGGGCAAGGACGTGAACGAGGATCACTCCGAAAAGGCGACAGCCGCAACAACTGCCGCAAGTGCCACAATCGACGAGGCACCTTCGGGGGAAGTTAAAGCTAAAGGGGAAGTTAAAACTAAAGTGGAAGATAAATCCAAGTCCAAACCCGCGGCACCGGAACCTGTGAAAACAACCCCGAACAGTTCCGGGACCGCAGGCGTATCCGGTGATGCGGGTGCAAAGCAAGCAAAAGCAACGGGGGCAGGCGAAGGAGAACGAACGCAACAAACACAACGCAGAGAAACCGGCGAAGCAACGAGTGCTTCCGGACGCTTTGCGGAAAAAAGAGGGACACGTCCGGACTCGGAGAGACAACCGCATCTTTCTTATGTGGCGAGACGCGATGCTATGGAACTTGCGGATCTGGAAGCCAAGCAAAAAGTCCGGGCCGAGAGAGACCTGTTAGGAAGAAAGAAGTTTTCCGAAGCAATTGCGGAAATCACGCCCGATCGGGTGTTGTATGCAACCGGCAGACGCAAGACTTCCAGTGCCAGGGTGTATATGAAAATCGGCAGCGGAAAGATTACGATTAATAACAGAAGTCCGGAAGATTATTTTGCCCGTAAGAACCTGGTTGTTTTAATAAAACAGCCCCTGGTAAAAATGGGAGCGGACAAAATGTTTGATCTCTCCGTTCGAGTGCAAAGCGGCGGAATTAGCGGTCAGGCGGGTGCGGTCCGACACGGTATTGCACGCGCTTTGGTAAAATACGACGAAGAAAAAAATCTGCGCCGGGCCGGTTTGATAACGCGCGATCCGCGATCCGTGGAACGCAAAAAGGTGGGATTACATAAGGCACGCAAACGCCCGCAATATTCCAAGCGATAGTCGAAAAGCCCGCATCGTCTTTAATTGCCCGTCCGCAGCATTGCTCGCCGGACAACAAAATAACGGGAACATCAAGTCCGGGAGCATGCCGTATCGTGTTCAAGGATCAGCGGGTAGTTGCAAGCCAAAGTCTTCCGGGATTCCCTTTTTTTGCTCTCTAAAACCTCTCTAATCAATCATTGACTAAACGAACGGAATGCATTAAAGGCTTGCGTCGTGCAATCTAAGCCGCGAGGAGCATCGGGAGCATCTTAAACTGTGCCGGCAGAATCTAATCTGCAAGGCTAATTTGTGGGGGTAATCTTACGAAAGTGTTATTGCGGGTCTTTTTTAATTCCAGGTCCGAAGCGTGCCGTTTTTCCAAGGAGTTCTTCTATGCGAAGGAGGCGGTTGTATTTGGCAACCCGGTCTGTACGCGACAGAGAACCGGTTTTGATTTGCCCCGCATTCACGGCAACAGCCAGGTCGGCAATCGTCGTATCTTCACTTTCGCCGGAACGATGTGATATGACGCATTTGTAACCGGCCTTTTTTGCGAGAGAAATGCATTCCAATGTCTCGGTTAAGGTGCCAATTTGATTGACCTTAATGAGAATCGCATTGGCAATATTCTTATCAATTCCCTCTTGCAATATTTTGGGATTCGTTACAAACAGGTCATCGCCGACCAGTTGAACCCGATTGCCAAGAACTTGGGTCAGATGCTTCCATCCCACCCAGTCGCTTTCATCCAGGCCGTCTTCAATGGAAACAATCGGATAATCCGAGCATAGTTTCTCCAGATAGGCAACGAACTGCCGGCTGTCAAACGGAGTCTTTTCTTCTTCCAAAGAATAGGCGCCGTCTGTGTAGAATTCCGAAGCGGCACAGTCCAGGGCAATTGAGACATCTTGTCCCGGCTCCAACCCCGCTTTTTTGATGTTTTGGCAGAGGATATCCAAAGCCATGCGGTTGGAAGGCAGGTTCGGCGCAAAACCGCCTTCGTCGCCGACTGCGGTATTCAAACCCCGGCTTGCCAGGTCCTTTTTGAGTGTATGAAAAATTTCCGCGCCGATGCGAAGTGCTTCGCGAAAGCATGCCGCGCCCTGCGGGACGATCATAAATTCTTGAATATCCAGATTATTGTCCGCATGACCGCCGCCGTTAATGACATTCATCATCGGCACGGGCATGAGGGTCGGCTCTTGCTCCCCGCTCAGGCTTGCCAGATACCGAAACAGAGGTGTTTGTCGGTGCATGGCGGCAAGTTTTGCCGCCGCAAGAGAGACAGCGAGCAGGGCGTTTGCTCCGAGTTCCGCCTTGTTTTCGGTGCCGTCCAATTCAATGAGAGTTTTGTCCAAGTTGGCTTGGTCTTGCGCATCCGCCCCTTTGAGTGCGGGCGCAATGCGCTGCCGGATGTTCTCAACAGCCTTAAGAACCCCTTTGCCGAGGTATCTGTCGCCGCCGTCGCGCAGTTCCAATGCCTCGCGCGTTCCCGTGGAAGCGCCGGAAGGGACAATTGCCGAAGCACAGTATCCGTCCGGTCCGTCCGCAGAGTGAATTTCCGCTTCTACTGTGGGGTTGCCGCGCGAATCCAATACCTCGCGCGCCAAAATGGTCTTAATAATAGTTTGCATAGTTAAAAGTGAATGATTAAATGATTAATGGTTGCCGCCGAGGATATTTTTTATCAGAGTATCCAGTCGGTGCATATCGGTTAGAAATCGGTTAAGTTGTTCCAGGGGAAGGGCACAGGGGCCGTCGCATTTTGCCTTTGCCGGTTCCGGGTGTGTTTCCAGGAATAGTCCCGCCAATCCCTGGGAAATACCCGCCCGGGCAAGGTCGGCAACCGCGTCTCCTCTGCCGCCGGCCGCAATTCCCTTGCCACCGGGCAGTTGCAACGCATGGGTGACATCAAAGATGACGGGGTAGTTGGTTTTTTTCATAGTCCTAAAGCCGAGCATATCCACCACCAGGTTGTTGTAGCCAAAGGAGGTTCCCCGCTCGCAAAGCATCAGGCGGTCGTTGTTCGCGGCGTTCATCTTTTTAACGATGTTAACCATTTCCGCCGGGCTGAGAAACTGCGCTTTTTTGATATTGACCGGCTTACCGCAAGAGGCAATGGCAAGAACCAGGTCGGTTTGGCGCACCAAAAAAGCGGGTATCTGCAAAACATCACAAACTTCCGAGACGGGTTTTGCCTGGTGCGATTCGTGAACATCCGTCAGAACCGGAACCCGGAACTCGGTTTTGATGTCCTGTAAGATGCGTAATCCCTCTTCCAGTCCGGGACCGCGAAAGGAGTCCAAGGAAGAGCGGTTTGCCTTATCAAAGGATCCTTTGAATATGTAAGGTATTTTTAACCGTTCCGTTATCTCGCAAAATGTTTCGGCGACTTGCCTTGCCAGATCGCGACTCTCGAGGACATTGACGCCGCCAATAATCACCAAAGGCAGGTGATTGCCAATCCGAACGGGATGGCTGTCGCCGATTTGAATGATTTTTTCCGGCATGCTGATCATTAAGACGACACGGATTTCCAGTTTTGCTGCGCCTTTTTTAAATCACGGGCCGTCAGCAAAAAACTTTTGAAAAGAGGGTGGCAGTCGGTCGGCGATGAGGTGAATTCGGGATGAAATTGACAGCCGATGAACCAGGGATGGTCTTTCAGTTCAATGGCTTCAACCAAATCATCGCGCGATCTGCCGACCACGTGCATCCCTTTTTCTTCCAGTAAGGGGACGAACTTGGGATTAATCTCGTATCTGTGGCGATGGCGTTCGTAAATTTTTGCCTTGCCGTAGATCTTTCTGAGCAGGCTGTTGTCTCCAATGAGACACTCTTGCTCGCCGAGGCGCATGGTGCCGCCCATGTCCCGGGATGCCCGCTTAACCTTGCCCGCGTTGTCTTCCCATTCATTGACCAGACTCACAACCGGCGCATCCGTATCCGGGTCTATTTCCGTGCTATTGGCTTTTTTTAGGTTCAGTTGATTGCGGGCAAACTCCGCGACCGCCATTTGCATGCCGAAGCAGATCCCCAAATAGGGCGTCCCGGTTCGGCGTGCGTATTCTATGGCGATGAGTTTGCCCTCCGAACCGCGATGCCCAAAAGCACCCGGGATCAAGATGGCATCTACCGAATTCAACAGTTCTTCGGCCTGTCCGGTCTCCAGTAACTCGGCATCCACATACTTGACGGACGGCTCAATGTGGGTGTGGATGCCGGCATGATCTATGGCCTCATTGAGTGACTTGTAGGCGTCTATTAATTCGGTATACTTTCCGATCATCGCAATGTTAACTCGGTGCGACTTTGGCACACCTCTTATTTTTTGCCATTTCTCCAGATTGGGTTTTTTGTCTTTGAGTCCCAGTTTGCGAATGATATTTTGATCGACGCCTCTTTCGTGCAGCAAAAACGGCAAATTGTAAATATCCTTAAGATTTTCCATGGAAATAACCGATTCCTGTTCCACATTGGTAAACAGAGATATTTTTTTTAATGCCTGTTCTTGGACTCTCCTTTCGCTGCGACAGATCAGAATATCCGGTTGCAGGCCGATGGAACGCATTTCCTTGACCGAATGTTGGGTCGGCTTGGTTTTGATTTCGCCGGCGTTATGCAGGTAGGGGATCCAGGTGATATGGATGAACAGGGTGTTGCCGCTCCCCAATTCCAACCGTATTTGCCGAATGGCTTCCAAAAAGGGGAGCGATTCAATATCGCCGACAGTGCCGCCAATTTCCACCAAAGTAATATCCGTATCCCGCCCCACCTTACGGATCACGCGTTTAATCTCATCCGTGATGTGCGGTATCACCTGAACGGTCTCTCCCAGAAATTCTCCCTTGCGCTCTCTTGCGATGATATTGGCGTAGATGCGGCCGCTGGTGTAGTTATTCTCCCGTGTCATACGGGTGCCGGTGAAGCGTTCATAATGCCCGAGATCCAAATCGGTTTCCGCGCCATCGTAGGTGACAAAGACCTCGCCGTGCTGGAAGGGGTTCATTGTGCCGGGATCCACATTGATGTAGGGGTCCAACTTTAGAAGGGAGACTTTCATTTCGCGCGCAGTCAACAGAGTCCCTATGACCGAAGTGGCGATTCCCTTGCCGAGGCCGGAGACCACGCCGCCCGTAATAAAGATATACTTTTTATTGTTGGGTTTGTTTGGTGTCATGGCAATAGAAACTAAAACGGAAACGGAAACAAGAACAAACTGAGACGGAAGCCCAAGAGATTAAGCGGATGAAGGGAATCGAACCCTCACTAAAAGCTTGGGAAGCTTTCGTTCTACCATTGAACTACATCCGCCTCGCGGGTCCATTGTGTTGCAAAATAAATGATTGTATCCTCCTTTTGGTTTTCTTATTCTTATTTTATATCCGAATGGCTTATATATTTGCGAAGTTTTCATAATATCGGGGGTTGCGACATCTCTTAAATGGCGTCTTTTTAAATAGCGCCTTTTAAATGGCCCCATATTGTTTTTTCCGCTTTAGCCAGCGGTTAATGAGAGCGGCTTGATTTCCCGAGGAATCTTGCAGCATTTTTTCGCTAAGTGTCACCACCGTGGAACTCAGCGAGTGATGAATGGCGGGATTTGCTATTTTGAATTCCGGCATGCCGCTTTGTTTGGTCCCCAGTATTTCACCCGTGCCGCGCCATTTCATATCGGCTTCGGCAATCTCAAAGCCGGAAGAACATTTGCACATTAATTGTAATCGTTGTTTTGCTTGCGGGGAAAGCGGTTCCTGATAACAGAGAACACAATAACTTTCCAGATTGCCCCTGCCGACCCGGCCGCGCAACTGGTGTAATTGGGAGAGACCGAGCCGTTCGGCATTTTCTATGACCATGAAATTGGCATTCGGCACATCCACACCGACTTCTATGACGGTGGTTGCCACCAACAATTCCGTTTTACCGGAATGAAAGTCCGCCATGGCCATTCGCTTGGTGTCGGCGTGGCATCTGCCATGCACCAGATCGATATTCACTTCCGGCATAGCATTGTGCAGATGTACCGCCATCTTTTCCGCCGCTTCGGCATTGAGAATTTCGGATTCTTCAATGAGAGGGCAAACCCAATAGACTTGAACCCCCTTTGCGATCTGTTTGCGTATGCGTTCTATGAGTTGCGGGCGTTTTTCCGAACTCAG
The DNA here is from genome assembly GCA_965209035.1 of Gammaproteobacteria bacterium. Lineage (GTDB taxonomy): Bacteria > Pseudomonadota > Gammaproteobacteria > CBDBNL01 > JAAOII01 > CBDBPY01. The sequence continues at coordinate 2,161,160 of OZ242372.1, forward strand.
CGGAACTGTGGAACAGGGCAGGCGCCCGGGCGGCAAGTCTTTAATGGACGATACATCCATGTTGGCAAAAAGAGTCTGGGCGAGGGTGCGCGGAATGGGTGTGGCGGTCATGAGTAATTGATGCGGATGGAGTGCTTCGCCTTTCTTGTGCAGCAGGAAGCGTTGTTCCACGCCAAACCTGTGTTGTTCGTCTATGATGCACAAACCAAGTTTGGCGAATTGGACGGATTCTTGAAACAACGCATGGGTTCCTATGATCATCTGTGCGGTTCCGTCCGCAATTTCCAAGCCGTTAACTTGCTTGGCTTTGGCTGTCATTCTGCCAAGCAGAGGAACAACCCGAATATTTAATGCCCCAAACCATTCGTCAAACCGGGCAAGGTGCTGTTGTGCGAGTATTTCGGTGGGCGCCATGAGTGCCACCTGATAGCCGGATGCGATGGCTTGCAAGGCGGCAAAAGCCGCCACCAATGTCTTGCCGCAGCCGACATCTCCCTGAACGAGGCGTGTCATGGGATGCGGCTGTTCCAGGTCCGCCCGGATTTCCGTCAAACTTTTCTGTTGTCCGGCTGTCAGTTCAAAAGGCAGCGAGTTTTGCAGTTTTTGCCAAAGTTCTTCGGGAGATACCAGGGGCGGGGCGGTGAGTTTGACGCGACTGTTCTTTTCTTTTAGCAATGCAAGACGGTAGGCGGTCAGTTCTTCCAATGCCAGTCTGCACTGTGCCGGATGCAGTCTGTCCAACAAAACGGAAATATCAATCTGAGGCGGCGGATAATGCATGATGTGCAGGGCTTCGGTCAGATCTGTTTGGCATATTTTCATTAGATCATCGGACAGAGAAGGTTCCGTATATTCGGGCAGAAGGTTGGGTAATCGTTGCTTGCCGAGTTCGTCCAGGGCGGTGCGAATCAAGCCGCGTATTTGCCGCTGGCTAACACCGGCGGTTAGCGGGTACACGGGTGTTAAGGAGGCTTCCAACGGCAGTGGGCTGTCTTTGGAAACAAAAGTGCATTCCGGATGAGCCATTTCCGCTTCTCCTCTCGCATTCATCCGCACCTTGCCAAAGCATCTCAGCCGAGTTCCCACCGAAAAGGTGGCTTTCATTTTTGAACTGAAATGAAAGTAGGTCATATGCAAACGATGCCCGTTGTCTTCGCCTTCTTGCAGAGTGAGACGCATCCTGCGGAATCTTCCCCAAAGAGTTTTGTTGTCAATGATCACCCCTTGCACCAGGGCAAAATGGCCGTGGCGGAGATTGCGTATGGGGGTGAGGCGCGTCCGATCTTGGTAATCGCAGGGAAGATGGAACAAAAGATCAGCCAGTGTGTGAATATCCAACCCGGACAATTTTTTTGCAACCTGTTCGCCAACCCCCTTGAGGATGGTAACCGGACGGTTCATCCCCTCCATACTATTCGGGATGCCCGGGATGTTTGGGATATTTGAGGTGTGTAATTGTAATGCGGTGTAATGTTGTTAAGCGGTTTTTGGGGAAGCCCCCAAAAGAGGATAAAGGAAACGATAAAAAGGCAAGAATAAAACAGACATCAGTAGTTTTACGACCAGATCGCCCGCGGCGAATTGAACCCAAGGAGTTTGCGTGCCCGCAAATGCAAGCGAAAAGAACATCGCCGAATCCAACGCCGAAGATAATGCCGTGGAAATCAGAGGGACTTGCCACCATTGCATGTGCCGCAGGCGGTGAAAAATAAGAACATTGCAAAGACCGCTCACCAGAAAGGCGCTGCCGGATGCGACGGCAATGCGAACCGGAGCAGTGGCAAAAGAAAGAATCACGCCGACAATAAAACCGAAAAACACAATTCGCTTGGCAAATGCGATGCCTCTTGTTCGGTTGGCAATATCCTCTATCAGAAAAGCAATCGGATAGGAGAAGGCGCTAAAAGTGAGCCAGTTCCCAATTTGGTCGTGTGGTAAGGGAAATTGCACCAAATAGTTTGAAAGGGCAATGACAGCCGCCATGCTGATGCAGAAAAAAACGAAGCCTTTGCCGCCACTCAGATTGACCGATTGCATGTTGTTATGAAACTTCCAACTTCCCGCCGCCGCTTATGCTGCCGCTTATAAGGTGGCGATTAAGGTGACGGGGCGACCGGCGCGACTATGCGGGAGAACAGGAACGGAAGGGGGACAGGACTTTCACACTTTCATCCCAACAGGGATTTTAGCCGTTTGAGAGCCTCAAGCAGATGCGCGTCCGAGGTTGCATAGGAGACGCGCACATGACCGGGCGCGCCGAACGCACTTCCCGGAACCAGTGCGACGTGTCCCTGTTCCAAAACATAGGAGCAGAACGCAACATCGTCTTTAATATTGGGCATACGGTCCATCACTTGTTTAACCGAAGGAAACAGATAAAAAGCTCCGTCCGCGGGCAAACAAGCAATGCCGTCAATAGAATTTAAGCCATCCAGCATGATTTGATGCCTTCTTTGAAAACTTCGCAGCATTTCGTGCGTGTGTGCCAGCCCGCCGCGCAGCGCGCCCAGTGCCGCATACTGGGCCACGGTAGTCGGGTTGGAGGTGCTTTGTGATTGTGCTTTTTTCATTGCGCGGATGATGTCGGCATTGCCGGCCGTCCAACCAATCCGCCAGCCGGTCATCGCATGACTCTTGGATACGCCGTTGATGATGAGAGTTCTTTCGGCCAGTTGCGGGCAAACATTTAAGATATTACAAAATTCTCCGTTCCAAAGAATATGCCGATAGATGTCATCGCTGGCAATGACAATGTTGGGGTATCCCATAAGAAAATCTGCCAAGGCGCGCAGTTCTTCCTTAGTGTAGCACTTGCCGGTCGGGTTGGACGGGCTGTTAAGAAAGAGAAGGCGTGTCTTTTGTGTGACCGCGGATTCCAGCATCCCGGGGGTGATCTTAAAATTGTTCTCCGGCCCGGCGAGTAGCGGCACCGGTGTTGCACCACAAAAGGCAACGATATCCGGATAGGATACCCAGTAGGGTGCCGGGATAACCGCTTCGTCTCCCTCTTCCAAAAGCACCAATGCCAGGTTAAACAAACTCTGCTTGGCGCCGACACTGACAATGATTTCTGCCGGTTTGTATTCCAGTTTTTCATCTGCGGCAATAGTGCGGATAATCTGTTGTTTTAATTCGGGAATGCCGTCTACGGCGGTATAGTGCGATTGATCCTTATTAATTGCCGCAATCCCGGCTTCCTTGGCCGCCGGCGAACTTGGGAAATCCGGTTCGCCCGCACCCAGGCCAATCACATCCTTTCCCTGTGCGCGTAATTCCGCAGCCTTGGCGGTGACCGCCAGGGTGGGGGACAGCCGAATGGCGGAAATTCGTTTTGTGAGTTTCATTACTTTTATTATATACTTTCCGTGTTCTTATATGTATTTTGGCGTATAATAATTAGCGTTAAAGTATTAATCTTTGACAAATAAAATTTGTAAAAATCAATTAATTATCATTCATTATGTATAAATCAATATTAAAATTTTTATCGGTTGCCATGATTTGCGGCAGTGTCGGGTTTGGAACTTCGGCATCCGCAGCCGGTGACTCGGTGGAAGTTCTTCACTGGTGGACCTCCGGCGGTGAAGCTGCGGCACTCCAAGTGCTTAAAAAAGATATGGCAAAAAAAGGCTATAAATGGGTTGATTCTCCCATCGCCGGCGGCGGCGGAGAACAGGCCATGACGGCACTTAAGGCGCGTGTAAATGCGGGTAAACCGCCTACTGCGGGCCAGTTTCTTGGCTTTGATATCACCGACTGGGCAAAACAAGACGCTTTGGCCAATTTAAATTCGGTGGCGGACAAGGAAGGTTGGAACACGGTGGTTCCGGAAGCGTTACAAAAGTTTTCCAAGTATGACGGGAAATGGGTTGCGGCGCCGGTTAATGTGCATTCAACCAACTGGGTATGGGCGAACAAAAAAATTCTGGACGAAGTCGGAGCGGGTATTCCCTCCACTTGGAATGAGTTTATTGCGACCCTTAAGAAGATAGAAAAAGCCGGTTATATCGGGCTTGCCCATGGCGGTCAGGCCTGGCAAGATGCCACTGTTTTTGACGGTGTTATTTTGTCCACGGGTGGCACGGACTTTTATCGCAAGTCCATGGTGGCATTGGATCCAAAAAGCTTGAACTCCGCTACCATGCGCAAAACCTTCGCAAGAATGAAGCAACTGCGCGATCTAGTTGACGAGAACTTCTCCGGCCGCGACTGGAATCTGGCAACGGCAATGGTCATAGAAGGCAAGGCCGGTATGCAGATCATGGGTGACTGGGCAAAAGGTGAGTTTCTAAATGCCGGTAAGAAACCCGGCGTAGACTTTGTCTGTTTTAGAGTTCCCGGCACACAGGGTGCGGTTACTTTTAATTCGGATCAGTTCGCTATGTTTAAAGTAGGGAAAGATTCGAAGAAAGCCCAAGATGCTTTGGCAAGTTCCGTAATGTCGCCGGACTTTCAAATCGCGTTTAATGTGGTTAAAGGGTCTGTTCCGGCACGCACGGATGTTTCGGACAGTGAGTTTGACGACTGTGGCAAGAAGGGAATGAAAGACCTCGCCGAAGCCAACAGCAAGGGAACTCTCCTTGGCTCCATGGCACACGGTCATGCGGCTCCGGCAAGCGTTAAGAACGCTTTGTATGATGTGGTCACTGCTCACTTCAACGGGGAATATAACGCCCGTGCCGCTGCGAAAGAACTTGCGGCTGCGATCGCCGACGCACAATAGGCACAATTCATTAATTGCTGCCGCCTTCATTAAGGCGAAAAGGCACCCTTTGGGTGCCTTTTTTTGTGCCAAAGTTGGATGGATTAAATGCAATTAAGGCACAAGTTAGGACGCAGTTAAGGCACAGTTAAGGCGTCATTAAGAAGGCACCATTTACGTAAATCAACTTTTACTTTTCTTTTCTTTTAATGAGTTTCTTTTTGGTTGTTTTCGTTGTCTTTGTTATGGTTGCTGCCGCTGCCGGGTTCGGCAATAAAAACATAGGAATTTTGTGGGCGTAAAAAATCCCGATGAAACTCCGTAAGTTCGCTTTTGGTGAGAGGTTTTAATGTTGCGATCACTCTTTGCGGTTCGTCAAACGCGAGTTTCCCGCGGCTAAGATGATCAAAAAATAGCCCGCCGGCTTCACTCGGCGATTGCGGCGGTTCGCTCAGGCGATTAATCAGACCGGCCTTAAAGTTTTCAAACTCGGATGATGGTATGTGATTGAGAAACTTCAAGCTTTCCGTGAAAAAAGCATCCATCCGACCAACCAGCCCGCTTGCCGCCAGACGATTGGACTGCACAACAAACGAGATACCCGGAACTCCCATCATACGTTGATAGTATGCCGATACGATATACCCGAGTTCTTGCTCTGTGCGCAATTTTTGAAAGAATAGCGGTTGCAAAATAGTTGTAAGAAGAGCAATCTTGGCTCGTTCTTCGTAAGAATCGCCTTTGCCCTGATAGTGGGCATGTACCGCAAAATCGGAATGAGTGGTGTCGGTCCTTGAGGTCTTTCTGCCTTGATTGTAAATTCGGATCAGTTTTTCCGGTGTTTCCGACGAGGGAAGAGGACGAGTGCTACCAAACAAACCAAAAGAGTTGACAAGAATCTCTGTCGCATCCCGACGCGGAATGTTACCATATGCCAGTGCCATCAGACTCGGGCGGGCAAAATAGTTGCGGGCAAACTCATTTAATGATTCCGGCGTGATTTGTCCGAGTGCCTTGAGAAGTGTATCCGTATCGTGTCTGTAAGTGAGGAGCGTAATCCGCATGAGTCTGCCGGTCATCCCGGACGGTGAGTCCAGTTTGCGGTTTTCCAATTCCAGACGAATATCTTCTTGGATGCGTGTGAACAGATCCGGTTCAAAATCAACATTCAGGATTTCTCGCAAAGCATTCTCCGCCCAGACCCTGAGCCCCGCGGAGTATCCGCTAATACGAAGCGACAGACCAAACGGTCGGAGCGACAAAGAATAGCCATAGCCGCCCAGTCCGGCCGCATGAGACAATGGCACGAGTTTTTTGCGGATTAATTTGAGCATCAGATATTCGTGCATCCGGTAAGCGGGGCTGTCGCTCTGCGGCAGATCCGGCCGAATATGCATTCTGATTTCCGCACGCGGCGTGCCGAAAGAATCGTCAAACTTGAACCAAGCGTTTGCATTGTTGATCGGCAACTTTTCCGGCAAGGCAGCGGGTTCTTCTCCCGCTTCTTTGGCGGTGATCCGTTTGATATTTGCGTGCTCCGCCAAAAAAGGATTGGGAGGTTCCGGGTCAAGGTTCACTGCGTTTTCGGCGGCGTATTCCGCCAGTTCCGTTGCGTTGAGTTTGCGGAGATGATATTTTGCAAGATAGTATTGTTCGGTTTTGCTTTGCTTCTGTTCGGCCAGGGGTGAAACATAAACAAGAAGCATGTTGTTTATGTTGATCGCATCCAATATGTCCGCTATTTGTTGCGGGTTATACTCGCGCGGAACATCGAGAGACAGAATATCCGCGGTCGGAAAAAGTTGCAGTCTGCGGCTGAGGCTGCGGACATAGGGCAGTGCTTCTTCCGGTGTTTTGTATTGAAAATCCAGTTGGTCGGCTTTTTGTAATTCGTCAAACCGCCATTTTGCAATGCCGTGGCTGCGCAGATTGCGGGCTGTTGCCAGAACCATCGCGGTGATTTCCTGGATATGCTTTTCTCCGGCTTCGGTCAGTTCCGTCCGAATATTGAACAGCGAACCTTCCGGCAAAGAAATATCCGTACTACCGTCCAGGTCTTTTATCCAGCCTCGCTTGTCCAGCATATCATACAAACTATTTGGGTTGCGTGCGTCAAACAAACGGGAAACATAATAATCCGGCTGAGAACGATAATAGGGGCGTTGGGCGGAGATCGGAAAGTAGTAATCCAAAAACCTTCGCTCCTTAACGGGACGAAATTGTAACAAGGCGGGCAGACTGCCGTTGGTGAAGAAGGGTGCCTGTTTCAAGGGAGAAGTATGCTCTGTTGCCGGCAGAACGGCAAAAAGGTTGTCCGCCCATTCTTTCATTCTTTCTATGCTTGCCGGTGAATAGAGTGTCAGTTTCATTGTTTTGGCAAGGTAATGACGGTTAAAAAACTCTCGCAGATCGCTTCTTAACTCGGTGGCATTGCCGGCCAGAGTATCTTTGTTACCGACGGAAAACCCCGTTAGAGGGTGCTCCGGATTGAGAGCTTCTTTAAAAATTGCATAGTAGATGCGTCCGTCTTGTTTGAGCCCCATGTCAAACTCCGAATCCACAACATTGCGTTCGCGCTCGGCAAACTCTTCGTTGAAAAGCGGTGCCACAAAAAAATCGGCAAACCGAGCCAATGCCGGTTCAAAATGGTCGTTTTTGATGTCAAAAAAGTAATTCGTATGGTCATAGGCCGTATAGGCGTTGTAATCGCCGCCGTGCTCGCGAATAAAGGATTGAAATTGGTCCGCCAGCGGGTAGTTTTTCGTGCCGAGAAACAGCATATGTTCCAGATAATGTGCCAGGCCCTGTTTGTTCGGCGGATTGGAGCCGCTGCCGACATTAACCGCTATGCTTGCCGCGGATTTAAGGGTTTTGTTGTCCGAGACCAACATCACCTGTAAGCCGTTGGCAAGAAAAAACGAATGGTGAGTACGGCGTTCATTCGGACTCTTGTCAAAATCACCGTTGGCGAACTCTCCGGCGGGCTGGGCGATCGAGAGGGGTGCCGGTATGTTTTTCGCGGTTGTATCGATTGTATCGGTTCTGTTTTGTTTCATAATACCAAAAACTATAAGCAGAACGGTAAGTGCGATGAACGCCGCCGGCAACAAGTAAAAACGAACCGCTTCACGAGCGGATATATTCAACGATACGGACAAAGAGGTAAGGCAACTTAACGGGTGTTTTCAGTAATTTTAGCACCATTTGATGTAAATTAGAGTTTCCGTTATGGAAACCGCAAGACATCTAAAAATTTTAGGCAAGGTTTTGGTACTTTTGGGTACTTGGGGCGTGGCTTTCTATGGAATGCAGGCGGCAAAAAATTAAGAGTATAATATTTTTCAATATCTTTATTTGGAAAAACAAAAGAACAGAATCACAGTGTCAGTTCAAAACACGAGCATACCGGATAAACCGCGTCAAATCCGCTATTGTTTTTTATACGGAAATACCGCCCGATCTTTTTCTTCTTTGGCAAATACAAAAGATCTCTATATAACAAAAGGAGATGATTTTTTTGCTTACAACCGCATTACAAGTCTTTTGGCGGGGCGATACGAGTTTGTTTATGAAGAAAAAGAACCGGATGTTGTTATTTTGTGGGTAGCCTCTGCTGTCAGGATTCACCCCCCGGTTTTACCCTATATGTTTTATAAATTGGCAACCGCCGCCAGGCGAATCTGGGGCTGGCGACCCCTATTAATTTCTTCTTGTTATGAAGCGATTCCATTAGATCTGCGTAATTTTGATGCGATGTATAGCAGTGAGTCACCACAGCCAACCAATATCACTTGCAGTTCGGCGGCGGATGTGCTGTTCGCCGAGAATTCCGTTTGGAAAACATACCGCAGGCAACCAAAATCCAAGTTTTGTAATTTTTTGTATTCAGATCCCGGTTTTCCTAAAACGGCAACCCGCATAGGATTTTGTAAACTCTTGATGCGCTATAAACACATAGATGCCCCCGGCAAACTGTTGAATAATATGCGGTCTATCGATACAATGCCCAAGATTTATGCCACTCAAAAAACCTGGGAAGCAAAATTATCTTTTCTCAAGGATTACAAGTTTACGATTGCTTTTGAAAACAGGACATCTTCGGTTTATGTTTCAGAAAAAATAGAGCACGCGTTTGCGGTAGGCAGTATTCCTATTTACTGGGGTAATCCGAATATCACGGATTACTACAATCCGGCCGCCTTTATCAATTGTCGCGATTATGCAAACTTTGACGAAGTGATTGAAAGGATCATAGAGACAGATAATAACCCAAAACTATATGAAGAATATATGAATGCCCCCCGGACGCTGCCGGGCGGGCATTATCATAATCTTCAAGATAAGATTTTGGGGCATTGGGGAAAGATGGATGCCAAAATCCAAATGCGACGTCGGACCCAAGACAACGGAAATTCTTTGAGCAGAATAAGCCGTTTGGGCTGGATGTTGCTGCGGAACTTGGATTATGAAGGCGATTGTTTGTCCTATCTTTATATTAGAAAGATTTGGCGGGAGATCAAGGGGAAGATAAAACACCATATAAAACATTTCTTGTAGAAATTATTGTCTCTTACACTTCCCTCTCATTTATAGGCCGGTTATTGATGCATATTCGTATGTTTAGAGGGGTATGTTTGTTCGCTAAAAAACGGAAGACGAAAAATATGGAAGTACCGGGGAGCGGGCGTTGAAATTTTTGTTTTCTTGCATTCTATAAAATATCCGTATATGAATTATGAAGATCATTATTTTGAACTGTTCGGCATGGCTTTGGATTTCAATATTGCCGAAGAAGATTTACGGAAAAAATACATTCAATTGCAGCGACAAGTCCATCCGGATCGCTTTGTCGCGGCCGATGATCTGCGGCGAGAACTTGCGGCCAAGCAGTCCGCCCGGATCAACAGAGGTTACGATGTCTTAAAAAACCCAACGAAGCGCGCGCATTACCTCTTGTTGCAGAGCAGCGGAACGGATGCTTTGGGAGAGCGGACCATTAATAACAGTGATTTTTTAATGGAGCAGATGAGGTGGCGCGAGGCATTGGAAGAAATTTCTAACAGGCAACAGGCGTCGGCAATGGAGGAAGATATCCGGCGGGCGCATCTTGCCGGTTGCGAACAGTTTGCCGAGATTTGGAATAACTTACCGCAGAAAGAAGGGCAAGACTTTCCCAAACCAAATGACGAGGAAATTCAACAACTGAGCGAATTGGTTCAAAGATTACAATACCTGGATAAACTGGTTAAAGAATTGGCGGGTATGCAACTTCCGGCGACAGACTCTTTATCTTAGTCTTAGAAACCCGGTAATTCGTATTCCGTTCAATATTTCTTGAAAATGACACTTTTACAAATTTCCGAGCCCCGGCAACCCTCGGCGGACCGGGATGTCCGCAAGCCTGCGGCTCGGGTACATGCGGCGGGTATTGATCTCGGCACCACACATTCTCTGATTGCTCTGACGCTGGAAAGAAAGAACGAGCAAGAGCAATCGGTATTAAGAGCGCGAACTCTTACCGATAAAAACGGCGAAGACATTATCCCTTCGGTTGTTTACTATGCCCCTAATGGCGACAGATGGATCGGCAAGGCTGCGCTTGAGCGCGGATATGCCGATCCATCCAACAGTATTGCTTCGGTTAAGCGTTTGATGGGCAGATCTTGTGCGGATGTGAAAGACGACAAGTTTTCTTCTATTTATCGGATGGAACCGGGTGAATCCGACTTGCCGCTGTTAGTCACATCTCAGGGGGAAAAGAATGCGGTGGAAGTATCCGCCGACATCCTGGCTTATCTGCGCTGTTTGGCGGAGAAGGAAATAGGTGGCACACTTGCGGGGGTGGTCATTACGGTTCCGGCATATTTTGACGATGCCCAACGCCAAGCAGTCAAGGATGCGGCGAATCTGGCAAACTTAAATGTTTATAGACTGCTCAACGAACCCACCGCAGCCGCGGTTGCCTACGGGCTTGACAAGGAGATGACAGGAACGATTGCCGTGTATGATCTGGGCGGCGGGACTTTTGATTTATCTGTTTTGCGTCTGGAGAAGGGGGTGTTTCATGTTCTGGCAACAGGCGGTGACAGTAAACTTGGAGGCGATGACTTTGACAGGGTTTTGGCGGAATTATTGCTGAGACATATGAAACAAAATCAAACGGTTGAAAGCCTTTCGGTAAAGGGAAAAAATCAATTGCTGCGCAAAGCGCGAGAAATTAAAGAAAGTTTGACTTCTCGCGAAGTTTGGAAGGGCGAATTGGAAACGGACAACCGCAAAGCGACAGTTCAAGTCACTCGTGCGGATCTGGAAAATATCATAAGACCCTTTATAGAAAAAACAATAGTTCTTTGCAAAAATGTTCTGAAAGATGCCGAAGTGTCTGCGGCGGAAATGACTTCCGTGGTTCTTGTCGGCGGATCTACCAGACTGCCGATTGTCAGAAGAGAACTTGCAAGTTTCTTCGGCTGGCAGCCGCTTACCGACATAGACCCGGACCGAGTGGTGGCATATGGTGCGGCCTTGCAAGCGGATCTTTTGGCGGGCAACCGGCAAGACAGTTTGTTATTATTGGATGTGATTCCCTTGTCACTGGGGCTGGAAACCATGGGCGGCTTGAACGAGAGATTGATCCCGCGCAATGCGTCTATTCCGGTATCCTGCGAACATGATTTTACGACCTATAAGGACGGACAAACAGCGATGTCTTTTCATGTGGTGCAAGGGGAACAGGAATTGATAAAGGATTGCCGCTCACTTGCACACTTTGTATTACGTGGCATACCGCCTCAGCCGGCCGGTCTGGCCAAGGTGCGTGTGACCTTGCGCGTGGATGCGGACGGTTTGCTGAGTGTTTCCGCTCAAGAACTGAGCGGCGGAGCCAGGACCGGCGTGGAAGTCAAACCCACGTACGGTCTTTCCCCGGACACCATAAAAAAAATGCTGGCACGCGCGCAGGTACACGCACAAAGCGATGTTAAGGAACGGGAACTAAAAGAATCTGTGTTGGAAGGGCGGAAGCTGCTGGATATTGTCACCAAATCTGTGCGAGAAGATAAAAGTATTCTTGATGCCGCCGAACGGCAGGATATTCTAACAAAATCTGATCATTTGAAACGAGCATTGGCCAGCAAAGAGGTGACTAAAATTCGCGGCGGTATCGGTGAGTTGAGCAAGGCAGCCGAGGATTTCATGCAACGCAGAATGCGTCTGGCATTGAAAGAAGCGGTTAAAAAATAATCCGTAGTTCTCAACTACACCCGGCTTGCAATTTTTGATTGTTACAAAAATTTGGCAGGGCATGCCTTATTTAACTTTAATTCACACACACAAATGAATAATGAAATGACTAAAAAACATACCTTTACTATATTTATTTTGCATAGATTAAGTCCTTCTCCTTACAGAGAGAGTTGGCGTCAACTGAAAAAAGGCAAGCCGGGACATTTGATCAAGAATACCATAATAAGAATGGTAAATGAGATGCGATTATTAAAAATCATCTTGCGGTATCCGCCAATATTCAGACACCACTTGATAAAGTTGATGGGCAGTGACTCAGCAGGCATAGATCATATCACGCTCGATCTGGTTGATCTGATTAAAGAATCTATTGATCTAAACTCCACTGCAATTATTTTTCCGTTCAAAATAAACCCACAGCATAATTTTGGCAGAGAAGCCGATTCCACACCGGATATCTATTACAATCTGTCAGATTCTTACTATGTAACTCCGACGGGAGAGAAAAAGAAGATAAGGGTTATTCACGCCAAAGACTTTCTTAAGATGTGGAGCTATTATCGGGTGCGATTTTTTTGCCAAGGCAAAACAATTCCCCCGACAAAAGAAAACCGGAAAAATATGATTAATGTCTGCCATCGTTATAGTTATGTTAAGCATTTTAAAAGACTACCGGGAAATGTTAATGGAGAACTTTATGAATATCCTGACGGAACACAGATACACTTGCGTCTTGCGAATGTCCTTATAAAGAAAGCCGAATCGGTTTTGCAAACCCTTGGAGAATATTATTTGCTACGCGTTCGAATGCCATGGGATGGACATATCCCATACAGCCATGAGAGGTTAAAAACAGAGATGATTTCGTGGGGGAATCAACAGTCTTACGATACTTTGCGAGAGTGGGCCTACGGCGAAGGTCTGCATGAACAATTGCTGAAAATCTTTCCCCGGGGAAGTAATGTATATATCATGTCCAATCTTTGGAGGCCGTTTGATGAAGATTACTTCGGTCCTTTGCGTCGTTCATTCAAGGTGTATCGTTACTATGATTTTCCGGAACTTGTCCAATTAGCGGAGGGTGAGAAATGCAACACCGGACAGTTAAAATTAATTGAGAGGGAATTTCAAAAACAGAGCACAGACAGTCTGACTTTGGATTATCGCAGGCCGATTACGACCGGTCAAAATATACAATCTCGTTTTAATTATTTTAATTAACTGCGGAGTATGTCCGAGATATAGAATCAGGTCTGTTTTATTTTTACGCGAGCATCATCAAACTTATCCTGCTTCAATAAAATAGACAGCGAAATGACTAACAAAACATACCTTTGTCATATTTTTATATTTCTACCTTTTCTTTCTTACAAGGATAGTTTGGATGCACTAAAAAAAGGAAACCTAAGGCATTTGATTGGGAATATCAGGAGAATAATATTGCGTTATTTTCTCTATTTTCTCTTTAAGTATCCGTCAATATTTAGACATCGGTTGGTAAAGTCAATGGGCAGTCACAAAGCAGGTATATCTCATATTACGCGCGATATGATTGATCTGATTAAAGAATCTATTGATCTAAATTCCACTGCGGTTATTTTGCCATTCCAATTAGCCTCAGTTCATAATTTGGGGAAAGAATATTACTCCACATCGGATATCTATTACAATCTGTCGGATTCTTATTATGTAACTCCGGCGGGAGAGAAGAAGAACATAAGGGTTATTCAGGCCAAAGACTTTCTTAAGATGCGGAACTGGTATCGGGTGCGTTTTTTCTGTCAATATGAAACAATGCACCCGGCAAAAGAAACCGGGAATACTATTAATGTCCGCTGGCGTGATGATGTTGAGCATTTGGAAAAACGACCGGAAAACCCTAATATCCTATTCTTTGAATATAATGACGGAACACAGATACACTTGTGCCTTGCGGATGACCTTATAAACAAAGTTGAATCGGTTTCGTCAACCCTTGGAGAATATTACTTGCTCCGTGTTCGCATGCCATGGGATGGACATACTCCTTATAACAAAGAATTGTTGAAGAAAAAAATAATGGATTGGGAAATGGTGCATAGAAATAGGGCTGCTCAGGGCATAGGGAGAGGGCAGAAAGAAGCTATTGCGTTCGGGAATCAACAGTCTTACGATACTTTGCAAGATTGGACCTATGGCGAAGGTCTGCGTGAACAATTGCTAAAAATCTTTCCCCGGGGAAGTAATGTATATATCATGTCCAATCTTTGGAAGCCGTTTGATGAAGATTACTTCGGTCCCTTGCGTCGTTCGTTCAAAGTGTATCGCTACTATGATTTCCCGGAACTTGTCCAATTAGCGGAGGGTGAGAAATGCAATACAGCACAGTTAAAATTAATTGAGATGCAACTTCAAGAACAGAGCATAGACAGTTTGACTTTGGATTATCTCAGACCGATTACGACCTGTCTAAATATGCAATCTCGTTTTAATTAACGGCGGGGTATATCCCGGGTTCGGGTCTCTTGACTTCGGAAACTTCTTAAAAAACCCTGTTTTTATAAGGGTTTGCGGGCCGTTTTTATACACTATGAGCCCTTGCGACTTTGCTTCTTGCGCTTAGTGTTTGTGATCCAACAGAGCAGGTTGTTTGGGTTTTAGTTGAACGGCTTGTAAAATGCGTTGCTGTCCCGGGGTGAGTTGGTGTGGGCTGCTGTAATAGTTGCCAACGGGATTGCGTTGGATAGTTGCTTTGAAGTTGCGCAGTTCTTTGAGGATCTTCTTGGTGGTGACGATTTCCTCGGTCTTGTTTTTTTGCGGCGGCTGCGGTCGGGCATCTAGATCGGTGAACGGCAGCATTTCGGTGGTCCACACGGTGGTGGGTGCGGGCTTTTGTTGGCGGAGGACATACCGCAAGCGGCGGATGGCGGCAAACGCCAGATAGCAGAGGGCGAAATGGGCGCGGATGCGCTCGGGTTTCCAATGGAAGGTCGGGCGGATTTGCAGATCACTTTTAAGATCCCGGAAGCCGTGTTCAATGGCATACAGTTGTTTGTAGTAAGTGTAGGCGGTTTGGTAGTCAATATTGGGCGAGGCCTGCACGCCATAGAGACCGATTTCTTGCATCGCCCGGTTGATGGCTGTGGGGTTCAGTGTGGTGATGCCGTTGTTGGATAAGAACTTACGGATATCGGGACAGGCAATCCCCCGCAGAGCTTGGTGGTTGCGGCCGGTACTGTTTTTGGCCCGCTTCAAGGCCAGATGCAGCTGATGGAGATCGCGGCGGGCGCGCTTGGAGGAGAAGTTGGCATAATAATTGCGTGCCACCAGAGGGCGGTCGTTGTCGGCAAGTTGGGTGCGCGCGGGTGGTAGCAAGCCGATCTCAAAGATGCGGGCCCCGCCTTCAAAATCATAGTTGTAGACCGCCGTGCGGATCTCTTTGGGTAACTTGCGTGGCGAACAGGCCATGACAAACGCATGCCCGGCCGCCGTAATCGCCGCCAAGTTGTCTTCACTGAGGAGGCCGTTGTCAGCAATCACCACCGTCTTTTGGGCCCCCAGCCGCCGCTGCATCTCGTCCAAAGCCGGCAACAAGGTCGACACATCCGCGGTCTTACCGGTAAATAGTTTGTAGCCCAACGGCAAGCCACAAGGCGTCATCCACATCCCAAAGACCACCTGCGTCCGATGGGCTTTGCCGTCTTTGGACCAACCTCTGCAGCGGAAGTCATCCGCCTGCACCGATTCAAAATAAAAGGTCGTCGTGTCATACAGCAACAGCTGCACCGTCTTTTGGTTAAGTAATGCCAAATTGGAACGTGCCACCCGCATCTGAATGCGCTCAATCTCGGCATCATCCAAATGATCCATCGCTTTGTACATGCTGTCCTCAGACCAGTGGATCCCATATTCTTCTTCCAACAGCTGCGACAATTGCCGTTTACTAATCCGCTCGGCCGTCAGCCGCCCCCAACTGAGCACCCGCAAACAGGCATTCAGCCGTTGGCGCCGCGGTGCCACCAACGTATCCAAGCCCATGGACGCAAATAATTTCTCCATGACATAGGGCAGACCGTAACTGCGCGCACCTAAAGTTCTTAAGGCCGAAAGTGCCCCCGGTCCATCGTCATCCACCCGGTCGTTGCGCCGGATAGCATGGCCACGACCACAGCCCACCACCTTTTGATGTTTTGTTAAAAACGCATTCAGTGAGGTGCTTTGTCTTAATTCCTTCTCCAAGCGGCGGCAGCGTTGCTCCATCTCGGCCCGCACCACCGCATATTCCGCACTGTCGGCTTCCACCGGTTGGCTGGTATACAGAGTCATATTGTTCGGCTGCTTGTGCTTGGACCGATAAAAAGAAAAAACCACGGACAGAACCTGCCCGTTTTTTCGAGTGAATTCGCGAATATACATATTATGCTTTTAATTATACACTATTAAAGATCCTAAAAAAACCTTGAAAATACAAGGTTTTTTAAAAATATAATAATTTCTTTCCGAAGTCAAGTTATAAACAAAGTTGAATCGGTTTCGTCAACCCTTGGAGAATATTACTTGCTCCGTGTTCGCATGCCATGGGATGGACATACTCCTTATAACAAAGAATTGTTGAAGAAAAAAATAATGGATTGGGAAATGGTGCATAGAAATAGGGCTGCTCAGGGCATAGGGAGAGGGCAGAAAGAAGCTATTGCGTTCGGGAATCAACAGTCTTACGATACTTTGCAAGATTGGACCTATGGCGAAGGTCTGCGTGAACAATTGCTAAAAATCTTTCCCCGGGGAAGTAATGTATATATCATGTCCAATCTTTGGAAGCCGTTTGATGAAGATTACTTCGGTCCCTTGCGTCGTTCGTTCAAAGTGTATCGCTACTATGATTTCCCGGAACTTGTCCAATTAGCGGAGGGTGAGAAATGCAATACAGCACAGTTAAAATTAATTGAGATGCAACTTCAAGAACAGAGCATAGACAGTTTGACTTTGGATTATCTCAGACCGATTACGACCTGTCTAAATATGCAATCTCGTTTTAATTAACGGCGGGGTATATCCCGGGTTCGGGTCTGTTTTATTGTTACCGGAGTTTCATTAAACTTATCCTGCTCCAATAAACTAGACATCGAAATGACTAACAAAACATACCTTTGTTATATCTTTAACAATTATCGTTTGCTTTTTCCTCCTTACGGA
>CBDBPY010000001.1:0-65717 GCA_965209035.1 Gammaproteobacteria bacterium
TCGATGACGCTTGTCGTGAAGTAAAACGAAAGCCGTTTTTTCGTCCCCGCCATATTCTCGGCGATTGTCGTCTCGGTTATATCTCCGTCGGCGTTGGGATACCTTGCGACAATCCGCCCGCCCGATTGGTCTGGCTGATAAATAAAACAAAGCGCCTTATCTGCGGCCTTCGAATTAATCAACAGCAAAACACCTTCGCCCACAAACCCCGACTGGAAAGTTGCATCGACGACGACCATTCTCGCGGCATAAGACCCGGCCGGAAAGCGATCGATATCAATCCAATTGCCTGTGTCGTCGGAATTGACAACAGGAGTCGGAAAGCGATTTGAAACCCCGAAAGTTTTCGCTTGATCCGTCGCCAGCGCGAGGTTCATCGCCGTCCGCCCCGCCGCCGTTGTGGGGATATTATCGTCCGGCGCGAAGCCCGCGAAAAGCGGGTTTATCTCACCGGCAAAGTTGAAAACGGCGACATCGACAACCCGCGCGTTTTGGAAAAATTGATGAAGCAACAGCGCGTCGGGCTTCGATACAAAGCCCCATTCGACAAAAGCGGCGATTTGCGCGCGAGTCAAAAACGCCCGATCTTTCGATTCGATAATCGACGCGGCCGGCACTTGGAAAAGTTCCGACGCGACAAGCGAATCAATCCGTATTGTGCCTCCAAAAAGTTGCCCGCCCACGCCGAAAGCGCGAGTCAAGTTAATCGTGTAAACAACGAAGCCATTGAGCGCGGCGTTCGCGTCCGCAACCTCGATATCCGTTTCTTGCGAATCTTCGGGGGGAAAGAACCGAATGAAGCGCGGATCGAAGTGCGCGGAATTTGGCAACGCGAAAGAAACTCGCCCCATAATTCCGTGAAAAAGATTTTCTGGATTGCCGACCGCATAATCATTTTGGCTGCTCGTCGGCTCGCCCGCGCGAATCAACACCAATCCGGCATACGGCGTTGATTCCGTCGCCGTCGACGAATTCGCCGTGAATACCTCCGCCGCCGCCACCAACGCCGCCGGCAACGAAATCGCCGCCGTCGAATGAATCAATCGCAAAATCTCCGGCGATAAATTAGACACATTGACGCGCAACCGCTCCGCCAAAGAATAATCGTGCGCGATTGTCGCCGCCTGCAATTGAAAGACGACAATGCCGGAGATAAAAACCGTCGCCCGCGCCCGCACCCGCTCATTGCGGGCCACCGCCCAAACGCCGTCGGTCGTAAAGTCGTCGGCGGATAAGCGCGCCAATGTCTCGCCGTCGCGGGTCAGCCGCAAAAACTGCCCTTGCGCCAAAGGCGACGACAAAACGATGAATACCGCGCCGCTATTGGAGTTGCTGATTGATCCGTTGGCCGCGCCAATCGCCACCAGCCCGCCTGCATCGCTGTCGCCGATTTGCCCCGCGCCTGTCCATAACCAAATATTGAGATCGTCGCCGTCGTCGGAATCGGAATAAATGGTATCGATTTGGCGGGCGATAACGCGCTCCAATTCCGCGCGATTTTCGCTCGCAATCGCCAAGGCGTTCGTCGCCGTCGCCCGCGCCGTTTCGTCCTCGCCACTGCCGCCGCCAGCATTTTGCGCCGCCGTCAATGCCGCCGCCGCCGCATTCCGCGCGGTTTGGTCGACCGCATACTTCGCAAAATAAGCGTTCTCGCGCCCAATCAAAGCAACCCTGCGCTCATCGTCGTCAAATTTTATTCCCGCCGTCGATAACGCCGCGCCGTCAAACGCCGCGTCGCCGCCCGCCACTTCGATATCCCAGGTTTGACCGTCGAGTGTCCAAATCTGACGAGCATCGTTCTCACTATTCCCAACAACAAAATCGTCGTCGACAAGAGACACATTTACTTGTGAAGATTCGCCTATTTTTACGCCATTGATGAAATACTCGCCAATGCCTGTCGTGCGATCAACCAAAAACGCAAAATATAAATCCTCCCTCGCATTGATTGATGCCTCGGAATTATCATCTGGAGGGCCAAAAAAAATGCTCTCGTCAGAAATATAAAGTGTGTATCTGGCTGTCGTAAAATAAAAAAATGTCGGTGACCCATTTTCCCAGGCAAAAACACTCCCCCCCCCCCGAATCGCCCAATACCGCTTCGATTCCCAATCAATCCCCCTGACACGAATCCCTTCGGCAATATCCGAATCGCCCTCGTTAATCGGCTGATACAAAAGCCGCCCGCTTGAATACGCGGGCAATGTCGGCGCGCCCTCAATCGTTATGCCGCTGGCAAACTCGCTTGCTTCGCCAACGCTCGAAGCCGCCACGATAACGCCTCGATCGACACCACCGCCGCCTGCCGCCGCAATAAGCGCGGATATCGCCGTCGCCGTCAAAAAATTAGCGTTCGCCGCCGCGATAAGCGCCGATACTTGCGACTCGTCCAAACCCAAATCCAGCCCGTCAATTCTCGCGTTGATTGCGGTTATGTCGCCCGCAAAATCCTCGGCCGCGATTGCCTTCAACGCCTCCACCTGCTCGTCCGAAAATCTTGTTGCGAAATAAGCCGCCGCCATCGCCGCAAAAACAGCGGGATCGATCGTGCCGCCGCCGCCCGCCGCCGTCAATTCCGCTTTCAGCGCCGCCGACAAATTATCGCGCCCGACTTCCACATAAGACCGCATTCGCAACGCAAAATCGGAATCAAGCATTTGCAACCGAAGCAACTTCGGATTCTCTTGAGTCCCCGCGAAAGAAAGCGTCGTCCGCGTCCGAAACACCGCAAGCGGAAACTGCTGTCCTGATTGATGTGTGTAGAAAGTGGTGATCGGCAACCGCTCAAAATTCGCCGCCGTAAGCCGCGTCGGTAATCCCGACAAAGAATCAAAAAGAATCGACTCGTTCGCCCGCAACTGCCGATTAAGCCCCAAATACACAGGCGCTCTCTGGTAAATCCGAAGTTGCGATTGCCCTATCGTATTAAGACGAAACTCATTGCCGGCCTCGTTTCGGGGTATGAGTTGGCGATCCGCGTCGAAATATGTAAAAATCAAATCCGTCCCCGGATCCGGATTCGTCCCTGACAATGGATTTTCGGTAATCTCTCCCGCCGCAAAATCCGCTATCGCGTCCGTTTTGTTGTAAGCGTCCACCGCGTAAGCCCGCGTCGCTCCCTCCGTGTCCGCAAACGCCGCGTCAATCAACGCTTGGATTTGCGTTTGGCTGATAAAATGCTCGACCGCAGTATCGATTAATGCCTGTATTTGCGGCTCGGTCAAGCCAATATCCGCGAAAAACTCCGCGAAAAACGCCCGAATCTGCTCCTTCGTAAATCCACCCTCGCCGCCTCCTCCTAAACCATTATCTCCCAACCAAGCGACAAATCTCTCAATCGTTATTTTTTCAAGAGCGCCGCCAATCTCGCCGCCAAATAAAACCAACGATCTGTCCGCCGCCCCAACTACTTCCGCTCCCGCCCTTAAATCTCGCGCCGTCGCCTTTGGAGTAAAAAGCGGAAATTCGCCGGGACTTGTTTCCGCCTGAATCCTCTCCTCGAATCCTTGCGTGATAGCGATCGGCATTTTGTTTTTAGCGTTGCCCGGCTACCCGCGCGATTGTCGTCGCCTCAATGACGATTTTTTTCGTCAACGCACTCACGACCACCACGATAAAACGACATTCCAACGGCGCGTAAAACTCCACTTTGTCCCAAGCGTCCGCCGTCCATTCTTTCGCAACCCGCCATTCCGAATCGCTAAAACCCTGCCGCGCCTGCAACTGCACCTTTGCACCCGCCGTGATTCCCGTTATGCTTATGTCCGCACCCCCCCTCGAAGAGAATTCGGCGAATTCGCAATCCGCCGATGCCCCGATTGGGACATCTCCACGAAACTGATCCGTTTCGTTAATAGACACAAACCTCGAACTGCCTGCCATAACCCCCATTTTACAACATACCCCCGCCGCGAATCAACCGCGAATCAATCCCGATCTTTCGCCCGATCGCCCCCGCAAATGATCCCGAATCCCAACGATTTGACCACCCCCCAAAAAACCATTCGCATAAGCGACCGCGAAAATTTCGAACGCCTTCCCCAGATGATTCGCTTCGTCGTGCGGCTGTAATTCCGCAATCACAGCGTCCGAATTCGGCAAATGCCGCCGCCGCAAAGTGTCCAACGACGACACCAAATCGATCGCCCGATTCGGATCGATCCGAACCCTCTCCATCACATCTTGCATCGCCATAAACGCCCCCGATTGCTTATTCACAACCGACCTAACCGAAGGCATTGGGCGGGCGGGAACGCCGGCCTTGCGAAAAGCGTCAAGCACGGTAAAGTCCACCTTATCCGTCAACTTCTGCGCGACGAAGTTTTTCGCCGCGCTGTCGTGCGGCACGAAATTATTAACCAAATTCAGTTTCAAACTCGCCAGCACACTCAAAAAATACGACAACCTCTCCCCGCTCGCCCTTACCGCGAAAGGAATATTAAACCACCCGTCGCCGCAATCCTGAACGACAATAAACGCCGTAGAATCCCGCCAGCCCAAATCCCAAAACGCCCAACTGCGTAATGTCGACGAAAGCGGTAAATCTTTTATCCGTCCGTCCGCCCGCGCCAGATTCATCTGTTGTAATAACACATAACGCGCCGGATCGCCGCCGTGCATATCAGCCAGACACCAAGGGTGTTCTTGTATCGCCCTGTCCGTGTTGCCCTGCGCATCCTGTGTCATTCGCTGATTCCACCATCGGAATTGCGATTCGCTCACCACAACACCGTGCGCTGTCTCTCTTTTCTCACGAATTTTCACCGCCTCCGGAACCGGGATAATTCGCTTGTCATCATTCACATTTTGTGTCTTTTGCCACCAATAAGTGGGCGACAAAACCCAAGAATCAGGCGGTATATCTTCAAGTTGGCGCGGCGGATCTTCCAAAACAATCGATTTTTTCACCATATCCGCGAAAAGATTCGAAGATCCATAAGGCGTTGTCTCCATCCATAGATAGCCGTATTCCGCCGCCGCCGCGCTCCCATCAACACTCTCGCGGAATTTCGGCGGAAACCATTCCGCCGTGATTGCCGCCTCCGTCCAAAGCACAACGCTAAATGTTCCACTCCGCGCCGTGCTCGCGCAATCTATCACGCCGCCGCTTCGCGGAAAACGAATCGTCTGCTTTGTGATTTCTGGATTTAACATCGAAAAAAATTCGGAGTCACGGGCAATCGCAACGAACCGATTCTGCATTGTGTCGATCGCTTTCGGCGCGTTAAAATTAATCACCACCGCCGAAAAATTGCGCTCAATCGCCGCCCGAAACAGCAACCAAATCGCCGCCAGCGTCGTCATAAAAACCTGCCGCGACTTCAACGATATCAATCTCCGATGCCGGCCAAGAATGTATATCGCCCGCGCGTGGTGCGCGCTTGGCACGAAAGGCCTCACTTGCTTTGTCGCAACATCCACGACGCAAAAAGCCCCCGCCCGCAACAACCGCCAAAAAAACCGAAACGGATTCCGCACCCCTTCTGCCAGCCACTCCGATTCAAGAGCCGCGAAAATCTCCGCGTCAATCTCCTCGGCCGGCCGGATTGTCTTTTGCTCCATCATCGAGCGGGATTTTATCACCACCGTCAGCCACGAAACGGCAAAATATCGGATACCGCATATCATAACGCGACATCCCGCGCGACTCCAACCCCTTCGCCCGACGACGAAGCATCGCCCGATACACATCGCCCGTCGAACACTCCGCGCACTTGCGCAACGAATTCCAAATCGGTCGTCTCCCGCAATTTACGCATATCGAACCCTCAATCCTCCTTCTGCGGTAAGCAACGCTGTAAAGATTCATCCTCGTCGCGCACTTCTCACAACGAATTAACGACACGCCGTCACGAATCGCCGGCGCACCGCCGCAACCAATGCATTGCCCCGAATCTTTCCGCGCGTTGTAGGTTTTCATCACCATTCCTGAAAACCTCCCTCGATTACGCGCGCGATACGCCTTATTGCTCTCCTCTTTACGACGCGCGCAAGGCAAGCACAAACGACGACCCTCGCGCGGCGTAGTTCCCCCGCATTTCACGCACAGTCCCGCTTCAATCCTCTTTATCCGAACTTCATTCGCCCGCACCCTGTCGTATTCGCGCCACCTCTCCCCACCTCTCTTGTCGAGACAAACCTGACAAGTCCGCTTTCCCAAAACAGCATCACGGCAAAGGCAACGACCGCACAGCCCCAAAGACCTCGCGTAATCGCGCGACGCTTTCGCGTCCCTTGCCGCCGTTTTCCTACTCACAGCGGCAACGGCCGATTCACCCGACCAACCGCCTCCCTGTGCCACATCTCCGAACGCGCGTCTAAATCGATCGACACCCATCGCCGGCCAAGCGATTCCGCCGCCGCCGCCGTCGTCCCGCTTCCACCGAACGGATCGAACACCAAATCCCCCGCCCTCGTCGAAAGCAAAATGCACCTACGCGGCAACTCCGAATTGAAAGCCGCAAAATGCTCGGATCGGTTTTGCGCCGTCGGCATCGACCAAACATTTCGACAAACCCGAATCGGCGGCTTGGCGCTCCCATCGTGCCTACCTCCCCCCTCTATCCGATAGCGACACGCCCGATCCCTATCCACTCTCGCCAACTCCGATTTCGTCGGAATCGCCCTCATTCTCGCCGTCCGAACCGACTTTCCAGCCGTCGCTTCCATCGCGCCCAAACTCGTATCCGCGTATTTATGCTTCGCGCTCCTACCCCTCTTTTCCCGCTCCTGACTCGCCTGCGACACTTCCAGCGCGTAGCCGTCCGCGTCCCAATAATAACGCGGGCATTTCGTCGCCAATATAATCACCTCGTATTGGTCGTGCGGGCGATCCGCCTCGCGCGGTTGCCTCGCTTTCTCCTCACCCGTCGCCGCGTCAGTTTTAATCGGCGCGTTGCGACGAATCCATTCCGCCCCCAACGGAGTCACCGTCGACTCCGGCGCGGGATTCGTCTTGCTCCAAATTATCTGCGAACGAATTATCCACCCGTCGGCCTGCAACGCCAACGCAATCCTTTGCGGAATCAAAGTCAACGACTTCGCCCGAATCGTATCGTGCTTACGATCCGTCGGCGCAATCTGCCCCTTTTCGACAACGCGCGTTTTTTGGCGGCAATAAGTGTCGCCGCCGCCCCGCCGCTTCTCCATCTTTTCAGGATTCGGCGAACCGCTCGCCCCCTTGCCGCGCCAGTAAGAATCGCCGATATTCCAAAACATCGCCCCATCATCGCGCAACACGCGCCAGCACTCCCCCCAAACTTCCCGCAAAGCGCAAACAAAGCAATCCCCGCACGGCGACTCCGCCCGCGCCCACGCCAAACAATCAGGCGAAGATTCCAAACCAATCTCGCTCTCACCGCCCAAGTATCTCCTCAACCCAAAAAACGGCGGCGAAGTG
This sequence comes from Gammaproteobacteria bacterium, assembly GCA_965209035.1. Lineage (GTDB taxonomy): Bacteria > Pseudomonadota > Gammaproteobacteria > CBDBNL01 > JAAOII01 > CBDBPY01. Next base: position 7,400 of record CBDBPY010000001.1, read on the forward strand.
ATTATTGACTGCACCGAACCCGACCCAATCTCCTTAATTCTCTCGCGCACATCGCCAACCAAAATCACTTCACACCTCCAAGCGGCAACGACTCGCCCTTCACATCCAGGCCGTAATCTCCCGCGCGCGTATGTTTCGCCTTCTCGTTTGGCGCAAACCAGCGAATCTCGCCAACTCCACCAGGCCGCCAGATGAACCACGCGTGGCAGTGCGCCGAATTGCACTCCGGCCTCAATTCGCCCGCCCAAAAATTAATCCGCTCCGGATACACGCACACTATCGGCGGATGATTTTGGAAAAGAGAATGACGACCCTTTCCCTCGACAAATTGCACCCTCACCAAAAAACAAATCTCAATATCGGGGTTTTGACTCCGAAACGAATGCGCGTGCCGGCAAAAACTCTCCGCAAGCGAAAACGGCGGATTCGTGATAATCCGATTGACACCCGAAGGCATTTCTTTCGCCCGCAGAAAATCAACGCCGCGCTCGCCGAATTCGTAATCTCCAATATCAGAAGCGATTACATCGCACCCGAATTCGGATAGAACACACGCCATCGCGCCATCGCCGCAGGCCGGCTCCCACACGACATCTCCGGCGCGCAAGCCGATTAACAGGGCTAACGATCGACTAACCCAAGGCGGCGTAGGATAAAAATCACGCGGGGATACATCTCCCTCCGCTTTCCGCGCGACACAGCGAGCAGAGCGCGAAACCCTCATTTTTTCGACACAATGACAGCCAATCTCGCCGCCAAACGAATCGAAAAATCACCCGACTTTCCCCCTTTCTCCATATTCTCCTCGGCCGTAATCCAACGAAGATTACGGACATTCCACCAAGCCAGCAACGACTTATCAAAATCGAAACCGCACGACGCGAAAACCAAACTCCACGGCGCGATATGGTCGATTTGATACCCCGCAGCCAGCGCGTTAGGGCGGGCAAGCATAATCCTCCTCCACGACTTCATTTGCCGAGCCGTCATTCCGACAAACTCGTCGTCCTTCGATCCGAGCAAGAGACGATACGCCTTCGAGCGCGAATACTCCTTTCTCTTCCTCTCATCGCCCCAAGACGACTCGCGCTCGCGGCGACGCGCGAGGTATTCCTCTTTCGATTGCGCCCGACGGCGATTAGCCCTCACCCGACCCTTGTTTGCCGCCCGATACCAACGGTGGTATGCCGCCCATAACGCCCTCTCTTCCTCGACCCCAAGATCGCGCGCACGGCGCTTTCTCCACAAGCGATGCCTTTCCTGCGACGACTTCGCCGGAAACATAATGTCAAATTGCCCCTTCATCACGACAGCGCGAACTCCTCGACCGCCGCCAGCAACTCTTCCTTCGATTGATATCTCACTCCCATCTTCCCGCAAAGGCGATAAGCCGAGTCCAAAGCCCGCGAGAAAAAGTCATCAAACTCCTTCTGCCCCATCGCCGCGTGGCTTATCGAAAGCGGAAAAGGAAGCAAACAGCCATTGACGGGGATTTTGACAAAATGCCCCGACCCCATTTTTATCATTCCCGACACGATTTCCTTACGCGCCGCCGCGTCCAAAACATTCGCCTCCGCGCCCGCAGGAGTCAAATCCAGTTGATCCGCCAGCAACCCGATCAGCGCCCAATACTTCCTCGTCAGGCGATTATCACGCGGAACTCGAACATCGCAAGCGACAACCGCGCCCGCCTTCAATCGCTCCATCACCTTCTCACCGCTCGCGTCCGTCGGCGCAAGGCGGCGACCGCGCGGCGTTTCAACGACCGCGAAAAATGCTCTCACGGGATTAATCCGCGATCTGGATTTTTCGCGTTCTCGTTTCGAGTATGAAGCGCATCGGATAATCGCCCGCCTTCTTCATAACTTCGTCCCGCACGCGATTCCACAGATGCTCTCCATACTCGAAAGAGTGGCGAGCCACCGAAAACAAAGCGCCCGATCCATCGACCACAACCGGCGGGATCGATGCTCCGTCGCCTATCATTACGGTTAACACGCAGTAATACCGCGTCTCCGTCTCCTTATCGACGACGGATGATTTCGCGCTTCGGGCGCGCGTCGTTTGGGTTTTTTTCTTTTCCATTTTGATTTTTCCTCGTTTTGGATTTGTCGCAATGCGCGACAAACATATTTTACACGCCCGAAGACGCGATTTCAAAATAATTTCCCCCATCCTCGTCTTCGTCGAAAACCTCGACCATCGCGTTGCCACCGCCGCGCAAATGACCGGCAAGCGGCGTGTATATTCGAAAATACGCATCGACGGATCTTTGCCCCACAAAATCACCCGCCTGATTAAATGCCGCCAGAAGATTCGGCAACAAACAACCCGCCGTGTCTTTTTCGGCGTTGCCCGCGTGGATCAACACATACTCGAAATTCGGCACTTCTCGCAACCACAGCATTCCGTAGTGCTTGCCGCCGAACTTCTTCGCGTATCTGCGATTGAACCCCCCAACCGTCCGAAGCGTCAAGAGATACTTACCGGAATCGATTCTCGTTTCGCCCGACACTTTTATCTCCCGCCGCTCATCCTCGATTCCGAAACAGCGCGCCCGAACTTTTTCTCCCTCCGTTAAAGTCATCACCGACAAAGTCGATTGCGACGACGAAGCGATTCGATTGACCTTCAAAATCATCACAGCGAGTAGTCCTTTATCGAGCGGCTTGCCGCCCAATCGCCAAAATTGTCCCAATACGCCTGCGGCGAATCAGGCGAAAGACCGAGATTCGTTATGGTCGAATCGAAGTCCTTAACCGAAGAAAGCCACGCCTGCAACAATCCCAAATCTTTCAACACCGGCAGGCGAAACTTTTCGTGCCGCCCCGCTTTCCGAAACGAAAAACCACCAAGCACATCGACCCCGCGCCAAGCCGCGGCCGGCTGGATCGAATCCGGCTCAAAATTTCTTTCAGACAAAACGCGGAAAATCAAATCCACGCCCGCCTTTTGCTTTTCTTCATCCGCCCCGAAAAGCGCCGTCATCGCCAACTTCGCCCGCGACGAATAGCCCCAATCGTGCGGATGACCCGCCGGAGCAAACGCCGGCACATCGAAAAACGCCTGAACCATTCCCGGCGGAAAAGACGAACCGTCGCTTACGAAACCCGGCGGAATCGCCATAAATCTCCGCCTCTCTCCCGAAAGCAATATCTCAACAACGCCAGCCGTCGAATTGTATTTCGCGCAACGCGCCTCGTCGCGCGACACCCGCGCGCGGATCAACGAATCGTTTGCATCGACGAAACACGGCTTATCGCCGCGAAACCAGCGCGCATTCATAAAGCCGCGAGATTTCTCACTCATCAACTTTTTCCACCTCGACTTTCGCGCAAAACCGCTGATTCCCAACCACTCGACAAGCCGAACCGCCGCGCCGCCCAATCTCTTCGATTACAAACGGAACTAAATCGAAAGATTCGAACGGCGAAACAAACTTATCTCGCGCGTCAGCATAACCCTCGTCCTGCTTGCAAAAAACAGCCACAAAACCTCCGCCGTCGCTCGATTCCGTCGCGCTCGCCGCCTTCGCCCGCAAAACACCGCGCGCCAACGGAGGCAATTTGCAATCCGACTCGACAACCCCCGCCGCCGCGTCGCCCGCTTTCTCCAAAACGAAACCTCCAGCCGACGAAATATACCCACACGACGGCAGAACCGCCAGCGCGAAAAAAATGAAAAACGACTTAATCATCGCTTTGCTCCTTGTTATTAACGGCAAGCGGGCCGCGACCGAATCTCAATTCGCGCTCGGCGATTATTTCGGGCGAATCTTCCATTGGCATAACCTTCGGAATTTCGCCACCACGAATCGCCCGCGCTCGCGCGGCCAAACCAATTGCAATGTCGAAGTGGCTCGCGCCACCCGCCATCGCACATAATTTCTCCGTTGACATCGCGGTTTATTATACCGAATAAAAATCCGATTCCGAAACGCCGCGACTCGCGTATTCGCCCTCGCGCGACTCCTCCTCGCAACGATCGCATATGCCAACATCGACGTATCCGTCGACGGATACCATCGATTCGTCGTCGCCCTCCCAATCCGCTCCCGCGATGATTAGGGTTTTGTCAGCAGGCGCGCCGCAACCGCAAAAATCAGCAAGTTGCCGCTTCGCCGCCGCGACGGGCGAAAAATCAGACGGCGATAAACGCCGCATTATTTCGCCGCCGCCGCCTATTGTGATTGACTCGTTGTCATTCATCTTGTGCACTCCAATCCGGTAAAGCCCATCCATCTTCGTCAACTGAATGCCGCGCGCACGCCTTCGCTTGGCAATCAAGCGAACAATAATACGGGGAGTGCTTATTTCTCCGGTCATCATTCTCCAAAAAGGATTTTTGGAGATTCGACAACTCGAAAGATTTCGAGCATTCTTTACAAGTTTCCATTCCAGTTTCCTTTTGTGGTGTGGTGTGATCATTCGTGGAAAAGCATAGCCAAAAACGCAATCGCCGTGGCGAATGCGGAAAGCCACATCGGGGCAAAATGCACCGATATGCCAAACGCGACAATAAGCAGCGCTATGCCCTGATCAAGATCGCCATCCCGTATATTCTTCACCGCGCGATTTTTCAGAGATTTTTCTTGGCGACATACGGCTTTGGCTTCCGAATGAATACCTTTCATCATCGAATCGACGGCTTGTATTTCCATCACCATTTTATTGATGGCGTTTTCGCGCTCGTCTTCGGTCATCACTCGCCCCCCCCCTTTTCGCCGACCTTTTGCGCGCGAAAGTAAACCGACTCCGCGCCCGCCTCCAAACGCGCGCCCGGAACTTTTTCACCCGCCGCCAAACTCTTGCGGATTCTCGACTCGTCGATCTTACGATATTCCGAAGGAATCAATCCCTCGGCTTCGATCACAACTCTCGCCGGCGGCTTCTTTAATATCGCCGTTGCGAAATGCCCCAACGCGATATTTTTGACCTTTCCTCCTGTTTGCTCGATGACCCCACCAATCTCCACCGCCAGATTCTCTTTCTGCGCTTCCATCGCCTCGACGATAGGCGCGGCGACAGCGGCAAGGCGATCCTTGACCTCCGCTACTCCGGCGTAAATCTCGCCCAAAACCGCGCGATCTTCCGCTTTTCTCATATCCAGCCCCGCCACTTTTTGGGCGATACGCAAAGCCGATTGATCGTCCGTCAGCACGGATAAAACGGCGGGCAAACCCTCGCGGCCTTTCTCCAACTCGCTTTGAACTTTCCACAAATCGACGAAAGCCGGGCGAATGACCCGCAACGCCGAAGCAACCGCCCGCTCGTGCCGCGCGGAATCACGCTCGATCAACATCGCCTCGACATCTCCGTTTTTTCGAATGACCGCGAAAATCCCAACATCCGCCCGCGCCAACTCCATCTGCACGGCCACCTGCGCGGCATACCCGTCCTCGTAGAAATAGCGCTCGATTTTCTCGACCGACTTCGTGGGATATTTAAACTCCACGATCGCGCTCCGCGCCTTCGCCCGATAGACCTTGATAACCTCGCCGTCGGCGATTTTCTCCTCGACAAGAGCGAAAAATTTTCCGACCGCATCAGGCGTGGCGGAGACCGAGACCAAATCGTCGAGCCGTCCGAACCCCTCATCAACAACATCAGTATCCCGCGCAACCCTTTGCGCCGGATACGCAACATCGAATCCCGAAGGAATAAACCAGCCGCCGTCGACTTGCAAGAAAAACCGACCAGAATCCCGCAATCCAGCAAAGTCAATCGACTCATCAGCCGAATGAACGGGAAGCATCGCGCGCTTTATATTTTCGTCCGCGAGAATCCCGTCGTCCATCGCCTTCGTGCGGTAATTCGACTCGCCGCGCGCGATTCGCTCGATCATCCGAAGCCACGCCGACGAACCAACGCCCGCGCGCGATAAAGCGGCGATTTTGCTCGCTGATAGAGTCGAATTCCAGTTGTCAGGCAGGCTCACTTCGCCCCTCCTTTCGCCTGCGCGATTTTTTTCGCCGTCCCGCGAATTCTGCTCGTCAAGGTCGCGTCGTCCATCTCTCTCGTCAACTCCGAAATACGACCGAAATCGGCGTGATCGCACATATAACGAAGCACCGCCTTTTTCATCTCGTCGTCCAAACCAATATAACCGCAAATCGACTCGACCCGCTCCGTCTCCAAAACATCGACCTTGTCCTGATTCGCCGTCTCCACCGGTTGCTCGTCGATCACCCCCGAAGCAATCGCCTCCGGCGGCGGCGATTCGACAACAGGAGCGTCGCCCGCGTTGCGAAATTCCACCGGCGGCGCGCTATCCGACTCCGTCGTCCCCGACTCGAAATGATTCACCTCCGAACGCTCCACAAAGCCCGAAACCCGATCCCGCATTGCCGACGAAAGAATCGGCAAAACCCACTTTGCAACAGCAAGAACGACCGTCTTCATCAGCATATCGCGCGGATGCGAAATCCACATTTTCGCGTTGCGATCGATCCCCGACCGCAATGCCGCCTCGAAGCGTTCGGGCGGAATCTGATACGCGTCGCATATCATTTTCCGATCGAATTCGAAAAGACCGCAAACGAAGTCATCGCCCAAAATGCCCGGAACGCGCGACTCGATGAACGCGGTTTTTTCCTTGCCGAACTTCTTCTTCGCCGCCAAGTCAATCTCCTGCAACCGATCTCGGAACGCTTTCACGAAAGAATCCTGCAACGCAGTTTCCTCGCCGTAAAAATACGAAACAAGACGCTGGCCGTTAACGATCCGACGCACCACCGGCTCGAACTTCTCGCCTCTAATCACAAGCGACGGCCTCCCACCAATCACTCCGCCGCGCGCGAACAAATCCAGTATCCCGCGAAAAGAAGGGTAAAGCGCGATACTCACCTCGCCCGAATCGACCCAAACGCCCCGATCGTTTTTCTCACGCTTCGAATGCGGAATCAAAAAGCAACTCTGATTCGGAACTAATCCGACCGCCGCCGCGTCCCGAACAACTCCCATCGAAGCCGCTCTCGTTTTCGGATTCTCGAACGCCGCCTGCAATCGCGGGGATTTTTGAATCGCGTCAAATAAACCAAGCGCGAATCGATCCGCCGTCACCCAAGACGGCAGAACATTTTCAACTTCGAGTGAAACCACTCCCCGAACTTCTTCGGTTGAGCGAACTGTAAGGGCTTTCGTTTTCATTTTACCAGCCAAATGGAAGGGAGAAGGGCTGGCTTCTCCCATAGTGTTTTAGCGTCCCAACCGACGCTCACGACGAACAGATTCGCCGTTGACCGCTATTAAATCACAAAAATTGCGGCAATGTCAAGAGGCAATTTTATCCATTGCCAGCAAAAATTTGGCGCGTTGCACCGAACACAAATCGCCCTCCTCTTGCGCCGCCTTGATTGCCATCGCCGAATTATCGTAAGGATCTTGATTTACAAGGCCGGTTATGGGGTTAATCCAATGCCACTTGCCGCGATGTTGAATCAGAATCACAACGCCCTCGTCCTTTGTGCGGTCGGCCGCGGCGACGGCTTTCATCACTCGATTCGGTTTTCGGGGGCGAGATAACGCCCAAAATCCCAAGGACTCGATACGAAGCCGCAATTCGTTTTTTTGTGGGCGCGGGCGAGCGCGTGTTGGTGCGCGCGCACCGAAAGGGAGATCGGCGGAATAATCTCGGTGAATTCGAACGGAAAATACGGCTCGAAAGCGGGCGTGAACAATACCCCCACCTTCGGCTTGCTGATCGGCGGCATCCCGTCTTGGCGGTAAATTTTTGCCGACCAAGTAAAATTCCAGCGATACCAGTTTTTCATCACGCTCATAGAGACGCGGTCGAAATCCGGTTTGCGCGCCGCCACAACGGAATCCAAAATCACAGCGGCAACGAAAGTGTCCGGCGCAAAGCCCTCGCTCGCCAGCGCGATGTCCTCGCTTGCCACCGCGATTCTATCTTCCCGCCGCGAATGAATCAAAACGCCGCCGCGAAAAGGGGGCTTGGTGGGGGCGACGATGAAGTTTAAATGCTCGAAAAGAATCTGCGCCGCCATCGACGCGGCGACCGAAACGGCGCGCAAGCCGTTTTTGTCTCCACGCTTCGGGTGCGGAAAATCATCGGGGTAAGGCGCTCGGAAAATCATATCACTCGCCCCTTTTCTCTTGATCGCGTAAAACCCGATGCCACCCTTCACCGTTCTCTTTCGCGTGGCGCAAAACCAAAACCGCCGAATGCAAAGATTCGAAATCCCGCACAAGCACTTTCACCAAGCGATCGACGCGATCGTCGACGGCGGCGGGGCTATTATCCACCTCGAAATCGGCATCGACCTCATTGAGGACATTGCGAATGAAAAATGTCGCCTTACGGACATTGGAATCTATCATTCGCTCTTTTTCTTTTTGGGCTTCGCTGGAAATCGGTATTCGTCTCGCTCCCGAAACGCGCATCGATTCCGTCGAGGCGGGATCGCGTCGGGGGTTTTTCAGGATTTTCAAGGAGCGATGAGGATTGCCGTTTTTGTCTCTCACCGTCCGCAACTCAACCATATCGCCGACCGCCGCCGACAGGTTGTTGTCGTTGGTGAAGGCGTATGGGATAAAAATCCAGTTGTTCTTGCAGGCGAGATCAAACGATCTCTCATTATCCCTTCGTTCTGCGGGATTCTCGACAAGCACCACGAAATAATCATCGTCGTAATAAATCCGAATGCCATTACGCATAGAGAATCGATCAAAAATTTTCTCGTCGCCGCGCGAAGTATCAGTGTCCGCGACGGCGGCTCTCTTTTCAGTCCGTTTCGGCACGGCTGGCCCCCCAAAAACGGCGGGTGTTTTCGGCACGGCGGCCCCACAAAAAGCGTCGGGTTTTTTCGGCGCGTAGGATTGTGTCGAAAACCCGACAGGCCTCCCAATTTTATCGACCATAACCCTGTCCCCAATGGAGGGTCGAAAACCATACCAATAAATCAAGCCGCTTCCGTTTTTGCGTATTTCGATGTTCCCGTGATAGAAGTGGGAGGGGCGATACTCCGAACTCAAGATAGAGCGAATGATTAAATCGCTGTCAAAATGAATGGTGTGGTGCAGGTCGGCGGGGCCTGCGTCGGGGGCCGGCGGGGGGGTTGGGGTTTTTTCCATTTTTCGATTCCTCGTTTTGGATTTGGAGACAAATCGCCTCCATTGATTACGATTATAACCCAACTTATCTTTCAATCAAAACTTCTTCACGCGCGTGCAATGTCAGCAAGATTATCCCCGACTCAACCACGATCCTATTTTTTCGCCGCCGCGAACGACGCTCCACCAAAAATCCCACATTCACCCCTCCCACAAAAAATCCGCCCACGCTCCTATCTCCTTGCCGGCGCAAATAATAACCCGATGAAAATTCCGCCGAAAACCCAAATCCCAAATCAATCCCTCTTCCTCCCCTCTCCACCAAAATCGATTCCTCGCATTCACGCGCGCGGAATTTAATCTTAACCGGCGCGCGCGATACCGCCGTCTTGAAATGAAACGGCGCGTCTCCTATTCGGGCTTTAAATCCGAATGCCTCGCAACCCATTCGATCTCTTCCTTGCTAAGCACTTCGCCCTTTACGAACTTGTCTATTCTTGCAAGTTCCTCTTTTGTGAAGCCCTCATCTTGCTCCGCCGACGGATTTTCCACATCTCCGCCGTCGCCCGGCGAATCCGAATCCTTAAATTTCTGGAGATCCTTCTTCTTCGGCTTTTCCTCTTTCTCTTCCTCTTTTTTCTCCTCTTTTTTCTCTGGCATCGCCGCCGCTTCCTCATACCACTTTTCAAAACCGCCTCCTTGCGGTAATGTCCCATTCCCATCCCAAAAATCATTGACGACCGATTGCGCTTTATTCACTACACGAACATAATTCGGATTCTCTTCGTGATTTTTTTGCGCCGTCGCCACCGCCCGCTTCAAATCCTGCGACGACGGATTCTCGCTTTGCAACAGACCGTCTTTTTTCAACGCCCGAACAACCGACATCGTCAAAAAATTTTCCGTCGCCGCTTCCGCATTCGCTCGCGCTTTTGCCACTCGCTCGGACTCCGATTTTTCCGCCCCCAATTGGAGTATCTCTTCGTCCAAAGACGACATCTCCCGTTGGTAGTCCGCCTCCGTTATCTCCCCCCGATCGAGTTTCTTCGACAGATCGCTCCGATCCGAAGTTATATCTTGTTGTGTCCGTTGTTTCTTGGCCATTTTAACACTCCTTGTTTCATTGGCTTTGTTGCAAAGAATCGGGATCGATTCCCCGACTCCTCAAAAATTCCCTCAATTGAGACAGCCTCTCATTCAAGTTATTAATCGTCTCCCTCTCGTCTCCCCCCCCCATTTTTTCTTGGCCATCTCTCCCAACGACGCTCGCCTTCGCCATATCCAACATCGCCCCCGCCTCGTCTCTCTTCGCTTTCGCCTCCATACCCGCAACCTCCGCCTCCGCACCCGCAACCGCTATTTGCGACTGCTGTTGCGCCTGTTGCGCCTGCGCCTGCTCTCTCTTCTCTCTTTCTTTCCTCTCATCCGCGCTCAAAACCGTCTTCGGAATCGGAATCCCCATCTCGTCCAAAATCTCGATCATCGTCCGCCGAAATTGCTCCGAATTAGGCAATCCAATATGACGAACAATCTCCGGCATCATCGCCGCCATTATCGCCGGATCTAATTTTTGCAACATCGTCATCATTATCGTCACCGCCTCTTTTTGCAGCGAAGCCGGCCGCTTGTCCGCCACAATCCGAAAGCGCGCCTTAAACCGATCGATCTTTACATCGTTCTCCCCGCGCACAAAACTTATCTTGCCGTCCGACGAAGGCAAAGAATCATATCCCACCACCCCCGAAAACGACTGCGAATTCGATAAAATCCTCTCGAATAACGACTCAATCGCCGAATCCGTATGCTCGATCAATTCGCTCAAAACCGCCGCCGCCGATTCTTTCTCCTCCGCAAGCGCCACGCCGCTCCGCGCCGTTGCGTCTTGACCCGTCACGCTCGCCGATATTCCTCCGTTCTCCCTAGCCAAATCCCACAGCCGCGAAAAAACATTAGATAACCATTCCACGATCCTATCCGGCGGCGTGATCTCCGTCGCGTCCGGCGGCCCAAAAATCAAAAAAATAGGATTCACCTGCGATGCCTGCTCTCGCAAATCTTCCGCATACTTCTTTATGTCGCTCCCATACTCGTTCCTAAACTGCTCGTCTTGCGACAGCAAATCCACCGACATTTTTATCGACCGCGACGACATACCAACCATCAGCGTCCGCAATGTCAGATTAAGCGCCCTTTCCAATCCCTTGCGAAAACGCACTATCGGCGAAAACGCCCTCCCCGTTCGATCCTTACGCGCGAAAACAAAACGCGAAAACGGAATCCGATTGTGCGGATACAAATGTCGAGCGCCACCGATCAATATCATCCCCGAAAAACCTCGATCCGTTATAAATTCCTGCCGCAAACAAACCCGACGATTCCCAATCCATTGGTAAAACCACACCTCCCCGTGATTCACCAATTCTCTCGCCGTCCCCGAATGCTCCCATTCATCATAATACCTCCGCGAATTTCCCGCCAAACCCTCATCCAAATAACCCCCCGATTCGCCACCATACAAATCGGAATCAACCGACACATCCACATCAAATCCGTACGCGTATTTCCTCAACATTTCAAGCGCTTTCACCTCACCCCCCGCCTTCCGAGCAATTATGCTCGCCAGTGTCCGCATATCTTTGCCCGCCACCCAAAATAAATATCGCGCGCGATCTATCCCCGGACTCGTGTCGCGCGAATCGCAAAAAACCTGCCGCCAATCGACCTGATCTATCACCCACTCCAAACCGCCTGTGTCGGGATCGTATTTCAGTCCATCACGCAAAAATGACTCACCGCTCTTTACGCATTGCCTCATCGCCTGATTCCTCTTCTCCTTAAAATCAGTCATATCCGAAATGTGCTTTATCCGCGTGTCAAACTCCCCCGCCGCCGCCGTCGCGTCCGCCTCCTCGTTGTCCCCAAACGGAGACACCCCCGCCGGATACACCCGACCCTCAATCTCACGCGAATTTGCCATCCCCACAACCCTCTCCACCGTTTGCCGAATCGTCCTCACAGTCATATCCCGCAAATGCGGCGCTTTCTCCGTCAACGGATCGTCAAACTCTAATTCACCATCCGCAATCCGCGAATCTTCGTCCATCTCCCACCTGTGCCGCAAATTAACTTGCCTCTCCATTCTCAACCACGACAGCAATCGCGCACCCAACTTCGGACGATCCGCATTCGCAACTTTCTCCGCCTCATCCACCAAATCCTCCCAATCATCAAAAGAACTCCTCCTGTTTTCAACCGCCTGCTCTTCTCCCATCTCCCAACCCGCCTCCACCGGCGGGTATTTTTTTTCAATCGGACTCTTTCTACCCTTCTTTTCAACCTTCTTTTCACGACGCATCATCTCTCAACCCCCTCTTCGTATTCTCTCGAATCAAGCCCCACCTCATTCAGACGACCCAACGAATCAACTTCAACACCCCTCGAATCCAACAATCCGCTCGTCGTCTGCATCGCGCCCGAAGCCCGCACCGGTAAACGCGCCTCATTCATCAATCGACTCAATTCCTGAGACCTCTTCATCATCCCCTCGCAAAACTCTTCCAGCGCCAGCCCCAACGCCGTCGTGTGCAAGCGCGGCGGCTCTAACCCCATCGATCTCGCTATTTCCAACAGCAAATCATCAACCCTATGATTGCCAAAAACATCTCGCGCCCTCTTTTTCGACAATATCATCAACGCCCGCTTCGGAACAAACATCGATCTACGATACCCCTTACGCGCAATCAAACAACCTTCCTCCGATTTGCCCCCAGCGCCCCTCGTATTAAACTGCACGGCCACCTTGATATCGAAACCCCTCGAAAAAATTCCACAATCTCGCAACCACGCCAAACCCAAATCATTCCCGAAAATCCTGATCCCTACGCCGGGCGGAATCCGACAATCCCCCTCGACCGAACCCCCCGCCTTCGTCATCCTCATAACGATAACGACCGACCCTCAGCAGAAAGTCCACCTATAACGCCAACGAAACGATTACTACCCGCCACGACGAATCATTTTGTTCACCACTTCAATGACATCATCCATCGTCGCCCCCTCTCCAATCTCCTCAATCGGATTTTTCACCCGCGCGTCCACCCGCGCCCTCTCATTCTGCTCCAACACCTTCGTCGCCGTCGCCACCTCTTCAGGCGACGGACGAAACGGCAAAACACGCGGCGCTCGAATCATTTCATCCATTCGACGATTATATCACCCCATCAGTCAGTTCGAAATCCACAACTCACCTATTACCGGAATGGATATTCTTTAAACTTCTCGCCACATCCGATATCGATATCTCCTCCAACGACACATTGCCCTCCACAACCGCCGACACAATATCACGCTTTCTTTTCTGCGGCAAAGCCGTCTCCTCCGAATCCCTCGGATTAATAAGTCGCCTGATAACACTACCCCCTGCTGATATCACGCTCACATCCAAATCATTCTCCGCCACCCGCAAGCCGCCGTCTATGCCCGACTCGAATTCCTCCGCCGCTCCCAACGACGAATACATCAATCCCCCCAACCCCAACGGATTCACTCGCCGCGAAACCGACTCCGAACCCAATCCTTTCCATCTCACCCTCAACTTGCTGTGCGTCTCCTTCGCCGGCAACCTGTTGTCCCTCCACCTCCAACGCATTCGCTTATACCCCGAACCCTCGCTCATTCGATACACCGAACGACCACGCAAGCCATAAACACTTCCTCCCCACGACATAAATTGCAGCCAATCACCCGACAAAGTCGTTATCTCACCGCCCGCCTCAAAATCCATCATCCACGCCTTGCCCGCCCCCAACGCCCAATACTCACTCTCACGACCGCCAGCGGATAACGGCAAATACGCCCCGAATGTCTCCCGATCAAATTGCTCCATCGTCCGTAAGCCCGAACGAATCCCCACTATCCCCGTCCGCGAAGGATACAGCAAATCCCCCCCCACTCGCGCCACCCCGCCCGGCGCAACGCACGGATACGATATCTCCGTCTCTCTACGAACCACCGATTGCGGTATATCACCCGACAGAACCTGCGGCGGCAATCCATCCACAAAAATCAAAATCTCCGACGCATACTCCTCCGCCCCTATCACACCTCCACGAACACGAACGAAAAATGAACTCGGAAACTCACCCGGAAAATCCGTCTCCGAAAGAAACAATCCCTCACTCGTCGACACCACCAACCAACCATTCGGATGCAACGAAACATCCAACGCCTTCATATCCGACGGCCTCGCCAAATCCTGCGTCGAACGCAATCGACCCGTTTCACCCAAACTCCTCACCACCCCAACACCAATCAACGGCGAAAACGAACCAACCTCACCCCAAAAACCAGCCCCTAATCTATGATAAACAACCGCCGCCACAATGTCCTCTTCTTCTATCCCCTCCGGCGGCGAAAACGAAAACGAAAATATCGACCCCGCCCTCGCATCGGCCGAAATCACCTGCAACGAACCCTCCTCTCCCCACCTGTTCCTCCACGACAAACCAAAAGAATGACGAAACTCCTCTCCCGCACCCCCCTCGTGCGAAACCGAAAAATCACCCTCCGGACGACTTATCGGCAACGAACCGGATGAACCGCCCGCGCCGAAAAACTTCAACCTCCCCTCCTCCACATAAAACACCCGATCCCCAAACGACACCGGACGAACCCTGTTTGACACCCCCGAAAAACCATCGGGCGTAGGGCAGAAATATCTCTTTTCACCCTCCAAACCGCTCACAAACAACGCCTCCCGCAACGGCGAAACACTCCGCGAACGAAACACGCAATCAATCGCTTCCACCGCCGCACCCAACGGCAGATTCGTCGACGCTATCTTCGGAAAAATCCCCCTGAAATGCCTCACCGATAGCGTTGTCATCAGCGCACCTCCACTCTCAACTCCGCGTCATAACGCGAAAACGCCGACCACACCCGATAAATCACACCGCAGTTATTCACCGTATCCCTCTCAATCAGACCCAACAGCACATTGTCATCCTCATAATCCGCGTTGAGCCACTCGAAACCGCTCACCGAACCAACCGGAATCCAAAGGAAGATATACGAATCCCGATCGTCCGAACCAATCGAAATAACACTCCCCGACTTCACCGAACCCCGCCGAACCAAATCACCCTCCGATGATCCCGACTCATCGTCGCTACGACCATAAATAATCTCCACCTCCGACGACCCCGAATCACGACCCACATCCCCGTCAAGACGACTTTGCAAATACTCCTCTCTCGTTCTCCCACGACCCAACACCGTCCCCGCCGTGTCAAGCGACGGACGATCAATCGGCAACAAGCGATGAAACTGCCGCGAATAAAATTCGGGAGTCATCCGACGATCACCGTAATACATCGAACCCCCAATCTCCCCCAACTTCCACAACACGCACAAAATTAACGCCTGCTCGTTCGCCTCATATATCGCATCGTCAATCTCTCCGTCAAGCGGAATCCGACGATACGACACCAACAAATCACCAGGCACACGGCGCGATAAACTCGCCTCCCAAAACCAATCACCTCCTATCTGTATCCGACGACGCGACACCAACAGCGACTTCAACGAATCATCCCCGCAAAACCTCTCCGGCCGCAACCAAATCCCCGAATCACGATCCAAACGACCCCCCTGCAACTCACCATCCGTCCAATACGAACCGCGCCAAAAATCGACCAAGTGCAAAAGAACATCGTCCTCAAACAAACCCGCCCCAAAATAAAACGACGAATCATTGCGACGCGCCGGAAAACCACTCGCCCCTTTCGCAAGAACTTGCTCGTAAATCGGAACGCCCTGCACCTTCTCATAGTGCCGTATCGCCCGCTTCGCCGCCGACTCCAAAAAAGCCATCGGCGCATCCGGCCTCGTGAAAGGCCGCACCGCCGACGCCAAGCGACTAATCGTCGTCACACTCAAACTCTCCCCGATTGAGAATCTTCCCCAATCTGTTGCGCCGTCTCCGGCCTCGCCCCCGATTGATTAATCCTCTCCGCGCGGCGAACCGTCGCGTCAAGCAACTTCGGCAAGTATTGTAAATGCATCGGAATCTCCGATTCCAATAGCCGCGTCCGCGAATCCTTACCCTCTTCCACTTCCTCTCCCGCAGGCGGCAAGCGCAAACCATTGAACCATCCGTCCGCCCCCTCCATCTCAAAAATACAAATCGGCGACGCGCCGATTAATGTCAAGCCAGCATTGCGGACATCCGCCACAATCGAATCGTCGCTGTTGGCGACTTCTTCGATTCCGTCGTCATCAACAGCATCCCGCACCTTCGCGCGAACATCGCCAATAATCTCCCGCAATCTCATAGCCAAGAGATTATACCCGCCGCCGCGCTCTTATTTGCGCGGGCAGGGCTTTTTTTTGCCTTTTTTGCTCTTCTTCATCATCGCTTCTTCGCCGCCGGCTTTTTGCCGCTCGACGAATTCCGACGAGTCGGATTGCAACCAATACGAAAATATCGTATCTGGCAGATTCACTTCTTCCGACCCTGACCCTTCGCGCGAGACGCAAGAAAATCTTTCGCCTCTTTCTGAGTCAACTGAACGCTGATATGCATCGAGCCGCTGAACTTCTCCGGCTTCGGATATGACATCACGCGACACGCCTTAACCGCCGGCTTCTTCGCCGCCGGCTTCTTGCCGCCCGACGACTTCATCGACTTCATCGACTTCACTTCTTCCGACCCCGACCCGTAATCGAAATCTCCGCGTTATCCAACGCCTCACGCAACGGCTTCGCGCGACCCGGCATACTCCGACGGCCCCAATTGTAAACCGAAATCAACAACTCATTGTTGCCATCCTCAATCTGCGTTTCCGCCCACGACCGCATTTCCACTTCCGACATCAGAAATATCTCACGATATTCCACCACCGGCTCGTCTCCGTCCTCCAACTCTTTCCAAGCCGCCTGACGACCCTTCTGCGACGACTTCTCCTGATTCTCACGAAACCACTCAACCGCCCTTTCGTTGTCGACATTCGCCACCATCGCGCCGCTCGAATTCATCTCGAAACGCGCAATATACACCTCTCCACCCCCAATCGGGATTTCATAACTCGAACTCGCTTGAGACCCCTGCGTCGAAGCCAAAACGAAACGAACCACTTGCGGGGATTCCTCCTCCACAGGCGACTCATTGCCATCAACCGGCGGCTTCGGCTTCGGCTTCGAAGGCGGATTCGTTTTCGGATCTTTCTTCATCTCTCTCCCCTTATTCCGACGCGACAATAATCACCACGCGCAACACCGCATCGCTTCCCGGAGCCGCGCCAAACCGCAAACGCAAAATACGACTCTTGCCGTCATCGCTACGCCGAATAACGCCCCCCACGCTTTTCGTCTTTTTGCCTGCAACATCCGCCGCATTAAACAGCGCCGACTCCGAATTCGAAGTCGTGACCGCCGCCGTTTTGCCCGTAAGAGGCGGCGCAATCTCGAATTTGTGGCCATCACCCGTAAGCGTCCCATCATTCGTCGCAACGAGAATTTCCGCAACCGATATGCGCGGTTGCAATACCACCAAATCCACATAGTCCCCCGCCGCCAGATCCGTCCCGCCGTTTTGCGACTTCAAATTCGCCAGCGAAATGCTCAGTCGGGGGCGCGCCATAAGCCCCCCCAAATCCGTAATAGCCGGCGCAGAACTGCCGACTAATTCCAAGTTTGCCATCGTTTTGACTCCTGTTGTTGTAGGTTAAAGGTCGTTCGGGCCGCGTGTGCCGGAATAGGACATATCGACGCGCATTACGCCCGGCGTGAACTTTCTCAAATCGCCCGCCGAATCCCGAACGCCGCCCGGAATCGACAAACCATCCTTGTAGTCGTAGCGCGGAATCGTCGCGCCCGCGATCGTGTCCGCAACCAAGATCGCCTGCTTGCCCTTCGCCTGACTTTCCATCCGAATCTGCCAGTCCATTCCGCCCTTCACATCCTTGTATTGCTCGACCAAACGGCCGCGGAAACGAATATCGCGCTTGTCCTGACGCTGACCGTAAACGATCGCTTTCTGCCCGAAAAACGGACACATCGCCACGCGAGTCGTCCCCGCCGTGCCGCCCCAACGCTTCGGAAACGAACCCCGATGCGGCACAACCAAAACATTGCCGATCTTGCCTACATCGTGCGTCTCGAAAACTTTCCCAAGAGAACCCGCCGCCGCAAGCATATAGTCCGACCAACTATTGTCGCCCAACTCGTTCGACAAATCGAATAGCGCCTCTTCCGGCACGATCAACATATAGTCCGCGCCACCCTTCATTCCTTGCGGAGTCCGAAACATCGGGCGTTCGAAATCCCAATTCCAAGTTTCCTGAGTCAACCCCGAAACCGAGCTCGACAACCGACGCAGAAACGACAGATTCAACCGATGACTAACCGAAGTCCCCGATGCCCCAACGCCAAATCCGCCCGCCGCATAATACTCCGCTCCCACCTCCGGCCGTTGCATTATGTTCCACGCAGGCGCGGCGCTTGCGTTGTCCGACCAGTCGGGAGTCGACCAAGCCGCAATTGCCATCTCCGGCGGCTTAAATTCATTCGCGTCGCGCAACGATTGATATCGCTGAACATCTCCCGTGTCCAACTCGACGAAACAATTCATCCGCGCCGCGCCGCGCTCACCCGCCCAAACCAACATCAGGTATTCGCACCAGAATTTATCCATCCAGCCCATCATTTGATCCAGCGCGTCCATCGCTTGATCCATATTCACAAGATCGGCACGCAAACGATCATTGATCAACTCGTCAGGAGCATTAATCTCCACCATCGACAGATCAAAACTCGTCAACGCCGTCAAATTCGGCGCTTTGCGAGTATCCGCTCTCTCCAACGGGCCCCCTTTCGGAGAAGGAATGTCCGCGTCCGCTATGCGCGGAAACTTGAAAATACCGCGAAATCTTTCCGCCTTCTGATCGAAGGTCGTCAAACGCGCGATCGGCGTTTCGCACCTCTGGCTGATATCCGTAATCGGAGTAATCAGACCCAAATCCCGCAAGTAATTGGGATCGCGTCCGCTTGGGCGGCGGTTGCGTTGCACCATTCCCCATATCGTGCGGGCGAGCGGGCTTCCTACTTGAAAAGCGGCATTGCCGCCAGAATTTACACTTGGCATTTCCCCAATCCTTTTTTCGTCGGAGAAAATCGCACATATCCTAGGCGATAAATATGATTGTATCAAAGAAAAATCAAAAATGCAAATCGAAACTATCGACCGCTATTCATCCTTTTCAACCACCTCCTCTCACGATTGACGCGCAACCGAATCGGGAGTTCTACAAAATCCCCGATCGAATCGAAACGCTCCACTTTCTCCAAGCGCGCCGAATCGTTTTTATGTTGCGCCGCCTTCAACGCAAAAAACGCTTCCGCTCCCTGAAAACGAGTCGCGCAACCGCGCCCCAACACATACTTGAAAAAATCAAGCGCCCCACCCTCAACAGGCAAACGGAAAACGCCGCGCTTCCCTTTCCTTACATCGTGCAAAGCGCTCCCTCTCACCACCCTGCGTAAATATCCCGCTCCCTCCTCCCATACACCATCGACACAAACCACAAAACACGGAAAACCAGCCCGCTCGCGCGACCACGAAACCCGTATCTCTTGCTCCCACCTCGACAACCTCTCGCTCACCCCCGAAGCGTAATCCTTCGGCAACTCCAATAACGGCATAATCCGACGACGCAACTCCACCGAATCCTCACCCCCCATCATTCTCACCATCGCCGAACAAGCGTTCCGAAGCGGGCGAAGCAACGACGACTTCTCCCCCCGATGACAATCCGCGCAAAACGGCGCAAGATCCAGCAAATCGTCAGAACGACGACCACCATACATAACAGTATGGTCTATCTCAACCGGCCTCTTGCCGCAAATCAAGCACGGAAAATCCCAAGCGCCAGCCCGCTTTAAGACCTCCCTTACTTTTGGCAACAGCGGGCGCGAAAGCCCCAAACCGCTCATCGAGCGCGGGCTTTTTTCGCGGGCTTTTTTGCCGCCTTGCGCGACGCTTTTTTGGCCGGCTTCTTCGCCGACAAACCCTCCGTCACCGGGCGATTTGAACGCAAATCGCTCATATCAGGATCGACCCTTTTGCTCGCCGCTTTCTTCGCCGCCGCAACCGGCTTTTTGAGATTGTCGACAATACCCTGCCCGCGGTCGTCTCTCGACCGACGAATTGCTTGCGCCCACTTTTTGCCTTCACGGTTGGCGCGCCCCGCTTTCACCAATCCAGAAACCGCCCGCACCGCCGCTTTGCCAGCCTTGTAAGCAGCCCCGCCGCCCACCATAAACGCCGCGTCAATAACCGCGCCCGGCCCCAACCCGACCTCGCGCCGCGTTTTTTTCTTATAATCCTCCCATTCCCGAACAACGCGCGGATTCGACTTCGGCTCATTCCCCCCCGCCGAAACTCGGCGCGGCGACGAACCATATTCTCCACCAGACGGATAGCCAACTTCCGCCCGCTTTTTCGCCGCTGTTTTTTTCGCCGCCGGCTTCTTCGCCGCCGGCTTTATCGCGGGCGAAGAGCCATACTCTCCTCCTTTGGGATAACCAATAACACGCCCCGACGACGGATAACCCACCTTCGGCTTGACCCGCTTTTTCGCGGGCGTTTTCGCCGCCATAGGAACAGGCCTCGATTTCGAACCTTTCGCTGGCATAGGAACAGGACTCGCTTTCGCCCCCGCCCTCGCAGGCATCGTCGAGTATCCCGACGGACGCGGCGACGGACGCGGCGACGGAGACGGAGACGGACGCGGAGTCAATGTCTTCGCCCCCGCCTTCCGCGAACGATCATCCGCCGCCGCGCTCCGCGATCTCGCGCTCGGCGAACCGCCGCGAACGAACGAATCCCCCGCCAACATATCACGAATGCTTACCGCTTCCGCCCTATTCTTTTTCGCCTTATTCTCCGCCTGCAATTGCTTCGCAGTCAAAAAATCAGGCGGCGAAAACGCCTTGTCGCTTTGAGCAAGGCGATCCCTCTTTTTTTTCGGCGCGTCCTTACGACCCGCACTCGGCGCATAACCCGCAGGGCGGGGCGAATACGCCCTGCCGCTACTACCAAGACGGCTATTACGCTTCATTTTGCGACCCCCGACAAAACACGCTCGAATGCCTCACCCGGACGATCCCTTTGGCACACAAAAACCGCCACCGGCAACTTAAAACGCGCCACAAAATCCGCCGCGCGTTGCGCCGCCTTTCGCGTCTTTTTCTCGATCTTCCCCCTCGCCGTGCCATACAATATCACCGCCGCCTGAAAACCCTCCGCCTTCGACGGCGACACAAGCGCGTCCAGCGCGTCGCATACCGCTTCAATGCCCGACTTTTCCGTATACGCAAGCCGTATCTCCGCTATCACACCCGCTTCGCGGTTGTATATGTCGACCCTGTTCCCCGGCTTCACCAGATAACCCCGCTTCGTTTCCGACGCGCTTATCGCTTGCGCGATTTTTTGTTCCACTTTTTTCATTTGCATTGTCCTCGCCCAAGAAGGCAGTCCAGTTTAATACTCTCCGCTTCGTCAAACGAAAGCCCCCAACGAATCTTTGTCCTCACCCACAAAATCGCATACTCCTCCCAAAAAAGACGATTCGTCGGCATCCATTTCGACGGATCACGATCTCCCTTGCTCCGATTCGAACTCGACGAAACCGCTATCAGATTCTTTTCGTCATTCCGAAACTCCCTTTTTTTCGCGGCGGCGAAAGAACTCGCCCCGCTCTCGTGCGCCTCTCCCAAAGGCACTATGTGGTCTATGTCAAGGCGCAACGGATTCGAAAATGTCAAGCCCGTATACGGATCGAACCACTTGCCGCGCGAAACCCTGCATTTGTCCTCGCCCGAAAACGAAA
Organism: Gammaproteobacteria bacterium; assembly: GCA_965209035.1. Lineage (GTDB taxonomy): Bacteria > Pseudomonadota > Gammaproteobacteria > CBDBNL01 > JAAOII01 > CBDBPY01. The sequence continues at coordinate 29,358 of CBDBPY010000001.1, forward strand.
CCGGAATAAGCGAATCCCGAATCAGTATCTCCTGCCGCGTGTTTTGGCAATCGCCATCAGCGTCAATCCAACGACCATAATCCGCGCGACGATAATCGCCGGCGAAAGAAACCGACGAAAAAAGAAACACAAACGCCAAAAGCCGAAAAAGCATTTTGGCGATGATACAACAAATCACGCCTTCTTCAAAAACCGGCGCGGGTTATCGGCGCAATTCATAAATGCCAGCCGAAACTCCTTTCGCTTTTTGCGTCGCCTCGATGAAATTGAAGCGATCGATATAAAACCGCGTCATCGGATCTTTCGCTATGAAAATTATGCCCCCTCTGATTTGCGCGGCAATCATATGCGACCACTCGTCGCCGTCATCCTCCATTATCCACATACGAAAGAGCGAATACTTTCGCGTCGCGGGGATTTTCAGATTATTCGAACTACGAAAAAGCAGGCTGTTGCGGCGACCCATATGACTGATTCTTATCGAAGCATTACCCGCGCGGCGCAACCTCTTTTTCATCGTCGCGTATTTCACCCCCGACACCACCGCACAAGCGGTTATCAGGCAACAATGCCACTTCCACCAGCCGCCCTCGCGCTTTTCGCGCAGGTAAAACTCGTGCTTCCTCTCCCCGCCGTTCGCGGCGCGCGGCGGCAAATCTTCCATCGGAGAAATTTTCACAACCCCCCCAATATCCCCTTAACAAAATGCCTCCAATCAAAAAGAGGAAACTCCCTTATCGCCAAATCAGACGGAAACTCTTTTATGTCTCCACCCTTGCTCGATTTCAACGCGACGACACCGACATTAACAGCGCGAGTCCCCAACTGCTTCACAAAAATAGCAGGAGGATTTCGGAGACCGCGCAAATCTCCAATCAAATCACGAAACCAATTCGCATCGCACTCCCTCGCCTTGCGGCCGGATTCGCCCCCCATAATCACCCAATTTATTCCGTTTTTCTTGCCACGCCCCAAGGCAACCCGTTCCCTGACGAAATGCTCCCTGAGACCGCCAATATCAATCCTACCCAACATCGGCTCAACCGACAAAAAACGCACCGGAGCCTCGCACTCCGTCCCCGCCAAAATCGGAATCCTTTCATCCGCCCTTTCCTGATCCTCCACCGAAACACCCAACCAAATGTTTCGCGCGTTCCTCCAACCCCGACTCTCCATCACCTCCCGCATCCGTTCGACCCGCTTCGTCAAAATCAGAAAATCAAGACGATGACATTCCTTAATCAACTGAAGAACTTTATCCAAGCGTTTCGCACCCGCCTTATCCCAGAACAAATCCGTCATCGACGACAAAAACACCCGGGCGCGACCAACCCCCGTCTTGCCGTGAAGACGACGAATCAAATCGTAGGCATTCGGCTTATCGACGATCGGGCACTTTTTCGAGTATCCCTTGATTTCGGGCGTGAAGCGAGTCGCTATGTCGGCGGCGTAGCAATTCGCACAGCCCGGCGACACCAATTGGCAACCCCACCAAGGGTTAAATGTGGCATCGCACCACTCGATCGAAGTTTTGTCTCCCATTACAAAGACCCCTTCGACTCAGGCAGTCTTTTTTTAATCTTGGCGAGATTTTGCTTTGTATCAAGCACCATCACCGCCGCCGCCCGCGAATAAGTTTTCGCTTGACCCATCAGAATCTCCGCTTCGCAAATATCCGCTTCGCTGAGATCTTTCCTCGATTCCATTATCTCCCGCACTTTACCCAACAGCAACTTGACATTCAATATAATCGAACCGCCAATCTGCAATGAGCCTTCGAAGACGCAAAGCGGATCTATTGACGGGCCTGTGCTGGTCGTTTTGACAAATACAACGACATCGCTGACTTTGTTGGCACGCTCGCGTCCGAAAAGTTGCCGGTAAAGATCGACAGCATTTTCGCGCGCTATATCGTGCTCGTTGTTGGAATCGCTGAGCCATCCCAACGAATTGTGAAGCGCAAAAATTCGGTTTTTGCGCCTTTTTTTGCTGCAACAGTCATCCATTACAACGACTCCGTCGGCGGCTTTGTTGGGGGTTTTTTCCATTTTGATTTTTCCTCGTTTTGGATTTTTCGACGATCAGAATATCGTCGCTGATTGGCAATTCTACCCGAAAAAGAAAGACAAGTCAAGCTAAAAAATCAACCCTTTCGATCCAACGCTTTCCCAATCCATTCGATCGCTTTTCCATTTTGCACCTGCCGCGAAGTCACCCACAGCACCCGATAACCAAGACCCAACGCCAACGCCATCTTTTCGCAGTTGCTCTCGTATGTCGTCCCTCTCGTGTGCGCGCCGCGAATATAAACGCCTCCTTGCACTTCCACCATTAAATCACTGTCAATGACGAAGTCCGCCAAAAAACGGCGCGACGGGATAAACCGAACTTGTTGCTCGAACCTGTAGTTTTTCTCTTTCAAATGCACGGCGAGCAGTTGCTCTATCGGGGATATTTTTGACATTTTCGCAAATTATACCGGCATCTTAAAAATCTATTCTTCTTCCTTTATAAGAAGCGTCCGAACTCGAAACAATCCAGTCGAAAGTCAAGCGCGTAATGTCCGAAACTCGAAACCTCGAATGGCAAGCGGTTGATATCGGCGGCGGGATTTTCTCCCACTGTCGGAATCAGAGTAAATCAGACAAAAAAGGCGATTGATTACGACCCAAAAAAGCCGAAAATCAACCGCCGTCGAGCGTAGTCGAAAAGATGATTCCCGCCGTCGGCGGGGTTTTGGGGATTATACGAAAGCGCGCGGATCGTTGCGCCAACCAGAATCGAAACTATCCCGCCACTCGGATATAAGCGTGAAAAGACGACGCGCCACGCGACGACCAATCGATCCAACAGCCAACAATAAATCCCGCACATTCCAAATCCTTAACTCCCAATTCGAAACGCGACCGGGCTTTTTCGGCATCGTCGAAAAGAACTCCATCAGCACCGCCGCGAGCCGTCTTGTCCCTTGCGTGTTGAGTGTTCTCGCAAATCGGCGCGCTGTCCGGCGACGCGATATATCGTATGTGGAAGCGCCCAGATGAGGAATCGCCACGGCCGCGATAAGCCCCGATTTATCCGCCACCCTGACGGCGTTTCGAATCGTTTGCAATGAAACGGCATCGCCGAAAAAACGCGAAAGATAAACAATCCAATCCGAAGCCGATTGCGGCGCGCGACGAACGCCGTATCCGCCCTCGACGATGATTACAGCCAAAGCCGCCTCGCCGTAATTCAACGCCGTCCCCGCCGCGCCAAACTTCCTGAAACCAGCAATATGCGAGCGAAGCCGGTTATTTGGGAGCGTTTTGGAGAAAATGTCCCCCTGCGCTACCGAAGCGACGAACGAACCCGACGGGCGGCGCGGTTTATCCGTCTCCCCCCTCGATTCCTCTCGCCTGCCGTTTTTCATAGAATTGCCGCCGCACCCCCAAGTCGGGCAACCCCCAAACTTCTCCCATTCCTCACGACGCGAAGCCGTATTGCACCTCTCGCACAAAACAGGCGGATCTTTCGCGTCCAACGCCGCGCGATTCTTTATCGCGCGCTCAATCCTCTCTTGCCTCGGCAACGGAATCGCCGGCTTTTCTTCGGCTGATTTCGGATTGCTCTCCTCCTCCGCCTGCATTTTATTCACACCAAACCGAATCCACTCCGGCGTGTGGGGCGTGAAAGGGTTTTTCCCCGTAGGCGATATGGAATCGACATCGGGTTTTTTGGGCGGCGCTTGATTCAACGCCGCTTCCAGTTGCGATCTGTATTCCTCTTTCGTCGGCATCAGCCCTTTTGCTCCGCCCACTCGGAATTGTGGATTTCGTTGGCGCGGCAAGTCACGCAAAGCACCCAACGCCCCACATTCTTAATCACGCGGGGGCGAACTCGGCAGTGGGAGCAATTCTGGCGACCGCAACCGCCGCAAGTTTCCACCCCAACGCCGCGACCGCACAATTCGCATTTTTCAGGCATTACTCCTCGTCCGCCTTCTCGTCCCCGCTAAAAGTCATTTCGGTTGCAGTGGCTTCGCCCACGCCACTATCGCGGCAATGGGCGATAAAATCCCTTACCGCAATAAGAAGACCCATCAGCACATATCGCCTAATCCCCAAATCAGGGGTGAAAGACCAACCGTCGTCGAGATGAAGAATCAACTCTCCAACTCGAAAAGAGCGAACCACTCCATCCGACACCATCTCCGATGCCGAAATGCTCCATCTCGTTTTTCCGCCAATAGGCGAAAACTTGTAATCCACTTGCGCGTCTCCGGTTAAAAGAAAAACCCTCTACTTGCCAGCAAGCGCGTAGAGGGTTAATCAATCAAACCTGTTGCCTGCTGGAAATTTGATTATACACGCCGAAACCCAAAAAGTCAAACGAAAAGGAAAGTATCATTCGCAAACCGCGAATGATAGTTTTCGGCGATAAACTATCATTCGGCAACCAGCGGAATATCCCTCAATCGCGCGAACCGACGCGCCGCGTATTTCGACGCAAACACCAGCGGATTCCCCAATCCGTCTCGACGATCGACACCTTCGCCAGATCGCAAAACCCAACGCGGCGCGCCATTCTTTTCGTCCCCTATCCGAACGCTTTGGTATTCCGCCATCACCAAATTATACACGCGCGCAAATGTCGCTCGACGATATCACATCACCATCAAGCATAAACCCCTTCTCTTTCGCCTTTTCCACCGCTCCCTTTATCGCCTCTCTCTCCGTCTCCGCTCCGGTCATTTGCCCCGCCACTCTCCAACCGATAAAAATCTCCGCGCGGTAAGAATCCCCCAAGCCGTAATTCGTCCGATACACCGATATATCGCCGACCTTCTTGCCCTCTCGTAAAATCTCTCGGAAATGCAGGCGAACCGAAGCGCGCGGAATGCTGGCCAGTTTTCTTTTCATCGCCGATTCCTCCACATAATCCAATCCCTCTCCCACTCGTCGCGCTCACGCTCGCCGCCTTCTTTTCCGCCAAGCGTCAACGGCCTCACGCCAACCTCCCAAAAAACTCGGCCGCAAGCAAAGCAATGCCGATAAATAAAGAACCCAACACAGGGCGGATTCGTTTTTGACGGGGCGTTTCTGCGGCTTCGATAAACCAATTCGTAAGCGTGCAAACCCACACTCCGACAACAACTCCCCAAAAAGCGTCGGTCATTTATCGCCCCCTTTCACGGCAGGCATATCGCTCAAATCCGACACGCCATAAATCTGCGAAAGCACCGAACGAATCCGAACCTTGCGGCCGGCCGGCACTTTCGGCAATCCGCCCGACGGCGGATAACGCCAACCCGGCCGCTCGCTTTTTTTAGCGGCGGCTTTCATCAAAACACATCATTAAGTTCGAACCACCAAGAGCCGCCGCGCTCCTGCCGAAAAAACAGCCCCATCGCGTAGACATTGTCCGTCATCGCGTCCATCAAATCCTCATTGCCGCTCCACCCGCCGGTTGCGAGGTAGCGGCATTTGATTTCTTCGCCGTGCTTCTCCACCACGACATCTTTGATTGCGTCGGGGTAATACCAAGCGTCGCACACGTGGTCAATCAAGACGCTCCGCTTCTCGCCTTTCGCGGGCTTCCAGTCGCGGATTCGTTGCAGTGTCTCCGGCGTGGGATATCCGTCCCGATCAAATTCGGCGGCTTCCATCACTCTCGATCCTCCTCTTCCTTAAGGATACGGGATATCTCGTTGGCAATGCCTTCCAGAAGATGCTTCGTCTTGTCGCCCGACTCGAAGTTGTGGGCGGCGAAAACCCGAAACTGATTCGCAATCGTGCTAAACAATAAATAATGAATCCGCTCAATCCCCCGATTGCTTTCTTCCATCGCGTCGATCCTTTCGCCCACCTCGTCGAATCCGCCAAGTTGACGCAACTTGGCGTTGATAGCGTTTTCGACTCTCATCGCCATATTGAGACGCGTTTTGAAGTCCGTTCTGATCCCGACTTTATCAAGCCCCGACATCATTTTTTCGACCGCTTTTGAACTGGCGGCAAAGCGGGCTTCGGAAACCGCATCGGCGATTATTTTTTCGGCGAGCGCGATCCCTTCGGATTTGACATCGAATGCCAAATCGAAAACATCTTTCTCGGCGGCATCGGCGACACCTTTATTTTGTTTTTGATTTTCCATTTTTCGATTCCTCGTTTTTGATTTGGATTTTGTCGGGCGGTCGGCAAATCAGCGGAAAAAAAACCGCACCCTCACCAAACCGACCGCCCGGGAGGAAAGTAAGGGTGGCTAAATTGTATCACAGGGCAACCGTCTTCCTTTATCACAGCGCGGGCGGCTTATGGGCGGATTCGAGTGCCATCGTCAATAAACGCCGTATATTTTTTGGATGGAGGGGCGATTTTCTGCGTCGGGAACAACCCGAAAATCAAAGGTGGTTTCGTTCACATAATAAATACTGGTCGAGGAATCAGCCCGCGGCTCGATGGCTGATATGCCACATCCATCGTTGATGAACGAAACCACCAACCCCGCCACATTAATATAATTTACCCTCTCAAACCCGCAAACATAGAGCCAAGTAAAGTCCGAAAAATTGTGGCCATCGGCAATCTGGACTCCACTTTGGGCGGTTGCTTGATTTCCGCTCCACAACTCCACCGTCCCTTTTCTGGCTATGCTATCCCAAACCGCCGCTCCTTCCGTTGCGTCGGTGCAAACATACAACACCGCCCCAAACCGCCAAATATCTCCAACTCTCACATTCGCCGTTTCGTCGTCCGTCTCCGTCGGCGCGCGCGCCACCGAATACACCCGATTAATTTGTCTCCCCCCAATCGACAACTCCCCACGCAACGACATATAATCCGCTCCAACCGACCCCGTCAATACACTGCCCGATAATATGTCTCCACCATATCTCACCCCCGCGCCTACCGTTATCAACACCCGACGCAAATACTCTCTCCATTCCACTATCGTTTGTTCGAACGCCGGCAACCTCGCCCATATCCCCCCTCCTACACGATATATCAACACCGACGACCACGACACAAACACCTCTCCCGTGTCTGGAATCACGCGAGTCCCCGAACCCAAATCTATCGTCATCTCCTCACCCTCCGATAACGAACCCACCGCCGCAACCTCCTCAATCGTCAATCGCAACGCCTTCCCTATCGCTTGCGGCAACGACGACACCATCAATATCTCCGTCCCCGTAATCTGCGGATACACCAACGCCCCCCTAAAACCACCATACAACGGGTAATTCTCCGACGGCAACTCCACCGAACCAACCGAAAAAGACCCCGCCCCCACCGACACCACCAACGCCAACGGGCCGTCGTCCTCCACCACATCAGGCGACCTCTCTTCCGTCGTCAAATCTCTCCGATACAATACCTTGTCTTCGCCGTCAAATAAACGACCCGCTTCACCTTCCCGCTTCAAACTCGACCCCGTCTCACCCGACCGCAAATCAATCTCCCTCGCCGACACCCTCTTATACGGCTTTTCCGACGAACCCAACGAAACCTCCGACTCCCCCTTCGGATTCAAATCAAATCTCACTTCCCCCCTCGCTATATCCAAATCCGATCCGCGCGGCGCAAAAACTATCACCAACCGAACCGAACCGCCATCATCACGCGATAACGACGACGCGGCAAACCATTCTCCACCCGGCGGCCTCTGACCCGAAATATCCCTCTCCAACATCAAAGTCAATCCCAATATGCCCGTGACTCTCACCCTCTCTCTCCACTCCAAATATACCCCTTCCGCTATCCCATCTCCCGCCTCATTCAATTCTCCACCCCTCACCTTACGATACAATATCGTCCCCGAAATATGCTCCCCCTCCGGCACTGACGCAGGCAACCCCGACGCGCTCTCCAACAACACCTCAACACGATCCCCCGACAATCTCCCCGAAATTATCCCTATCGCGTTGTCTATGAAAATCGGCCTTGTCATTCTTCCCTTGTATCCTCGTCTTCCAACTGCTTCGAAACCCAAATCCTCGCCGCGTGAAACAACTTATCACCCTCACGACCCCTTAACGGCTTCGTCCCGCTTTGCGCCGTCGCCCGCGCCAATCCCGAAAGCATATTCTCCAATCCCTTCAACTTGCGCTTATTCGATGCCCTTTCCACAAAATTAGTCCCCGCCATTACGGTAGGCCAAAGCCCGCCCGTTCTCCTCGCCGCCATCGCATACATCCTCGCCGACATACTCGCCACCGATTGCCCCGTCTGATTCGATATCCCATTCATCAAACGACCCACCACCTCCTGCGGCGACATACCCCCTAAATCCACCTTCGCCGCCTGCTTCGGAAACGACTTAACCGCCTTCCACGCCAACGCAACATCGTCCAAACGCTTCATCATCTCCACCCCCTCTTTGTCCGTCTCTATCAACTTCCGACAATTGCTGTTCCCCACGCAATCCACGAAATTTTTCATCGAAAATTGTCCGTTCTTCCCATAAAACATCTCCCTCGCACCCGCCGACCGCAACCACTCATTGCCCCCCTTTGTCCGCGACACCTCCTTTACAAACGAATCCACCTCAACCCCGTTACGACCTTTCAATTCCCTCAAAAACGAACTAAATCCATCGCCCGAAAAACGCTTTCCCAAAACACTCGCCGCCAACCGATCGTCTATCTTTGACAATAAACCATCCGGCAAACGATGACTTGTCTCCGAAGTGTTATCCAAAAATCTCCTCGCCTTCGCCAGCAACCTGTCCGCCGGCACTTTCTCACCCTGCGCCGTCAATCTCTGCAAAAATACATCCGCCACCACATCGTCAAGTTTCTCCAAATCCGCCCTCGTCGTTTTTGTCTTCCCGCTTTTTATCAACCCCCGCAACGCGTTATAACGATCCACTTTAACCGACTCCGTCCTCGCCCCGAAAAGTTTATCCGCAATATCCCCCACCGACAACTGCCTATTTTTTCCGCCCCGCGTCGTCTCCAAAACAATGTCCCTCCTATTCGCATACCCTCTCCAACTTTTATTCAAACGACCAAACGCCTGCACCGCCGCTTCTCCACCCTCTTGCTTCATCAACGCATCGTCAATCCGACCCTGTATCGCCCTAATCCCCGTGTCGATATCATTCCTCGCCGCCACATCCGTTCTCGCCGTCCGTATTCTCGCCGCCTTCAACGCCCGAACCGCTTGCGTCGCCTCGCGTAAAGTCAACTCCCCATCATCCACCCCGTCCAAAATCGCCGCAATCCTTTTTGTCTCCTTCGGCAATAAACGAACCCTGTTATTCGGCGATAACCAATACTCACCCACGCCGTCGCCCGCCTTCATCGCCTCTTTCGCCAACGAACCCAACTTCGTCGCCGTCTCCGCACCCCCCGCTTTCACCTCACGATTCAATATGTCCTTTATCCCATCGACCGCCGTGTCCCCCCAACGATCCTCCAATCCCGATAACCTATCCGACCACCTCTGCGAAAACGCCGACCTCGCCGCATTCGACGAATCAACAACCGCCTCTTTCAATTTCCCGCTCGCATCTTTCAATTCATAATTCGGCGGCGCAACAGGTTTAATATTATCCCGAACATTTTCCGCCGCGCCGCGCGTCGCTTCTTTTGCCCGATTCACATCAGACGCAAAACCTCCCTCCTTCTTCGCCGCCTTACCCAAATCACTGAGCATTTCTTGACTCAACGACGATCTATTCTTCGCCGCCAAATTATCCTGCATCGAACCATTCTTAATCACTCTCCCCGCAAAAACACCCGGATTGCCAGTATGCCCAACCGCATCCGCCAAACGAATACCCTCCTGACCCTCACGCGCGATTATCTCTCTACCACCTTCACCAATCGCGTCCTCCACCTTACCACCAAAACCGCCTCCCCTCGCATTCGATAACCGCTTGAGAAAGTAATTCAATCCCAACCCACCCGCAAGCGGAATCGCCGCCCCAAGCGCCGCCCGACCCTGCAAACTGGAATTAAATTCATCCGCCGTTTGTCCGTTTCTCTCCCCCGTCGCCAATCCAATCGCGCCCGCACCCGCCGCCGTCGGATACGCCTTGTGATTCCAAATCGTATCCATCGCTCCCTTAAATCCACCCCTCGCCTGCGGAAAAACTCCTCCTCCACCCGCACCCAACGCATTGCCTAACCTGCCCGGAATCATCGACGCCAACGGCGCGGCCATTTTCCCAACAATCTTCGCCCCCGCCCCAAAACTCGCCATATCACCAACAACTTGCGCCGCCGCAATCTTCCTTATCTGATCGTCCGAAAAGTTTTCCAGCGGTTGCCCACCCGTCGCCCTCATCATTCTCTCAAACGCCGCCTCGCCCGCACCCAAATTGTCATATTGACCCGGCTTACCCTCCGTCGGCCCGCCCCAAAATCCAACCGGCGTAGAAGTAGCCAAATCCGCATTGTCCTGACGAATCCCTCCACCCCCCGCGTGCGTCGCCACAAAACGACCCTTGCCCTCACGACTCACCCATCGAATCATTCCCGTCTTTTCCGCCACCCGCAACTGATTCTTTAATTCATTCGCCCTCTCTTTTCTCGTCGCCCTCTTTTTTCCATTACCCGCATTCGCGTCCGCAACATCAAACGCCCGCTGGCGAATGCTCGCAAGCGTCGAATTCGTTATGCTTTCCTCGTCCTCCCCAAACGCCATATTCACCAAACCACCGCCCATATTCGCGCCCAAAACCGTCGGGCCCAACAATAATCGACCCACGCCGCGCCGCACCATCTCCCCCGTCGCATCCGCATTCGACGCTCCCCCTCTCTCTTGCGGCGGTTGGAGGTTTTGCGGGCGATGATTTCCAGTGTTTTGCATTACGCCGAAGTCCCTTCGTCATCTTCAAAATCAGGAGGCAAACCCATCAAATCACCAACCGCGTCTTCAAGATTTCTTTCCGTCGCACCCCCCGTAATACTCCCCGCAGGCAAACTACCAGCAGGAACTAAATTACTACCCCCCAAATTACGCGAAACATTACCCCCTTGCTGTAATCCCTCCACATCACCCGCCAAGTTAAGAAGTTGATTACGGCGAGACAACGCCCTGTCCGTGTAGTAAAACTTCCTGTGTTTTGTTATCGTCGAATTGTTTTCGTCCGTCTCCTCAATTCCTCTCCTCAACATATTGCGCGCCCGCTCCCCCGCCATATAGAAAATCGACAACAAATCTGCCTGCTGTGTCGGGCCCAATTTTCCTAAAACCCATTCATTGATAACGGCATCATAACCTCTCTGAGCGATCCAACCATATCGCGTCAAAAGCGCGTCATAATATATCTTATGACCGCTTCCAAATCCACCATTACCGATCCTGTCCAATTGCGATATTACTTTCGAAATGCTCGCCTTGTTAAAATTTGTTCCTGTCTGTGGGATTCCCTCTTTTATCTCGGATTCGAAATAATCCCTTACGCGCTCCATTTTCGTTTTGTCGCCCGCCGGCTGAGACAATATCGATTTTAATGCATCGATTCTTGGCCTCGTAAGCATTTGCCCCATAGCCGCCTCAATCTGATTCAATCCGTCCTCGGCCGCTTTCGTGTCATCTCGAATCTTCTCCGGAAAATCAAAACGATGAACCCTCGCAATTTGCGTTTTGCTTCCATCTGGATTTTTTTCTTCTTCGATCGTCGCGTATCCGTTCTCAATCGGGCCGTAATTCGCCGCTTGCTCCTCTGCTTTTTTCCCCGTAAAGACGCGATAAGGAGTCCTTGGCGAATCCGGCAACAAATGCGATATAGCGCCAGCCGTAGCCCCCTCTTGTTGGGCGGAAGGAGTATATCCCTGCGCCGCCGCATCTTCGCTGTAAGAACGCGCCAGCGCCCTCGCCGTATCTCCCCTCTCCCGATGATCGGAAGGAGACGCTTCGCGGTTAAAAGGGTATTCAATGCCTCCTCCAAATCCGCCAATAGGAATAACCTGCCCCGTTCTTGGATCAAAAGCAATCGCGCTTTCTCCTCCATCTTCGGGATTGTCAATCGTATTAAACTGAAACTTCGGCGAAGCGCCCAACGGCAATCCTTTAAGCGCGTCCAAAACTTCGGGATTCAAACCACCCTCCGGCAAGTGCGGCACATAACCCGCCACCGATGCAGGCAACCCATTCCCGTCGCCCTGTTGCGCCCTAAACGCCTTCAACGCCGCCTCTTGCCCCGCCCGCTCCTGTTCTCTCTGCTCCGCCGCAAGCGCGTCCGCCTCATTATGACGGCGCATATTATGCTCCGTTGTTTCCTGATTCAAACCAAAATTATCCCTTTGCAAACCAAACGCTTCCTGCCTCAACCCAAAATCCCTCTCCGAACGCCTCTTTTGCGCTTCAACTTGCTCCCTTTGCAACGCAAATACCCTGTCCCTGTGCGCCCTCTCCTCCGCCCTATCACGACGAACCTGCGCAAGCGCGCGATCGTCTTCCAATGCGTTAAAAAATCCCGTCGCAAACGCCATCAGCCGAAAACATCCTGATAGTCCTGATCGGCGTTTGTCCCGCCACCGCCGCCAAAACCTCCAAAACCGCCGCCTCCGAGTCCTTGAAGAGCATTAAAACCCTGAAGACCAAACTTACCCAACTTAAACAAGTTGCCCCCTATCGCCCCTTGCCGCGCATTGTCCGCCTGATGCTTCTGCATCTGCATTTGATACAACTGCCCCAATATCCCCGCCGACTGACCGTAATTCGACGATGCCGCATTACTCAACGGCAACCCCGACGCATAAATATCGGCTATCCCCATCGGAGTCCTCCTCGTCGATTCCGCTATCATCTCTTGGATCTGCGGAATCCTACCCGCCGCCTGATATTCCCTGTCCTGCAATCCCAACGACATCGGCAACAACATCCTCCGAATGTCCTCTCCACGATTCCTCTCCCTCGTCCAAGCGTCATTCACTATCCCACCCGAAGCCGAACCCAAACGGCCTATGTCGTCCTCCGATATCTCATCCGAACCCAAACCCCGCGCCGAACGACCCGCACGAAACGCATTCAAAAAATTGCCAATCCCACTCCGCGCCGAATCTTGCGCCCTCAATCTCTCCTCATTCAAACGACCCGGCGAACCCGCCAAATGCGCCTCGTCCCCAACACGATTTATTATCGGCTCAAACCTCGACGCAAAACCCCTCGCCCTCTCCAAATGACTCCCCGCTTCACCCTTAAAATCCCGCAAATCCCTCGTCAAACCAAGCGATTCCGGCACATAACGATTCACCGCGTTTCTCGCCTGCGGCAAAAAATCTTGACTGAAAATACCCTTCCATTGATCACCCAAACCCTCTATGTTTGTCGCCGACCTTTGAACACCGGGCGGCGGCGCTGGCGCTTTCTTTCCACCCAATAAATTCGACAAAAATCCCATCCCTTACCTCATTCCCAAAAAAACCGCGCCCCCGTCGGCGCGCTTCCGAATCAAACCAAAGCAATCACTTGCCATCACTCCCATATTATCACATTCAACCCCCTTTGTCATCTCCGTCATCCACAGAAGCCGACACAATCCTTTGCAAATTCGGCGACGCGCGACGCAAACAACAATCACCTCCAAGCGCACATCCACCCTCACCCTTCGCCGCCGACATACCCGCCAAATATGCCTCCCTCGCGTCCCCCGGTATAACCACCGGGGCGTTGTTTATGTAAATCATCACCGTCCCCAAATTAGCCGCCTTACTCAACGCTATAAACGCCCTCGTCTCGTCCGCTATCGAAGCGTCATCAACCTCACCCATCGCAATATCACCCTGACGCATAATCGATAACCTCAACAACGACTCCGCCATCGTCCCAAAATCTTGCCGCCACTTCGCAAACTCAGGCAAACACAATATATGATGAATATGATTCTTGATTGTCCCCACCGCCAAATCCTTGTTCTCCGGCACCGCCTCGTAATACGCCTCAATCGGAGTCAACTCCGGATTCTCCGACATCACCCGACACATCGCATACGCCCTGTTGCTCCACATCGACTCACTGCACAAACGACGCTTCAAAAATTTCTGACCCTTCGAATTGTCCCTCTTGCTTAAACAATCAGTGCAAAGCGTCGCCGTCCCAAATTTCTGTGAAGGCGTTCTGCACTTGCTCTTAACCCCGCATTTTTCGCAAACGAAAAAACGAATCCCTTTACTCTGATTCCTGAAAGCCTTCGTCCCTTCATTCTCAACCACCCCGCACTTCTTTTTCGCCAACTCATTCGCTCTCCTCATCACCTCCTTCTCGTCATTCGGATTTTTTTTGATCCCTGCGTCTATTTCTTTCAACTGCTCGCCACCCGGATTACCGGCCGGCTTCTTCGCCGCCCCTCTTCCTGTTGGCTTGGCGGGGGGTTTTGGCATTATTCTTCCCCGACCTGATTGCCCGCCGCCGACATTTGCTCGCCAGTGTCGGCGTTGATAATCAAAAGCGGATCTTCAAGCGCGAGCGAAGTATGGGCGCTTTCAATTCCGCTTTCCTCGTCGCTCTTTCCAATGTCTGGAAAAATAACAGCATCGTGGCCATTACCCAACGCTTCATTAATCAAAGAATCCTGCCGACCACGCCCGCCGCTCTGATATAGCGTTCCCGTGTCCTCCCAAAACAATTGCAACGCCGCGCGTTTTTTCTGCTCGTCCGTGCGCTCTCTTTCATCGTCGCTGTTGCCGTCGTCGTCATCGATCGCGCTATCGTCATCGATCCCGCTGTTCTCTCTCTCTTCCCTGTCGTAATCCGATTCATAATCGGAAACTTCGTCTCCGTATTCCGACAACGCCCACTCTTTCAGCCACGGCGGCGGGTCTATCGGGCCAAAAGTTCCATCATCACGCACTCCCTCAAACAAATCTCCAATCACCAACGGATTTTTCGCCGCAATGCGAGCGCGAATCAAACGCTTGCCATACATCGTCTCCCCGCCCGGTGTCGATGAAAAATAAAAATGGCTGGCAGTTTTTGTTTTCCGAATATCAAAATCGGGAAACTCCTCGTTGGTGCGATGATTCCAAATCTCATTGGAAAGCGGCGCATATTTCAACCGCGGATCGAGATTGGGATTATATTTTCCGTTCTCATCGATCGCCTTTTTCGGCGGCGGAATCGAAAACACCAACCCCCCCGACACTCCTCCCATCTCCCTAATCTTTCTCGCGCGACCACCCGACAAATCCTCTATCTTCACATCACCCCTCAATACCCGCGAAAATAAATCCGCCGCCTCGTCCGCCGACGACAATCCCTCCCTCCTCAACCAACCCGACAAACGACGCAAAAATCTCATTATCCTCGATATTATCCCGTCCCCTCCCTTCCTATGCCAATCCTGTATCGCGTATCCAAACGCCTCCTCTTCCTCCAACCACGACCAATCGCTTACACCCGGATTCCTGCTCTTCGTCTCCTCCACGCTCCTTTTTATATCTGCACCGTATCGCTTCTTCCACTCCGGCATCATCTCCTCCACCCTCTCCCTATCACGACCCGACAAATGCTCGTAGAACACGTGCCCTATCTCGTGCGCCAGCGTCGACATCGCCTCCTCTTCACCCTCCGATGATTCCAAATCCAACGCTATCTTTATCACCCGCGCCGCCGGATCGAATGACCCACCTCCACGACCCCCATCGCTCTGTATCCGTAAATCCAATCCGAAAGAATCCCTCATCCCCGAACCCTCAAAAAATTCATTCAAACGACCCGCGATACGCAACGACTCTCTCTTTTTCTTCGGATCAATCGCTTCCACCGCGTCCTTCCATCTCTCCACCCCGCCGTGCGCCGCATACACCTCCGCTTTCCCCGAATCGCTCATACTCCGAACCACATTCGGATACTCCGCCAAAATCACCTTTGCCGGCAAGCGCGCTTCAACACGCTCTCCCACCACAACCGATCCGTCTCCGTCGGCCGTGGCGAAAAAAACAGGCGCGGCATCCGTAAATCGACGACGCTCCCGCGCGGTGTAATTGTCTCTGCTCGGAATCGAATACCGTTCATCCGACGGCCACTTTTTCCTAAACCAGCGATTCGCATATCTGATTTTCGCCATCTCCTCCTTTATCATTTTGACAGCATATTTTTCTGTCTTTTTCGCATCCGATTTCAACTCCCTAATCTCCGATTTCGAATAATCCTCTTCCTCTAATAATCGGTCGTATTCGTCCTCCAACATACTCCTCCATTCGCTCGCATATTCAAGCAACTCTTGGAATTTGTCTCGAAGTTTGGCTGTGATTTTGTTAATCTGATCTTCATCTGGAACGATTTCGGGATATCCACCCGCGCCGTCGTATTCCAAAAGTTTTGTATCAGCGAGATTATGGAAATAATCTCTTGGAAAAATACCCCGAACTTGCGATCTCCAACCATTCTCGATCCAAATTTTCCTTATATTTATCACCCCATCCTCCAACTCTCCCAATTTTTTCGCGCCCTCATCTGTTACTTCCCAAAACGGCTTATCCCCGATTACCCCTCGCGGAATCGAAAACCTCTCAACACCACCCGAACCCAACAGCCGAACCAATCCCGACTTCATCTCCAAAATCCTCATCACCGAACCGCGCGACTTCGAACGACCCCACACCTTACGACCATTCCTCATCAACTCCCAACCATCTCCCAAAAACGACAAATCCGATTCCACCGCCGTCGCCCCCGGATCAATCTTGTAATAACGCGACGCGCCCGAACCCACCGACGATATCCTCATCGTCTCAAATATCGCCGTCTCTCCGTTATCCACACCCTTCATCAACTCCTCCGCGCTCATCGACAAACCCGTATCCTTACCAGACATCATCTCCCTCGCCGCCGACTCCATCTTGCCGCGCAACCACACTCCCACAAACGTCTCCCCTCCCCTCGTTGTAAATTGCCTCAATCGCAACGACGAATCCGATCCCGACACCCCCGGCGTTTTCTTTTTCAATCTCTTCCACTGCCGCAATGTGTCGCCACCAAACGGAATCACCAACTTGCGCGAAACCGCAAACGACTTCGACTCCATCCTCTCCGACCACGCCTCCTTAAATATCTTGTCCCCCGACTTGTATTCGCCCGCCCTCATCGGTAAATTCTTGCCCCCGTCCTTCCCTTTTTTCAATCTCTCAATCTCACCCTCCGAATACTCACGAAACGACTCCCTCCCATCAGGCGACACTATCCTCACCGCGTCCACCACCGTGTTATCCACTCCGGCCATCTGCGGCCGGCGATAATATCCCGTCACATCTCTCTCCCACACCACCACCGCCACCGGATTTCCCAATCGATTCACAGCGAAAAAATACGACTCCTCCGACTTGTTCCCGCCAATCGAATCGCCGCTTATCCGACTCATTATATCCTCCATCGATATCGTCGCGCGACGGCTTTTCATCACCACCTCCCGAAATTCAAAATCATCCACCGACACCGATTCCCCCGCTTCAATCATATCCGCCGACTCTTTCACTATCCCCTCCGAATAACGCCCTATCCTCTTATCCATTTCAATCAATCTTTCTCGCTCCCGCAATACCGTCCCCACAAAATCCGTCCGATTAAACGCCGTCGCCAACCGATTCAACTCATCAGACCCCCTATCCCTCGTCATCTCCAATCTCTCTTTCAACCACACCAAACGACGATAATCGTATATCGCCGTCTCGTCTTTCTCGTTCCGATTCTTTTTCGACTCCGCCCTGTCGCTTTTCTTTTTCAATTCCTTCTCTTCATCCATCAACGACAACTCCTTTTCCCATCCCCGCACCATCGGCGAACTCTTCGATATCGGCAAAAACTTCACCCGATTCATCACCTTGTCAAACGCCGGATATGTCTCCTTATCCACCCCGAAATCATAGCCCAAATAATAAAAAATTCCACGATTCGACATCAACACATTCTTAACCGCCTCGTTCCCATATTTGTCAAACATATCAAAACCCGACAAAAAATCCATTCCCTCCGTGTATCCCTTACCGCTCGCGCGAGTCACTCCTCCCATCTCTCTCAACTTCGACAACATCGCACCCATAAATCTCGCCTCCGTCGGATCATTCGAAACATAAGGAATCACCCGATGCGGCTTCGTAGATTGCCTTACACGATTGCTCCGACCCAACCCCTGCGTCGCCGCCACCACCTGCCAACCGAAATCAATCGGAATGTGCGCCACCTTGCGACTCCTCACCGGCGAATCAGCGGCCTCACCCGGCAACCCCTCTCCAAATATCGTCTCCCTCGGATCGTCCCCAAGATTCAAACCCGTCGCGCCGGCGCGCGAAATTATCAAAACCTTCTTCGTGTTTATCGAATCCTCCCCCTTCGCGTTCTTACCCCAACCCCTTCTCCACAACGACATATCCTCCTTATTCGCCTTGCCTGAACGCTTCGCCACACCGCCCAACAACTTACCATTCGCGTCAAACCTCAACATCGCCGAACGACCCGTCACCTCGCCCACCATATCACCCAAATTGCCCCGAATAATGTCTAACGGCGGCAACGGAATCCCTATCCTCTTTATCAACGACAACGCCTCCTCCCTTTCCTCGTATAGTTTCGGATCTACAAGCGACACCAAAAATGTCTTCGCGTTGATAAAATGAACGAGAGGATCAAAATCAAGCGTTCCCGCCGAACGCTTCCTTTCCTTTATCTCTCCCTTATTGTCCTTTATCGCCGGAAAAAATAACCTCACCTTCCCCGAATCCGTCAATACCTTCTCCGCCTCCACTTGCCTATAACCCCTGCCCTTTTCCGACACCGTGTAAAACTTCGTCTCCAACGACACCGATCCGTCCTTGCCAGCCACCGCGTGCTTCTTCTCAATCGGAAAAATCGCCCTCACCACATTTTCAAACGCTATCGTCGGGTTGTGATCGAACACTTCCGATATGTCGTCCCCCTCCGACAACGCCCGCAACATCGACTTCTTCAAATCCGCCTCTCCCGTCGAATCACCCTGCAAAATCACACGCATACCCTTTTTCAACATCTCCCTCACCAACCCCCCCGACTTCGGCGCAATGTGCGGCAACTTCGATTCAATCTCCAACGCCTTCTGTATCCGCGTAAATAACCCGAAAATCGCCGACCGACGAACACCTCGATTTGCGTCCGCCTTTCTCATCTTTTCCTTTTCAATCCCCGCCGCCCACAATTGACTCTCGCTCGCTTCCTCCACCGCCCAAAATATATCCAACATCAACTCCCCCGCCCTCTCACTCTTCAATTGCATTCTATCGTCCAATTCTATCGGATACGCCTCGTTCTCAATCCCAAACTCGCTCTGTTGCAACGACGAAAATACACCCCTCTCTTTCGCTCCCAACGCTATCCCTTCCCCTATCCCTTGCCGCGAACCCTCGTCCGATGAAACCTCACGCATTATCTCGTCCGCCGTCTCAAATGGATACTCATCACCCACCCCAAACAAGCCAAGACGCGATAAATGACCCAACGAATTCACATTCTTAATCGCCGTCCCCGATAAATATAAAACCCGCGCCCGCGGATGCCTCATCAAAAATCTCTCCATCAACTTCGCCCGCGCCGAACCCTTCAACTTCCTACCCTCTTCTTTCTCCTCTCCCAAATTACTCACCAAATGCGACTCGTCCAGCACGATTACCCCATCATAATCATTTCCCATCATCCGATTCAATTGCTCGTATCTCGCGCTCGTCTTGAACGCCGACCCCCTCGCACCCACCGAAAACGCCTCGTAAGTCAATGCGTAAAAACCATTCTCCACCACCCCCAAATCAGCGTCCGCTTTCTTGTCCCCAACCCTGATATACGACTCCCCGCTTATCGCTCCCACCGCGCTCAAATCGTCCGCCGCTTGATCTATAACCTCACGCGGCGCAAACATCACCGCCCTCTTTTGTTTCGACACTCTCATAACCTCCCTCGCCACCAAACCCGCCAACCTCGTCTTTCCCAAACCCACACCCCAACCCGCCAAATAACCGCCGCGAACCTCAACGCTATCACCGTCCGGCATTCCCTCCTCTCCCTTAAATTCATTCCTCAACTTCACCAATCTATCAAACGCGTCCAGCGCCTGCAATCCAATCGCCGCCTGATAATCATAAACCTGCGATAAATCACCCCCTATCCTCGACGATTCCGCAACCAACGGCGGCATTACTCCCGCCATATTCATCGTCTCAACTATATCCGCATTCTTCGGCTTTTCCGTCGCGCCGGATATCTGATCCAACGACACTATGCTCGTCGGATCGAAACTCACAAACGAACCCTCACCCGATAAATCCCTCTGCACCCTCCTCGCCTTTGCCACTTTTGCCGTCGACGATTTCTCAACCGACACCAACGGCCGCGAAACCAAAATACCATTCCCCGACCACGATAAACCATCGAAAAATCTCGCAAACACCTTATTCACCGACGGATCTATCTCACCACCATCTCCCAGCCCAACCGAATCCTCTATCCCCCTATCCGCCAGCATCGCCGACACATAACCCGCAAAATAATCCCCCATCGCCTCCACCAACGGCTTATCCAACGCCTTCACACTCGCAACCACCTTTTCCACCTCACCCAATCCTATATCCCTGCCCCCATTCAACATCAACGACGACAACCAACTACGCGACAAACCATATCCCGACGATAAATCTCCCACATCTCCAAAAGCCCCGCCCAATTTCAATCCCGACTTCGGCGCGCCCACCGCCGCCGCCAAATCGTGCAAGCCCACATACAATTTCCTGATCTCTTCCTTTCTTTCTCCAACCTTCATCAAACCCTTGCCCACGAAAAATTTCCTCCAATCGCTAAATCCAATCCATTCATCAATCAACTTCGCCGCGTCAGCGCCGTCAGGTATTTCCGTAGCCGATACATCCGGCGCGCCGACAAGCGACGGGCCCTCTATTTCACCCAAATCCCCCTCATCAACGCCTTCGATTCTTTTTGCGTCCTCATCCGTCTTATCCTCCCCCACAACCCCCAAATCCAACCCCTCGCCGCGCGAATCGCTCTTATCCTCATCTACCCCCTCATCCTCCACCAATTCGGCTAAAACGCCCTCTTTTGCAGGAGATTCCTCAACAATCGGTTTTGTCTCCTCCTTCACCATAACCTCTCCTCTACTCTCAACCTCGCTCGCCGCCGACACCATCTCTTCATTCCCCGCCCGATAACCCAATTTCTTCATCACCACATCTCCCTTTCCCCCTCCTTTCTCAAAAACCAACACCCGAAAATCAAACTTTGCCCCCATCGACCAGTAATGCGAGCCGTCAAATAGCAGATTCGCCCGCAAGTCATCTCCCCACTTCTCAAATAATTCTCTGCCCGAATCCTTATCAGAACGCAAGGAATGACCCACTATCGCCACCATACGACCTCCATCACGCAACGACTCCAATCCCCTATCCAACATTCCAGCCGCTATCCCTGCATCGGGCGCGCGACGACTTGGCAAATCCGCCGAACGCGAAAACGGCGGATTCATAAAAACCACATCAAACCCCTCTCCACCCATCACTTTCTTAAATTCTCCCTTCGCCGATAACTGATCCTCCGGGCTTATTTCAATCTCCGATCCCGCCGGCAACACCGCACGCAAAAATCCCGCCCTTTGCTCGTCGTATTCGTTTGCGTAAATCTTGCTCCCCGATAAAAATACCG
Source organism: Gammaproteobacteria bacterium (assembly GCA_965209035.1). Classification (GTDB taxonomy): domain Bacteria; phylum Pseudomonadota; class Gammaproteobacteria; order CBDBNL01; family JAAOII01; genus CBDBPY01. The sequence continues at coordinate 50,960 of CBDBPY010000001.1, forward strand.
CCAATCCCCCTGTCCCCGCCGTCGGCTCAAATGACTTTTCTCCCTTCCTCGCATTCGCCAATAAACCGCCCAAAAAAGCAATTCGCGGCGGCGTAGAATACGCCTGCATCGACTTCTTGTCCGCCGTCGTCTCCGTTTGCCGCGGCAACAAATCCTCCAAAATCCCCACCGCACCCATCTGATTCCTCGCCGCCGACCAATCCACTTCGCCCGCCGCGTCCCTCGGTATTGCCGTCAAACCCATATCCAGCAAATATCTATTCACCCCCGCCTCCAACGACTCCCACAAATCACGCGAATTTAAACCGACCGCACCCGCCGAATTCATACGATTATCCAAGTCCACCCTGTTCGATATCGGATTCTGATCCCTCATCGCTCCCGACACAACCTGATATGCCGCAGTCATCGACTCAATCATCGACTCCGGCGCATCTCTCATCTCCTCCAACCCTTTCTCCTCCTCATAAATCCCCGAATTCAACGCCGCCCTCGCCCTCGCCGCAAATCCCGACATCGCCCCCTCCCATACATCAACCGACGACATCTCAATCAACAAATCCGACATCTCGTCAACCGATAACGACCACGCCAAAAACGCAGGCCCGCCGCCCCTCTTACCGCGCGGCTCGAATATCCTCTTACCCCTCCATTTCGGAATCGAGTATTCCCCCGATCTCCACTGCTCCCTATTCATCGCCCAAAAATCACGCACAACGCCGCGCAACCCACCGCCGCGCCCGAACACCCACTCCGACACGCTCGCCGAATCTCGCAATTCCAACATAGCCGAATTGTCATCAACCGCAGGCGTTTCGCCGGCCACCTCCACATCTCCCTCGTCCGGCGCCACCGGCAAATCTTTCGCAAGTGTTTCATCCACTTCGACCTCCGACTCCTCCGACCGCGACGATTCGTTATCCGACAAAACCTTTTCCTCCTGATTCTTTACCCCGCCCGTCCAAACTTCAATCGGATTAAACTCTCCCTCCTCATAACCAACCACCCCATCTTCACCAGATCCAATATGAAACGATCGCTTTCTTTCCTCTTTTTCTTCCTCCCGACTAGTATACGATACCTCACCCGAATAATACTTCGGCTTAACCACCACCAACATATCTTCCGCGATAAACGATATCGCCTCCAACCCATTCAAAAACACATCGACCTCCGACTTTCCACGCGCTTTCGCCAACTCTCCAATCGCCCGCAAATATCTCGCGTCGACATAAACATCAGCCCTTTCGTATTCTATCCGCGCCGTTCCCCACTCCATTTTTGGCTTCGAATCTTTATTCTCTCGACGATCCTCTTTCTTAATGCCAATAAGATACCTCGTATCCTGCACGAAACGCGCCGTCGCCTTTTTCGGAATAACCCGCTCGATTTCTTCCTGATTGTAAAAAGCCACATCGAAATCAACTTCCCCGTTTTTCCGAAACATAAAACCATCATCCGGCGCGCCGTCCAATGTAGGAATACCAGACACCAACGCCATCGCCTGTTCGTCCGTTGCAACCGCCCGCCCAGCCACGAAATATATGCCGCCAAGACTCATTTTTTTCAAATCGCCCTTATTATCAGCCGAAAACAAAAACATCGCCCGCCGCGTCTTTTCGTTCGCCTTGTCCGCCTCCACCGCCGCCGATAGACGCGCACCCTTGTCCGCGTTATCAATCTCCTCTTGCTCTCGCTCGCTCCACATATTCCGTCCGTCGCTCTCCACATTGTCGTCGCCGCCCTCGGTTTTCTCCTCATTCTCCTCGATCGACTCGATCGACTCGATCGGCTCGCCTGATATCATCTTTTTCCAATCCTCAACCGGCCGAAAATCACCCCAATTTATCTCAACGAGCAACTTGATAGCCCCCGACTTATTTATATTGTCATCGCTTTGCACCATATCTCCCAACGCCTTGTTGCCCGAAAAAATAAACACGCGGTGGTATTCTTCTCTCGCCCGCTCGATTTTTCCCTGCTCGTAAAAACCTATCTTGCTGATATATCCCCACCCCTCATCTCCCACCAAATCATACACCATCCGCAAACTACGCGAATCCAACGCAAAAAACTCTTTGCCATCTTCTCCCACAAACGAATAAACATCATTGCCAACCTCTATTTTTCCGTTCAAACCAACCTTTACTTTTCCTTCCAACGAAGGCAATCTAAACCTAAACACCGCGCTTTTAACGAAATCCGAATACGAATCAACGCCCTTTTCTCCCGCCTCAAATTCACCAAGCGTTGCGTCGCCGCGAACACCAACCGAAACTTTCGGATTACTCCTGCTCCCCGACAACTTTATCGTCAAACCGCCTTGCCGCTCGCCATCGAAGTAATCGTTATCCATATCCATTTTCGGCAACCCGCCAACAGCCGCGTTTGATCCCCCATATCTCGCCCAAGCCAAACCGCCCAACTCATCGAAAAAATCATCGGTGTGGCTTATCTCCCAATCACGCGAAAAAGGAGTCAATCGCTTTCGCGCTGACGCAACTTCGGGTTTTAATATGAAGGCGATCGCCTGTTTTCTTTTAATGCCTGCCTTCGTTTTAGGCGGCTCTTCCTCATCTTTCGCCTTCTCCTCCGCCGACTCCTCTTTCACCGTCTCCTCCGCCGGCGCAACCGGCGGCGCAACCGATTCCGACACGATTACCCGCTTCTTCCCTCGCTTCTCCACTTTGAGACCAATCGCCTCCGCAACCGCTCCATCAGTTTGCTCGAACGCCACTCCCCGATTTTTCAAGTAAGACCAAAATTCCTTTTCTTCTCTCCCCTCAAAATTCGGAAGCACAGCCGCCGCATATTTAACCGCCGCCGCATTCGCCTCCTCAATCGACCCCGAAAAATTCGCAATCGCCATCGCGCGATTTATCACATCTTCGCCTGCGCCATCATAACCCTGCGCCGACAGCAAATCCAACCACTCCGACCTCTCCGGCTTTCTTCCCTCCGAATCCAACACCGCGCCGATCGCCTCGTCCCGGCCATCCTCGACATATTCCGTTGCGGCGAGATCGTCGCTCGCCCCGTCCCCCAATTTATCGATTCTTTGATATTCCGCCAAAAATTCCTTAGCCTCATTCGAATCTGTGGTATTATCGGGCTGGATTTTCGCTTCGCGCCCACCTCCTTCTCCATCTCCTCGCGAAGTGGAAATCCCTTTTTTCCCCTTAACAATCCTCCCCGACGCTCTCGCGCCGCGCGCCTTGTCCGTCGCCTCCAAAATCGAATCCAACGCCTTCGCGCCAGTATCTCCCACGCTTTCCGCAAACTGCCGCAATGCCTCCTCGCCGCCCCTTCTCGCTTTGACGAACGCCCGACCCGCCGCCGCCAATCCCTCGTCGCCCCCAAATTCTTCCCGCGCCGCGTCCGTTGCCGAACCCAATTTTTCATCCACTCGGCGATACTTTTTCGCTCTCCAAACCGCGTGTCGAGGATGAACGCGGAAACTCGGCGGAACATAGCGACCATCACTAGCCGCCGCCAACTCCGCCCAATCACTCTCGATTTCAATCATCATCGATTCCAACCGCTCCAATCTCCCCGCCTTTTTCTCCCCTCCGCCTTTTTTCTCCGCCGCGCGAGCCGTTGCCCTATTTTTCACGCCTGCAACCGCCGATTCACCCGATCTCAATTCGCCCGATAATTTTTCATATCCCTCGATATTCGAGCGCAATCTCTCATCAATCGATTCCATTCCCGACGGCGGGCGACGCGAATCCAACAACCCCGACACCAATCCCCGCGCACTGGCCGGAATCGCCGCCAAACCCTTTTTTACATAATCCGGCGCAACTTTCACAATCGCCGCCTCGACATCTTTCACACCACCAGACCAATTTTCCCCAAGTTGCGATTGCAGACCAGCCACAAAATTTCCGCCGCCGTCCTCACTTTTTCGATCCATCGCCGCAACCGCCGCCGCAAGCGATTCCCGCGCCACGTCCGCCGTCGCACCCGGAACATAACCCATCGCCTCCTTGTCCGTCATCGAACTCGGCTTCGCGCCCGACAAAAGCGCGCCGCGTATCGCCGTCGCCAACTCCGCCGCCGCCCGCTCGTCCGCCCCGCTCGCAATCGCCTCGGCCGACAATTCACCAGCAATATCGCCGGCCCTCGAAACGCGCAACGCCGCATCCGTCGTTCCCCTTTTCGCCGCCCTCTCCGCTCTCTTATCCCCCAACCGCTTCGCCGCCTTCGCGCCCAAGCCAACGCCCGCCGACACAACCTCCGCGCTCGCGCCACCGCCCAAACCCCCTGCAAAACCCGCCGTCGCAGAAATCGCAATCTCCTCCGCCGTCGGAAAATCACCAGCCGCAACCGCCCCCGCAAACAATTCCGCCGTCTCCTCCGCCGCTTCCTGCCCGGGCTCGAACAAAATCCCCGTCGCTCCACGTGAAACAGCAGGGTAAATTCTACCGCCAAGACCACCTAAAACCGCCCCCGCTCCGCCGCCAAGAGCCCAAGCAAGAGGCAGGCGCCTGCTTATCTCCGCTTCTCCAACTCCCGCAGTCCTCAATCTTTCCCTCGCTTCGTCGGCACTAAACGCACCAGACAAAGCACCACCAAAAGTTGCCGCTCCTCCCGCCGGAGACGACAACGCCGTTCCCGCTTTTTGTAGCGCCGTTCCCTTTTTCGCCAACGATAAAGCCGCTCCTGCACCGCGAATCGCACCAATTCCAGCGATAGAAAACGGCAAACTTCCAACGCCTTGACCGAGCGCATACTTAAAATGATTCGGATTGATCCCACCATCCTCAAAAAACGGCCTCGCCTTCTGCCCCGCCGTATGTGCGTCTTCCTCGACAACATCAACTCCGTCCCCAAATGCCGCATCGTAAAAATCTTTCGGCAAAGCCAAACCTCTCTTGACTCCCTCACCAAAACTTTCTTTTCCCGATTCCAATAATTCAATGTCTCCCCATCCGCCGTTTCCATTAGACGGACTCACACCAACAACATCAAATCCGTCGTCCCTGTCCACGATCCCCCAAACCACATTTACCCCTTTCGCATCCGCGAAATCAACTATTGCTTGGCCAGTATTCGCGTTTATCGGGATTATAGGTATATTTTTTGCGTCATCGGCGATATCAAGCCGGAATCCGTCGAGCCCGCTCCGCAACTTTGGCTTTGCTCGCCTTCGACCGCCTGCGGAATATCGATTCCGGATATCACTGGCGATTTGAGGAGCGCTTTGAGACAAGTCAATCGGGGTAATCGGTTCGGGCATAAAATTCATTTTACCATTAGTAGGGCGCGTATATGAAAAAATCCCCCGCCGGAGCGGGGGGATGGGGGGGAGAGATGCGGATTAGAAGCGGTGATACCCGGCCGCGGCGGCGCGGTGTCGGGCTTCCCATCGATCGGGATGGGAGCGCATAGCACGGGCGCCAACTTCCACGCAAGTATCGCCGGAGTGAGAGCCGGTCTCGATTTTCGCCGGAAAACCGCACTTGATGCAAGCGAGCAATTCGCTCGAAAAAGTATTTGTCCCATTTTCAGCGCCGCCGTGGGATAGGGTGCAAAGATCGCCCCCGCACTTCGGGCATTCGCCCGAATACACCATCTTGCGTTGCTGGTCCCAGTTTTGGGCTTTTTGATTTTTCATTTTTGTTTTCCAGTTTTGGATTTGTCCTCCCAACTTCCAGTCGTCGGGATTCGACAACTCTATTATATCATACAACGCCAAAAATAAAAAACCCCCCGCCTACGAAGCCGCAAGCGGGGGGAGAGGAGAGGGGCGGTCGCAATCAGTCCGAATCCATAAAGACCTTTTCATCTACGCGACAACCGCAACCGCCGCAAACAATTTCATCGCCTTTATCGACATCCGGGTTGTATCCGGTGGTCTGGTGTCTCCGCCAAAATCGAGTGTGGCCGCACCCGCTACACCACTGCTTGTTATTTTCGAACATAACTTTGGCCGTGATTGGGCTTGCGCGGGGGTCGGGCGCGGCGGCTGTGTCGGTTGGGGGGTAGTGATCCCAATGCGCGCCGGCATCGATACTTAATCCCAAGTCATTGATTGCCGCAATTGCTTTTATGGCAATCTCTCGCTGTGTCGGAAAGGCGCGGCAAGCCGCCTCCTCGCAAATGCGACTCAGCACACATTCGGCCTTTCGAACGATCTCGCGCTCGTTGTCGCTGATGATGATTTGATTTGTCATTGGTGTTTCCAGTGTTTGATGTCCCGCCAGATTCCAGTTCCAGCAGTCGACAACTCCATTATATCACAAAGAGACAAAAATAAAAAACGCGGCGACACACTTACCGCCGCGTCCCCCGTTGGTGATTTTATCAGGGCAGAGATATTGTCTCGTCCCCACTCTCAATCGCGGAGCGGCTTATAATTTTGCCGTCTTTTACCACGATTATGATATCTTGCACCCCATCCGAATTATATCGATTAGGCAAATGCTCATAAGCGGCGGTAGCGAATCCGCCAAGTTCGTCATCGTCCAACTCTTTCGATATCGATTCCCCCCACACATTCCCCAATTCCCCCACCTTTTCCAGTTTGTCGATCTTGGAAAAGAGCGCCGATAATTTTTCGATTCTGCCGCTTTCGTGATCTCCGGCATCGGCCTTATCGGTTTCGAAAAAGCAATCATCTCCGCCATTCTCGATTTTCTCGTCGACGACCTGCTCGTAGCATTCGCCGCCGGCGATTGCGTTTTTAGCAATTTCGGATATCTCGCTCCAAACATCGGCGCGCGCTTGTATCCAAAAACGGATAACTTGGATTCTCGTCGGCATCTGCCCCAAAAGAACGCCGCGATTTACGAAAACGCCATCAATGTGGGAGGGATAAACGGAGAATATCATCGGCGCGATAGCCAACAGCGCGGCGGATTCGGAGTCGGCGACGATGAAGCCGAGCGCGGCCGTGGCGACCGCCAATAACGCGGCGACGGCAACGGCGATAAATCCGCTTTCCGAATCATCGTTGCCGTCGCCGCGAGGATGATCAGCGATCATCGATTCCCGCACTCTTGGAGTGTTTTGATATTTTTGGAGTGTCCGCGCTTTAACGCTTCGGTTTCCGTAATACCAAGCAAACCCGCAACCCTTGAAGCGTTTTTGTGCTCCAATTTGACATGTCTAAAGTTCCATCTCGCAAGGACGGGAGACAAGTGGCCGTATTTCGAGATCTTATATGTGCGAATCTCTATATCATCGTAGTCGCGGCGAATCAACATATTAAATAAATTGTGGAAGCGGTCTCCACGCTTTATCGCCGAAATCTCCCAAGCCGCTGATTCGCGGTTATTCCTGCCGCCATAGCAACAGCCGCAATCATAGACAAGTTCGACTTCAAATCCGGCTTCTTTCGCCGCGTTGGTGATGAAGTCAATGACTTCGTCGGGTTTGGTGGCGGCGGCAAGCGGCGCAACCGCCAGCAACGCGGCAACGCTGTCAATCCCAAATCCCGCGACGATGAAGCCGATTACGCCCGCCGCGACCGACAGCAATGCGGCGACGGCGATGCCGATGAAGCCGTGTGGGGCGCGGCTGGCGCGGAAAAGTTGGGCCGCTGGCGAAACCCATGCGTAATCTTCGGAAACGCCCCACCAGCCGCCATAATCATCTCGCGATTCTTTCCTCTCCACATAAAAGGAAATCATCTCGTCGCGGGCATTGTCAGGGCTACCCCAACAAGCAATTTTCGCGCCGATTTTTCGCGCCGCCACATCATTCCAAGCGCGGAACAAAATGCCGTGATTCGCTTTCCCAACCGAAACTCGATAGAGCGAATACTTTGCCGCGATAGACGGTTGCGACGGGCAATACCCTTTGTTGACATGCCAACCCTCTATCGGGCGATACATCGGAAGCGGTGCCCGCTTGCCTGCTTTTGCCAGTGCAGCAGGCGCGACTGCCGCCAGCGCGAACGACGCCAGATCGATCGCCAAATCGATGACGAACGCGCCCGCCACCAGCACACAACCGATCGCCGCGCACATCAGCGCGAGCGCAACAAAATCGACATTCCCGCGTTGCGCGGCGCGCTCGACGGTCTCCGCTTTGGGCGGGGTTTCCGACGACCGCGAGGGCGCGTCGTAGTCGCCGGCATCTCCAAGTTTTTGTTCCTGATTGAACAGATACGCAGAGTCGACAATCTTCGGCAAATCGCCGTGAAGCGTCACCAATTGTTTCTCCAAAGACGAATAACGGCGATCGCCGGCTCTAATGCCGCGCATACGATAGAACACAGCGCAGTCACGGACAGCGTGAAGAATAATGGCAATGCGCCGCTTGTGCGCAACAATCTGGCGATTGTTGATCTTGCCGATATTGGCAAGGGGATATTCGCGGGCGGTGCGGCCTTGCCGCGTGTTGCTTTGATTTTCCATTTTTGCTTTCCAGTTGTTTTGGATTTGTCCTCCCGATTTTCCAGTTTCGGGATTCGACATTTTCATTATACTCGCACCAAAACAAAAAGTCAAATCGAAAAAAACCGCCGAATCCTATAGCAAAAATCGGCGGGTTGAAAAGAATGCCGGAATCTCACCGGCTACGAATTTTCGGGCTGGAAATCCCACGGCCTCGTTGCCGCTCGGAGCGCGCGCTCCAGTGCTTACTACTCCTTTTTCGTCGTTTCAATCCACCCCCGCCCTGCGGCGAGGAAAAACGCGCCAAAACATTAATCACGCCGCCGAAAAAACATAATCGATAAAATCGAATGCGAGATCGAAAGCGAAAGCGAAAGCCGCCAGAGTCAAGCGCGGCTTGTTTCGCTTGTCATTTTTCGGTATCCGATTCGGTATCCGATTCGGGTTTTTTAGGGGCGATGAAAATAAGGGTATAAACAACCCCCGCTCCCACCAGCGCAACGCTACCTGATACAACCAGAGCAAACGCAAAAAGGTCGGCGGATAGCCGCCTTAAACCATCCAAAGCAACAGACCCCGCGATTACCGCAAAGAATCCGATTCCTGATCTTGATATTTTCATCGCGCACCCCCGACAAAATCAGGGCATAGCGACGGCGGCGGGCTTGCAACGCGGCAGAATTTGTCGACGGCGAGCGAGTCAAGCCACGATACAAGAGCGAATGCGAAAAATATCGCAAGCACGGCGCAACAAAGCGCGACCGCGATCGATTCTTTTTTCGTCCGCTTCATCTCGGCAACCCCTCGCCAGCAAAAACGCGGCAAATGCTTCCACGATGATCGACAAACCAAGATTTGGGAGCAGGGCGCGGCGGGTTTCGCGCGTCATCGATCAACGCCTTAAACGATGTCATCGCTTCGCCGATTGTCTCGTCGGCATCTACCGATTCGGGTTTTGTGTTGGGGTTTTTTTCCATTTTGATTTTCCTCATTTTTGGATTTTTCGACGATCGGAATATCGCCGTTATTGAGATTTTACACCCAAAAAAAAGACAAGTCAAGCCCCCTCTTACACCATTCCTCGTGATATAATAAATGCATTGTCGTAAGGCCGATAAAGCGGTGAATTTCCATTTCATCTCCTCTCGGTGGATTAATTGATTCGGGGCGGTTTTCTTGCGATAACCCGATTAAAAAGAGACGGCTTCGGCCGTCTCTTTTTTTGATCCGCGCGGCGGTCATCGTTTCGGCGCGCGCGGTCGTTTTTTGGCGGCTCGCTCGCGCGGCATAAACACTATGCGCCATTCGTCGCCGACACGCTCGCATTCGACGAAAATATCCACCTTAAACCCCAACTTTTTCGCCGCCGCTTTAAGTAATCCATCGCAACCTTTCAGCATACTGACAAAATCGCTCGCTATTATGCCGCCGTCGGCGCGCCCGCTTTTGAAAACAAGCACCATTTTTTCGCCTTCCTGTAAGCAGGCGGCGGCTTCGCGGGGGGTCGGTAAACTCATCGATCACCCTTGCGGATTTTGTCGGAATTGATGAGGACTTTTAACGGCAGAATCGCGGCATCGATCCGCTGAACGGCGATAGCGTCGCCTTTTTTGTCGGCGCTCCTGCGCTCGAATTTCATCGCGTCCAGCGCCGCGACCAACTTATTGGCGGTTATTTGGTCGAGAGTGTGAATCCTTTTTATTTCAAAAATGGTCGGGGTTGTGGCTTTCATCAGCCAAACGCCCATACCGCGAGTGCGGCAACGGCAATTCCCAATGCAAGAAGAGACGAGTTAAATATAACTCCTACTATCCCGCAAAGTTTTTCCAGATCCGGAATGATTTTTTCATTCCGATATCTCAAAAGATGACAAGCAACGATGAGAGAAGTAATCATCGAGCCGATTAAAAGCCCGATGAAGAAAATCAAACCGCTCACTCTTGCCCCTCGATTTGCGCCGACGATCCCACGACAGAGTTATACGCCGCGTCGTGCCGATCGCCCGCCGTCGCCTTGCGGATAACTTCCTTTGGAAAAATTTCGATGAAAAAACTTCCGCCGATAACACCCCGACAAAATATATCCGGAGACAACTCTCCATTATCTCTAATTGCGCTGACGGTCATCAGCGGGCCGCCCGACTTCAGGCAGACAACATCGCCCGCCTTAAATTTGTCGGCTTGTGATAACACAAAACGATCGCCCACTTTGAGCGGACACTTGCACCAAATATATCCAACGCCGCCGCCAAGATTTTTCGCATTTGGCGCGGGATAAACGGCAGAGTCGTATTCGGCGACGAGTTCTTGAATGTAGAGGATTTTTCCTTCTACATCGTGATAGGCCAAATAGCCGTTAGGGTTGCTTTCCATTTTGATTTTTCCTCGTTTTGGATTTTTGGAGATCCAGCGCCTCCATTTATTTTCGATTATACGCTCTTTTCGTCCGTTTTTCGAGTCCGCGATTTCGGGTCGCGCGGCGGGATTTTATCGAGGATTGATTCCAAAATCGCCTCCATTTTTTTGATTTCTTTCTTGACTTCCTCGATCTCTTCGTGCGCCGATTTTGTGGAATCTCGCAATTTCTTGATTACGCCGTTCGCTCCTCTAAGCCAAGGCAACATAAATACAAGCCGCCAGCCCTGCGACAACGAAAACCCAACGCCCCAAACTATCGCCAGCGCGACGGCGATTGCGAGAATCGCCCGCAACGCCGGAAACGGCGAAAGGACGGCAAATAAATCCTCGAACGCCATAATAAGGCGGTCGATAATATCCAAAGCAAATTGCTCGTTCGGCGTTTCGTCTCTCACAGCCAATCCCCTGCTTCATCGCGGCGGCGATTTCTGATCGATTCCTCCAATCCCAAATCCAGCGCGTCGCCTTGCGGATAGCGTTCTGGAATAAAGAGCTTGCGCGGCTTGCAGTCCCTTTTTTGTAGCCAATGGCGGTGCGCTCTATCCGCTTCGCTTTCCGCTTCGCTTTCCGCTTCGCTTTCCGCTTCGCTTTGTAATAAACCTGCGCCTGCCCGCAATCCACAACTATATCGTCGGCGGAGCGGTGCGATGAGAGATTTTAATAAACCTGTGCCTGCCGCAATCCACAACTGTTGCATCGTTTTATCGCCCGAAAACCTTTTTGATTTTGTCGATTGCGTTCGCCCACAAAATGACAATCGCCAACAAGAGCGTGCCGAAAACCCCTTTGACGGATTGCAGGTTCACCGCTCCAACTTGCCTTCCACGCCGCGCTTTACGCGGTCGCGGCGGCGGCTCGCAAGGGCTTCGATTGCTTCCTTTGCCTTTTCGATCGCAAGCGCGTTTTCGTCGCAAGCGAATTTTCCGTCTTGGAAAATTTTAACCGGCGCAATAGCGGCGGCGATAAGGGCTTCGGGCGTTATGCCGTTGAGTTGCGGGTCTTTGTCGGGCGTGATATTGCCTTGCCGCGCGACAACTCGATCGAGCAGGTCGATGGTGAATTTTTGGATTTTGACAATATCGTCGCGCGACGAATTTGAGGGGTTATTCGCAATGAAGGCAAGGGCATCAGCATCCGAAAGATACGCCTTGTCTGGCGGCAAAATGAAAAAATCGATTTTGTCGCCGCCGGGTTCTCCTTCGGCAACAGCCGAATAAAATCCGATAATCCGCGCGTTGGCGGGGGAGACGGCGCGATGGTCGCTGATTATGGAGAGGTGGAGAGGGAGGTTTGCCATTTTTGACTCCTGTGTTGTTTATTCGCTCGGCGGGATTTCGTCGGCGGGCGCTTCGGCGGGCGCTTCGGCGGCTTCCAATCGCAAGACGAGTCCGTTCGCTCCTTGCGAGGGCGTAATGTCGGCTGTGCCAGGGGCTATGGTAGCGGCGGCGATTCGCGCGATCTCGGAATTGTCGCCCGCGTCGAGAATCACAGCGATTTGCGCCGTGTGATTCTCGATTCGAATCCAAGTCGCGCCGCCTGCGCCGACGGGCGAGGCGATGGAAACGCCGCGCTCGAAACTTGGCGCGCACAGGTGGGCTTCGGAATGGATATCGCCGCTCGCGTCGATGGCGAAAATGTCGGCTGGAATGCCGAAAGAATTGGAATCTTCGGCGACGGTGATAGTCGCGCCGCCGCTTTTTGCGATGACATTGATTCCAACTGCGGCATCAAGCGCCCACGCTTCGGCGGCGGCTTCGGCGGCTCCGGTCTGGTCGGCGAAAGTATCGTATTCGCTGTAATTCGTTCGGGAACGCTCGCGGCGAATGACTCCAAGAACATACTCCGCGCTCCCTGTGGCGGCTTTGATTGCGGTAATCAGCGGCGCAATGTCGGATTCGCAAATGGCGCGCGCTTTGTGTCCGGCGTGAGTCCGCTCGGCAATAGCGAGGATTCGATCGGCGACGAAAGGGGTGAAACGGAATAAATCCGAACTGGCGGGGAGATTGTGATTTACTCCCACATTGTCGATTGCGGCGATGAGCGCGAGCATAATGCGGGCGTGAAACGCGCTGTGCTTGGCGTTGCTGTTCTCCCGCGCGGCGCGATGTTCTTCGCTCCCGCCGTGCGCCAAACGCGCGAGGATTCCTGCGCGCCGTGCGCTTCCGATTCGGGCGTTTTCGTCCGCGTCGGTTCGTGCGAAAAGATGACGCTCGATTTTGGATTGCGACAATCGCGGAACGATTTGGCCTGTCGGCAAGCCCGCTTCGTCGAAAGTCAAGGTCGCGCCGTCAATCGGCGGCAACCAATCCGCGCCGTCTTCGATGAAGACATAGCCGCGATTCTCCTCTGGAATTGGCTCGTCGAGGTAGCGGTTGATATTCCGATCCCAAGCGAATTCTTGCTGATTTTCGGTTTTCGGCAGGTTGCCTCGCCAAAAGCGAATAATCTCTTTCGAGTCCGTGTTGTAGTATGTGCTGTATCCCATAGCCACCATTCTACCTTAAGCGGCCGCCGAAAATGTATATGCGCGAATCCGGCGGAATCGATGATCGTCGTGCGATCCGGTAATCGTATCGTTGGTGATGGTGATGTATTCCGACAAAGCGCCGTCCACAGTTATTGTCCCGTCGTGCACTTGTTCGCCGTCGCCAATTGATACGGGGCGCACGACGAAAAACGGATGCGACGATACCGGCGCGGAAGTCCCAAAGGCAACTTCGGCGAGCAGAAAAACAATCGCCGCGTCTTTGAATCCGCTAAGCCCGCCGTTGTCGGAAACGGCGGAGAAGTTGAGAGCATTATTTGTATCAAAATCATCACCCGAAGCCGCATCGAGCCGCTCGAACATCACAATCTCTTCAAGTGTCCCGCCCTTAAATTTGTTGCCGGCGGAAAAAATCCTGACTCCGTTTGCGTCAATCACCGCCCGCGCTCCTGCCGCTTCGCCGAATGTGCCGTCGGCTAATTCCAGCACTCGCCCGCCCTCCGGAGTCACCCAAACCCGGACGCTTATGCCGCTAAACTTCGCGGCAATGTTCGAGTCCGAGTCGAGTGTTGCCAACGCGTATTCGTGTATCCAAACTGCCGCTCGCGTCGAATACAAACGGGCATCGTCCGCCGTGATGACATCCAAATCACCAACCAAGCGGTCGCTCGCTTCAATCGGGTCGTTGCGGTCAAAAGCCCACTCGAATGCGCTTTTGTTCGTCCCCTCGGCAACCAATTCCCTGTCATAAGCGAATATCGAATTGTCAATCCCGCCGCGAATGAATGTGTATGGATTGCCGCCGTTTTCCTCCACCCAAACATCTTTTATGTTGTCGCTTACCACATACTCGCCCCGATACTGCCTGCTCGTCAATTCGAAGCCGGTTATGTAGATCGTAATGTTTCCACCGCCGAATCTCGGCAACCAGTTGCCGTCGTCGTCTTGGCGATAAGCGCCGCTGGCAATCGCGTCGCCTTCCAAGATGACATACACGCCCTTATGCGCGTCGTCTCCATAGTGTTGGACATACCAACCAGTGCAAATATGTCCGTAAATCGTTCGAAAGATTCTGTTATCGGGCAGGCGGCCTTGAATCTGTTGCGTAATGTCGCCGCCCAATCTCTCGCCCAAAAGCCAATTCCGCGTTCGCGTCGCTGGCGCGCTATCCACAACGCCCAAAAGAAAATCGCCGTTCGCGTTGTCGAGGCGGCCGAGTCCGCTGGCGCTTTCTTTTTGTCCGCGTCCCGCACTTGTAAATGCCGAATGAATCAGCACTTGCCGATTGCCTAAATCCGCTTGCGTCGGCGGGCGGCGCAACGAAGGGTTAACCGGCACAAGCGGATCGGCGGCAAGCGGATCGGGAACGATTATCGTCTCTTTTTTGCCGTCGAATCCAACTTCCAGCGAAGCGAAATTGATATCAGCCGTGGCAATGTTTGCCACCAATCGCCCGCCCGCGCCCAAGCCGTTGATACTAATCAAAAATTCCAGATTGCCTTCATCGATGA